>NZ_NRSM01000019.1 GCF_016584105.1 Ectothiorhodospira shaposhnikovii | reverse complement strand
CCCCCCGCCCTGCCCCATGAAAACCAAAGTGCCCACTGGGGGCAACTTTACGGTGCCGCCCTGGGGCTGGCCGTGGCCACTGCCCTGGAGCATCACCGGGGCCTGAGCGTCGTAGTAACCCCCGATACCCAGACCGCCGAACGCCTGGAACTGGAGCTGGGTTTTTTCCTGGGCAACACCCGGGACATCCTTGCCCTGCCGGACTGGGAGACCCTGCCCTACGATGTCTTTTCTCCCCATGAAGATATCGTTTCCCGGCGCCTGGAAGCTCTGTTCCGGCTACCCTCCCTCAGGCAAGGGGCCCTGATCATCCCGGTAACTACTCTCATGCAACGGCTGGCGCCCAGGGCCTGGCTGCAGTCCCAGTGCCTGTTCCTGTCTCAGGGAGAACGCGTTGATCGGGAAAAACTCCGAAACGGCTTTGAAGAAGCGGGCTACCGGCATGTAAACCAGGTGATGGAACATGGTGAGTATACGGTACGGGGTGCCCTGCTGGATGTGTTTCCCATGGGCAGCGAGGTGCCTTATCGTATCGACTTGATGGATGACGAGATCGAGTCCATCCGCACCTTTGACCCGGAAACCCAGCGTTCCCGCGACGCAGTCCCGCAAATACGCCTCCTGCCCGCCCATGAGTTCCCCCTCAACGAAGCGGGTATCAAGGGTTTTCGCCAACGCTATCGAACCCTCATTGAAGGCGACCCCCAGGCCAGCCTGATCTATCGGGAGGTGAGCCAGGGGGCCGCCCCGGCGGGAATCGAATACTACCTGCCCCTGTTCTTCGATCACACAGAGACCCTGTTCGACTACCTGCCTGACAACACCCTGTTCATCCAGACAGGCGACACGGACACGGCAGCCCGAGGCTTTGCCGATCAGGTGGCCCATCGCCATGAACAGCGTCGCCATGACCGGGAACGCCCCCTGCTCCCCCCCGACAGCCTGTTCCTGGACCCGGAAACCCTGTCCCGGCAATGGGCACGGGGCCGGCATCTGCAGATCCAGGCCATGGCACTGCCCGATACCGGCGCGGGCCTGTGCAATATGGAAACCGCGGCCCTGCCCGACCTGCGGATTCATCCCCGCCAGAACGAGCCCGCCCAGGGCCTGCAACGGTTTCTGGAGGGTTTTAGCGGACGCGTCCTGTTCACCGCCGAATCCGCCGGACGACGGGAAGTCCTGCTGGACACCCTGCGCCCCTTCGGCATCCTGCCCACCCCGGTGGATTCCTGGCAGGCCTTCCTTGCCGCGGAGCAGCCCCTGTGCATGACCGTGGCGCCGCTGGATGACGGCCTGTATCTGCCCCAGTCCGGTCTGGCGGTCCTGACCGAATCCAGTCTGTTCGGTCGCCGGGTCCGCCAGGAACGGCGCCGTCATCGCCCCACCCGGGACGCGGATGCGGTCATCCGCAATCTGACGGACCTGCACCCCGGCGCCCCCGTGGTCCATGAGGACAACGGCGTGGGCCGTTATCTGGGCCTGCAGAAACTCACCGTCGGCGGCCAGGAAACCGAGTTTCTCACCCTGGAATATGCCGGCGGTGACAAGCTGTATGTGCCCGTCTCCTCCCTGCACCTGATCAGCCGTTACACCGGTTCCGATCCGGAGCACGCCCCACTGCACAAGCTGGGTACGGATACCTGGGCCAAAGCCCGCCGCAAAGCGGCGGAAAAGGCCCGGGACGTGGCGGCGGAACTGCTGGACATCTATGCCCGGCGAGCCGCCCGCAAGGGGCACGCCTACCAGCCCCATGGCGATGAATACTCAGCCTTTGCCGCCGCCTTCCCGTTCGAGGAAACCCCGGACCAGTTGTCCGCCATCGAGGCCGTACTGGCGGACATGGCATCCGAACGCCCCATGGACCGGGTGGTCTGCGGTGACGTGGGTTTCGGCAAGACCGAGGTGGCCATGCGCGCCGCCTTCGTCGCGGTCCAGGACGGCAAGCAGGTGGCGGTGCTGGTACCCACCACCCTGCTGGCCCAGCAGCACGACCAGAATTTCCGCGATCGTTTCGCCGACTGGCCCATCCGCATCGAGTCCATGTCCCGGTTCCGTTCCCAGAAACAGCAGCAGGCGGTAATGGAAGGCCTGGAAGACGGGCGCGTGGATATCGTCATCGGCACCCACAAGCTGATCCAGGGCAATCTCAAATTCAAGAACCTGGGGCTGGTGATCATCGACGAGGAACAGCGTTTCGGGGTGCGGCACAAGGAGCGGCTCAAGGCCCTGCGGGCCGAGGTAGACATGCTCACACTCACCGCCACTCCCATCCCGCGCACCCTCAACATGGCCCTGTCGGGACTCAGGGATCTGTCCATCATCGCCACCCCGCCGGAAGAGCGACTGGCCATCAAGACCTTCGTCAGCCAGCGCAACGATGCCCTGATCCAGGAGGCCTGCCTGCGCGAGATCCGGCGCGGCGGCCAGGTCTACTACCTGCACAACCAGGTGGACACCATCGACAAGGCCGCCCGCGAACTGGCGGAACTGATCCCTTCCGCCAGCATCGGCATCGTCCATGGGCAGATGCGGGAGAAGGAGCTGGAACAGGTGATGCTCGACTTCTACCACCGGCGTTACAACATCCTGGTGTGTACCACCATCATCGAGACCGGCATCGACGTGCCCACGGCCAACACCATCATCATGGACCGGGCGGACAAGCTGGGGCTGTCCCAGTTGCACCAGCTCAGGGGCCGTGTCGGGCGCAGTCACCACCGGGCCTATGCCTATCTCATCACGCCGCACCCCTCCGGCATGACGCCGGATGCCGTCAAGCGCCTGGAAGCCATCGAATCCCTGGAAGACCTGGGCGTGGGCTTCACCCTGGCCAGCCATGACCTGGAAATCCGGGGGGCGGGAGAACTGCTGGGTGATGAACAGAGCGGCCAGATCCAGGAAATCGGCTTCACCCTCTACAACGAACTGCTGGAACGGGCGGTGAAGGCCCTCAAGGAAGGCAAGGTCCCGGACCTGGAAACCTCGACCGGCGACACCACCGAGGTGGACCTGGGGCTGCCGGCCCTGCTGCCGGACGATTACGTGCCGGATGTCCACGGCCGCCTGATCCTCTACAAGCGGCTGGCCAGCTGCCGGGACGAGGCACAGCTACGGGAAATGGAAGTGGAGATGATCGACCGCTTCGGGCTGTTCCCGCCCCAGGCCAGGAACCTGGTGGAGGCCACCCGGCTCAAGCTCAAACTGCAACCACTGGGGGTACGCAAGCTGGAACTGGGTCCCCAGGGTGGACGATTGCTCTTTCATCCGGACCCGGCCGTGGATCCCGCCGACGTCATCCGTCTGCTCCAGTCCAATCCCCAGGGGTATCGGCTCGACGGCCCCGACAAGTTCAGATTCTTCGAACCCATGGAAACACTGGAACAGCGGGTGCAGGCGGTGCTGAGACTGGTCAGCGCCCTGAACCCGAAGCAGGATGCCGCCTGAGGCGGCGCCCTCGCCGGGTCAGCTGCGACCGTAGGTATCCTGGAAGCGGACGATGTCATCCTCGCCCAGGTAACTTCCCGACTGCACCTCGATCAGCTCAAGGGGGATCTTGCCCGGGTTCTCCAGACGATGGGTGACACCCAGGGGGATGAAGGTGGACTGGTTCTCCGTGAGCACGAACACCTCTTCGCCCCGGGTGATCCGCGCAGTGCCCCGCACCACGATCCAGTGCTCGGCCCGGTGATAATGCATCTGCAGCGACAGGGTCTGTCCCGGCTTGACCGTGATGCGCTTGACCTGAAAACGATCCGAAGCATCGATGCGCTCATAGGTGCCCCAGGGCCGGGCCACGCAACGGTGAATGTCGGCCTCTTCACGACCACGGGACTTGAGCCGCGCCACCACCTCCTTGACTTCCTGGTCGCGGTCCTTGTGCATCACCAGCACCGCATCCGCCGTTTCCACGATCACCAGATCTTCAACCCCCACGGCGGCCAGCAGGCGGTGATTACCGTGGACGTAGCAGTTTCTGGCCCCCACGGTGATGACATCTCCATGGGTCAGGTTGCCGTCGACATCCCTCTCCCCCACCGCCCACAGGGAGGCCCAGGAGCCCACGTCGCTCCACCCGGCCTGCAGTGGCACCACCACGGCCCGCCCGGTCTTTTCCATCACCGCATAGTCGATGGAATCGCCGCGGCAGGCGGCGAAGGCTTCCCGGTCAACCCGCAGGAAGTCCATGTCCACCTGAACGGATTCCAGTGCCTTGCGGCAGGCGGCAAGAATGTCCGGTGCATGGGTCTCCAGTTCCTGCAAAAACACCGAGGCCCGGAACACGAACATGCCGCTGTTCCAGAAACAGTCGCCGCCAGCAAGATAACCTTCCGCCGTCTGCTGATCCGGTTTTTCCACGAATTCCAGTACCGGCAAGGCCCCCTCCTCTTCCGCCCCGTTACCGGCACGGATATAGCCATAGCCAGTATGGGGCTCGGTGGGGACAATGCCGAAGGTGACCAGATCGCCGCTTTCCGCCCGTAGTCGGGCCGTCGACAGCGCGCTGCGAAAGGCTTCCACATCCGCGATCACATGATCCGCCGGCATCACCAACAGCACCGGGTCCGCGCCGTCCTGTATCTGTTCCAGGGCGGCCAGCGCCACCGCCGGCGCCGTGTTGCGTCCCATGGGTTCCAGTATGATTCGGGCCGGTTGCACCCCCATGGCCCGCAACTGTTCGGCGACCAGAAAACGATGATCCTCATTGCAGACCACCACCGGTCGGCCCAGATCATCCCCCCGAGGCAGACGCTCCAGGGTCGCCTGAAGAAGGGTTCTTTGCGGTTCGGCCAGGGGCAGAAACTGCTTGGGAAAAAGCTGGCGCGACATGGGCCAGAGCCGCGTACCCGCACCACCTGAAAGTATCAAGGGAATCAAATCCGGATCTCCTGAAAAGCATGTCCCGAGCCGGCCACGGACGTGGCTAGCTCCCTCTGGGCCGATCACTCATGAGGATACCAATCCAGCGCGTGTCCGGCTTGGACTCCAGTGCCAGCTTGGCAATCATGGTCAGGGGAATGGATAACAACATGCCCACCGGACCGAATACCCATCCCCAGACCAGCAAGGATACCAGCACCACCAGTGGCGACAGACCCAGGGTACGCCCCATGAACTTGGGTTCGAGTATGCTGCCAATGCCCACGTTGACCACCACATAGAGGATCAGGACCAGTACTGCCTCCGTCATCCCCATGCCCAGCAGGGCAATCAGCACCGCCGGGGCCGCGGCAATGATCGAGCCTATGGTCGGGATGAAATTGAGCAGTCCCGCCAGTATTCCCCAGAGAATGGCGAAGTCGACGCCGATGAGGCTCAACCCGATACCCACCAGCAGACCGGTGGCCACACTGGCACCGGTCTTGATGGCAAGGTAATGATAGACCGAGCGCAAAAAGCGCCGCATTCTTACCCGGGCACGCCGACGCCCCGGGAACGCCGCGTTGAGCTTGGCCGCCAGAACCCGCTCCTCCATCAGCAGGAACATGAAGGCCAGCAATACCAGAAAGGTGCTGGCCGTGAATTGCCCCACTCCCCCGGCGATGGCCCTGGCTGCGTTGGTGATGGTTGCTGTGGCAGGCAAGGCTGGTTTTTCCGGTAGCAAATCCTCCGGCAGGCCACGGGCTTCAGCCATCGCTCGCAGATGCTCCAGCCAGCCTGTCAGCCGCGTCTGGTACAGCGGCGCCTGGACGGCAAGACTTTCCGCCGCATCCCTGAGCGCCAGAAACAGCAGGAAAAAGGTAAAGCCCACGACCGAGAATAGAACGAGCACCGCCAGAGCACCAGGGACACCCCGGCGTTGCATCCAGGTCAGCGGTGGCGCGCAGATGATGGCCAGAAAGGCCGCCATTAGAAACGGCGTGAGAATATGGCTGATGGTCTTGAGCCCCCCCAGCACGATCACAATTGCCGCAGCTCCCAGCAGCCAGTGCCAGGTACTAAAGCCATCAATCAAGAACCCTCGGTTTCCAACCACTGCCATCCCTCACAAGGCCGCTCGGGCCATCACGCGTCAGTGCCTGTCAGGGCTGTGTCACCAGCTTCAGGCCGCTAAAACATACACAAAGCCGCGATGCCTTGCACCCGTTTCCGGGCACATAACGAAACAGGGGACCCGAAGGCCCCCTGTTCACCCGGTTCCATCCGGGTCATCCAACTGATACTGATTGAAGGTTAACCTTCAACAGCCTCGGCTTCTACATCATCAGCAGCTGCGCTGGTAGTCGCCTCGGGCTGACCGCCACGGCGGTTGACCCGGTTCAGTTCCGGATAATCCTTCAGCATCTGCGCACGATCCAGCGGAAGCTGGAAGCCATTGTGGCAAGTGGCGCAGTTGGTCTTGGGTGCATCACCCGTGGGACCGAGCCGATAATCCGGATATTCAGGCTGCAGCGGGTTCAGGTACTGATTGTTCAGCGCACGAACCATCTCGATGCCGTGCCATGCCGTCACACGCTGCGGAGGGCTGGTCTGCCACTCCGGGAAGTTGTTCGTGTTGTGGCAGGTGGTGCAGTTGGCACCCAAGGCCTTCGAGAAGTGGATCATGAGACCATGCACCCACTCGGCGTCCACCAGATTGTACGGATTGTCACCCATCGGCAACGAGGTCCGCGGCGTCACACGAATGTTCTTCGGCTCATCACCCTGCAGGAAGGGCGTGAAGACATCATTCGGCAGCGAGGCGGAAGCCACGTTGGTACCGGCCAGGTTCTGACCCATACGGCTGGCAGCAAAACCACCGGCCTGCTTGAAGCCCGGGTCCTCATACCAGATGTTTTCCGGCACCGGGTTGCCCATGTGGCAGGTGTAGCAGGTCACACCGGTTTCGCCCACATGAGCGGTCCACTCGTTGTTGATGGTGTAGGTCATCTCCAGCATGCGACGGGAGACAATCTTCGTGTAGACATCCTCGTCAGCGAAGTTGCCCGGCGTATGGCAGTAGTTACAACCTTCTTCCGGCGCCACCCATGCAGTGATGGCATTCATCAGACGGTTGAACTCGGAGATGTTCAGGTCACCCAGCACCTTCACGTTCTCGTAGATGTCACCGGCACGGGGGCCAGCGGCAGCCGCGGGACGCTCAGGATCCGGAATCTCCATGCCGCTACGCTTCATGGCTTCCAGATGGCGCTTTGTCACCTGCTCCATACCCAGACCGCGATAACCGGTCTGCTCGGTTTCGATCCCGATGGGCAGTTCACAGCCGGTCATCAGGAGTGCGGCACCGGCAAGTGCCGCCACTGTCGTCGTTTTACGCGTCATCGTTTTCATTGAGACATCCCTTGAAGCATGGCCGGATCTTCGACATTCGGATGTACGATCGGGTAGGACGGCGCCACGCCGTGATCGATCGCCCACAGATACCAATTGTCGACTACCGTGCCAGTGAGCAGAATGCCAATGCCGCCGGTGATCGGTACGAGAACCGCGAACCACCAGCCCCAGCGATGGATGGATTCCATGGTGGCGTTGAAGCCCATGGTCCAGCGCCAGAACAGCATCGCTCTGTCGGAAGCGGTACCACGGTCGGTGATCTGCTCAAGCTCGCGCTCACCGCCGAACCGGCCCACAGCCAGCACCGTTGCACCGTGCATGGCAAACAGCACAGCAGAGCCATACAGGAAAGCAATACAGAGCATGTGGAACGGGTTGTAGTACAGATTGCCGTACTTCAGAGAGAATGCCGTGGTCCAGTCAAGGTGAGGGAAGATACCGAACGGTACTGCTTCGGACCAGTCGCCCATCAGGATCGGACGGAAGAAGCCAAGGCTCAGATACAGGAAGATCGCCGCGGCAAATGCCCAGGCCACATGGGTACCCATGTTCAGCGCACGTGCACGACGATACATCCGTACCCACCACAGCAGGATGGAGGTGGTCAGGAAGAAACCGGCCATCAGCCACCAGCCACCTTCAGCCAGCGGAGGAATGCCCAGGCCATACTGCGCCTGAGGTGGCTCCAGTCCCAGCCAGAAGAGCTGGCGGATAAACTGAATGACGTCCCAGTTGACCTGGGCCAGGAAGTTGAAACCAATGATCAGGATTGCCATCAAACCAAACATGATGGATGCCAATCCGGTCCAGCCCAGGTAGATCGGCCCGATCTGGGCGTTACCTAGTTTGCCGGCCCAATAGAACAGCAACGGTTTCCCGATGCGTTCACGATCACCATTCGGCAGGGGTACGCCAGCCTCAGGCTCTGCCTGGACCTGCACCCGGTTAAATATGTTCTGGTATTCGGCCATTGTGGTCCCCTTACATTAAGCCCAGATAGGAAGGTCAAGCCACCAGTTCCACCATTCCGGCCAGCTCTGCGTCCAGAAGGGACCGCTGATGACGATGCAGACGGCACTCCAGAAGGCGGCACTGAGGGCCAGGAACAGACCCAGGCGGTGAATGCCGAGGGCACCGATGGAATAGCCGACGACGTCACGGAAGAAGGTATCTTCGTATTCAGGCGTCTTGACCGGTTCACCCTTCTTGGGATTGGTTGCGGACAGGATGAGACCACCGTGCAATGACAGGGCCAGAGCCGTGGTGAAGAAGAAGGCGATGGCCAGCATATGAGCCGGGTTATAGTGGAAGTGCAGGAACTGATAACCGGTGTTGGACACCCAGTCCAGGTGACTCATGATGCCGTAGGGGAAACCATGACCCCAGGCACCCAGCAGCACCGGGCGAATGACAACCAGCGTGAAATAGGCAAAGACCGCCACGGAGAAGGCGATCGGAATATGCAGACCCATACCCAGTTTGCGGGCAATCTCAGCCTGGCGCAGCGCCCAGGAGATGAATGCGCCCAAGGCACAGATCGTGATCATCTGCCAAAGCCCGCCCTCGGTCAGGGGCGCAAAGCCAAGGCCATAGCTCAGGTCGGGGGGATTGATGCTGATCTGCCAGATGTTCCAGGTTGGGCCCATAGCCGCACCCCAGACGATCAGGAGCGTACCCAACAACGCAAAAAACGCCGTTAGGACCCCAAAAAATCCGACGTAGAAAGGCCCGACCCAGAAGTCAAATAGGTCGCCTCCGATCAACGTCCCCCCGCGTACGCGGTATCTTTTCTCAAAGCTCAGCATGGACATTCCTAGAACCTCCGGTCAGTAAGGCATAGGCCGGAGATTCCGGCCCTAGCCCTATACTCTCAACACGCTTGTTAGCGAAGGGCCCCGGGGGCGGAGCGGGGCCGACATCGCTGTCGGCAACCGTCCGCCACCCGTGGCTACAGACGCTATCAGGACAGTGCTGAACCGCCTTCCTGAGCCTGCAGAGTCGCTTCGACAGCCGACGCAGAGTGCATCCAGTTGAAGCGTTCGGTGCTCAACAGGATGAAGTGGATCAGCAGTGCAAGCACGGCCAGGAACGTGAACAGGGCAACCAGCGCTCTGCGCGGATCGAACAGCAGCCAAACACGCCACATGTTGAAATCTCCTCTGATTTTAGGGAACTACTTTTACAACTTCGGTTCGAAAGACTCGGTACTGACTAACACACCGGAAAGGTGTGAGGTCTTACCAAGCCACGCCCCAGGGACGCCACATCCAGGCCAGAACGTGAGCAACGGCAGCAACGGCCAGGAAGCCCATCATGCTGGTCATGAAGACACCGTGAAACTCCATGGCCTCGTCTTCGGTGAGCCCAGAGAGCGAACCTTTCGTTTCGTCAACCATTTAAATACCCTCCAAATGAGCCTTATTGGCAAATACCGCGTTGACTCAACGCGATCACGACCGTCATGGAAAAAACTGCCTCCATAACGAAACTCACGACCGTGTCACCTGTCATACCGTTAAAGACCCGGCTAACGGGTGATGGCTGAAGACACGAACATGCCAGTTGCATGTCACAGCACATTCACGATCGACCCATAACCTCCCGGACTCCGGGAGGTTGGGCGACTTCGCCTTGCGGTACCTCGTGCACAGGCGGCGACGCCCAGAAAGTCGCGAATCCGTTACCTGCTGCGCTCCGTCGGATCCATCCGTCGGGCGGTTACTGCTTCCATTCTTTCCGTTCCAGGGTAGCGCTCTATCGCCCTGCCCTGCTTGTCTTCTGATCAGGCCGCCCTGCCGGCAGCCACATCCGCGTGGGTCCTGGTGACCCTGTCCACGCTGATCCTTTCCTCACCTTCTCGCCTCGCAGCCGCCTCAATGGCGTCCCGGAGACGCTTGGCGGCAGAGATCCGGACCAGCACCGGATACGCCTCGACCAGTCTGTCCAACGCTGCCTTGGCTTCATCATCCCAGGGCAGTTCCCGATGGAGCCGGGATGGGGTGGCATCCACCTTGTCCAGTTCCGTTCCCAGGGGCAGGATGTGGAACAGCGCGTCAAACAGCGAGTTGCACACTTCCTGGACCAGATACGTCGCCCCGGCGTAGCCCATGAAGGGAGTACCGGTGTGGCGCCGTATGATCGCCCCGGGGAAGGAGGCCGGCACATACATCGCCCTCCCACCTATTTCCGCCAGATACATGCGTTCGTTGTAGCTGCCGAACAACACCAACGGCGTCTTTTCATGAATCGCCTTGCGCACCGACTGGTTATCGGGTTTTGCCCCGGCGCTGCGCGCGTAGGCAAAATTGCAAGGCATTCCCATCTCCTCCTCCAGAAAGTGTCTGACACCCCTGGCGTAGGTCTCGGTCGCCACGATCCCGAAGGTCGCCGTGCCGAAAAAATCCTGTGTCACCGACCGCCACAGATCCCAGAGGGGCTTGGCCGTCGTATGCTTTTCCTTCTCGATGAACGGCTCCGGATCCAGTCCGAGCAGTTCACCCAGTTTCCTCAGGAACAAAGTGGTGCTATGTAGACCAATGGGCGCCTGCAGATAAGGCCGGTCCAGGGTCTCGCACAGCATCCTGCCAAATTCCCGATACATGCAGATGTTGACTTCCGCATCCGCCAGTCTGGGCACTTCGGCCAAGTGGGTCCCCAATGGGAACACCATGCTGACCTCGGCTCCAATGCCTTCCACCAGACGGCGTATCTCCGCCAGATCGGACGGCATGTTGAAGGTGCCGTACATGGGACCGATGATATTGACTTTCGGTCTATCTCCGACCTTGCGTGCCTTTGGGGCCGGCACCTTCTTGCTTCCAAATTCAGTCCACAGCCAGTTTAGGGCCCTATCCGCACTCTGCCACTGATCCTCGTCAATAGTCCGCGGAAGAAACCGTTGAATGTTTGTGCCTTCCGGGGTCACACCACCACCGATCATTTCGGCAATGGAGCCGGTAACAACCACGGTAGGGAGATCCGGGTCCAGGGCTTGATGGGCACGCTTCATGGCGGCTTCGGTCCCTGTCTGTCCCAGTTCTTCCTCGCCCAGACCGGTCACCACCACCGGCAACTCATGGGGTGGCAAGGCATCGGTGTAGTGCAGTACCGAAGTCACCGGCAGGTTCTCGCAACCCACGGGGCCATCGATGATGACCTGCAGCCCCTTGACGGCGGTAAAGGCGTAGACTGAACCCCAGTAGCCGCCGGCACGATCCAGATCCAGGACAAACATCAGCGCACCTCCCCCGGAACAGCCTGTCCGGAGACGCGCTGCCGCTGACGTTTCATGCGCTCGCGAAACTCCGGATGATCCTGGGGAACGCCTTCCCAGACACCCGTGGCGTGTCCTTCACCCACACCCTCGAAAAAGGCCTTCATGCGATCGAAGCGGGCCTGGTTGGAAAGGGCGGCATTGACCACCTGAGCCAGGGAACCCGCACCCGCAGGTCCCATCAGGGGACGGGCGGAAATGAGGTTGGTGAAATACAAGGCAGGAATACCCTTCTCTTTCGCCTTCTGCACCACCGGCGTCGTGCCGATGGCCAGATTGGGACCAAATTCTTCGATGGCTGCCAGATCCTGTTCCAGTGATGCGCGGAACTGCACCCGGACACCCTTGCTCTCCAGCCACTCGCGATCCGCATCGGACCAACGGGTCCTGGGGCAGGCGGTACCGACGTAAGGGACGTCCGCGCCACTTTCAATCAGCAGTCGAGCCACCAGCAACTCGGAGCCTTCATAACCCGACAGGGTGATGCGACCCTTGATCGGGGCACCGGACAGCGCACCCTTGATCGCCGGCAGGAAGCGGTTCTTGGCAGCGTCAACGGCGCTTCTGGCCACGCCGCAGGCTTCGCCGATGGCCTCCAGCCAAGCAGCTGTGCCGTCATAGCCCACGGGGGCAGAACCGACCACTTCACGACCCGCCTCATTCAGCTCACGCACGCACGAGGTATAGAAGGGGTGAATGGCAGCGCCCACGGCGCAGTCCAGCGCGGCATACAGCTCGCGCCACTCCCGGGTGGGTACCACGGGACCGGCAGCAAGACCCAAGGGTTCCAGCATGGCGCCGATACCCACCGGATCCGCCGGGAACATCTCGCCCATCAGGGTGACCGTCGGCTTGTCCTTGCGTCCGTCCCGAGGCGCCTGCACCGGACCCTGCTCGGCTTCGCCGCGGGCATACCGGAGCATGGCGCCAGCCAGGACATCCTTGGCCTCGGCATGGGTGGGAACACCGAATCCGGGAACATCGATGCCGATGATGCGCACACCGTTGATATCCTTGGGCAGCAACCGCAGCGGCACCCCGGAAGCCGTGGGTACACAGAGATTGATGACGACCACGGCGTCATTGACCGCAGGATCAGCCACCTGATGCACGGATTCCCGGATATCCTCGAACAGCTTGCCGGTCACCAGGGTTTCGGAATCGAAGGGAACGTATCCGATGGTGCGCCGCGCGCCATAGAAATGGGAGGTAAAGCTCAGACCATAGACACAGCAGGCGGAGCCGGACAGGATGGTCGCAGTACGGCGCATGCGCAGACCCACGCGCAGCGAGCCGAAAGCCGGACACATGCTCTGCGGCTGGTCATGGGGACCCGCCGGATAATCCCGGGCGTATTGATCCAGGGTCTCGCTCTGACCGGCGGCACGCGCTGCCTCCGCCATGGTTTCCCGGCCGCCATGGCAACCGGAGGCGGGAGCCGCCGTCTCAATGGTCACTGGAATCTTGTCAATCTTCACGGAAGGCGTCGCATCTTGAGGTTGACCCGGAGACACAGCACCACCGCCGGCACGACCGACATCGGGGTGGGTGGCCTCCATGAGGTGGCGATGTCGGTCAGACATCGTCATAGATCACCTCAAGGGATGGCTTCTTGACCATGGCATGACCATGGACGTCTTCCCAGGTCGCCGGCTCAAGCACCACGTCCCGACCCACTTCATCGCTGGAGAACAGGCCCAGCAATTCATCCTGGGTCAGCGGCTTGGGGCGCTGCGGCGGCGCTTCGGCCACCTGGGTCGCCAGGGCTTCGAACAGCGGCCCCCACTCGCCGTCCGGATGGGCGACGATCTGGTAATTGGCGCTCTTTCTGCGGATGTCTTCGTTGGCGGGGATGGAAGCCAGGATGGGAATGCCGGCCGCCTGGGCAAAGGCCTGGGCCTCGCCGGTGCCGTCATCCTTGTTGATGACGATGCCCGCCACACCCACATTGCCGCCCAGACGGCGGAAGTATTCCACCGCGGAACAGACGTTGTTCACCACATAGAGGGATTGCAGGTCATTGGAACCCACGACGATGACCTTCTGGCACATGTCCCGGGCGATGGGCAGACCAAAGCCGCCGCACACCACGTCACCCAGGAAGTCCAGCAGCACATAGTCGAATCCCCAGTCATGGAAACCCAGTTTTTCCAGGATTTCGAAACCGTGGATAATGCCGCGACCACCACAGCCCCGCCCCACTTCCGGGCCACCCAACTCCATGGCAAACACCCCACCCCGCTTGAAGCAGACATCACCGATCTCCACTTCCTCACCCGCCAGTTTCTTGCGGGCAGCGGTTTCGATGATGGTGGGGCAGGCCTTGCCGCCGAACAGCAAGGACGTGGTATCGCTCTTGGGATCACAGCCGATAAGCAGGACGCGCTTGCCCTGCTGGGCCATCATGTAGGACAGGTTCGACAGCGTAAAGCTCTTGCCAATACCACCCTTGCCATAGATTGCGATGATCTGGGTTTCTTTGGCTGTACCACTTTGCACGCGCTCATCCCCTTCAGGAAGGATCGTTTCCGCCGCTGCCCGGGAACTCATCTGTCCCCTGAGCCCGTCAACGGACACGGAAGTCGTATGACCACCACCGCTCACTGGCTGGATCTCCAGTCCAGCACCATCTTCAGACACTCGGGATCACCGAATGCCGTCCGATAGGCCTCATCGGCCTGGGCTGCGGGGCGGCGGTGTGTGATGAGGCCGCCCAGAGACAGTCGGCCGGAATCAATGAGCGCCTTCACCGCCGCCAGATCGGGCGCGCGCCATTCGGCAGCACAGCGGATCCGGGCTTCGCGCATGAACGCGGGCGGGAAGGCAAACGAAAGCGGTTGGCTGTAAAAACCGGCAAGGACCACCTCGCCACCCCGCGCCAGACGGGCAATCAGGGTATCCAGCAGGGCACTGTCGCCACTGACGTCGATGATGGTGTGATAGTCACGTCGCTCATCCCGGTCGGGATGGATGACGGAGTACCCCTCGGCACCGGCCGCACGGGATTCATTCAGTTCCCAGACCACCGGGGCCGCGCCAGCCGCCACGGCGACCCGCGCCAGCAGACGGCCAAGGACACCGTGACCAATAATGAGATCGGGCAATTGGGAAGGCGCCAGGGCATCCACGGCCTGCCCCTGAAAAATGGCGTGGTAGGCGGTGGCGGCCAGCGCCAGCAGCACGCCCTCTTCACCCAAGCGCTCGGGAATGGGGACCACCTTGCTGCCGGCCACCACTACACGGGATGAGGCACCACCGAACAACCCCTTGACCTCACCGTAACAGGAAGCACCAGGGACAAAGACCTGCTCTCCTTCCTGGCAACCGGACTCCGGACCCGCCTGGATGATCCGCCCCACAGATTCGTAGCCGGGCACCAGGGGATAGCCCATACCTGGAAAACTGGGCATCTTGCCGGTCCAGAGGAGTCTTTCGGTGCCGGTACTGATCCCGCTCCAGTCAATCGCCACAACCACATCCCCCGCACCGGGAGCGGTCAGCTCAAGCTCGCGAATTTCAAGGGATTCAGGTTGTTGGATGACGACGGCTGTCGCTTTCATAAGGGTCTTGGCCTGGGACCGGATTTGGCCCTACGAGATATGCGTGTAAGTCTAGCGTGACCCGGAATGTTGTCAACCCAAACTAACACTACCCCCCAGTCAGGGTTGAGCCAACATGACACGTGTCAATAAAGGTGTTCTGGTAGGGATCAGACGAACACGCGTAAACCCTGATTTAAGAAGCATTTCTTCCAATTCCGCAGGTGTCCTGGGACGACCTCGACCCATTGCATGGAGATAGATGCCGAAATAGGCATCTCCTATGGGTTCAGCCCCGGAAGTGCCGGACATGGGTTCCGCCAGAAGCAATGCGCCATGGGCCGGCAAGACCTGCCTGATGGAGCGGAACAGCCCAAGGACATGGTCATCATTGTGATCATGGACCACACGCACCAGGGAGATCAGGTCCGCCCCCCGCGGCAGCGGGTCAGCAAAGAAATCCCCCCCCACCGCTGTTGCGCGATGTTCCAGACCCAGCTCCGCAAAGCGGGCCCTCGCCTTCTCGGCCACCGCCGGCAGGTCAAACAGAACCAGCTCCAGGCCCGGCACCCTGCCGGCCACCGCGGAGAGAAACGTGGCGTTCCCACCACCAAGATCCATCAACCGGGCATAACCCCTGAATGTAAAGACATCCAGAATTTCCTCGGCCACCAACTGCTGGGAGACGGACATCAGTCTCGTGTACTCAGAAACCCGCTCCCCATCCAGACCACTGGGTGGCTCCTGCCCGGCATAGGCCCAGAACCGACCAAGCCGGGTCTGACCGGTCTTGCCTGCCCGCAACAAGGACACCGGGTCCTGCAGATCGGCATAGAGCATGGCATGATGCTCAACCATGGCGGCAACACCGGGATTGGCGATCATGGCCGCGCCCTGCGCCCCCAATCCCCAGCGTCCACGACCGTAATATTCCATCAGATCCAGCGACGAGGCCGCCTTTGCCAGCAACAGGCAAGACTCCTCCGGCAGATCGACCCGAGCGGCCAACTCCCCGATGGTCAACGGCCCCGACTCATGCAACAACTCGAGAATGCGCAGATGGACGCAGGTGTACAGGACCTGCGAATAAACAAAGCCCGCCACGATGTCAAACATCCGGCGGGCACGGTGACGGGCAACAGGACGGGTCAGGGGGAAGGCAGCGGCCCAGCGCTGGAAACGGGGACTGGACAGCACCCGGTTACGCAGGGCCAGGATATGGCCCCGCCAGACGGCACCACGGGACAAGGCATTCACCCTCCCTGGCCAGCGCGCCATGATCGTATCAGGCGGCCTGCTGGGCCAATTCCTTGGGCAGGAACTTGGCGGCCTTCTTCATCAGCAGCACACGCAACTCCGCCTCGCCCTGACAGGCCGGGATGGAAGCCATGGCCTCGTCCAGCAATTGCTTGAGATACTTGGTGGCGCCCTTGATGCCGTGGGTGGCCACGGCGTTGGGACGGCCCAGGGCCTCGTCCTGGCCCACCGGCTTGCCCAGCTCCTCCGGGTTGGATGCCACATCGCGCAGATCATCCGCCACCTGGAAGGCCTCTCCCAGCTTCTCGCCCAGGGCACGCCAGCCGGCGGGCTCATGGCCGGCGGCAACGGCACCAGCCATGGTGGCGGCGGCAAACAGGGCACCGGTCTTGGCGCGCTGGTACTGGGCCAGATCCACATTCGGCTCACATTCCCATGCCTGGCCGGGGATGATGCCGGAGGGCACGCTGACGCCCTGCCCCACGGTCAGCAGCAACGGCGCCAGACGCTCGGGCCTTTGGGCGGCACTGTGTACCAGTGTCTCCATGGCCATGATGATCAGCGCATCCCCCGCCAGCACCGCCAGACGCTCACCGTAGGCCGCGTGGACCGAAGGCTTGCCACGTCGCATGCCGGCATTGTCAAAACAGGGCAGATCGTCGTGCACCAGCGAGGCGCAGTGCATGAGTTCGATGGAAGCGGCCGCCGCATCGGCAAGCTCCGGCGCGTCATCACCACAGGCCTGGGCCACGGCGATGCACAACTGGGGGCGAATCCGGGCACCACCGGGAAAGACCGAATACCTCAACGCCTCGGCGAGCAGCGGCGGACAGGCCGGGGTCTCCCCGCGGGCCAACGCCTGGTTCAAAGCCTGCTCAATCCGCGTCATGGCATCCATGGTTTGCCTCCGCCCCGTAGTGTAAGGTTAGGTTGTCACTTATGCTTGGTGCTCAGCATAGACACAACCCCCGGTCGAGTCAAAGGCCTTTGCAGGAGGCAACGGATCAGGTGCGCAATCCCAAAGCAATCATCGTCGGCGCCGGCATTGCCGGACTGGCCGCGGCACTGGAGCTTAACCGGCAGGGCATTGAGGTGCTCGTCCTGGAGCAGGCCTCAAAACCCGGAGGCAAGATCAGGGAAGTCATGGTGGACGGCGCCCCTATCGACTCCGGCCCCACCGTTTTCACCATGCGCTGGGTGTTTGATGAACTGTTCGAATCAGCGGGCACCCGCCTGGACCAGCACATCCGTCTCAGACCCCTTGAAATCCTGGCCCGTCATGCCTGGAGCGAGACCGAGCGCCTGGATCTGTTTGCCGACCCGGAGCGATCCGCCGACGCCATCAGTACCTTCTCCGGCCCGGGAGAAGCCCGGCGATTCAATGAGTTCTGCCAGCGGGCAAGACGAACCTACCGGACCCTTGAAAACACCTTCATCCGGGATTCCCGCCCCACACCTGCCAGCCTGGTAAGACGCTCCGGCCTCAGGGGCATCGGAGACCTGATCCGTATATCCCCCTATGACACTCTCTGGCGCGCCCTGGGCAAGCATTTCCATGACCCGCGCCTGCGACAACTGTTCGGCCGTTATTCCACCTACTGCGGCTCTTCCCCCTATCAGGCACCCGCCACCCTGATGCTCATCGCCCATGTGGAGCAGGAGGGGGTCTGGACCGTGGAGGGCGGCATGGCGCGCCTGCCTGAAGCACTCTGCAAACTGGCCGCCGCCCAGGGTGTGCAGTTCCTTTTCGATACCCGGGTCAGTCGCATCAACACCCGGGCGGGACGGGCTTGCGGCGTCACCCTGGGCGAGAACACATCGCTGGATGCGGACCTGGTGATCTTCAACGGGGATGTGGGCGCCCTGGCACGGGGTCGCCTGGGCATCGACATCGCCGGCGCCGCACAGGGACCGGACCCCGGGCAACGCTCCCTGTCGGCCCTGACCTGGAGCCTGAAGGCCATTCCCCAGGGCTTCCCCCTGATCCGGCACAATGTTTTTTTCTCCAGGGATTACCAGGCGGAGTTCCGGGACATCTTCGAACATCATCGCCTGCCCGGAGAACCCACGGTCTATATCTGCGCCCAGGACCGCACGGATGATGATTGTCACGGACAATCCGGCGCGGAGCGGTTACTCTGCCTGGTCAACGCCCCGCCAATCGGCGATCAACATCACTACAAACCCACGGAGATTGCCCAATGCGAGGAGAGCACCTTCAGGCTCCTGGCTCGCTGTGGCCTGAAGATCGACCTGAACGAATCGCCACACATGATCACCACCCCGACGGACTTCGAGCATCTGTTCCCGGCGACGGGGGGCGCGCTCTACGGCCGGGCGACCCATGGATGGCGAGCGTCGTTCGACCGACCGGAGAGCCGCAGCCGGATACCAGGGCTGTACCTGGCGGGAGGCAGCGTGCATCCGGGGGCGGGAGTACCCATGGCGACCCTGTCGGGACGACTGGCGGCACGGACCGTGATACAGGACCTGACTTCTCGGAATCGGTAACCCCGGGCGGGTATCTGTGGTGGTATCTGGACGCATGGAGTGACGACGGTCGCCACGGCATCACCCTGATCGCCTTCGTCGGCAGCGTCTTTTCACCCTACTATGCCCTCGCCCGCCGTCGCGGCACGCCAGACCCCGGTCATCACGTGTCGATCAATGTCGCCCTCTACGGTAACGCCCCCCGGCGATGGGCCATGACCGAGCGCGGTCGTGGCGACATGCAGCGGGATCGGGACAACCTGGTGATCGGACCCAGCGCCCTGGAATGGGGTCCGGACGGCTTGACGGTGCATCTGAACGAGGTCACCGCACCCATTCCCTCCCGCATCCGTGGCACCATCAAGCTTCGTCCCGAAGCCCTGGCGGCCAGAAGCTACGCCCTGGACCAGCAGGAGCGCCATCAGTGGCGCCCGGTCGCCCCCTGCGCACGCGTGGAAGTGGACCTGCGGCAACCGGGATTGCGCTGGCAGGGCAACGGTTACATGGACAGCAACATCGGGGCCGAACCCCTGGAACAGGGTTTCCGGTACTGGGACTGGTCGCGGGCCGTCATGCCCAACGGGGACACCGTGGTGCTCTATGAAGCCACCCAGAGGGATGATCAGGAGCGCATGCTGGCCCTGCGCTTCGATCCCCGGGGCGGGGTACGGGATGTCGCTCCCCCGCAGCGCCAGAGGCTGCCGATCTCGGGATGGTGGCGGATCGACCGGGCCACCCGGGCGGATGACGGCCAGGCCGTGATCAAACAGACCCTGACGGATACCCCTTTTTATGTGCGGTCATTGCTGGATACCCGCATTGAAGGGGAACCAGGGCTGGCATTTCATGAGAGCCTGTCCCTGGAGCGCTTCGAAACCACCGTGGTGCAGCTCATGCTGCCGTTCCGGATGCCGCGCAGGGCAAGAGGCTGAAAACGAATCGGGCCGGGTACATGACCCGGCCCGACGGCAACACAAAACTCAGCCGGCTACCGGGGTCCCTCCCCCCGGACGGCGGGAAACACGACCGGACCGTGGAGAAGAGCGATCCTGCTGTTCAAGGCGCTGAAAAAGGTTATGCAGCCACATGATGCGATCTTCTACCCGACCCATGCCCACCCCCTGGGGGCGAATCTCCGGATTGAGCACTTCCTGTTCCCGCACCGCATCCACCAGGAAACGATTGGCCTCCAGCGGGTCCTCGGACAGAATCTCCCTGACCACCCGCAGATCACTCCCGCCCCAACGACGGAACATGTTGTAAAGGGACAGAATCTTCCGGGACGGAGATACCACGGCCCGCCGGGTGACTGAGTCGCAGCCGTTGCGCTCCACCTCCCGGCCGATTTCCGAATAGAGGGCGGCGGCGGCCTGCATACCCTTGCGACAGGACGGCGGCAGGGCATGAATCCCCACGGCCCCCCGCTCGTAGAGCACATCCGCAGCCTTGAGCAGGCGTTGCACGATCTCCCCCAGCGCCGGGGTAAAGCGCGGATCGGCCAGAAACTCTTCCGGATCGATCCCCTTCTCCTGCAACCAGTCCAGCGGCAGATAGATACGGCCGTTACGGGCATCTTCACCCACATCGCGGGCGATGTTGGTGAGCTGCATGGCCACCCCCAGATCGCAGGCCCGGGCCAGGGCGTCGGGCGAGCGGACCCCCATCACCAGGGTCATCATCGCGCCGACGGTACCGGCCACCCGGGAGCCGTAGGCCTCCAGGGAAGCCAGGTCGGGATAACGCTGCCCCTGGGTATCCCAGTCAAATCCTTCCAGCAGGGCCTGGGGCAATGGCTTGGGAATGGAATAGCGCCTCACTACCTCGGCAAAGGCACGATCCGCCGGGATGTCCATGGGGGCACCCTCATAGATGCGATCCAGACGCTCCTGCATGCGTTCCAGGCCGTCACCCCGCTCATCCAGGTCGATGGCATCATCGGCCAGGCGGCAGAAGGCATACATGGCGGTCGCCGGCCGACGGATATGCTGGGGCAGGAACAGGGACGCAGCATAGAATGACCGGGAGCCGTCACACAGCAATGACCGGCAGGCCGCCGCATCGGCGGCGCGCCGGGACATGCGCTTTTCAGAAGACTGGAGTCTGATCATGGGGCACCTTTGATAGTCGCTGCATCCGGAACCACCCTGTCCAGCACCTTGGCCGAAGAAATCACGCCGGGCAGACCGGCCCCGGGATGGGTGCCGGCCCCGACCAGGTAGAGCCGATCCACATCCTCGCTCTGATTGTGAGGACGGAACCAGGCGCTCTGGGTCATGATCGGCTCCAGCCCGAAGGCGGCGCCCCGGAAGGAAGACAGGGTGTTCTGGAAATACGGCGGAGTAATCATGTGGGAAGCCACCACCTGGTTTTCCAGATCCGGCAGCACATGTTCGGAGAGGTATTGTTCGATCTTGCGGCGATAGGGTTCAGCCTGCTGCTGCCAGTCCACACCGCTTTCCATGTGGGGGACGGGCGACAACACATAGAAGGTGTCGCAACCCTCCGGGGCCAGGGAAGGATCGGTCTTGGTGGGGCGATGGAGATACAGGCTGAAATCTTCCGCCAGTACCTTGTGATCGAAAATGTCGTCCAGCAACTCCCGATAGCGGGGTCCCAGGATGATGGAATGATGCGGGACGTCTTCATAGCGCTTTTTGGTACCGAAGTACCAGACCATGAGACTCATGGAATAACGTGAACGCTCGATACGCCGGTTGGTCCACTTGCGGCGGGCGCTTTCCGGCACCAGATAGCGGTAAGTGGCGGCGGAATCGGCATTGGACACCACCACATCGGCGGTGATGGTCTCGCCGGAGGCCAGTTGCACGCCCGTGGCACGGCCGTTCTCCACCAGGATCTGCCGCACTTCCTGATTGCAGCGCACCACATTGCCCTGGCCTTCGATCAGGCCCACCAGGCCCTTGACGATATGGCCGGTTCCACCCATGGCGGAATGGACGCCGAAACGCCGCTCCAGATAGGAAATCAGGGTGTAGGCCGATGTGGTCCTGAAGGGGTTGCCGCCCACCAGCAGGGGATGGAAACTCAGCACCTGCTGCAGACGGGGATTCCTGATGTGCTTGGCCACCAGTCCGCAGACACTGCGGTCGGCCCGCAGCCTGATCAACTCCGGCACCACCCGGGCCATGTCGGTCCAGGAGCTGAAGGGCACATGGGCCAGTTTCTCGAAGCCGACCCGGTAATTGGCTTCGCTGTCGCGCATGTAGGCATCGTAGCCGTTCAGGTCGTCGGGGGAGAAGCGGGCCACCTCGGCGCGCACGGCCTCCACGTCGGCCCAGTAATTGAAGACCTCGCCGTCGTGGAAACGGATCTGATAGAACGGATCCATGGGGCGCAGGTCCACGTCGTCCTCCATGCGCCGCCCGCACAGCTGCCAGAGTTCTTCAAGCACGAAGGGGGCTGTGACGATGGTGGGACCGGCGTCGAAGGTGAAGCCGTCCTTGCGGAAGACATAGGCGCGGCCACCCGGGGCATCCAGCTTTTCCAGCACGGTCACCCGGTAACCTCGGGCGCCCAGGCGGATGGCGGCGGCCAGGCCGCCGAAACCACTGCCGATGACCACGGCGTGGGGGGCATCCGGGTTGGCGTGAGTGGAGGCTGTTGCGGAATGAGGTTCTACCACCGTGGACACAGAGCAACCCTATCAACTGTAAGTATTGCTTGACAGTCTAGCAGGGAGATACGGGGCATACCATACGAAAAAAGCGCATTTAGACCGGGTAAATGCGCATTACATGAGGCATGTCATTCCCTTCATGGACACGCCGAAAACGGCTCCAGCAACAGGGCCTCGAACAGGTCCGGACGCTCCTCGTGGGCCAGATGCCCCAACCCCGGCAGGGTCACCAGGCGCGCCTGGGGCAGCAGCGCCTGTACACGTCGCGACTCCGAGGGCGGCACGGTACGGTCATTGCCGCCGACCACCTGCACCAACGGCACCGGCAGACGGGCCAGATCCCGGGCCAGGGGATGCAGGTCCCAGTTCACCATCATGTTGAGGGTCCCACCCACATGCCCGGGACTGCGCACCAGACGCCCGTACAGCTCCAGGCCCCGGGCGTCCACCCGCGAACCGGTTCCCCGCAGCAATCCTTCCAGGGCACGGCGATCCGTGGCCCGCCAGGCCACGTAATGGGGGATGAAGGGAATCATCGAAAGGACACGCGCCGAGGCACTGAAGAACAGGCTCACTGTACCCGGCAGGGGAAGCATGACCCCGTTGATGCTCACCAGGGTCCGGGGCGCAATGTGTCCGTCAAGACACATGCGGGCCAGCACCGCGGCCCCGGCGGAATGCCCGGCCACCAGGACCGGAGACAAGTTCATCTGCTTGAGCAGCGCCGCCAGGGACGCCGCCATGCCCGGCAGGGCAAACCCGGCAAAGCGCGCCGGTGGGGAGGAGAACCCATGTCCCGGCAGATCCGGTGCGATCACCGTGAAACGACGGGCCAGCAGGGGCATGAGATCACGCCAGCTATGGGAGGCGGCACCGGTACCGTGAACCAGCAGGATGGGCGGCCCCTCCCCCAGACACTGCACATGCCAGCGCAGACCACCGGCCTCGACAAACCGGCTGGCGTCACGGTGCGGCCAGTCATGACCATCCCGCGCCCAGTCCAGCCGGCCTGTCATGACGGCCCCTTAACTGCTGGCCGCCTGCACCGCCGAGGACAACGTGGCCGCATCGGCGTAGGGCAAGGGCAGATAGCGGGCATTCATGGCCTGGGACAGTTCCTGGGCGGAACGCTGGGGTCGGGGAGAGGTATCCACCAGGATGGTGGTGAAGTTCTCCTGCGCCAGCACCCGCGCCGCGGCCACGGCATCCTCCATGGCCTTGGGTCGACCGGGCTTGCCTTCCCGGTCGATGTTGGCCCGACCATCGGTCAGGAACACCGCCACCGGGGTCTCGCCCCGACGCTTCACCGCCTCGGCCAGTTCACGCACGGCATCAATGGCCGCGGCCAGGGGCGTACCGCCGCCGCCCGGCAGCCCGGCCAGACTGCGCTTGGCCCGCACCAGGGAGCGGGTGGGCGGCAGCAACAACTCGGCCCCCTGCCCCCGAAACGCAATCAGTCCGACCCGGTCACGACGCACATAGCAGTCCGCCAGCAACAGCTCCACCGCCCCCTTGGCCTCGGCCAGACGATGCAGGGCCGCGGAACCGGAGGCATCCACCGCAAAGATGGTGGTGGTCTCGGTGCGCTGCTTGAAGCGGGTGATGCGAAAATCATCCCGCCGCACATGCACCCGCGGCCCCTTGACGGCGCCGCTGGCCAAGGCCTGGGCACGCCGCAGGGGCTGCCAGGGAGCCGCCGCCCGCAGGGTCTCGATGACGTTGAGCCGGGCACCGGCACGGATCTCCCCCCGACGGGTGCCGATGGGGCGCCCACGGGACTTGCCCTGCTGCAGCGCTCCCGCCTTGCCGGCAGAGCCGGAGCGGCTGCGCATGGCACCCAGCTGCAACTGGGCCAGCAACCCGGCCGGCAGGGCGGCCTTGGCGGCCTCCAGCACCCGGTCTTCCAGGGGCTTGTCCAGATCCTGCTGGGTCTGCTGATCCTCCCCTTCCGGCGGCGGCTCGTCCGGTGGCTGCTGCTCCGGCGGCGGTGCCTCCTCCTGTTGATCCTCCGGCGGCTCCATGGGCGGCAACCGGGTGGCACGGGGGGCCAGCACCAGCCGCCCGGCCAGGGTCGCATCATCATCGGAAACCTGGGTACGACCATCCAGGGCGGCGGCCGCACGGGCCACCCTCAGGGCCAGGAACGGGATGCGCAGGGACGCGATACCCAATGCCATGGCGGCCCCGCACAGGGCCTCCAGCACGGAATCCCCCGCTTCCACCTGGGGCAGCAGGTTGCGGGCGGCAACGATGTCGTCCACGGTCCAGAAGGGCTCGTCCACATCCCGGATACCCACGGGCACGATGTCCACCTGGAAGGCCAGCCGGTCGGTGAGCACCACCGGCACCACCTCGTCATCGGTGACACCTTCGTCCAGGGCCACCACCCCGAACCGGGTGGGCACCCGCAGACCCAAGCCGTCCCGTTCCAGCAGGACCTCATGGGAATCCATCACCGCGGCAATGCGACCGGCGGTGGCCACGGTCAGACGCTCGGCCATGGCCGCCACCGCGACACCGCCATCACACTCCGCCAACAACCCCCGCTCGGCGATGGGCTTGCCGGCCTTGAGGGTCGCGGCCAGATCCAGACCGCCGAGCAGACGGCCGTCGGCGATGTGCAACGGCAGACGACGCATGGGAGAGGTCGGCGGCAACAGTTGACGCAACTGCTCCAGCCAGCGTTCACGGACCGGGCCGGCGTGGGCACGCAGCACCAGACCACCGCAACCGGCCGGATCGACGGCAAACAGGCCGGCCGCAATGCCGGCCGCCGCCCACGGTGTCAGTTCGGGTGCGCGCGGATCGGTCATGCGTCGAACATTTCCGCGATAGCCCGCTCCACACGCACCGTGGACCCCGCGTCGTCCAGCGGGTTGCGGCGCAGACGATGACGCAGGGCCGGCGGGGCGATGCGACGCAGGTGTTCGTCGGTCACTTCCCGGTCGCCCTGGAAGGCGGCCAGGGCACGGGCGGCGCGGATCAGGGTCAGCTCGCCACGCAGGCCATCAGTGCCCAGCTTCAGACACAGCTGCGCTGCCCGCTCCAGGGCCACGTCGGGGACCACCACTTCGGGCAGCAGGGCGCGGCCGTCCACGAGCTGCTTGCGCAGCTTGGCATCCTGGCGCTTCCACTTCTGGGTGAAGCCTTCCGGATCCTTTTCGAAGGCATCCCGGCGACGCACCACCTCGATGCGGGTGGGCAGATCGGTGGGGGTGGTGATCTCGACGGACAGGCCGAAGCGGTCCAGCAACTGGGGACGCAGCTCCCCCTCTTCCGGGTTACCGCTGCCGATGAGCACGAACTTGGCGGGGTGGCGGATACTCAGGCCTTCACGCTCCACCACGTTCTCGCCGGACGCGGCCACGTCCAGCAACAGATCCACCAGGTGGTCTTCCAGCAGGTTGACCTCGTCGATGTACAAAAAGCCGCGATGGGCGCGGGCCAGCAGGCCCGGTTCGAAGGCTTTTTCGCCCTGGGTGAGGGCCCGCTCCAGATCCAGGGCACCCACCACCCGATCTTCGGTCACGCCCAGGGGCATGTCCACCACGGGCACCGGCACCTTGCGGGTCTTGGGCTTGTCCTTGGCATCGGGACCTTCACAGACGCCGCACAGGCCGGCACGTTTTTCCGGCGCGCAACCGTAGGGGCAGTTGACGACCGCCTCCATGGGAGGCAGCAACGCAGCCAGTGCACGTACCGTGGTGGATTTACCCGTGCCCCGATCCCCGAATACCAGCACACCGCCGATACTGGAGTCGATGGCAGAGATGAGGAGGGCGAGTTTCATCTCGTCCTGCGCGACAATCGCCGAAAACGGAAACGTCAAAGCCATAGTCTGTCTGTTCTGCCTTAAGGTAGCGGCCGGGCTGCCACGGCAAGCGGCGCCCATGCCGGGATGAGGCTCCGCCCTGGCCCGGTCATGCACCGGGTCAACGCCGAGCGTTGAGAGATACCCCATGTCGATCCCGGCGCAGCCGGAAGCCCGGGGACCCGTTCCCAGATCAAGGGCGTAATGTTCCCCTAATTGGCACAAAAAGACAAAGGGCGATTGTCATGGAAATGAGGTAGGAGGGGTAATGCGGGAGTTTGCGGGGACATTCCATGCCGGCCGCACAGGCACCGAGCCCCCACGGCTTGCCGTGGGGGCCGGGCATGGGGCTTACTTGTTCAGTGCGCGCAGCATCCAGGCGGTCTTTTCGTGAATGCGCATGCGATCGGAAGCCAGCGCGGAGGTGGATTCATCACCGGCTTCCTGGGACAGCTTGAGCACGTCACGGCAGGTCTTCACCACCTGCTCATGACCCACGGTCAGCAGATCCACCATCTCCTTGGCGGGCGGCACGCCCTCCACTTCCCCGATGCTGCTCAGGCGGGCGAATTCCTTGTAGGTCCCCGGGGCGGGCACGTCCAGGGCACGGATGCGCTCGGCGATGTCGTCCACGGCGGTGGCCAGTTCGGTGTAATGTTCTTCGAACATCAGGTGCAGATCACGGAACTGGGGGCCCACCACGTTCCAGTGGAAGTTGTGGGTCTGCAGATAGAGGGTGTAGGAATCAGCCAGCAGACGCTTGAGGCCTTCGGCAATCTCGACTCTGTCCTGTTCTTTGATACCGATATCGATCTGGGTCACAGCATGTACTCCTACGTTGGTGTTGGTGTTATCCGATCGGCCTGAAATGGAAAAGACCCTGACGGCCCGTGAAAATTCCGGCCAATATGAACATATGCCCCAATCATAACCCGGGATGGCCCATCGGTGGAGGTCCGGAAAAATCTCCCTGCAGCACCTCGGCCACCGTGAAGAAGGAGCCGAAGACGATCACCCGGTCTTCGGGGCCGGCAGCCGCCAGCGCTGCCCTGCAGGCCTGCATCACCGATTCATGGGGCTGCACCGAATGCCGGGTCAGTGCCGCCACGCGGGCGGCCAGTACCGGGGCCTCCAGGGCTCGCCCGGTGCGGGGCGCGGCCACGTACCAGTCGTGCACGACATCCCGCAGGGGGTTCAGGATGCCATCCACATCCTTGTCGGCCATCACGCCCATGACAGCCAGGGTGCGCCCCCGGCAGGGTACGCCCAGCAAATTCAGGGCCAGACTTTCCGCCCCCTGGGGGTTGTGGGCCACATCCACCCACAGCGCCGGGGCTTCCCGGAGCAATTGAAAGCGACCAGGCAGACGCGCCTCGGCCAATCCCCGGTCAACGGCCTCCCGGGTCACGGGCAGGCGCTCCTGCAGGGACAACACAGCGGTAATCGCCGATGAGGCATTGCGGTACTGCACACTCCCGGACAAAGCAGGTGCGGGCAACCCTTCCAGCACCAGACCCGCCCCCCGATATTGCCATGTGTCCGTACGCGACCCGGTCAGCGGGGTAAAGTCCCGTCCGGCCAGCAGCAGACGGGCCCCGATCCGGTCGGCATGGCCCAGCAAGCGGGCCGGCGGGTCGGCATCACCACAGACGGCAACGCGACCACTGCGGAAGATACCGGCCTTTTCAAACCCGATGGACTCCCGATCATCCCCCAGAAAGGCCTGATGATCGATACCCACGGCGGTGACCACGGCCACGTCGGCATCCAGGATATTGACTGCATCCAGACGCCCGCCCAGCCCCACCTCCAGCACCATCACATCCACCCGCTCTCGATGGAACAGCCACAGCGCGGCCAGGGTGCCAAACTCGAAATAGCTGAGGCTGATCTCGCCCCGGGCCCGGTCAATGGCCGTGAAGGCCTCGCAGATGGGCGCGTCAGCCACCGGGCGGCCATCAATGCGGATACGCTCGTTGTAGTGGATCAGGTGAGGCGAACTGTAACAACCCACCCGGTATCCCGCCGCCCGGTAGATGCCCTCCAGCATGGCCACCGTGGAACCCTTGCCGTTGGTGCCGCCCACGGTGATGACAGGCACCGGGGCAGGCCTGAGTTGCAGCCGGTCGGCCACCTGGGCCACCCGCTCCAACCCCAGATCAATGGGCCGGGTGTGCGCCTGTTCCTGCCAGGCCAGCCAGGCCTCCAGCGTGGGATGACGCGGCAGGGCCCCAGCCTGGGCGGTCATCAACCACCCTGCCCCTGTGACTCAGGCGAAGTGCCGTTGTCACTGCCGCCTGCAGCGCTGGTCCCGGTGTTGCCACCGGCAGAACCATTATGGTCGTTGCCGTTGCCATTCTCGGCGGGAGTGTCCTGGACATCCTCTCCATCCTCCTCCGGCACCGGCATGTCCGGCGCGGGCTGGTGGGTCAGCATGGCCAGCAGCTTGCCCAGGCGAGGCCGCATCTGGCGACGGTCGATGATCAGATCCACCGCGCCATGCTCCAGCAGGAATTCGGCCCGCTGGAAACCTTCCGGCAGGGTCTCGCGCACGGTCTGCTTGATCACCCGGGGACCGGCAAACCCGATCAGGGCACCGGGCTCGGCGGCATTCACGTCACCCAGCATCGCCAGACTGGCGGATACGCCGCCCATGGTGGGATCGGTCATGACGGAAATGAAGGGCAGCCCCTCCTCCTTCAGGCGCGCCAGGGCGGCACTGGTCTTGGCCATCTGCATCAGGGAGAACAGGGCCTCCTGCATACGGGCGCCGCCGCTGGCGGAGAAGCAGACCACGGGGCAGCGGGCCTCAATGGCGGCATTCACGCCGCGCACGAAACGCTCACCCACCACGGAGCCCATGGAACCCCCCATGAAATTGAAGTTGAAAGCCGCCGCCACCACCGGCATGCCGAACAACCGGCCCTGCATGACCACCAGGGCATCCTTCTCGCCCGTGGTCTTCTGGGCCGCCACCAGACGATCCTTGTAGCGCTTGCTGTCACGGAACTTCAGCATGTCCACCGGCTCGATCTGGGCACCGATCTCCTGGCGCTCGCCTTCGTCCAGGAAGGCTTCCAGACGCCTGCGGGCGTTGATGCGCATGTGGAAACCGCACTTGGGGCAGACTTCCAGATTGCGCTCCACCTCGGGGCGGTACAGGGTGGCGGAACAGCCATCGCAGCGCAGCCACAGACCTTCGGGCACCGCCCGCTTGTTGGTGGCGTCGGTGCGGATCCGGGAAGGAACGAGTTTTTCAAACCAGCTCATGGGCGATCGTCAACGTTTGGATGAATGAATCGGGGTCCCGGCTCAGGCTGGGGTCGCGGTGGTGGCCTGATCCATGGCACGACGCATTCCGGCCAGCACCTGGGTCACTTCACGACGCCCGGCGGCGGGGTCGTCGGCATGGGCGGCGATACGCTTGACCAAGGCACTGCCCACCACCACCGCATCGGCGATCCGGGACACTCTGGCGGCAGTCTCGGCATCACTGATGCCGAAACCCACCCCCACCGGCAGGTCCGTCTGGCGACGGATCAAGGCCAGCTTTTGGGCCACGGCATCCACATCCAGGGTGGCGGCCCCGGTGACACCCTTGAGGGAGACGTAATAGACAAACCCGGCGGCCACCTCGCTCACGCCGCGGATGCGCGCCTCATGGCTGGTGGGTGCCAGCAGGAAGATGGGGTCAACCCCATGGCGCTTCAAGGCCCCGGCCAATTCCGCGCTCTCCTCCGGCGGCAGGTCCACGGTCAGCACGCCGTCCACGCCGGCCCGGGCGGCATCACGGGCCAGGGTCTCATAGCCCATGATCTCCACCGGGTTGAGATACCCCATGAGGACTACCGGGGTCTCGATGTTGTCGCGCCGGAACTCACCCACCATCTCCAGCACCTTGCGCAGGCTGACACGGTGCCTGAGGGCCCGCTCACAGGCCTGCTGGATCACGGGACCGTCGGCCATGGGATCGGAAAAGGGCACCCCCAGTTCGATGATGTCGGCACCGGCCGCCACCATCTCGTGCATCAAGGGAACGGTGTTGCCCGGCTCCGGGTCACCGGCGGTGATGTAGGGGATCAGGGCCTTGCGGCCACGGGCCTTGAGGGCTTCAAAACGGGCGGCGATGCGGCTCACAGTTCGATCCCCTCCAGACGGGCTACGGTATTGATGTCCTTGTCACCCCGGCCGGACAGATTGATGATGATGCCCTGCTCCGGGGCCAGGGTCGGCGCCAGCTTGAGGCCGTAGGCGACGGCATGGCTGGATTCCAGGGCGGGGATGATGCCCTCGGTGCGGGTCAGGCGGTGGAAGGCATCCATGGCCTCCCGATCGGTGATGGGCACGTACTGCACCCGACCCACGTCCTTGAGCCAGGCGTGCTCCGGACCCACACCCGGGTAGTCCAGGCCGGCGGAGACGGAATGGGTCTCGATGATCTGACCGTCCTCGTCCTCCATCAGATAGGTGCGGTTGCCATGCAACACACCGGGTCTGCCGGCACACAGGGGCGCGGAATGGCGCCCGGTATCGATGCCGTCACCGGCGGCCTCCACGCCGTACATGGTCACCCCCTCGTCGGCAAGAAAGGGATGGAACAGGCCGATGGCGTTGGAACCGCCGCCCACACAGGCCACCAGGGCATCGGGCAGCCGGCCTTCGGCCGCCTGGTACTGTTCACGGGCCTCGCGGCCGATGATGGCCTGGAAATCACGCACCATGGCGGGATAGGGGTGGGGACCGGCCACGGTGCCGATGATGTAGAAGGTATTGTCCACGTTGGTGACCCAGTCCCGCATGGCCTCGTTGAGGGCGTCCTTGAGGGTGCGGGAACCGGAGGTGACCGGCACCACCCGGGCGCCCAGCAGGCGCATGCGGTAGACATTGGGAGCCTGGCGCTGGATGTCCTCGGCGCCCATGTAGACCACGCATTCCAGCCCCAGCCGGGCCGCCACGGTGGCAGTGGCCACGCCGTGCTGACCGGCGCCGGTTTCGGCGATGATGCGGGTCTTGCCCATGCGCTTGGCCAGCAGGGCCTGGCCGATGGTGTTGTTCACCTTGTGGGCACCGGTGTGATTGAGGTCTTCCCGCTTGAGATAGACTTTGGCTCCACCCAGCTCCCGGGTCAGTCGCTCGGCCAGGTAGAGGGGGCTGGGGCGCCCCACGTAATGGGCCAGGTCCTGGTCAAGCTCTGCCAGGAACTGCGGATCCTGGAGATAACGCTGATAAGCCTCCTGCAGTTCCAGCAGGGGTTCCATCAGGGTCTCGGAAACGAAACGGCCGCCATAGGGCCCGAAATGCCCGCGGGCATCCGGGAAGGCTCGCCAGTCCGGCGTCTGTTCAGGCTTGATCACGGTCGACACGTAATACCTCGCTGATGAATCGGGTCATGCGTTCCGGGTCCTTCAGGCCGGGGGCCGACTCCACGCCGCTGCTCACGTCCACCGCCCAGGGGCGGGTTTGTTGCACGGCGGCGGCCACGTTGTCCGGATGGAGTCCGCCGGCCAGGATCAGGGGGCGTGTTGCCCGGTCAGGCCAGCTGGACCAGTCGAAGGTCTTGCCGGTCCCGCCCACCTGACCGGCGCCATGGCTGTCCAGCAGAAAGCCCAGGGCGCCAGGATGACGGTCCATGTATTCGCCCACGGCCACGGGCTCGGCCATGGGGATGGCCTTGATGTAATCCAGGCCGAAGGACCTGCAGTACTCCGGGGATTCATCCCCATGGAACTGCAACAGGTCCAGACGGACCCGGGCCAGCACCTCGCGCACCCACTGGGCATCCGCATTCACGAACAGGCCGACCCGGGTGACAAACGGGGCTTCCACGTCGGCGATGACACGGGCCTGTTCCGGGGTGACAGCACGAGGGCTTGGGGCATAGAACACCAGCCCGAGGGCGTCCGCGCCCGCCTGCACGGCGGCCCGGGCGTCTTCGGGTCGGGTGATGCCGCAGATCTTGATACGGGTGCGCATGGGGGCCAGCCTGGTGAACCAAGTCGCCAAGCGTACCAGAAAAGGGAACGGGCATCAGCAGGTTGCCGGGCCGGACTCAGAACTGCTTGACGCGAATCTTCAGGGTCTGGATCCGGTAGGCGATCTGGCGTGGGGTCATGCCCAGCAGACGGGCCGCCTTGGCCTGCACCCAGCCTGCCTGTTCCAGGGCGGCAATCACCCGTTCCCGCTCATCCAGCTCCGGATCATCCAGATCCGTTTCCGGGGCCGGCGCACCATTCTTGCGCGCCGTCGGCAGCTTGTCCTCCAGCCCCGTAAGCTGGATCGCGTCCAGGTCGATGGTCCCGGTCTCGCTCATGATGGCCGCCCGTTCCAGACAGTTCTCCAGCTCGCGCACGTTCCCCGGCCAGTCGTGGCGCATCAGGGTGCGAATCGCACCATCGGTGATGTCCAGGGGACGCCCCTGTGCCCGGGCCAGCTTGGCCACCAGGAAGCGGGCCAGATCGGGGATGTCCTCGGTGCGCTTGCGCAGGGCGGGCAGGAAAATGGGCATCACGTTGAGCCGGTAATACAGGTCCTCGCGAAACTCCCCCTGCTCCACTTCGTCCTCCAGGTGACGGTTGGTGGCCGCCACCACCCGTACATCCACCTTGAGGGTACGGGTACCGCCTACCCGTTCGAACTCGCCTTCCTGCAACACCCTCAGCAGCTTGGCCTGGAAGGCCTGGGATATCTCGCCGATCTCGTCAAGAAAGATGGTGCCGCCGTCGGCCTGCTCGAACCGCCCCTTGCGCTGGGCCACCGCACCGGTAAAGGCCCCCTTTTCATGGCCGAACAGTTCGCTTTCCAGCAGGTTGTCCGGCAGGGCCGCGCAGTTGAGCTTGATGAAAGGACCATTGGCCCGGGAAGAGTTGTAATGGATGGCGTTGGCGATCAGTTCCTTACCGGTGCCGGTCTCGCCCCGGATCAGCACCGTGGTGTGCCACTTGGCCACCTGGCGCACCTGCTCGAACACCCGGCGCATCTCCCGGGAATGGCCCACGACGTTATCCAGGTGATAACCGCTTCGCACCTCCCGGCGCAGACGATCCCGCTCGTCGGTCAGCGCCTGGCGTTCCTTTTCCAGGTCCCAGGCCCGACGCACGGTCTGGGCCAGCAGGTTGGCCACCATCTCCAGGAAACGGGCCCGCTCCGTGAGCAGACCGTCGTCGGCGGCCGGCTGGGCGGCCAACACCCCGATGGGGGCTTCGTCTCCCGCCTGAATGGGCACGCCGATGAACGGCAGGTCCGGGACATACAGACGCAGGCGGTCCAGAAACCGGGGCTCGTCGGCGATGCGCCGGATCACCAGGGTATCACCCTCCTTCAGGATCGCCCCCACCACACCCTCGCCGGGACGGTAGCGCACCTTTTCCAGTTGCTCGCGATGGCCGGTATGGGCGGCCCCCACCATCAGTTCACCACTGGAGGGATCCAGCAACGACACCATGCCCCGCTGCATGTCGGCGGCCTCGTGCAGCACATGGAGCACGTCGGAGAGGATCTCGCGCAGGTCCGCCGAACGGCTGAGCACCTGGCTCACCTGATAGAGGGCATCCAGCTGCATCTCCACCAGACCGGCGCGCTGCCCGCCATTCTCTCTTAAGGCTGAAGAAGACATTACCATGAGGCTTCCCTGGGTCAGTTCGGGTCTTGTCGTCGTGCGGCGGTGGGAAACTGCAGTCGGATACGGCAGCCCTCATGACAACCCGGATCGATCTCGATCAGGCCGGCATGCTGGTTGACCACCTCCTGGACCATGGGCAAACCCATCCCGGCACGGCCGGAACGGCCCTTGGTGCTGACGAAGGGCTCGAACACCCGCAGTCGCAGATGCTCGGGAATGCCCGGGCCGGAGTCCTGGATGCTCACATGCACCGCATCCCCCCGGGACTCGGTGAGGATACGGATCTCCCGGCGGCCGTCGGTGGCGCCGTCCAGGGCATCCAGGGCGTTGTCCACCAGTTGCTTGAACATGCCCCGCAGCCGTCCCTCCCGGCCCAGCACATTGGGCAATACCGGCGCCGGTTGCCAGTCCACCACCACCCCGGAGGCCAGCAGGCGCCGGGTGGAAAGCCCCAGCACCTCTCGCAGGAGGGCATTGATGTTGACTGGAATCACGGGCTCATCCCGCTCCTCGGGCATGGAGTCCTCCAGGGTCTGCAGGGCCCGGCGACCGGCGGCCAGGGCCTCCTGCAATACGTTCAGCAAGGGATCGGCACCGCCCTCCCCCTGACGCCGACGCTCCAGCAGCTGGGTGGCGGCGGCGATCATGTTCACTGGCCCCTGCATCTGGTAAATGGCGCCGGCCAGGGTTTCGCGCATGCTCTCCACCAGTTCGCCCTCCGCGGTCAGGGCGCGCAGGGCATTCATGCGCATTTCTTCCTGCTGCCGCCGGATCTCAGTGACCTCCTTGGCCACCAGCACCAGATAACTGGCCTTGCGCGCCTCGAAAAACGAATCCGCACTGGTATCACGCTCCTTGAACCAGGTGCCGGAGCAGGAAAACCAGCGGGGGGCCCGGCCGCCACCCGGATCAAACTGCACTTCCCGATCCACGAAGCCCTGCCCCGTGCTGCGGGCGGTCTCGAAGGCATCGCCCATACTCTCGGCCAGGGCGGTGAGAAATTCCCGGACCGGCTCCCGCCCGCCCATGTCACCGGCCAGTTTCTTGTATTCCTGGTTGCCCAGCACCACCTGGCCGGCCTCGTCCAGCAAGGCGATGGCCACCGGCTCCGCATCCACCACCGACTCGATCAGGGCCTTCTGGTTGCGCACCTGCTGCTCCAGCCGGTGCATCTCGGTCACATCCCGGTGCATACCCAGGTAATGGCTGAGCTGACCCTGACCATCCAGCACCGGGGCAATGCTCAATTCCGCCAGGTAGCGGCTGCCGTCCTTGCGGCGGTTGACCAGCACCCCGGACCAGGGTTTGAGCTGGCGCAACCGCCCCCAGAGGGTCTCGTAGACCAGACCTGGGGTATGGCGATCCGACAGGATGGATTCGTTGCGCCCCACCACCTCTGCCACACCGTAACCGGTCACCCGCTCAAAAGCCGGATTGGCATAGAGGATGTTGGCCCGGGTATCGGTGATGGAAATGGCCACCGAGGACTGCTCCACCGCTTCAAAGAACAGGCGTGCCGGCAACACCCCCTCCGGGGTCAGGATGGTATCGGCCAGGCCCGCGACGGCGGGTTGATCGGGTCGGCTCATGGAGGTGTGTCTCCCGGGTGAGTTGGGCTGGGTTCCTGATCATACCCTGCAACATCCAGGCCAGCACAACATGCCCGGTATTTCCCGGACAAGACCGACGGGCCATTGTCGCCTTCCCTACAGAACCCATCCCAGCCTGCCCACGCTGTCACGATCCGCACAGAAAATTTCGCACCAGTACAGTGCAACCCCCCGCAAGACCCAGGAATTCACGCACCTTCACCGTGCACGGGACAACTGGCACACAAGATGCACTTCCTTCCGTCAACTGAACCGAAGGATCCGACCGTGACAGAGTTCATGCTGCTACTCGTGGGCACCGCCCTGGTGAACAACGTGGTGCTGGTGCAATTCCTGGGGCTGTGCCCCTTCATGGGTGTCTCCAACAAACTGGACACGGCCCTGAGCATGGGCCTGGCCACCACCTTCGTGCTCACCCTGGCCTCCGTGGCCGGCTGGCTGCTGGAGTATTTCGTGCTGGCGCCACTGGACCTGGGCTTTCTGCGCATCCTGTCCTTCATTCTGGTGATCGCCGCCGTGGTGCAGTTCACCGAGATGGTCATCCGCAAGACCAGCGCCGCCCTCTACCAGGTGCTGGGGATTTTCCTGCCCCTGATCACCACCAACTGCGCGGTGCTGGGGGTGGCCCTGCTCAACGTGCAGGAGGGCCATGGTTTTCTACAGAGCGTCACCTTCGGCCTGGGCGCGGCCCTGGGCTTCACCCTGGTGATGGTGATCTTCGCCGCCCTGCGGGAACGCCTGGCCATCAGCAACGTGCCGGCCGCCTTTGCAGGCGCCCCCATTGGCTTCATCGTCGCCGGCCTGCTGTCCCTGGCCTTCATGGGTTTTGCCGGACTCAACTTCGCCTGACCGCGACAGGAGGAACTTCCGATGGAACCATCCCTGCTTTCCGCGATTTTCATCCTCACCACCATGGGCCTGCTCCTGGGCTACGGCCTGGGCATGGCCGCCAAGTACCTGAGGGTGGAAAAGGACCCCTTGGTGGACGAAATCGAGGCCCTGCTGCCCGGCACCAACTGCGGCCAGTGCGGCCTGCCCGGGTGCCCCAGTGCCGCCCAGGCCCTGGCGTCCCGTGAGGCTCCCGTCACCCTGTGCCCGCCGGGCGGCAAACTCCTGGCCCAGCAACTGGCCGACAAGCTGGACATCACCGTGGACCTGTCCGCCATGGGTGAGGAAGTCCCCGCCTTTGCGGTGATCGATCCCGATCAGTGCAACGGCTGCACCCGTTGTTACAAGGTCTGCGCCACCGACGCCATCATGGGCGCCAACCGGCAGATCCATACGGTCTTCGTCGAGGCCTGCAATGGTTGCGGCAAATGCGTGGAGGTCTGTCCCACCCAGGGCCTGAGCCTGGTGCCGGAAGCCCCCAGCCTGCGCCGCTGGCACTGGCCCAAACCCAAATCGGCCTGAAGGTGCTCCCCATGTTCCTGTTCAAGCGCAAACGTCCCGTGTTCCAGGGCGGCGTCCACCCCGATGACCGCAAGCAGGCCACCAGCGGACTGCCCATCGAGTGCCTGCCCATGCCGGCACGGCTCTATCTGCCGGTGCAGCAGCATATCGGTGCCGCCGCCCGTCCGGTGGTCAAGGCCGGCGATACCGTCCTAAAGGGCCAGATGATCGCCCGCGGCGACGGCGCCGTGTCGGCGGCCGTGCATGCGCCCACCTCGGGCCGGATCCTGGGAGTGGAACCCCATCCCGCCCCCCATCCCAGCGGTCTGCCGGTGGAGACCATCGTCATCGAACCGGACGGAGAGGATCGCTGGCTGGAGGACCCGGACCCGGAGCATGCCCTGAACCTGGAACCGGAAGCCATCGCCCGACGGGTGGCCGAGGCCGGCGTGGTGGGCATGGGTGGGGCCACCTTCCCCGCCGCCATCAAGCTGAACCTGGGGTCCCGGCATCACATCGATACCCTCATCATCAATGGCTCCGAATGCGAGCCCTATCTCACCTGCGATGACCGCCTGATGCGGGAACGCACCGACGAGGTGGTGGACGGCATCCGCATCATGCGCCATGCCCTGGGGGCGCGGCGCGCCCTGGTGGTGGTGGAGGACAACAAACCCGAAGCCCTGGCCGCACTGCAGGCACGCCTTTACGAGATGGACACCATCGAGGCCATGGCGGTCCCCACCCGTTATCCCATGGGTTCGGAAAAACACATGATCAAGGCGGTCACCGGCCGCGAGATCCCGGCCGGCAAGCTGGGGGCCGACATCGGCGTGATCGTCCACAACGTGGGGACGGCCTACGCCGTCCACCGGGCGGTGCGCATGCAACGCCCGCTGATCTCCCGCATCGTCACCGTGGGCGGCGGCGCGGTCCAGCGTCCCGCCAACCTGGAGGTCCTGCTGGGCACCCGGGTGGAAGACCTGCTGGCCCATTGCGGCGGCACCCGGCAGCCACCGGCCCGCCTGCTGATGGGTGGCCCCATGATGGGCCAGGTGATGCCCCATGCCCAGGTGCCGGTCATCAAGGGCAGCAACGGGATCATTGCCCTCACCGAGGAGGAGATCAACATCGGCGAGACCATGCCCTGCATCCGCTGCGGACGCTGCGTGGCGGCATGCCCCTGTGGTCTCATGCCTCTGGAGATGGCGGCAAGGATCCGCAAGGAAGACATGGACGGCGCCGTCGATTACGGCCTGATGGACTGCGTGGCCTGCGGTTCCTGCTCCTATGTCTGCCCGTCCCATATCCCTCTGGTGCAGTTCTTCCACCATGCCAAGGGGGTGCTGGGGGCCAGACGGGAGCAGCAGCGCCGCCAGGAGGAGATCAAGCGGCTGGCCCAGCAACGCAGGGAACGCCAGGAGGCGGAAGCCCGGGCCAAGGCCGAGGCAGCGGAACGACGCAAGGCGGAGCGCGAGGCAGCCAAGCGCAAGGCCGAAGAAGCCAAGGCCGCCCGCGCCGCCAAGGCGGCCACCGCCAAGGAGACCCCAAAGACCCCCGCCGCCGATCAGGCAGAGGCCTAACCCATGACTCAGACCACCCCCGTCAGCGGCCCCCATACCCACGCCCCCGGCAGCGTGGCCTGGAACATGGGCTGGGTCACCCTGGCCCTGCTCCCGGCCACCGCCTTCGGCGTCTACCTGTTCGGCTGGCCGGCCCTGAACCTGCTGCTGATCACCATTCTGGCCGCCGTGCTGTTCGAGGCCCTGTGCCTGCGCATCGCCGGGCGGCCGGTATCGCCGTTCCTGATGGACGGCTCGGCCATCGTCACCGGCCTGCTGCTGGCCCTGACCCTGCCACCGTGGGCGCCCTGGTGGATCGGCGTGCTGGGGGCGGCCTTTGCCATCATCGTCGGCAAGCATGTCTTCGGCGGCCTGGGCCAGAACTTGTTCAACCCAGCCATGCTGGCGCGGGTGGCCCTGCTGGTCTCCTTCCCCCTGGAGATGACCACCTGGATCACCCCCTCCCCCCTGTTTTCAGAGGGTGCCCCCGGCTTCCTGGAAGGGCTGGCCATCACCTTCGGCCTGGCGGCGATTCCCGATGCCGTCACCGGCGCCACGGTGCTGGGCGAGGCCCAGACCGGCTTCAGCCGGGACCTGGGGCTGTCCGAGACCCTGCCCGGAGTCTATGCCCCGCTCCAGCAGGCCCTGGGCTTCGTACCCAGCAGCCTGGGTGAAGGTTCCGCCCTGCTGCTCCTGGCGGGAGGGCTACTGCTCATGGCCAAACGCATCATCACCTGGGACGTCCCGGTGGCCATGCTGGGCACCCTGGTGATCCTGTCCACCGTGTTCATGCTCATCGACCCGGAGCGTTATGCCGGACCCGGTCTGCACCTGTTCTCCGGTGCGGCCATGCTGGTGGCCTTTTTCATTATCACCGATCCGGTCACCTCTCCCAGCACCGTGGCAGGACGACTGCTGTTCGGGGCCGGCTGCGGCCTGCTCATCTATGTCATCCGCACCTGGGGCGGCTATCCGGAAGGCGCCGCCTTCGCCGTGATCCTCATGAATGCCCTCACACCCCTGATCGACCACTACCTGCGTCCCCGCGCCTATGGCCGCACCCGGCGCGGGAAGCCCCTGCCGATGAAAAACACGGAAGCACCGGCACCGGCCCAGGAGAAACGCCCATGACCACCCTGGCACAACCCACCTACCGCAAACGGGTCGGCTACCAGGCCACTTTGCTGGGGGGCATCGCCCTGCTGGCCAGCGCCGTGCTGGTGATTGCCGACCTGCAGACACGGGACACCATCGCCGAGCGTCGCGCCGAGGATTTCCGCCGCACCCTGGAACAGGTCCTGCCCGCGCAGATGCACGACAACCGCCCCCAGGAGGACATCCATACCCTGCGCACCGAAGACGGACGCTCCCTGGAGGTTTACCGGGCCCGACAGGAAGGCCGGGTATCCGGCGTGGCGTTCCGGGTTCAAGGGCGGGGTTATGCCGGCCCCATCCATATCCTCATGGGCGTGGATGCCGCGGGTGAAGTGCTGGGCGTACGGGTGCTGCAACACAAGGAAACCCCGGGGCTGGGCGACAAGATAGAGGTGAATCGTGATCCATGGATCCTGTCCTTCGACGGCCTGAGCTTCAGCGCCCTTCCCGCCCCCCGCTGGGCGGTACAGAAGGACGGCGGTCCCTTCGACCAATTCACCGGGGCCACCATCACCCCCCGGGCGGTGGTGAACGCCGTGCGGGACGGGCTGACCCTGTTCCATGCCCATCAGTCGGAACTGCTGCAACGGGCCCCGGATGCTCCGGATGAGCCGATGCCGACGGCCATACAGGATTCTGCCTCCCCCGAGCCCCCCAGGACATCCCCGCCCGCCCGGAATCTGCCGGAGATACACTCATGACCCAAAGCGCCAAGGCACTGCTGGAGGACTATCGCCGTCTGTTCCGGGACGGCATCTGGGACAACAACGTGGTCATGGCCCAGATGCTGGCCCTGTGCCCGTTGCTGGCGGTCACGGGCACCGCCACCAACGGACTGGGCATGGGCCTGGCCACCACCTTCGTCATGGTGGCCTCGGGGCTTTTGGTCTCCATGTTCCGGACCATCATCACCCCCGAGGTGCGGATTCCGGTCTTCATTCTGCTGATCGCCAGCCTGGTGACCCTGGTGGACCTGGTGATGAATGCCTACCTGTATGAAATGCACAAGGCACTGGGCCTGTTCATCCCCCTCATCGTCACCAACTGCGCCATCCTGGGCCGGGCCGAGTCCTTCGCATCCCGCCAGCCGGTGCATCGGGCCATGGTGGACGGTCTGGCCATGGGGGTGGGTTTCACCGTGATCCTGGTGGTTCTGGGAGCCGTACGCGAGATCCCGGGCAGCGGCACCCTGTTTGCCGATGCCCACCTGCTGCTGGGGGATGGTTTTGCCTGGATGGAGATGACCCTGATTCCCGAATACCGGGGCGTTTTGCTCATGATCCTGCCTCCAGGCGCCTTCCTGGCCCTGGGCTTCATCCTGGCGGGCAAACGGGTGCTGGATGCCCGGCTGGCGGCGCGGACAGCGCTGGCGGCGACCCCGGCCACATCTTCATGACATGACAGGCTTGGGAGGAATACATCCATGAAAGTCGGCGTAGCCTACAGTGAGCCCGGCAACCAGGCCTGGCTGCAGGTGGAACTACCGGAAGGGGCCACCGTGCAGCAGGCCATTGAGCAGTCCGGCATCCTCAAGCGGTTTCCGGGCATTGATCTGGACAATCAGAAGGTGGGCATCTACGGCAAGTTCTGCAAGCTGGACAACCCGGTGCAGGAAGGGGACCGGGTGGAGATCTATCGCCCCATCACCGTGGACCTGTCCGATGACGATGATGATGACGACGACGATTGATCCGGCCTGCCCCACCCGTCATTCCCGCTAACTCCCTCGTCATTCCCGCGAAAGCGGGAATCCAGTGACGGAACAGAAAACCCTGGGCTCCCGCTTGCACGGGAGTGACAGGTGACAAAAATACCCGGGAATAACTGGAAGGAACGTCCCCTCCTCCAGGACTGGACATCCCCCCGCTGCTGCGTTGCAATAGAACCAAGCTCACACCGGAATCAGTGACCAATGAGCAACAGCACACCCCGCAAGACCGTGGATCTGGCCCTGCAGGGGGGCGGCGCCCACGGCGCACTCACCTGGGGCGTCCTGGACCGCCTGCTGGCGGACCCCCGTATCCACATCAGCAGCGTCAGCGGCACCAGCGCCGGCGCCATGAACGCCGTGGTCATGGTCGACGGGCTGGACCGGGGCGGCCGGGAAGGCGCCCGCAACGCCCTCACCGCCTTCTGGAAGGCCGTCAGCGACGCCGCCCGCTTCTCCCCCATCCAGCGCACGATCTGGGATCGGCTCACCGGTCGTTTCAGCATGGACCATTCACCGGGCTACCTCTTCTTCGAACAGCTCACCCGGCAGTTCTCCCCCTACGAACTCAACCCTCTCAACATCAACCCCCTGAGGGACCTGGTGGCCGAGCAGATCGATTTCGAACGGGTCAACCACTGCAGTGAACTTAAGGTCTTCGTCACCGCCACCAACGTGCGCACCGGACGAGGCCGCATCTTCACCCAACCCGAACTGACCGTGGACACGGTGATGGCCTCCGCCTGCCTGCCCTTCATGTTCCAGGCGGTGGAGATCAACGGCGAGGCCTACTGGGACGGCGGCTACATCGGCAACCCGGCCCTCTACCCCCTGGTGGAGGACACCGCCACCCGCGACCTGATCATCGTGCAAATCAACCCGATGGTAAGGGAAGAACTACCCCGCACCGGCCGGGACATCATCAACCGGCTCAACGAGATCACCTTCAACGCCAGCCTGATCAAGGAACTGCGCGCCATCGAGCTGCTCCACCAGCTGATCGAGGCGGAGCAGCTGGAATCGGAACGCTACCGGGACATCTTCGTGCACCTGATCCACGCCCACGAGGAACTCAAGGATCTGGACGCCTCCAGCAAGCTCAACGCCGAGTGGAATTACCTCACCCACCTCCGTGACCGGGGCCGGGCCTGGGCCGACGGCTTCCTGGAACGCCATTTCGATGACCTGGGCCAACGCTCCAGCTTCGATCTGAAAAGCCTGTTCACCGACACCTTCGCCCCACCCGATCTGGAGCATGAGGACAGCGGCGACAACCACGACCATCCGCGCAAGGAGGTCAAGCCATGATGGGTATCCTGGTCATTCTCATCGCCCTGGGCCTGCTCATGTACCTGGCCTACCGGGGCATCAGCCTGCTGATCCTGGCCCCGGCCCTGGCCACCTTCGCCGTGGTGGCCACCATGGACGGCCCGGTGCTGGGCAGCTACACCCAGATCTTCATGGGGGCGGCGGGGGATTTCATCACCCTCTACTTCCCGGTTTTCCTGCTGGGGGCCATCTTCGGCAAGCTGATGGAGGATTCAGGCAGCGCGGACGTGCTGGCCAAGGCCATCATCAGCTGGCTGGGCAGCAGCCGGGCCATCCTGGCGGTGGTGCTCTCCTGCGCCCTGATGACCTACGGCGGGGTTTCCCTGTTCGTGGTGGCGTTTGCGGTCTACCCCATCGCCGCCGCCCTGTTCCGCCAGTCGAACATTCCCAAGCGCCTGATCCCGGCCACCATCGCCCTGGGCGCTTTCACCTTCACCATGACCGCCCTGCCCGGCACCCCGGCGATCCAGAACGCCATCCCCATGCCCTACTTCGGCACCTCTCCATTTGCCGCGCCGGGCCTGGGCATCATCACCGCCCTGGTGATGTTCACCCTGGGCATGCTCTGGCTCACCTACCGGTCCCGCAAACTGGCCCATGAAGGCTACGGCGACCATCCGGATGCGGACTTCACCCCCAACAAGGAACTGCGGGAAAAGGCCTCAGGCGAGGGCTTCGATCTCATGGAACTGCCGGTGGAACAACGCCCGGCGGCACCGCCCTCCGTGTTCGTGGCCATGCTGCCCCTGGTGCTGGTGATCGCCATCAACCTGCTGTTCACCTTCCTGATCATCCCGCGCATGGACACGGACTTCCTGGCCCTGCCCCTGTACGGTGAGACCAGCATCGAACAGGTGCGGGGGATCTGGTCCGTCATCGCCGCCCTGGTGCTGTCGCTGCTGGTGGTGATCGCCACCAACTGGAAACGCCTGCCCACACTCAAACAGTCGGTGGATAGCGGTGCCAACGCCTCCCTGCTGCCCATCTTCAACACCGCCAGCCTGGTGGGCTTTGGCGCCGTCATCGCCTCCCTGGCGGCCTTCCTGCTGATCCGCGATACGGTAGTGGGGCTGGGGGGCGACAACCCCCTCATTTCCCTGGCCATCGCGGTGAACATCCTGGCGGGCATGACCGGCTCCGCCTCGGGGGGCATGAGCATCGCCCTGTCCACCCTGGGCGAGACCTACATGGAAATGGCCCAGGCCCGGGGCATCGATCCGGAACTGCTGCACCGGGTGACGGCGGTGGCCACCGGAGGGCTGGACACCCTGCCCCACAACGGCGCGGTCATCACCCTGCTGGCCATCTGTGGCCTCACCCATCGCCAGGCCTATTTCGACGTGGCCATGGTAGCCATGCTGGCCCCGTTCATCTCGCTGGTGGTGCTGATCACCCTGGGGACCCTGTTCGGGAGCTTCTAAAAAAATCCTTGACACCCCTCGGCCCCGTCCATAAAATGCGCGCTTCAGTTGTTCAGCGCCCGTAGCTCAGTTGGATAGAGTACCTGGCTACGAACCAGGTGGTCGGAGGTTCGAATCCTTCCGGGCGCGCCATAATAAGAAAAGGACCAGTAACTTAGCGTTGCTGGTCCTTTTTTAGTTTTGGGCCTTGAAGGCGAAAAACCATGGGCTCAAAGTTGGACTCGCTTCCACCATCAGGTTCCGATCAACTCCCAAATTGCCTCCATGAGTCGGTCATGCAGAGCCTCCACTTCGGTCAAACGCTTCCGGGCCAGGTGATCGTCACCCTTCTGTGTGAGCACGATCAGTTCGCAGCCCAGTTGATGCACCTGTTCGTGTAGGGTAAGTATCATGGGGCAGGCGTCTCCCCTGCCATCCTGACTCGCCAACCAACGACCAAAGTGGCATTGTTGCGGTGACAGTTCGGGGGGATTCGGGTTTGTCTCGTGCAGGTACGCTTTTAGCGCATTCATCCAAGCACGATGGGCAACCATGCCGAATAGCACGGGCAGCAGAGTAGCGGGGATGGGGGAGGTTCCATTCCAACTGGCATGAGGTTGCCACCGTGCATGCCATCGCGTCATCTCTTCTGAAGGCATGGGTTTTGCTATGGCATAGCCTTGGCCGATTTTGCAGCCCAGCTGCAACAGCATTTGGCCGTGAATCTCGGTCTCAACCCCTTCGGCGATCACGCCACGCTGGAAGCTCTCGGCCAGGCCGATCACCCCATGCAGAATGGCTAGATCATCCGGATCATCCAGCATGTCGCGCACAAAGCTTTGATCGATCTTCAGGGTCTCTACAGGCAATCGCTTCAGATAGGTCAACGAGGAGTAGCCGGTGCCGAAATCATCCAGTGAGAAACTGACACCGAACCCCCGACATTCTCTGATCAAGCTGGAAATGTGAGCAATATCCCGTAGGGCGCTGGTCTCAATGACCTCCAGTTCCATGTCACCCGGTTGCACGGCAGGGTAGCGGGCCAGTGCGGCGCGCAGCTTGGCAACAAAGTCGGATTGGGTTAGTTGCAGCGCATCCACATTGACGCTGACCGTCAGGGCATGCCCCTGCTCACGCCATTGGCTGATCTGCGCCAGCGCCGCCTCGATCACCCAGTCGCCCAGCCCTACCATCAGCGGGTGGCCCGCCAGCTGCGGCAGAAAGTCGACGGGTAGTAGCAGACCCCGCTCTGGGTGCTGCCACCGGATCAGAGCCTCAGCACCCAACAAAACGCCAGTCGCCATGGCAACCTTTGGCTGATAGAAGAGCACAAATTCATTGTTTTCCAATCCCTGGCGAATCGCCTCCAGAGCCTCGTGCCGATCGCGTTGGTAGCGATCATGTTCCACATCGAACAGGTGGTAACGATTCCCGCCGGCGAGCTTGGCCTGGTACATCGCCTGATCCGCCTGGCGCAGTAGCTGGTCGGCATCAATCGGTTCGGCCTGAGGATAGAGACTGAGCCCCAGGCTGGCGCAGACCTGCAGGCTGTGCTCCCCATCACTCACCGGACAGGACGCGGCGTTGAGCAAGCGCTGCAGCAGCGGTCTTGCGGACTCGACATCGGGCAGATCCAGCAATACCGCAACGAACTCGTCCCCTCCCAAACGGGCCAGAGTATCTCCATCACGCAGGGAAGCCTGCAGCTTTTCGGCCAAGGCGACCAGCAGACGATCCCCCGCATCATGACCGTAGTGATCATTGACCATCTTGAAGCTGTCCAGGTCGATATAGACCAGCGCCAACTGCTGTCGACGCCGAGCCATCAGGGCCATCGCCTGCTGCAGACGGTCCGCCAGCAAGACCCGGTTGGGTAGTCCGGTGAGCGCGTCGAAGTGAGCCATGTGCTCCAGTTGCCGTTGCTGCTCCTTGATCTGCGTGATGTCGGAAAACAGCCCGACGTAGCGCTGTATCGTGCCGTCGGCACCGCGCACCGCGCTGATGGTCAGCATCTCGGCGTAAGAGTCGCCGTCTTTGTGACGGTTCCAGATCTCGCCGGTCCAACTGCCCTCGTCCTGCAGGGCCCGCCACATCTCGGAGTAGAAGGCTTTACCTTGCCTGCCGGACTTGAGCAAGCGCGGATTCTGTCCCAACACCTCATGCCGCTCGTAACCAGTGATGCGGGTGAAGGCAGCGTTGACGTCGATGATGTCGCCTTGGGAGGTCGTGATCAGGATCCCTTCGTTAGCGTAATGGAATACGTTGGCGGCCTGCCTCAACTGTTTCTCCGCCGCGCTGCGCTGGATCTCGGAGGCCACGCGATCGACGAATAACCCCAGCAGGGACAGGGCCAGGCCGCGCACTTGCTCCGTCAGCGGCCGCCGGCCCAATGTGAGCAGAATCCCCAGCGTCCGGTCCTGCTTGTCGATCAGCTTATGGCCGACGCACGCCTGGATGCCGATCTCCTTGAGCAGAGGGTCACCGGGGAACAGGGACTGGCTGTCCTCCGGATAGCAGACGGCCCCCTCCCTGATGATATCCGCACAAAGCGTCCCCGACAGGTCGTAGTGAAAGGGCGTGAGCAAATGGCCATCGGTCCAACCGGCAAACGCCTCCAACCGGTACTGTTCCGCCTCCAGAAGGCCCACAAAGGCGATGTCGGTACCCAGTGCCTCGCACAGCAGGCGGCAGGCGTGGCCGAAAAACTCATCCCCCCCCAGTCGGGCCAACTCGCGATTGAGAGTGGAGAGGACCTGTTCGAACTGCTTGCGCCTAGTGATGTCGCGCATCACCCCCACTGCGTGCCAGCGGCCATCGATCTGTAGCGCCGACATGGACAACTCAATTTGCACTTCGTGCCCGTCACCATGCAAAGCCTCAAGCTCTGTCAGGGTCCTGAGCACGGGGCTGGGGCCCGCTTGGACAAATTCCGCGTAGCCGCGAGCGATCGCTTCACGGTGACGCTCTGGCGCAAGGGCCTCGTGAACGGTCCGCCCGATCAAGGCCTCCGGCGGGAACCCAAGGGTAGTTTCGAACGCCGGGTTGCAGTACACCAGCTTGCCTCTGTCGTCGGACATGAAGATAGGGTCCGGCGAGGCTTCGGTGACCGCGCGCAGCATGGCCTCCGACTCCTGTAGTCGTTGCTCCGCCTGGCGCCGTTGCGTCACTTCCTGGTAGGCGCCCGCAACACGGACAATACGTCCATTCATATCACGTATCGGCTGCGACACCGTACGAACCCAGACACGCTTCCCAGAGGCGCTCAGGATCTCAAACTCCTCGTCATACGGCATCCCGTCCCGGGCACACGCCTCAAACAGTTCGGCGATCCGCTCACGGTACTCGGGGGCGTAGTACCTGATGCCCTCTTCAATAGAAACCGTCGAACCGGGCGGCATATCATGGATACGGCAAACCTCATCCGACCAGTACACCCTATCGGTTTCCAGATCAACCACCCAGCCGCCGATTTTCGCAACCGACGCGGCCATACTCATAAGTCGCGTATTGTCCTCAAGTTGGCGTTTGATTGAGGCCAGGTAAAAAGCGCGCTTGGTGAGCCACCACACGCATACCGCCATCCCCAAGAGAATCAAGAGATTGAACCCGGCCGTACGCCTCAGGTTTTCCAATACCTGCGCCCGCAGGTGGTGAAGGTCGGAATAGACCGTCAGTTTTCCAATATGACGCTGATCCCCTTCATGGTCATACAACAACGCAAAATCAAACGATTCGAGGTCCCCAGGATCTTCCATCGTCCTCAGAAGCGGCTGGTACTCCCCCAGGACATATTCGTAGACGGATACCGCATCGATATACGGCAGCCGGACCAACCCCCCGGAAATCAGGTTCAACTGCTCCTGTTCGAAGAAAAAAACTGCGGCGGCGGTTGGGTCGAGATAGCTTTTCTCTACCGACTGCAGGGCCTGATCACGATCCTTTACTCCCTGCTGATAAAAGACGTAGGCCTGAAACACCAGAATGAGCACCGTTACAACGGTGCTCATCAGGATGATGAAGCCAAGGTGCTTCGTTCTTGTCCAGGCCATTGGCATGATCTACCGATCTCCCGTGATCTCACTCAGGCGGGACACATCTTTGCCGTGATGGAAACGGGAATATCGGCGAAAGTCGATCGAATCGAAACTGCGTATCCAGCCCCAAATGTCTTCCGCCGTGGAGCGATCGGCAACGATCGGCGCGGATAGCACCACAGAGCTTGAGTCGCTGACAGGGTCAAGCCCATGCAGGTGATCATGCAAATCGATCATCACCTGAGCCCACAGCAAACTGGTGCCGGCGACGGTTGCCACAAGTTTGCCTTTCAGCACGGCATCAATACCAGCATGCGATAGATCCAGTCCGCCGGTCAGCACAACCGGACCGTCATCGGCCGGATCATTGTCGATTGCTTCAGCGGCACCGATCGCCAACTGGTCACTGGCCGCCCACAGCACAGAAATCTCGGGATAGCGGCGCAAGATCTGGCTGGCCATCCTGCGTCCCTCTTCCGGCGTCCATTGCGTGTATACCATCTGCACCAACCGGACATCCGGATATTCGTCCACTGCCCGGCGCAGCCCGGCTTCACGCAGAATTGATCCGTACCAGGACCTGGATCCATTGATGCCCGCCACCTGGATCGTGTCAGCCTTCCCTGCATTTCCCTCCCGGGCGGCGGCGATCAGTTCCTGCGCCAGGAGATAGCCTTTCCGTTCTTCGTCTTCATGGAAATAACCAGCCCAGTACTTATAGTCCCGGCCAGGTCTTTTCCCTATTTCTGCCAGTTCTTCAGGAAATAGCGGGCCGTTCAGGAAAAAGGGGATTCCAATTTTCTCGGCTGCCTTCATCAACCGGCTCGCCTGTCCAAACTCAACCGAGAAGATGGCCGCATCCGGCAGAGGCTCTGTCGTCAGTCGCCTCACTCCAGCCGACACTGTCGCAAAGCGATCCAGAACACTAAACTCATGAATCTCAAGGTCGATCTCAAGATCAGCAGCGACGGCATGTAGCACCGAATGGATCTCTGGCCAATAGGTGTTATCCGCCGTGGTTGGGGTAAAGACCGCAATATGGAATCTCGAAGACTCAGAGGCACTATTGCCGCCGATGACGGCAGCAGGGGGAGTCTCCACGCGTGGTGGATCTGCATGACTTGCCAGAACATACCCCAAGGCAGCATTAAAAATAAAACCGAAAACCAATAAGCAAGCCACCGCAAATACGGTGCGCCTGAATACGAGTCTCTGCAATGCCAGCAGACAAGACATGAGGATGAATTCCTCTTTAATGCCGGGTTATCGCATGCATTGAGGGTTCTGGAAACACGCTAGTCCGTGATTCACCTGCGCCATCGGCCAGATCCTTTGAGCACCACTATAACTTTTCCGCTTTATTCCCTTCTACAAGTATCGTACAGCGGGCGCAGCCAAGTACCCATGATCGACATGGGCCATGTATCCCTGCTAGAGCCGGGGAATCCCCAAGTTATTCGGCAAGGATTTCCTTGTGAAACAGAGCGACATTAATCCGTCAATCAAATAGCTACGCTACTGCATGCTGAATGAGCTTGAACTGAAAACAGTTCGCAATCTGCTCGGGCAATTTTTGCAGCTTGCATAGATGAGACAGCACCTCCGGTTTCAGTTGATCCTTGTTTCGCGCCGGAGGAACTTTGTGAGTACCCGCTTTCAGGTCACCGGGTTAATAACCCTGATCTTGCCTGAACATTCACCCGGCAAGATGCGCCGAATCATCACACCACCTTGATGCTGACAGCACACGGCCCCTTCTCGTTGGTGCCCATTTCGTACTCGACGCAATCGCCGATCTTCAGTTCAGCAAAATCCGCATTGAGTACTGAGGCATGAAAAAAGAACAGGTTGCTTCCACCCACCGTCGGAGTGATGAAACCAAACCCTTCTTTCAGGTTCTGGATTCGCCCCGTGAGGGTGTCATCCCTGGAACCACCCTTTGGATTCGCCTCGGCAATGACTGATCTGACACTGAATTCCGACTTTGGCACGAACAACCCGTTTATCAGCGGAGCATTGCGCAGCGAGCGATCGTCAATGATCTCATGCATTAACACCGGATAGGTGACTTCCGCCAACAAGGCCTGGGATGTGCGGGTTTCCCTCTCCTGATCGTTCTGGTCGGTGAACTTGAAGTCCCACGCCATCAGCATGACCCGCGTACCTACGGTACTGAGCTTTCTGACCAAGGGAACAAAATCCCCATCGGAGGCCACTATCACACTGACATCAAAGCGCTTGTAAATTGCCAGCTCGTATGCCTCAAGGGCCAGCCAGACATCAATGCCCTTTTCGCCACCGGGTCCGAGCGGAAGGTAATGGGTCGTGACCCCCTGACGCATCAGGACATCATCAAAAAGCCTCTCCTTGAGCAGGATATCGCGCTGCTCTGCATCCTGTGCACGAAGGCGCCCTCTGAAGTAGTGGGCATCAACTATCTGACAATACCTGGCATCAACCCCCTCCTCCGCGGCAACCTTGTGCCGTATAAACTGGTGCAGGCCGGATATGCTGATCCGTGACTTCCTTGAATGGACGTAGTGATAGTAGTTGCTGACGTGAAGGAAAAAATTACCATCGTAAAAGACGCCGATTCGCGTGAGTTTCCGATCTGCACTGGGCATGAGTAGTGGGCTCTGTTTTTATTGATGATGCATCGCGCAGATCCCTTTCATGCGCTGACCGGCGTACAGATCTCCACCAGGAAACCTTCCGGGTCGGAAACGTAGGCGACCGTCTGGCCCCAGGGCATTTCTTCCGGTGTCTGCCTGAGAGTCGCCCCGGCGGCCAGTGCCCGCTCCAGGGCCGCTTGCACGTCGTCGGTGACCACGGCGATCTCGAAGCATGGATGGTCCGGATCAGGGACCTGCGGGCTCTTGCCCAGGGTCTGCATCAGGCGGCGGGATGAAAATGCCAGGGCGGTGGTGCCAGTGGCAAGTTCCGCAAAATCTCCCGTTTCGTGTAGAAAGCGGGTGTCAAAACCAAAAGCCTGATTATAGAAGGCGACCGTCCGAGGGACATCTTCCACGTACAGGATGGTGTATCCCAGCTTCATACCGCTGCCTCCATTTTCTGTGGTGATCTGGAAGAATGAATGGTGATGGCATGGCTCATGGGGCACGAACCTCATGAAGAATCATGGCCATCATACAGGGAGGGTGGCTAAAATTTAACCACACAGTGAAAGCCACCCTGTATTTCAAGGCTTGCAAGCGGGTATCCCGAGATTGTCCACAGGATTGTCCACGGTTTCTGTGGACAATCTCACAGCCCTCTGCCGCACGGATTATCCAACCATGCCCACCCCAGGAGAATCGACATGGCAAAACACAGGTCGCCCCCGAATCACTGCCCCTGTGGTTCAGGTCTCATTCGCGCACGCTGCTGCGGTCCTTTTCTGGATGGGGATGCCATCCCCCAGACGGCACAGGCCCTGATGCGCTCCCGCTACGCCGCCTTCGTGGAGCGGCGCACGGACTATCTGCTGAACACCTGGCATCCGAAGCACCGTCCCCAAGAGCTGGAACTGAATGATCACCAGCAGTGGCTGGGTCTGAGCATCCGTGGCACTGCGGGAGGTGGCATGGAAGATGAGCGCGGCGAGGTGGAATTCGTGGCCCGCTCCCGGGTCGGCGGCAAGGGGCACCGCCTGCATGAGCGCAGTCAGTTCCTGCGCATCGACGGGCGCTGGTATTACGTGGATGGCGAATTTCCTGGCTGATCCGGTCCGGGCGCCCTGCAATCGGCTATCCCACCACCACGCGATCCTTTCCCCCGGACTTGGCTGCGTAAAGTGCCTGATCCGCCCGCAAAAACAGGGTCTGCGCAGTTTCCTCCGGTCGTAACGCAGCCAGACCAATACTGATGGTCTGCGGCCCACCTTCCCGATTGAACGGATTGGGCATGCGGGCCACCGACAGGCGCATGCGTTCGGCAATTTCCAACGCCGTGGCCTCGTCAGTCCCCGGCAGCAGGGCAACGAACTCTTCTCCACCATAGCGGCAGACGATATCACCCCTGCGTACGGTATCGGCCAGAGTCTGGCCCATGCGGATCAGCACCTGATCGCCGGCCGGGTGACCATGATTGTCATTGACCTGTTTGAAATCATCCGCATCGATGATCACCATCGACAGGGGGTCTCCCAGGCGCTGCGCCTGGGAGACCAGATCCGGCAACCTGTGTTCAAGATGACGGCGGTTATACAGACCGGTCAGTTCATCCAGCAAGGCGATACGTTCAAGCTGATTGCCCCGGCGCACCAGGGCTTCCCGTTCGGCCTGCAACCCTCGAATCCGGTCCGCCAGGGCCAGTGACAGCAATACGGTTTCCAGGGCCGATCCCCCCTGGACGGCATAGTAGGTGAACAGATTATTGGGCAACACGCCCAGAGCAGCCAGGATGAAAAGCAAGGTCCCGATCAGCATGACCGCCCAGGCCAGCAGCAGGTATATCGCCGGCCGGAACTGATGAATATGGATCGCGCGCAGGGTGGCGCCCACCACCAGCAGCATGATCATGAGTACCGCCAGCGAGAAGAAAAGTACACTGCCCGCAGGCCCGGTCCAGAGATACAGCAATGTCCCGACCAAGGGCAGCGGCAAGGCCAGACGCATCCCCCGATCCCATGCGGGATCCCGTCGCCGGGTGCCGAGAAAGCGCCGGGTGAATTCCAGGGCAAACAGCGACAGCAGCGCCACGGACAGGAACATCAAGAGATGGGTGGTCTGGGTCGCCACCTCCGGAAACAGCTCCAGATGAAGCCCTCGTTGGAAGAAGAAATAACCGGCGGTAGAGAGAATGAAGGCCACGTACCATGCGTAGCTGACATCCCTCAGGCTGAAAAGCAGGAAAAGGTTATACAACGCCAGGGCCAGGATGATGCCGTGATAGGCTCCCTGCAACACCCAGAAACCGGTCGCCTGGGCATAATGCCCCTCCAGGGTCTGGATTTCTCCGTGAAAACGCAGGTTCTGGCCGGTTTCGATCCGAAGCAGATAGTGAGCAGGTCCATCGGCGGCGATGTAAAAGGTATGTCGCCAGGCGGGGCGCAATCGACCATCCCGGCCCACGACCTGATGCCGAGGTACCAGGCTCCAGGCCCCGCCCTCACCCATGATAAACAGACTCACCGATTCAAACAGGGGATTGTCCAGGGACAGCAACCGTGGGCGCGGGTCCGGATCAGCCAGCGCAAAGGCCACCCAGAGCACGCCGGGCGCCATGCCGAGGTTGAATGAGCGGGTTTCAGGCCTGGTGAATCCAGGACTGCCATGGGCCAGCAGGCCCTCCGGCGTGACGTGGCGGGCCGTGTCCAGGTAAAGCGCGCTGTGCGGTGCCAGGGGGATGCGTTCCTGTCCGGCCACCCCGATCGGCTCAGGCCAGCCAGGATCAACCGCCAGGGATGGGCTGGGCCAGAGCGCCAGAAGCAGGAGAATCAGCAGGAACATGCCCCCTGGCCACCCTGCCTTCTCGAGCCGATAGTCCCTTGTCATCATCCGCACTCATTTGCCGGCCGGGGCATGCCACACGGTCGGGGACATGCGATGGTGATTGTCACTGGGCGATCATACCGGTCCCTGCGTCCGGAATGCAGCCTTCCATCAGGGATCTCATACATTCAAAAATAGAATTAAAAGATAAAAATTAATTCTTTATTGACATTCATAAATCTCTGTAGAGTCAGGGCCAGGATCGCTCAGGAGCATCGTCATGGCCCACACCACGCTGATCGTACCCGGCTTTCACGGCAGTGAAGCCGAACACTGGCAAACCTGGATGGAATCAGTGCTTCCGGATGCCCGCCGGGTCACCGGTATCGACTGGGAATCCCCGGTCCTGTCCCGCTGGGCACAGGCCGTGGGTGACGAGATCACCCGTTCGACAGGACCGGTCTGGCTGGTGGCGCACAGTTTCGGTTGCCTGGCGACGGTCACCGCCGCCAGCCGTCTGTCCTCCCGGGTGGCCGGGGTCATGCTGGTGGCGCCGGCGGACCCGGACCGGTTCTCCCTCTTCGGCACGCGAGCACCATCAGACACGGCTGAAAGCCTGGCCTCCCGGTTGCCGTCACGTCCTCTGGAGTTTCCCGGCCTTGTGGTGGCCAGCACCAATGATCCCTGGATGCCCATGGCCAAGCTGCTTCCCTGGTCCACACGATGGAGCATGCCGGTCATCAATATCGGCAACGCCGGGCACATCAATGTGGCCTCCGGCTTCGGCCCGTGGCCACAGGGGCTGGATCTGCTTCGCGCCCTGCAGCAGCAGTCCTCCTCAGAGGTACGCCGGGTCGGGTGCGGGTGATTCCTTAGTGTGCGGGAAAGGAGCGTTTTTCATCGGTAACCGGTTAATGCGCCTGTGCCAGACCCACCAGCCGACGACCCAGGGGACGCAACATCAAGATCAGCAGCAGAATGAGCGACGGCCATTCCAGCCATGGCGGAAGCAGTTCCCGCACCGCCGCCATCTGGGCGATCAGATCCAGTTCCATCCATCGCACCCAGGCATCCACCAGCAGGCCGATGATCACGGACGTCGCCAGGATGCCCGTCAGGTAGAGAATCAGGGCCATACCACCGAATTCCCGACGCAACACCCCCAGGGTCGCCAGACTGGTGATGGGCCCGGCCAGAAGAAATACCAGTGCCGTGCCGGGGGATATGCCGCTGGCGATCATGCCTGCCGCAATCGGCGTCGCCGCCGTGGCACACAGGTACAAAGGGATGCCGATCACGGCTGCCAGCAGCATGGCCGGCAGACCGCTACCGTGGGCCATCAGGGTCTCAGGAGGGGCGTAGGCAATCAGGATGCCGGCAGCCACCAGACCGATCACCAACCACACGGCGATATCATCCAACACGTCATTGAACGCGAAGGCCAATCCCCCTTTGAGACGCTGGCCCAGGGGTTGGTGGGCCTGATCTGTCTCGTGCGGGTGTGAGTGGGCATCGCCACAGCATCCCGATCCCTGGCAGCTGGCGCTGCCTGCCGCGGCCCTTGCGGGTGATTTGCCGGTGGCGGCCACCAGCAGTCCGGTGGCAATGGCGGTGGTGATAGTGCCCAGGACCCGGGCCACGGCCATGAAAGGCCCCAGCAGGGCATAGGTGACCGCCACCGAATCCACACCCACGCCCGGGGTGCCGATGAGAAAGGCAGTGGCCGGGCCCCGTCCCGCGCCTCCCCGGTACAAGGCCAGGGCCGTCGGGATGGCGCCGCAGGAGCACAGGGGTAGCGGAGCCCCCACCACCGCCGCCAGGGAGATGCGCTTTACCCCGCCTCCCCCCAGTGTCTTACCGAGCATCTTCTCCGAGATCAGGGCCTTGATAAGTCCGGCCATGGTCAGGCCCAGCAGCAACCATGGGGCTGCGGCCAAGGCAATGGACAGGGTTTCCTGTAAGGCCTTCATAGTGCTTGCTCCACCTTCCGGCAACCTCGAACGGGGCCGCTTTCCGTAAGAAGTCGGCATTGTGCCGACCCCTGTGGTTCACTACGATAAACCCTGTAAACGTGACAAGGTCAATGCCGATGAAAGACCGCATCAAGATTGGCGAGCTGGCCCGCCTGAGCGGGTGTTCTCCGGAGATCATCCGCCACTACGAGCGACTTGGACTGATGGAACCCGCCCTGCGGGGCAGCAACGGCTATCGGTACTACTCCAGGGCCGGCCTGGAACGACTCAGGTTCATCCGTCACAGCCGCGATTTCGGCCTGAGCCTGAAGACAATTCAGGATCTGCTGGCCATGACCGAACGCCCCCGGGACGACTGCAGTCAGGTGGATTCCCTGGTATCCCGGCATCTGCAGGACATCGAGAACCGGATTGCCGCCCTGCAGTCAATGGCAAGCCAGCTGCGCAGCCTCGTATCCCAGTCCTGCAACGGCTGTGTGGCCGACTGCAGGGTCGTCAAGGCCCTGTTCGGCGCCCCCGATACCGACATGACCGGGGCGAGCCGACCCGGATGCCCCAGAACCACCCGCCCCTCCGGTTCGTGACAGGATCGCCTCAATGCATACGTTCATTAATTAACGGGCCCCCCGGCGTTCCGTATTCAGAATGGCGAGCACCGTCTCTCTCAGGCCCATGGCCGCAAAGATCGAAACGAAGGCGATGATCGGTCCCAGTGCCAGCCACCAGATCACGACTCCCAGAATCAGTCCCGCCTGCTCCACCCGCCAGATCCGCTCCAGAATGAACAGCGTCAAGGAGACGCCCAGCAGTCGTACCCAGAAGAGATCCCGGGGGGTTGCAACCGAGGACACCCGTGACCACTGGGACGAGAGACAACTGGACCACACACCCACCATAATGGTCACGATCGATACAAGGATGGCGAACCACAGCATGACCCTGATCCTCTCAGTGCAAGGCGTGGACCAGCATTAATGCGGATGGATCCACACGGCGAAGATACCGACCTGATACCGGAATACTGTGACCACAGAATGTTCTATAAAGTTCTAAATATCTTTTTTTATATGGTTTTATGAAATAAAAAAATCCGCCTGCATCCGCCTGACTTTTTACCTCGAGTTCCGGTTTTCTCAAGGAGATACACGATGAAAGAACGTCCGCTTCTACTGGTTTCCATCCTGGCCCTGTCCCTCGCCTGCGTGGGTTTGATCCTGGGGCCGGCCCTGCTGGGCTCCCAGGTGCGCCTGGGCATGACATCCTCCGCCGACAAGATCACCAGCGCCCATCGGCAGGTGACGGTACGGGGCCTGTCGGAACGGGAAATTCCCGCGAACCTGGTCCTATGGCCCCTGGTGTTCCAGATCCAGGCGCAGCAACTGGATGAGCTGCAACAGAGCATCGACAGCCAGCGAGGTCAGGTCATCGACTTTCTGCTCAACCAGGGGTTTGACAGGGAGCAGATACAGATCGTGCCGCCCACCATCACCGATCGGGAGCAGAACTTCTACGGGGAACGTCGCCCGTCCCACCGGTTCGGAGCGGACGTGGTAGTGCTGGTACGCAGTGACGATGCCCGCCAGGTAAGCCAGGCCATGCGAGAGACCGGCGCCCTGGTGACGGCCGGCGTTGCCCTGACCCAGAACTATGAGCACCGGCCCCAGTTTCTGTTCACGGATCTGGAAGCGGTCAAGCCGGACATGGTGGCCGAAGCCACCCGGGATGCCAGACGCGCGGCCGAGCAGTTTGCCCAGGATTCCGGCAGCCGGGTGGGCGGCATCCTGACCGCTACCCAGGGTCTGTTCAGCATTGAAGACCTGGACAACTATACGCCTGAAATCAAGAAGATACGGGTAGTCACCACCATTTCATTCCAGCTTGAAACACCCTGAAAAGAACGCTGCGGGCTTGAGTCCCTGAACGGATTGATCATTTAATAACCAATCCGTTCAGGGCGCCATGTCCTTCAAGGCATTCAGGCAGGTATCCCGACATTATCCACAGGATTGTCCACGCTTTCTGTTGAAAACCACGGGCCGGCATGGGCTAGACAGGGATGGCGTCCCGACAAACACGATTCCGTCCTTCATCCTTGGCGCGATACAGAGCCTTGTCCGCCCGTTCCATCAGTTGCACCAGGGTCTCCCCCGGTCGCCACTGCGCCACACCGGCACTGATGGTGACCTGTTCGCCATGGGAGAAGGCATGCGCCGCCACATCGGCGCGAATGCGCTCCGTCGCCTCCATGGCCGCCTGTACGTCGCTGTCATGAAACAGCATCATGAACTCCTCCCCACCCCAACGGCCAAGGCGATCGCTGCCACGCCCCTTGCGGGCCATGAGGTCGGCCACCTCCCGGAGCACCTGGTCGCCGACCACATGCCCACAGGTATCATTGATGCGCTTGAAGTGATCGATATCGAACAGCGCCAGTGAATAGGGGCGTCCGCTACGCTGGGCACGCAGGCTGTCTTCCTCGAAACAGAGCATCAGGCGGGCACGATTGTGAATACCCGTGAGCGGGTCAGTGGTGGCCGCCTTTTCCAGCAACAGGTTGAGCTGGCTCAGGCGCCGGTTCAGGGTACGCTGGCGCAGAATCCAGAACCCGCTGGTCAGCAGTACCACCAACAGCACACCCAGCAACGGCCAGAAGATGGACTTTTCGATCACCTCCACCTCATGCCTGACCACATTGATATGCCGGTTGATGATGGCTTCCCGTTCGCTGTGAGTGATGCTACGCACCCCGGCATCGAGTACGGCATGCAACAGGGGATCATCCAGATGGACGCCGATGCGCAGGTGGTTGACGTAGTCGGCCTGCATACCGGAGATGCGGAGATTGAACCAGCCGTCCTTGCGGATGGTGTAGGCAGCCACGATCAGGGAGCGGATGGTCATGTCCGCCCGGCGGTCGGACACCAGTTGGAAGGCCTCGTTTTCGGTCTGTGTGAGTATCAGCTGCAGACGGGGAAAATCGCGACGCACCCACTCCTCCACCGCGGTACCGGCAGGAATGGCCAGGCGTTCGCCGTCGAATCGATCCAGACTGACCACATAGGGGTGATCCTCCCGGGTGATGATGACGTTTTCATCAATCAGCAAGGGTTCGGTAAAGCGTAGCCATGATTCACGGGCCGGCGTCCGGTTGAGCAGGCTGAGAAATGCGCAGTCCCCCCGTTGCGATGCCTCCAGGGCCCCCTCCCAGGTTGTGGTCGGATGGACCTCAAGGGTCAACCCGACCCGATCCGCCACCAGTCTGAGCAGATCGGCCCCGATGCCCCGATGTGCTCCCCCGGCATCAATATATTCAAAGGGCGCCCAGTCGGGATCCACGCAATACCGCACAACACCCCGGGACGCGACATAGTCCCGTTGTGCCTGGTCAAGCAGATTCTCACCCTCACCCTTTGCCCACAGGGGATGGGCACCCATCACCAGACCGGCGGACATCACTATCATCAATGCAAAAAAGGGCCTGGCCCGAACCTCAAGAGCGGGATTCTTGAACATGACTTAAGAGCTCAATGATATCTGCGCGGAAACATAACATCCCCCACGTCATCCCGATCTTTTTTCCCGGTCCGTGGAAGCGCCCGTGATTCGCAAGACGCTCGTTTAATCTTGTATATTGAGGATTATCAAGGGCACCCCCAACCCATGGCTTGCCCGATAAGCACACCACCGATTTCCGGAATCACTACCAGGATGGCCCCATGATGTCGATCAAAGCAAAAATCTCCGCCGGGTTCACCTCGGTTGCGCTCATAGCCCTTGCCCTGGGATGTCTGGGTTTTCTGGGGGCAGTCAAGAGTGAATCCACCATCAATGAACTGGGCACCTTGCGGCTTCCTTCGGTTCAAACGGTACTGGAAATGCAGGTGGCACTCGGTGAGGTGGTCACGAGTTTTCGCACCCTGATGGATCAAACCGCCAACCAGGAATCGCGCGCCGTGCAGTACCGGGCCATTGAGGACGGCCGCGACAACTATCGACAAGCGGTGGACCGTTATAACGCCTTGCCAAAGACCGAGAACGAGGCAGCAGCCTGGGAAGCATTCCAGACCACTCTGCCCAACTGGCTTCAGGCCAACAACACCATACTTGCACTGCACCGGGATCTGGATGAGGCACGGATAACGAGCCCGGAGGAGGATGTCTCCTCACTTTGGAACCAGATTGCCGTACTCACCATGGGAGAGACGACTCTGCGTCATCAGGAAATCGCTTTCGATGCGCTGGAGCGACTGGTGCAACTCAACATGGAGGCAGCAGCGAGGGAAGTGGATGACGGCCTTTCCCAGGCTCGCTGGCTGGAAGGGATCAGTCTTGCGGCCATGATCATCGGCGCCGTGATCGCCACTCTGCTGGGTGTAATGATTACCCGGGGAATTACGAAACCGCTGACTCTGTTGGTTGATTCCGTGGAACGGGTGCGACGGACAGGCAATTTCAATGACCAGGTCAGCTATCAGGGGAAGGATGAAATCGGCGCCGTGATCACGTCCTTCAATGACCTGCTCACATCCCAGCGAAATGCCCTTGGCGAGGTGAACACGGCCATTGGCGCCCTGGCCGCCGGCAATTTCAGTTCTCGCATCACCGGCGATTATGCCGGCGATCTCGACACCCTGAAGAAAAGCTTCAACAACAGCGCCGAAACCATCCAACTGACCATGGCCGAGTTGTCCAAAGTCATGCAGGCCGTGCGGGCAGGTGAATTCAGCGTGTCCATTGAGCCTGGCAAGGTACAGGGCGAGTATCGACGGATGCTGGAAAACGCCGCCACCGGGATGCATTCACTGGATGAGAGCACACGGGGTATCATCAGCGTGATGGAACAGGTCGCAGCCGGAGTATTCAGTCACCGGGTCGAAGCGGACGCCGCCGGACAGATGCAGAAACTCAAGCACATGATCAACGGCTCCCTGACCGCCCTTGACAAGGCGATCCAGGAAATTCAGACCGTCATGATCGCCCAGGCGCAAGGGGATCTGCGTCTGCGCGTCGAAGGACAGTACGACGGCGATCTTGAAGTGCTCGCGGAATCGGCAAATACGACCGCGGAAAGACTTTCCGACATCATCCAGCAAATCCATGCAACAGTCCTGAGCGTCAGCACCGGAACCAGCGAGATTTCGGCGGGCAACTCCAACCTGTCGCAGCGCACCGAGGAACAGGCCGCCAGCCTGGAGGAAACCGCCACCAGCATGGAAGAGATGATGAGTACGGTTCGGCAAAATGCGGACAACGCCCAGCGGGCCAGTCAATTGGCAGATCAGGCCAACACGCAGGCGGAAACCGGGGGGCAGAAAGTGATGCTTGCGATCGAGAACATGCGCGAACTGTCCCAGAGCGCCGAAAAGATGACGAGCATAATCAACGTCATCGACAGCATCGCCTTTCAGACCAACATCCTGGCGCTCAATGCCGCGGTTGAGGCGGCGCGGGCGGGAGAACAGGGACGTGGCTTCGCCGTGGTGGCCAGCGAAGTCCGGACGCTGGCCCAGCGCTCCTCGACGGCCGCGAAGGAGATACAGGCCCTGATCAGGGAAGATATCGGTATCGTGGAAACCGGTACCCGGCTGGCCCATGATGCCGGTCGTTCCATGGAAGAGATCATACTTTCCATCAAACGCGTCAGGGACATCATTTCGGAAGTCGCGGCGGCCTCGGATGAACAGAGCGAGGGCATAGAACAGATCAACCTGGCAGTGACCCAGATGGACACTGTCACCCAGCAAAATGCCGCCCTGGTGGAAGAAGCCGCCGCCGCCGCGGAATCACTGGAGGAGCAGGCGGAACGCCTGTCCTCGGCGGTTGCGGTCTTCCGCCTGAGAAATGCACTGCCCCAACCTCCCGCAGCCCTGACAACAAGCATCTCCGTCAGGCCATCATGGTAAGGAAAACATAACATAGCCAATCTGTCGGCAGGCTTCGACACCCAATTTGGTTGAACGCGCATACCCATCCACAGGAGGGTGATGTGGGCAAAGAAGAAAGAGACCCGTTGCCTGATTTCAGGCCCTGTACGGAAACGCCCGCATACCGACAGTGGCTCCGTGATTCAGGCCATGTTCAGACCAGTTTTTGCGTGGATGCACAGCGTCTCGGGCTGTATTGCCGTTATGCTGGCGTGGGGCTGTGGGACATGTCCGTGGTGGAAGAAGACCCGCTCAATCCGGACAATGTCTTTTTCTGGTCGGAAAGCTTTCGCAGGCTTCTTGGTTTCGAAAACGAGGAAGAATTCCCCAATCGCCTGGATAGCTGGGCATCACGTCTTCACCCGGCCGACAGGAATTACACCCTGGGCGCCTTCGAGAAACATCTGCTGGATCGGGAAAACAAGACGCCTTACGACCTGAAATATCGCCTGAAATGCCGGGATGGCCATTATCGCTGGTTTCGCGCCACCGGTAATACCCTGCGGGGAACGGATGGCCGCCCTTTGCGGGTTGCGGGCTCACTTATCGACATCCATGAGTCCACCCTTAACCAGCAGGCCGTGCGCAAGGCGGAAGTCCTCAAGGAATTCAACCGGTTTCATGATGCAAGCGCCCGGCTGGCCACCGCCAACGCACGCCTGCGACTGGAACAGATTGATGAAGGGTTGCATGAATGCCTGGGAATCCTGGGCGAATTCATGGACGCGGATCGGGCCTACCTGTTCAGCAACAATCTGGAAGAACGATACTGGACCAATACCCATGAATGGTGCGCCCCAGGCGTGCAGGGCTACCGCGAAGAACTTCAGCATGTCCCCTTTGACAGCCTGCCGGGACTGATACACCGCTTCGATCAGGGCCAACCCTTCGTGGTCACCAGTCTGAACGAGTTGCCGCCCGCCATGACCGGCAGCAGAGAACATCTGGCCATGCAGGGTATCCGGTCCATGATATTGCATCCACTGGTCACGGATGGGGAATTGCTGGGATTTGTGGGGTTTGATGACATCGAAGAAGAGCGGGATTTCTCCACCACCGAGCGGGCCATGCTCAGCCTGGCGGCGGAAAATTTCGCCGCCACCCTGGCCCGGCAGCGACAGTATCAGCAGGAAAAGCAGGCCAGGGACGAGCTTGAAATCGTCAATCAGCGCCTGCGGGAAGTGCTGGAAGAAGTTCAGAGACTGGCCCGAACCGACCCACTGACAGGACTGTCCAACCGCCGCTGGATGCAGGAATGCCTTGCCAGGGAAGCAGCCCGCCGCCAGCGTACCCCCACGCCACTGTCCATCATTCTGATGGATGTGGATCACTTCAAGATGATCAATGACCGCTTCGGTCATGACATGGGCGACAAGGTATTGCGCAGACTGGCGGATACTTTCAGGGAAACGGTGCGATGCAAAGATGTCATTGCCCGCTGGGGTGGCGAGGAGTTCATGGTGATGGCAGTGGACACAGATCTGCAGGAGGCCAAAAAGCTGGCAGAACGTCTGCGGGATGAGGTAAGCCGACTACGGGTTCCACCACTGGAACAACTCAGCATCAGCCTGGGCGTGGCGGAAGCCGGCCTGAACGAGGATCTCAACAGGATCATCATCCGTGCCGATCGGGCGCTCTACCAGGCCAAATCCGAAGGCAGAAACCTGACCATCATCGCCGCACCGGACTGAATCCACATCCCATGACCGCCCTGGACCTGCTTTCGCTGTTTTTCTTTCTTCTGTTTCTGGGTGTCGTCATCGGCGCCGTCCTGGGCTGGGTGGGTTTCTTTCACGTACGCGCCCTGCGGCAAAGGGTCTTCCGGCTGGAACAGGCACTGGCCGCCCGGCAATCCACGGTACCGATCCCGCCCCCTGAACCCGATCAGGCGGTTGAGACACCCACGCCGGACCCGCAACCGGTCACGGCCATGCCCCCATCCGCCCCACCTCCGGATACCTCATGGTCCACCAACGGGGGACTGGAACGCCCGGCCTGGCTGGAGCACCTGTCCCGACACTGGATGATCTGGCTGGGCGGCCTGTGCGTGGCCCTGGCCGGCGTCTTCATGGTCAAGTACAGCATCGATGCCGGGCTGCTCGGTCCCTGGGGACGGGTGATGATGGGACTGGTCACCGGGATCGGCCTGCACGTCCTGGCCGAATGGCTGCGGCGCGGGAGCGGACCGGACCCGTCCATCGCCGCCCTGGCCGGCGGCGCCAGCATCACCCTCTACGCCGCCCTGCTGGCCGCCCTGCACCTGTACGGGCTCATGGACCCCAGGCTGGTCTTCGTCCTGCTGGCCCTGGTCTCCCTGTTCACCATGATGCAGTCCCTGCTCCACGGCCCTGCCCTGGCGGCCATGGGTCTGGTGGGCGCCTATGGGGTTCCCCTGCTGGTGTCCGAAGAGAGCGGCAATATCCTGAGCGCCCTGCTCTACGCCCTGATCATCAGCGGCGCCGCCCTGCTGCTGTTGCGGCGGATATTTCGTACCTGGCTCTGGTGGGGCGTGGTGGTCGGTGCCCTGGGCTGGTGGATGCTGTCCCTGACCCTCCCCCAGGCCGATGGATTCCGGGGCCTGTATCTGGCCTTGCTGGCCTGGGGCGTGCTGGCCATCCCCACCTTCGACTGGCGCCTGGATCGCGGCGAGCCCGCCGATACCCGGCCCGGACACCAGCCCATGACCCTGTTTGGCCGGGTGTTCCGGCTGGACCAGATCACCCTCACACTCATCATCCTGGCCTGGGGTCTGTCCATCCAGCAACAGGGTTTTGATGCCCAGGCCCTGTGGCAATGGGGGCCGATGGTACTGTTGCTGGCCCTGGCTGCCCGGCATCGGGACAGCTTGCGCTGGCTGCCCTGGATGACCCTGGGCGTACAGTGGCTGGCATGGATGGGCACCGCCATGGTCCTGGACTGGATAGGCGGGCAGTATCGATTGATCGGCATTGACGCCGATCTGCAGCCGGCCTTTTTGCAATTCGCCGCGCTCATGGCCCTGCTCTATGCGGTCATGGCGACCCTGCACCTGCGGGCACGGGGCTTTTCCCACCCCTGGGCCGCCCTGGCCTTCGTCTCCCCGCTGGCTTGGGTGGCCCTGGCCTATCTGCTGACCGAAGACCTGTCCCGCTCACCGGGCTGGGCCGCGGGCCTGTTGCTGACGGGCATGATCTACGGTGCCATTGCCACCTGGCGTCTGGAGCGGCGCCGGGGTGAGGCCGGTGCCGGGGTCTGGTTCGTCATCGGTGGGCATCTGGCCTATTCCCTGGCCGCGGCCGTCATGTTCCGGGAGGCCGGACTGACCCTGGCCCTGTCGGCCCAGCTGCTGTCCCTGGCCTGGGTGATGAAGCGCTACCAGTTGCCCTGGCTGGACACCCTGATCAAGGGCATCCTGGTGCTGGTGGTCATCCGCCTCACCTTCAATCCCTGGATCCTGAGCTATCCGCCCGAGCTGCACTGGTCCCTGTGGACCGGCGGCGGCGCCACCCTGTTCTGTGCCCTGGCCGCCTGGCAGACCCGATCCCGGCCCGATCTGCAACGCTGGCTGGAGGCGGGCGCCCTGCATCTGCTGGTCCTCACCCTGGGGGCCGAGGTCCGTTACCAGCTCTACGACGGCGATATCTTCATTGCCCGCTACAGCCTCACGGAAGCCGCCATCAACGCCGCCCTCTGGTCGGGCCTGGCCCTGACCTACCGGCAACGGGCCCGGCACAGCCGGACACTGGCAGGTCTCTACCGGCTCTGCTCCAGGCTCCTGTTGCTCATGGCCCTGGGCAGCTATGCCCTGGCGGTCACGATCCTCAATCCCCTGTGGGGACAGGAAACCGTCGCCACCCGCCCCATCGCCAATCTGCTGCTCCTGGCCTACGGCCTGCCGGTGATGATGGCCCTGCTGGTGGCCCGCTACCACGAAGCGCGTTTTCGTCCCGTCGCGCTGGCCATCGCCGGCCTGGGCCTGTGGCTATTCATCACCTTGGAGATCCGCCATCTCTGGCAGCAGGGGGCACTGTCCATCACCCTGCCCACCGGCAACGGCGAACTTTACACCTACTCCGCGGCCTGGCTGATCCTGGCGGCGGGTGCCATTGTCGCCGGTGGTTACTGGCGCGGCATCCGCCTGTACCGGGCCGGCATGGCCCTGCTGGTCATCGTCATTGCCAAGCTGTTCCTGGTGGACCTGTCGGGCCTGGACGGCCTGTGGCGGGTGGCCTCCTTCATGGGGCTGGGGCTGTCGCTGCTGGGACTGGCCTGGCTGCACCGGCGCATGGGTGAAATCCGGCGGGTATAATTCCGCCCCTGCCACCTCTTCCGATAGCGAAATCTCCCATGCTGCGCATCACTGAACTCAAGCTGCCCCTGGATCACCCCGACGCGGCCCTGCGCGAGGCCATCATCAGGCGCCTGGGGATCGATGCAGCGGACCTGATCACCTTTCGGCTGTTCCGCCGCAGCTACGATGCCCGCAAGAAACACAGCGAGATCCAGTTCATCTATACGGTGGATGTGGAAGTCCGCAACGAGGCGGACCTGCTCCGGCAATTGGCCGAGGACCGGCATGTGGGTCCGGCCCCGGACATGCGCTACAGGCCGGAGGTGCATGCACCGGAAGGTCTGCGGGAGCGTCCGGTGATCGTGGGTTTTGGTCCCGCCGGCATCTTCGCCGCCCTGATCCTGGCCCAGGGCGGTTTCAGGCCCATCGTGCTGGAACGGGGTCCCGAGGTCCGTCAGCGCACCCGTGACACCTGGGGCCTGTGGCGCAACGAGATCCTGAACCCGGAATCCAACGTGCAGTTCGGTGAAGGCGGGGCCGGGACCTTTTCCGACGGCAAGCTCTACAGCCAGATCAAGGACCCCAGGCACCACGGGCGCAAGGTGCTTGAGGAGTTCGTCAAGGCCGGGGCGCCGGAAGAGATCCTTTACAGCAGCAAACCCCATATCGGCACCTTCCGGCTCACCGGCGTCGTGGCGCACATCCGGGAACAGATCAAGGCCCTGGGTGGCGAAGTGCGTTTCCGGAGCAAGGTCACTGATCTGCTGATGGAAGATGGCGGCGTGCGGGGGGTGGTGCTGGAGGATGGGGAAGAGATCCCGAGCCGTCATGTGATCCTGGCCCTGGGTCACAGCGCCCGGGACACCTTCCGCATGCTCCACGCCCGTGGGGTATTCATGGAATCCAAGCCGTTCTCGGTGGGGTTTCGCATCGAACATCCCCAGTCCCTGATCGACAAGGCCCGTCTGGGCAAGTATGCGGGGCATCCGAAGCTGGGGGCGGCCGACTACAAGCTGGTCCACCACGCCGGCAATGGTCGATCGGTCTACAGCTTCTGCATGTGCCCGGGCGGCACCGTGGTGGCCGCCACGTCCGAACCGGAGCGGGTGGTCACCAATGGCATGAGTCAGTACTCCCGCAATGAAAGAAACGCCAATGCGGGGATCGTGGTGGGTATTTCTCCGGCGCAGGATTATCCCGATGGGCCGCTGGCGGGCATCGAGTTTCAGGAGCGTCTGGAATCCCTGGCCTACCGGCTGGGGGGCGGCAATTACCACGCCCCGGCCCAGCGGGTGGGGGACTTTCTCGCCGGCCAGGCCTCCCGTGCCCTGGGCAGTGTGGAACCCTCCTACACACCGGGCATCACGGCCACGGATCTGGCCCAGGCCCTGCCGGACTTCGCCATCCAGGCCATGCGCGAGGCATTGCCGGTGTTTGATCGACAGATCAAGGGGTTCGCCATGGGCGATGCCGTACTCACCGGGGTGGAGACCCGTACCTCCGCGCCGTTGCGCATCACCCGCGGCCAGGATCTGCAAAGCCTGAACCTCAAGGGTCTGTACCCGGCGGGCGAAGGAGCCGGTTACGCCGGCGGCATCCTCTCCTCCGGGGTGGACGGCATCCGCGTGGCCGAGGCGGTGGCCAGGGACCTGGTCAGGCCACTGTAGGGACATCACCATGGACTTTCCCCTCAACGTCTCCCAGTGGCTGCTGGCCAGCGTCGTGATCATCATCGGCGCCGTCATCCAGGGCGGCATCGGCTACGGCGTGGCCCTGCTGGGAGCGCCCCTGCTCTATCTGATCCATCCCCAGTTGATACCAGCCCCCATGATCATCATCGGCATGACCCTGCCGCTGCTGATCCTGTCCCGGGAATGGCGCGCCGTGCGTCCAAGGGACGTGGCCTGGGCCCTGCCCGGCAGTCTGGCCGGCACTGCTCTGGCCGCCGCACTGCTGGGCATCATCGCGGAAGATGTCATGGGGGTGTTGCTGGGTGGTCTGGTGCTGCTGGCCGTGGCCCTGAGCCTGGTGCACCGGGTGCCCGAACCCCGACCGGCCCATCTGGTGGGCGCGGCGGGGCTGTCCGGTTTCATGGCCACCATCACCTCCATCGGCGGCCCCCCCCTGGCCCTGGCCTTCCAGAATGTCAACGGCCCCAGACTGCGGGGCACCCTGTCGGCCATCTTCGTGCCCGCCGGTCTGCTGTCACTGACCGCCCTCGCCCTGCTGGGTCGATTCGGGAGTACAGAGATCCTGCTGGGGTTGTCACTGCTGCCCGCCATCCTGGTGGGATTCTGGATCTCCGGCCGGCTAACGGGCTTTCTGGACCGTCACTGGCTGCGTCCCGCCGTGCTCTGGCTATCGGGAATCGCCGGAATTATTGCCATTGCACGGGCGATCATCTGAACCGGCCGGATCACTCCTCTCCAAAGCAAAGGACATGTACATCCGACAGCCCCCAATCCTTGGGATTCTCCCGCTGCACAATGGATTCATCACACCCGGGACGGGACAAATCCATCACAACCGGAGAAATCTTCCGGGCCCGATTCACGGAATAAAACATTCTTACGATGGGCCTCAGGAGAGAGCCTTCCGACTGTTCAATGACAATAGCCAGCTTCCCGGAGCTTAGCCGGACCAGGGAACCGACAGGGTAAATACCCACGGTCTTGACGAAGGACTGGAAGACAACAGGATCGAAATGGCTGCCTGACCAACTCATCATTTTCTGTATGGAAACGGCGGGATCCCAGCCATCCTTGTAGGGGCGATCTGATGTAATTGCATCATAGACGTCACATATCGCCCCCATCTTTGCAAGCGTGCTGATCTGATCACCAATCAGGCCATGTGGGTAACCTGAACCATCCATCTTTTCATGATGATGGAGGCAGACATCCATGGTCACGGAATCAGCGGGGATTCCCTGGGAAAGCAGCATTTCACCGCCCTGCCCGGGATGCGCCTTCATGATGCCGAATTCGTGCTCGGTCAACTTGCCTGGCTTATTGAGAATATCCAGTGGCATCACGGCTTTGCCAAGGTCGTGCATCAGTCCCGCGATGCCCGCTTCCTTGACGCCGACCTCGTCGAATTTCAACTCTCGGGCCAGGGCCATCATCAGGGCGGCAACGGCCACCGAATGCATGTAGGTATACTCATCCGCCTGTTTCAGCCGGCTCAGACTGATCAAGGCACAGGGATTGCGAACGATGGAATTGGATATCTGCTCGACGATATTACATGCCACGCCCATGTCCACGGTATTACCCATGCGTGCATCGGAAAACATTTCCGCCATGGCATTCTTGGACAGATGGAGGATTTTTCGCGCCTGAACCAGCTCGTCTTCCATGGTAGAGGACTGCAGATGATCGCCGGCAACGGCAACCTTACCCACCCTGCTTTCCACCCTGCCCTGAAACAGTTCCATGGATTCAGACGCTGCGGCACTGCTGACGTCATCGCCCCGACTGCTGTCAATCCAGACCTCTTCGATACCGCTGTTCAGAATAGACTTGAGGTCTTTGGGATTGGATAGCAGGAAGCGGGTACGCCAGAAAGGATGTTCCACCCAGGAGCCGCAGAATTCCGTGATGTACATGCCTAATCTAAGGTCTTCTACACGAATCTTCTTGAGCAATTTCCGTTCACCCCAGTGTTGACTGGAAACCACCTGGATCCTTGTGGTTCATCCCGGATCCATCGTATCCATACTGATCAATGCAAGCTGAAGGATAAACCACCACCCACGGGGGGCCCCGTGGTCACTCCCACGACCCGGGAGTCCGGAATTTCCAGTCCGTGACTGGACTCCCACTGGCGCGGGAATGCATTGTTTATAGCTCGCTTAGGATGCCAGCACATATTTACCAGAGTCCATGGTTAATCTCCGTCACGCCCCCATGAACGCAGAAAGGCCCGCTAAAAGCGGGCCTTTCTGCGATAACCACGAATATCGAGGATAATCTGGAGGCTGGGGTCGGAATCGAACCGGCGTCCACGGCTTTGCAGGCCGCTGCATAACCACTCTGCCACCCAGCCATGGGAATCGGCAAATAAAGCGGGAATTCTATCCAGATGCCTTGCGTTTGGCAACCCCCCACTCCTACAGACAGCGACGAGGCCCTTGCCCGCAGTCACTTTTGGGATTAAGCATGAAGAAGCGGCCCTGGCTTGATCCAGGAAAAGCTATGCTCCTCTCCCATGGCCGATCCCGGGATAGTGGAATACAGCCATTTTACTGAAACGAAAAAAGGGCCAAAAGGCCCCTTTAATACATTTCAAGCGACTTACAGATACCAACTGAAATCTGCAAATCAAAAAACTGGAGCGGGAAACGAGACTCGAACTCGCGACCCCAACCTTGGCAAGGTTGTGCTCTACCAACTGAGCTATTCCCGCGTCACTTGATGGCGCGTATTCTACAGATCTGTTTCAGGCTGTCAACACCTTTTATTCACGAAATGGCATCAATCCGCAATCGCTTATCCAGAACGCGTCTGACGGTCATTGATCCACATACCCTGGGCGTAGCCTGTCCAGACGGCCGTGATCCACAGTATCACGGAACCGATCACATAGGCCCCGGCCAATCCCGGCCGTCCCTGCTGCAACCAGATCAGGGCCTCCAGACTGAAAACGGAAAAGGTAGTAAATCCCCCACAAAACCCGGCAAGCACGAACTGGCGCATGGCCGGCCCCACCACCAGGGCACCACCCGGCTCGGTCAGGGCGGCATAGATACCGATGAGCCAGGAACCCACCAGGTTCACCGCCAGTGTACCCCAGGCAAAGGTCGGCCCCAATACGCTGAATGCGGCCACCGCCACCAGATGTCGCGACACGGCCCCCAGACCACTGCCCAGGGCCACGGCCAGCCAGATCCGGTATCGGTCACGCATCAAGGGCTTCCCCGTTCCAGCAGGTACCGCATGACGGAATACGCCAGTGCGGCGGCGCCCAGGCACAAGAAAACGGACAGGAGGACGTTGAAAAGTGCCCGCAGAGGGCGCTTGCCGCGCAGCAGGATCAGGGTCTGCAGGCTGAAAGAGGAAACGGTGGTGTAGCTGCCCAGACCCCCTACCACCAGCCATGCCCAGACATTGACCTGACCTCCCCCCAGACCATCAGGCAACACCCAGGCGGCAACCATGCCGATCAGACAGGCACCGCTGACATTGACCAGCAGGGTGCCCCAGGGAAAGGCATCCCCCATCCGTGAACTGACCCACGCAGTCATCCAGTAGCGAAGCAATCCGCCCAAGGCACCGCCCAGCAGGATGAAAAACAGGGACAGGGGAGCCAATCCCAGGGAAGAAGTCGTGTCAGACATACCGGCCATTATGCCAATGACGCTCCAAATCACCACTTCTCGCTCAAAGCTTGAGACAGGACACGGAATCCAGGTCAACGGAACATAAGCTGCGTGGAGGAATCCATAGACATGGGTTTCCTGTCCTTGAGACAGGATCCTCCCAGACATCTTTTGGTCAATGGATTCGTTACCCAAGCAATCGTGTAGGAGGTTTGCATGAAGCACCGTCACACAGTTATCGCCGCCCTTTCCATCTTTCCCCTGGCCTTCCTGGCGGGCTGTTCCGACCGCGGTCCCGCCGAAGAGGCTGGCAAAACGGTGGATGAGGTGATGGAAGAAGCCCAGGAACGTTACGAGGACGCCGTGGAATCCACGGAAGAGATGCTGGATGATGCCGCGGAAGCCGTCGGCGATGCCGTGGATGAGCCGGGCCCGGCGGAAAAGGCTGGTCGTGAGATCGATGACGCCGCGGAGGCCGCGGAGGAAGCCGTGGAAGAGATGCGGGAATAATTGAGTATCCCGCAAGCACCGGGAACGGAGTCCCGGTGCCCGGAGATCATTGATCTCTTGGGATTTTCCTATTTCCTGACGGACAGGACAGGACGGAAACGGGAGTAACAGGATGGGCGTGACGGAAGATGACGGATCCAATACCTCCCTTTAAAATGTGACACTGCTCACGGTATCGTGACCGACACTGAAGACGAAGGCAGCGGAATGGCCGATGACCGGAATTTCGTTTCCTTCCGGCATCGCCAGACTGTATCCAACACCCTGAACCTGTCAGCCACGTCACGGGGAGGCGTATCGCGTTGTGGTAGAAATCATCAAGGCCTTGAATCTCACACCGGAGCAGGAAGCCTTGGTGGATCTGCACAGTTTTCTCAACGTGCTCAACGTACTTTCAGCGGAAATGGATCTGCTGGCCTTCCATCTGGACCGGCCTCAACTGCTCAGACCGGGCATCGACACCGTGCATGGTTTCTCCCGGGCCCTGCAAGACCCGTTTCAAGCCAGGCTCTGGGTTCAGGACATTGACGCCATCCATCGGGAAATCCAGCAGGCGGTTGCGACTGCCGTGGCAGACATCACCCCCACCGCTGACGCCCAGGAATGCCTGAACAACATTGCCGCCGTCATGTCGGTCTTCAAGACCCGGGTCAAGGAACTGACGGCCCGCGCCGGTGTTCCGATGATCTGGCAATGGCATGACCTGGAACTGCTCAGGGAGGATCTGGCGGTACTGTTCCAGGTGATGGAGCAGAAAAGCAACGGAAGCTTCGGCATCAAGCACAACATCGCCAAACAGGGAGAGCGTGACTATCTGGTGAAATTTGATACCACCAGCCGGGATGGCGACCAGATATTCATGCCGGCCGTGTTCAAGGACGTGATACGGGACCTGATGGCCAACGCGCGTAAGTACACCCCGCCTGGCGGGCGCATCCTGTCAGGCCTGGATGATGACGGCAAAAGAATCCGCTTCGTGGTGGAGGATACCGGCGTCGGCATTCCCCCCGGACAGATCCAGGATGTCGTCAAGCTCGGTTTTCGGGCGGATAACGTGCAGAACCGCAGAACCTACGGCGGGGGCTTCGGCCTGACCAAGGCCTATTGGGTGACCCAGCGCCTCCAGGGACGCATGTGGATCGAGTCCCGCCTCGATGAAGGGACCCGGATCGAAATCCAGTTTCCCCGTGTCCCTAGCGGTTGACGTCCACCACCGTGCGTCCACGCACCTGTCCGGCCAGGATCCGTTCAGCCAGCGGAATCACCTCTGCCAGCGCCACCTCCGTGGTGGCCGCCGCCAGCCGCTCCGGATCCAGTTCCCGGGCCAGGCATTCCCAGGCCTCCAGACGCCGCTCCATGGGTGTGTAGACGCTGTCCACACCCAGCAGATTGACACCCCGCAGGATGAAGGGAGCCACGGTCGCCGGCAGATCCATGCCCTGGGCCAGCCCGCAGGCGGCCACACTGCCGCCATAGCAGGTGGAGGCCAGCACATTGGCCAGGGTATGACTGCCCACCGTGTCCACTGCCCCGGCCCAGCGAATCTTGCCCAGGGGCTTGCCGGGGGACGACAGCTCCGCCCGATCCATGACTTCCGCCGCACCCAGGCCCTTGAGGTATGCCGCCTCCCCCGGCCGCCCGGTGGATGCCACCACCCGGTAGCCGCGCCCCGCCAGCAGCATCACCGCGATGCTGCCCACACCACCTCCGGCACCGGTCACCAGAACATCGCCCTGGTCAGGCCGGACCCCCTGACGCACCAGGGCCAGCACACAGAGCATGGCTGTGTAGCCGGCGGTGCCGATGGCCATGGCCTGGCGCAGGTCAAAGGCCTCCGGCAACGGCACCAGCCAGTCTCCCTTGAGACGCGCCCTCTCGGCCAGACCGCCGGGGTGAGCTTCCCCCACACCCCAGCCATTGAGAATGACCCGATCACCCGGTTGCCAGCGGGGATGATCGCTGTGTTCCACCGTGCCTGACAGATCCACCCCCGGGACCATGGGATAGTGGCGGACCACGGGGGCCTTGCCGGTAATCGCCAGGCCGTCCTTGTAGTTAAGGGTGGACCAGGCCACCCTGACGGTCACATCGCCTTCCGGCAGCGCCTGCTCATCCAGGGATTCCAGCTTCGCCTCGACGCCGCTTTCGGTCTTGTTCAGTACGATGGCTCGATACATCCTCCGTCCTCCTGTGGGTGGTCGTTATGCTTTGCCCGCTCTACGGCAAGGCTTGAACGAGTTCCGATTCCAGCCGGGTCAGGATATCCGCCAGCCCCCGGGACAGGCCCGCGGCCACCTGGGCCGGAGTGGCCTCGGACAGCGGCTGACGGGACTGCAGAGTGGACGCCAGCAGGATACGACGCTCTCCCTCCTGTCCCCGGGATGACAGGTAGGCCTGCAGTTCCAGCACCGCCGCCGGAGACTGCTCATCCCGCAGATCGCCATGGATGGTGTTGACCAGAATATCCAGGCGGTAGTCCGCTTCCCGGGCCAGGCTGGGCGGCAACAGGGTGTGGAACACCCGGGCGTCATGCAACCAGTCCCGGGCCGTGCTGTAGACCTGATCCCGTACCGGGGCAAACCAGTCATGATGGAAGTCGGAGACATACCGGGTGTCATCCATGCGGTAGATCAGGCCTCGGGTGGAGAACTCCGGTGCCACACGAACCGTCCCCATGACCAGGCTGCCGTCGATGGGCTCACGCACCGATTCGGCCGGCCGCTTGGCTTCCATCAGATAGGTGATGCGAACCGGGGGATCGCGGTCCAGGCTCACTGTACAGGCGGCGGTCATCAACAGGGCCGGCACCAGCAGCAACAGGGCCTTGGTGAGTTGAGACATGGTCAGGCTCCGGATCATCGGGACAGCTCGGTGGGTTCAGGGGGGCGATTCAGGATCGCCCCCGGATGGCGGCGCAGATCCTCGGTGAGGGCCCGCAGGTTGTCGGTCATGGCCCTCAGGTTGTCCAGCGAGGCAGCAATGTCCTGCTCATGGCCGGCAATCAGGTCGTCGGCGCGTCCCACGGTGCCCTGCAGCTGATCAAGAGAGCGGGTCAGACCCTCCAGCGACTGGCGGATCTCGGGTGACTCCGACAAGCGCCGGAGATTCTGTGCCGTTGCCCCCAGGTCTTCCGGAATCCGGGCCAATTGCGGCGAATCCGCCAGGCGCTGCACCCGCTTGAGGATGTCGTGGGTCTGCTCCAGGCTGCCGGTCAGTTCCCGCATCAACTGGCCGGTATCCACCCCTTCCACCAGTTCGTTGAGATTGATGGTGAAACGCTCGATGTTGTGCAGGATGGACTCCACGTCCATCCTGTCCACGCGGCGCATGATGTTGTCCGCATACTGCAGGAACTGGGTCATGGTACTGGGGGCGGAGGGGATATACAGATACTCCGGGGTCCAGTCGATGACCACGGGAGTGAAGGTGCCCGCATCGAAGAAATCCAGCTCCAGAAAGTTGATGCCGGTGACCCCCTGGCTGGTCATGCGTACCCGCAGCCCCCTTTCCACGAACAGCGCCAGCTCATCCTTGATATCCGCGTCCCTCATGGACGCACTGAGCAGGTCCGGACGCAACCAGCCCCTGACCATCACATACTGGGCACGGTCGGCGACAGGCAACTCTTTCTGGTAATGGGCGTAGGTGAAGCTGATCTGACTCACCTCGCCGATAGTGACCCCACGCAGCTTGATGGGCGCCCCCACGTCCAGCCCCTGGATGGAGCCGTCGAAATAGGTCTCCATCATCAACCTGGGCCTGAGCAATGCCCCCACGCCCAGCGCCAGAAGGATCACGACAGTGGCGGCAAAGGCACCGACGATGAACAATCCCAGACGAAAATAACCGGCACGACTACTCACGATGCCTCCGTGGCTTCACGGTTGAAGAAACGACGCACCCACGGGTGTTCACTGTGGTCCCGCAGATGGGCGGGATCGCCCTGTGCCAGGATACCCCGGGTTTCCTTGTCCAGCATGATCACCCGGTCGGCAATGGTGAAGATGCTGGGCAATTCGTGGGTCACCACCACGAAGGTGATGCCCAGAATGCGGCTCAGGCGCAGGATCAGCTGATCCAGTTCCGCCGAGGTGATGGGGTCCAGGCCGGCGGAAGGCTCGTCCAGAAACAGGATGTCCGGGTCCAGTGCCATGGCCCGGGCGATGGCGGCGCGCTTTTGCATCCCACCGGAAATCTCCGCCGGCATGTGCTGTTCGAACCCGGCCAGACCCACCAGCTGCAGCTTGAGGCGAGCCACCAGATCCATGGCCTCGTCGGGCAGGCCGGTGAACTCCTCCAGGGGCAGGCGCACGTTTTCCAGCAAGGTCATGGAGCCGAACAGGGCCCCCATCTGATACATGACACCAAAGCGCCGCAGGATATCCCGACGGGCCTGGCCCTCGGTGCCGGTGAAGACCTCGCCGCCGATGACCACCTCTCCGGCCATGGGCTCGTAGAGTCCGATCATGTGCTTGAGCAGGGTACTCTTGCCGCAGCCGGAACCGCCCAGAATGACGAAGATCTCGCCCGGCGCAATATCGAAGGACAGATGCTCCAGCAGCGGCGTGCCGCCGAACCCCAGGGTGAGGTCCCGTACCTGGATGATCGGCGGTGGCGATTGAGAGTCGGAGTGCATCAGATCCCCAGATGGAAGAAGATCACGGCAAACAGGCCGTCCAGAACCACGATCAGGATGATCGCGCTGACCACCGCCCGGGTGGTGGAAATCCCCACGGCGGAGGCGCCGGTGCGGGTTTCCAGGCCACGCAGGCAACCCACGCCGGCGATGACCAGGCCGAACACGGTGGCCTTGAACAGGCCGCCCAGGAAATCTCCCGGCGACACCGCATGACTGACCTGGTTCATGAACGCCACCAGGGGCACGTCGAAGGTCATCATCACCATGGCCCCGCCCATCAGCCCCACCAGGTCCGCAAAGATGGTCAGCAAGGGCGCGATGATCACCGCCGCCATCACCCGGGTCACCACCAGAAAACGGACCGGATCCAGCCCCATGGTGGTCAGGGCGTTGAGTTCCTCGTTGACCTTCATGGTACCGATCTCGGCGGCAAAGGCGGAAGCGGAACGGCCCGCCAGCAGGATCGCCGTCATCAGCGGACCCAGTTCCCGGAACAGGGACAGTGCCACCAGGTTGGCGACAAAGATCTCGGCACCAAACTGTTTCATCGCCACGGCGGACTGAAACGCCAGGATCACCCCCATGAGAAAGGCAATCAGGGCAACGATGGGCAGGGCATTGACCCCGGCCTCCTGGGCGATGCGCAGGGCGTCCTTCCAGCGCACGCGGCTCGGGTGGGCCAGACCGTGGGCCAGGGCGGCCGCGGCCTCGCCCACAAACACCACATGGTTATACAGGTCGCGCCCCAGGTCATGGACCCCATCTCCAAGGCGCCGCCCCAGTCCGGGTGGACGGCGTGTCCGGGACGGGCTGGCCAGGGCGCTGGCATCGAAGGGTTCCAGTAACTGCGCCACCTTGGTCGGCACATTCACCAGCGTCACCTCCGCCCCCGGCGCCCGGGTCTGACGCAGCAGGTCCAGCAACAGGGCCACGCCGGCACCGTCGCAGTAGTCCACCGCCGCCAGATCCACCCGCACCGGCGTGTCGGCATGATCCTGCAACATGCGTCCGGCACGGGGCCAGAGCGGGCCCACCGTATAGGCGTCCAGGCGACCGGCCAGCACGAGGATGCACTCACCCGCCGGGCCAATGGATGCCTTCAGTTGTGCGCCGCCTTCATTCACGGATGTCTTTTTTTCCACGGGAACACACGGACTCCACGGCAAACCATTGAACATGTCGCTCCATATTGCCAGACTGGACAGGATAAGAGAGCGACGGTGAACCCCCATGCGGGGGCGAGTCCAATCATTTTTTGACAGAACACCCGGGATCGTCATGTCCAGCACCCTGCACATCGAGCGCCTGGCGGGGCCTCAGGCCACCCCCTGGCTACCTGAGCTGGCCCGACTCAGGATCAGCGTCTTCCGTGCCTACCCCTATCTCTACGATGGCGACACGGGATACGAGGAAAACTATGGGTATACGGATTTAATGGTTGATGGGGCACCTTCACCCCACCAACCTGATACCACCCTCAGATGGTTGATAGATCGACCCCGTAGTTGAGTTCCTCTGCGAAGTCCGGCAGTCCGTAACC
>NZ_NRSM01000018.1 GCF_016584105.1 Ectothiorhodospira shaposhnikovii | reverse complement strand
CTGCTTCCCGGCGTTCTTCGGAGTACTTCATCGGAACCCTCTCGTCGCCCCCTTCAGGGTTTAAGATTCTAACAGCAGGTCAGGTTCCAACTACTTTGCCAGCGGGGGGGGGGTTTACCATGAGCATCAAGATTGGCACGGCAATGGGCAGCACTCTGGCAGAACTGGAGATATGCCGGGGCTGGATGTTCCTGAAGCTAGGCCGGTGGGAGTATTTCAAGGACTGGCGTGGGGGTGCCCTGGAGGGCTGAGCGCCAGCGGCTGAGGTAGAGGATGGGGGTATTCATCATATACCCCCCTCCCAAGCCTTCTTCGATGGTGGATGGTTACCTGCTTAGGGGGTTGGGCAGCAAGGTGGCTGAGTGAGCGCCCAGCCTCTGCGTTCCGCCTCTGGTAGTCAATGCCGTGGGGCAAGCATCCGGTCTAGCTTCTGGTCTATCTCCCGCAGTTGCACGATGAGTTCGCCGGGGGCAACCGCAGCAGTGGTGCCTGTGGTGCCTGTGGTGCCTGTGGTGCCTGTGGTGAACCCGGGGTGACTAAACGCCAGACCAGCACCAGCAATCGAACCAGCCAGGGCAGCGATGAACAGGGTGTGATTATCGTTGTTGTGATTGTGCGACATGAGATGATTCTCCATCCCGCTTGAGGCTGGCCCTGAAGTCTGGTCCAGAGGGTCGCATCAGCCCCGGAATTGGCTGCAACTGGAGGGCAGACTCAGGGCCAGTCTCAAACGGATTCCGGTGAGGTGGTGTGGGTACTGCTGCGGTGGTTGGAGGTGGGTTGCTCTCCCTGACTGAACACGCGACTGTTCAGCCTCTGCGTTCAACCGGGAGGTGAGGGTGGTGCTGATCCACATGGCATAGGCATAGACCAGCTCTTTGCAGACGTAAGTGCCTTGCGCTTTGCCGCGACCGCGCACTACGCTAACCGCCGTTTGTTCTCCGATTTCGGAGATCAAATCTTTGGCCTGTTGGTTGGCGAAGAACTTAGCTGGCTGTTGGTGGGAAACCGCACCGGCCGCCTTGTGTAGATCATTCAGGCAGTAGCGGCCTTCACCGTCCTGGCGCACGGATCACCTTCAGGTGGAAGGCGGGGCTGATCCACATGGCATAGGCATAGACCAGCTCTTTGCAGACGTAAGTGCCCATACCTCGACGAGAAGATATAGGCGACTTATCCTGATTTCGGGATAACTCACCAACCAATCCAGTACACGCCTCGGTAATGGTGAAGCGGCCAGGTGTATGCTTCGCCTCACCACCAGCCGCCTTGTGCAGATCATTCAGGCAGTAGCGGCCTTCACCGTCCTGCTTTCACGGTCATGGGTTTAATAACGAGATTTCCCGTTTCGAACTCCATCAGTAATTCTTTAGTTTTACTGTTGCGTAACCACTCATACGGACGGTCTTTAGGAACACCACCCGCAGCCTTGTGTAGATCATTCAGGCAGTAGCGGCCTTCACCGTCCTGCTTTCACGGTCATGGGTTTAATTTCTGGATTTCCATAAGTTAATTCCTCGTCCAAGTCCTGTGTGGTTTTGTTCTGGAGCCAGTTGGCGGGTTTATCCTTGGCTAAACCACCAGCCGCCTTCAGGTCTGCGATGCGGCGAGGCAGGGCGCGGCACTTGTACATGGCCTGGGCCTCGATATTGCTGATGCTACCCACGGCCTCCAGGTGCTGGTTCTACCCCCTAGCCTCCGGCCTTGCGTGGCTCACAGCGCGTCTCAGAGCTACCTGCTTGTCCTACCTTGAGATTGTCCGTCGCAACGGGTCCGCAAGGGGACTAGCTGAGAGCCTTGAGGGTGCCTTGAGGTAGAGGGGGGTCTTTGGTTGATGAAGGCTCAGCCCTACCTCCTCCTCCTTCATCTGCTGTCATTGCCTCTGTGTCCTTCTCAAGTTCCCCTCTGGACGAGAACATGACCCACCATGATGATCCCCCTGACAGGAGAGAGAGAGAGAGACCAGAGGGAGCTTGAGACGAGGACGCAGCGAAGCAGGAGAGCAGGTGAGCAGGAAGGAGGGGGGCAGGGCTTTGCCAGTCCCTTGCTGTCCAGCGTCTTCCTCTCGGTAGTGTCGAGAGTGGAGAGCGAAGCAGCGACCGAGAGAGAGCTACCTCCCGATCTCCCGAATGGGAGTCCAGATGATTCTGCTGGGGGGATAGAGCACTACTCAAGGCCGGGTGCTTCAGCCGGGGTGCTAACCCATGCTGGAATGAACTCAGCGAGGAGCCTTCACGGTAGAACCGAATGGAATCCTGAAGGGCAGGATGTTCAGCCGATATTCGGACATCGTGAAGGCTACATCAGGTGGACCTGATTCAATCGACCATCATCATCTGGTCGGTATCTTCAGGAGTCCTGATGGGGTCTAGAGAAGTCTTTCTCTAGTTGGAAGTAGGAAGTAGTTGTTGGAAGTAGTATCTATAGTCTGTATTCAGGGGATCTATATGATTCACTTTCAGTATCTTGAGTTTTCTATATGAGATTCTGAAGTTATCTATAGTCTTTCTTTTAGTATTCTTTGTGAGCTACCGATGAGCACTTTTTGGAATATCTCATGTTCCTCGTCTTGGGATGGGATGGGTGAGCTGGTATCTTTCTCTGATACAGCCCAAGAATTGAGACCCAGTGGAATCAAGGACTTACGCTCCAGTGCCGCTGAGTCTTCCCCCGGGGGTTACTCAGAGGGTTCCTCGTCTTGGGGTGGGTGAGCTGGGTGAGTCGATATCTTTTCTCTGATACGGCCTAAGAATTACGACCTAGTGGAATCAAGGACTTACACCTCCCAGTGCCGCTGAGTCTTCCCCCGAGGGTGTGACCGGGGGTGTGGAGGAAGGGGAACCCCTTGAGCCTCTCTGAGCCTCTCTGAGCCTCTCTCAGGCGCCCTCATGGCTGGGCAGTAGGTAGGCATAGGGACGCGCCTGATCGTCGCTTGGAGGGCTTCTCCGTGGATCTCTGAGGCTCCCTGAGGCTCCCTCTCGCTGCATCGCCGAGCGGAGCGGCTGAGTGGACCGGCTGAGTGGAGCGGCTGAGTGGAGCGGCTGAGTGGACCGGCTGAGCGGACCGGCTGGTGCCACAGATGCAGAGGCAGACTGTTGCAGAAAAACAACAGTGAACCCCTGAGCCTCCCTCAGCCGCTCTCGTCCCCTGTGAGCCGTCCTCCCGGCTGGCCCTGTAGGTAGGCATAGGGTTGAGCCTGATCGTCGCTTAGAGGGCTTCTCCATGGCTCCTGAGAGGGGAACGACACCCCCGCCCCCCTTGAGATCGAACTCGCGTCCCCCGTGAGGGTGGGTACCGGGGGAACCCGGGGCATGGGACTTTACGGTAGACCTCTCAAAAATTTGCGGTATAACATCCGGGGGTGTCCCTCAATGACAACTAGATTGTTAGTTTCCAGAGGCCATTCCTGAAAGTAGATTGTTAGTTTCCAAAGGCCATTCCTGAAAGTAGATTGTTAGTTTCCAAAGGCCATGCCTGAAAGTAAATTGTTAGTTCCTCATGAGGGCTACACGGGGGTCTTCACTTTGATAATTGCTCGATGCAACCGGGGGATATCGGCAGGGCCGTACCGGGAGTGAACATCAGCCCCTGATTTGTGGCCGGTAAGTTGCCTCTGAATGTCGCCATCGACCCCTGCTTCCCGCAGTTCCCCGATCAACCAATGGCGGAAGCTATGGTTGGGAGCTAGCCCCTGGCCCTTCATCGTGGGCAAGGCCTTGTTGAGCCAGTCCCGCAGCCTGTTGGCAGGGGTCTTGGTTCGATCTCCATGCTTGTCCTCCCAGTCCCCGGGGAACAGGAAGTCGTCCTTGGGGAGGCTGGCGACGTACTCAAGAAAGCCCTCATCAACGAGGGCAGGGTGAAGGGGGACGCAGCGGTTCGACCAAGTGTTCTTGAGTCGGGTGTCTTCGGTCTCCCTGATCCAGAGGAACGGAATGCCTTGGGTCTCACCTATGTCCGCTACCCGAGCGTTGAGGATTTCCGAGACACGGGCACCGGTGAACGCAAGCAGCCACGGGGTCCGCCGGACATAGGCCCGCTCGGTCTCACCACGGGCAGCCTTGAGGATCGTCCCAGCTTCCTCACGGGTGTATCCCCTTCGCCTTGGTCCCTGCTCACTGCGAGGCACGGGCAGCTTCACCGCCTCTGCGGGGTTGGTCTGGAGCAATCCCCGTTCCGGTCTGGAGGCCCAGCGGAACACGGTGGAGATCGCTGCAAGGTAGCCCTCATTCACCCGCTTGGCTGACAAGGATCTTCCACTGAGACCTGCGCCATTACGGACAGCCTCAGCGTATCTCAGGAGGGTCTGTGGCGTGATCTGGTCGGGAGCGTGAGTCTCACCGGCCCATTGGCCGAAGTGGCTCCACATCCTCCCCCAGTCTTCCAGCGTCTTGGGGGAAAGGTGGACGTTCGCCTTGCTGTAGGAATCCCACAGGGCATCGAAGGACCGGGCTTCCAGTGGGCGCACAGGAGCCGCTTTGGGAGTGTCTTCAGGCGGGGGCAGGTGAGGGTAGTGCTGCTCACGTTCAGCGGCCTGGAGCGCCTTGTGTTCCATCCTGTAGAGCGTCTGAGCAAGGGCTTCCATGAAGGGCTGAGGGATCGTGAACCGGTTGCCCTGGGTCAGCCCAGCGGATTCCATCAGCGCCTTGGCACGGGGGAGACCCCAGTCCACCACGGACTGATGCTGTTCATCTTCATCCCGGCCCTTGTCCGGCACCAGCGATAGGCTGTACTGCATCGCTTCGTGATCGTCGAGGGACCAGTGATTCCTTCGGGCTTCATCTAGAAGCTGCTTCAGGCGGGCCTGGTAATACTCCGTGGCGAAGGACTGGAGATCATCAGCGCCTAGGTGCAGGGCGTGTTCGGCAGCCTTGAGCATCGCTTCAAACTGGTGAAGGACTTGTGGGAATCGCTTCCGGGCTTCCCGTGGGCACTTGGTCTGAAGGGTCAGCTTCAGCTCACGCTTGCCGACAATCGGGCGCAGGTGAGCGGGCACTACCTTCCGTGCCCAATACATGCCAGTCTTCGGGTGCTTTTGCGGGTGAGCCATCGTGAACGACATAAAGCTCCTGTACCTCCTGTTTGTACCACCACAGGAAGCCAAGAGCTTGATGCACCCATATTCCTTGCTTATTCAAGGGGATCGGGTATGATTGGTGCCGAGGAGAGGACTTGAACCTCCACGGGGTCTCCCCCACTAATACCTGAAACTAGCGCGTCTACCAATTCCGCCACCTCGGCAATCTCAGTGAGAAGCGTGTTGCTCTTGCGTCTCAGCTGAAGACGCCATATTAGTACCCGCCGGAGGTGTTGTCAACACCTCCGCCAAAAAAATTTATCGGCCTGTACATGACAAAAAAGAAAAAGAGTTTGCCCCAGGATCCCCACTTCGATCGCGAAGCCCGCAAATACGAACACCCCATCCCCAGTCGAGAACTCATCCTGCAGGTGGTCGACCAGTCGGATGGCCCCATCGGTTTTGATCCCCTGGCCCGTCGCCTCGGTCTGGAAGAAGAGGTGGATCTGGAGGCCCTGCGTCGTCGCCTGCGGGCCATGGAACGGGACGGTCAGCTGGTCTGCAACCGTGCCGGCGGTTGGCTGCCGGTCAATCAGTCCGATCTGGTGCGCGGCCGGGTCATCGGTCACCCGGATGGTTTCGGCTTTCTGGTCCCCGACGAACCGGGCGAGGATCTGTTCCTGTCTCCCCGCCAGATGCGTGCCCTCATGCACGGCGACCGGGCGGTGGCCCGGGTTATCGGCATCGATCGCCGCGGGCGCCGGGAAGGGGCCATCATCGAGGTGCTGGAGCGCAATACCGAGACGGTGGTGGGTCGCCTGGCCATGGAAGGCGGGATCGGTTTCGTGGCCCCCGACAACAAGCGCATGCCCCTGGACATCCTGATCCCGCCGGAATCCATGGGTGAGGCCAAGCCGGGCCAGATCGTCACGGTTCGTATCAAGGAGCAGCCGACCAAGCGCACCCGCCCCATCGGCGAGGTCGTCGAGGTGTTGGGAGAGCACATGGCCCCCGGCATGGAGATCGACATTGCCGTGCGCGCTCACGGTCTGCCGTTCGAATGGCCCGAGGCGGTGCTGGAAGCCATCAAGGGCTTTTCCGACAAGGTGCCCAAAAAGGCCCGGGAAGGACGCCTGGATTTGCGGGACATGCCCCTGGTGACCATCGACGGTGAGGATTCCCGGGACTTTGACGATGCCGTGTACTGTGAGTCCCTGGGGCGCCGGGGCTACAAGCTCTGGGTGGCCATCGCCGATGTGGCCCATTATGTGCGGCCGGGCGATCCCCTTGACCTGGAAGCCCGGAATCGGGGCACGTCCGTCTATTTCCCCGAACGGGTCATTCCCATGCTGCCGGAGGTGCTGTCCAACGGCCTTTGCTCCCTGAACCCGGAAGTGGACCGCCTCTGCCTGGCCTGCGAGATGACCGTCAATTCCCGCGGCCGCATCAAGGATGCCAGGTTCCACCAGGCGGTGATGCGTTCCCATGCCCGTCTCACCTATACCGAGGTGGCCGAGATCCTGGTGGAGCGCAAGGCCGACACCATCCGTCGCCGCGAATCCCTGGTGCCTCACCTGGAAAATCTCTACGGTCTCTACAAGCTGTTGCGCAAGGCCCGGGATACCCGGGGCACGGTGGATTTCGAGACCACAGAGACCCGTATCATCTTCGGCGCGGATCGCAAGATCGAGCGCATCGTGGCCTATGAGCGCAATGATGCACACAAGATCATCGAAGAGTGCATGATCGCCGCCAACGTGGCCACGGCCGGTTTCCTCAAGCGCAAGCGCATGCCCACCCTGTACCGGGTGCATGAAGGGCCCAAGCCCGCCAAGCTGGAGGACCTGCGTCGTTTCCTGGGCGAGCTTGGCCTGTATCTGCGCGGGGGCGACGAGCCCGCGCCGGCGGATTTTTCGGCCCTGCTGGAGCAGGTGAAGGATCGGCCCGATGCCCGACTGGTGCAGACCGCGCTGCTGCGGTCCCTGTCCCAGGCAGTCTATGCCCCGGACAATCTGGGACATTTCGGCCTGGCCCACGAGGAATACCTGCACTTCACCTCGCCCATTCGCCGCTATCCGGACCTGCTGGTGCACCGGGCGATTCACCATGTGCTGGACGGCGGCAAGCCCAAGGATTTCAGCTACGCCCATATCGACATGGTGTCCCTGGGGGAAAGTTGTTCCATGCGGGAACGCCGGGCGGACGAGGCCTCCTGGGACGTGACGGCCTGGCTCAAGTGCGAGTACATGCTGGACAAGGTGGGCGAGGTGTTCGACGGGGTGGTCACCAGCGTGACCTCCTTCGGTCTGTTCATTGAACTCAAGGACATCTACGTGGAAGGCCTGGTGCATGTCACCAGCCTGTCCAATGACTATTACCACTTCGATCCGGCGGGCCATCGCCTGAGCGGTGAACGCAGCGGCCGGGTCTATCGCCTGGGTGATCCGGTGCGGGTGAAGGTGGCCCGGGTGGACCTGGATGAACGCAAGATCGACTTTGTGCCGGATGAGCCCGGTCCGGGGGAGCGGCGTGGCCGGAGCGAAGAGGGTGAAGGCCGCAAGTCGGGCCGCAGCCGTCGGCGCAAGGGTCGTCGGCAGGAATCGGAGACTGCGGTCGCGCCTGTCGCCACGGAGGCGACGGTTCCGCCCGATGGGATGGGTGAGTCCGGTGAGGCGGCGCCGTCGTCGGGACGCCGTCGTCGCCGGTCGAACCGGAAGCCCGTGGAGAATGCAGCGGACAAGCCGTCGGTGCAGCCGGTGCCGGAGGAGGTGCCTGCCGCCACCGACAAGCAAGCCGGCAAGAAGGCCCGCGGAAAGACCGCAAAGACCGCAAAGACCGCAAAGACCGCAAAGGCCGCCGGACCGGCACCGGGCACCGCCGGGAAGTCCGAGCCGGCAGAGAAATCCAGGTCTTCGTCCTCCCGTCGCCGTCGGCGCAAGCGTTCGGAGTAAGACATGTCAGCCAATGAGAGTGTATTTGGTCTGCATGCGGTGGACGCCCTGCTGCGTCGCAGTCCCTCCCGGGTGCGCGAACTGCGCATCCAGGAAGGGCGGGTGGACGGGCGCGTGCAGGCGCTGTTGGAACTGGCTGCCCAGGCCGGGGTGAGTGTCCGCCGGGTGGCCCGCCGGGAGTTGGAAGCCGTGGCCGGTGAAGCCCGTCACCAGGGGGTCATCGCCACGGTGGAACCGGTGGCGGCCCTGGGCGAGCGGGATCTGCCCGATCTGCTCATGGGGCTGGAGGGGAGCGCCACGGTGCCGCTGCTGCTGGTGCTGGACGGGGTGACCGATCCCCATAACCTGGGAGCCTGTCTGCGCACCGCGGACGGGGCGGGCGTCACGGCCGTAATCGCGCCCCGGGACCGGGCCGCCGGCCTGACCCCGGTGGCGCGCAAGGTGGCTTCGGGTGCCGCCGAAAGCGTACCATTCATCCAGGTCACCAATCTGGCGCGCACCCTGGATCTGCTCAAGGAGTTCAACATCTGGATCGTGGGAACCAGCGGCGAGGCCACCGGGGATCTGTATGACGCCGATCTTGCCGGCCCCACCGCCCTGGTTCTGGGGGCGGAAGGCAAGGGCATGCGGCGGCTGACCATGGAGCGGTGTGACGCCCTGGTGAAGCTGCCCATGCTGGGACAGGTGGAGAGCCTGAACGTATCGGTGGCGGCCGGAGTCTGTCTGTATGAGGCGGTGAGGCAGCGCCGGATTGCTTCCACCGCCCCGAAAGGCTAAGATTCCGCTCTTTTCCGGGGCGTTCCCGGAGATCCACCTTGCCTCACCGCTGGTCGGGAGGCTGTCACCCGCAAGGAAATCTGAAGATGCGTCATTACGAAATCGTATTCATGGTCCATCCGGACCAGAGTGAACAGGTCCCCGCCATGATGGAGCGCTACCGCGGCATCATCGAAGGGGCCGAGGGCGAGATCCATCGCCTGGAAGACTGGGGCCGCCGTCAGCTGGCCTACCCGATCCAGAAGCTGCACAAGGCCCACTACGTGCTGATGAACGTGGAGTGCCCGGAAAGCGCCCTGGAAGAACTGGTCAGTGCCTTCCGCTTCAACGACGCCGTGATCCGTCACCTGGTGATGCGCATGGAGCGTGCCTTCACCGAGGTCTCCCCCCTGGCCAAGAACCGGGACGATGATGACTCCAGCTCATCCTCTTCCTTCTCCGACGACAGCGATGACGACGATTCCGATGACGATGATCGTCCGTCCGCTGCTTCGAACTGAGCCACTGTTCACCTGAATCATCCCGAGGATAGACCATGTCCCGTTTCTTCCGTCGTCGCAAGTATTGCCGTTTCAGTGCCGAAGGGGTCGAGTTCATCGACTACAAGGACCTGAACACCCTGAAGAACTACGTCACCGAGACCGGCAAGATCGTGCCCAGCCGCATCACCGGCACCAGTGCCCGTTATCAGCGTCAGCTGGCCACCGCCATCAAGCGCGCCCGCTTCCTGGCCCTGCTGCCGTACTCCGACAACCACTGAGGACGTCAGACATCCGCGCCCCAGGGCGCGGGTGCGTGAGACCATGAGGCAACTGGCATCATTCATCATGCAAAGCCGGCTGCGGGCCGTAACCGCAACCGTCGGCTTTGGCGTGATCGGCCTGCTGATTCCGCCCCTGGCGCTGATCAGCAGTGCCGCCGTGGCCCTGGTGACCCTGCGAGTGGGTCCGCAACAGGCCCTGGCGGTGGTGGCCCTGGCCGCGGTGGTGGTGGGGTTGATCGGCTGGATTGCCGGGCTGTCGCCGGTGGTGGGTCTGGTGACCGCCCTGGTGCAGTGGGTGCCGGCCCTGGCCCTGGCCTATGTGCTGCGAAGCACCCTGTCCTGGGCCATCACGCTGGTCAGCGGTATCGTCATCGGTTGTGGCGTGGTACTGATGCTGCATCTGTCTATTCCCGACATCACTCAGATGTGGTACTCGGTGCTGCAGCAGACCGTCGGTCCCCTGTTCGACCAGTCGGGCATGACGACCCTGGAGCGGGAAGAGGCCTTCAGGCAGGCCGCGGCGGTGATGACGGGCATGCTGGCCGCCGTCTCCCTGCTGGCGCTGTCGCTCTCCCTGGTGCTGGCCCGTTACTGGCAGTCGGTGCTCTACAACCCCGGCGGTTTTGCCCAGGAGTTTCATCAGCTGAGCATGGGCCGGGTTCCGGCCATCCTGCTGCTGGTGCTGCTGGTGCTGGGGCTGTTTGCCGGCATGACCCTGATGTTCGAGTTGTCCCTGGTGTTTCTGGCCGCCTTTTTCCTGCACGGGCTGGCGGTGATTCACGGGATCAATCGCAAGCTGAACCTGAGCCGCCTGTGGCTGGTGATGACCTATGTGGTGATGGCCTTTGCCCTGCCGCAGATGATGGTCGTCCTGGCCACATTGGGGATGGTGGACAGCTTCGTGGATCTCCGTGGACGGATTGCGCATGCGGGTAATGACGCCCCCTGATGCCTGCGCATCCCGTGCCTCCCGGCAGATAACGTATTTGATCTTTGACTGAGGTATAAACCGATGGAAGTGATTCTTCTCGAAAAGGTGGAAAACCTGGGAAGCCTGGGCGACAAGGTGCGCGTGCGCCCCGGTTACGCCCGTAACTACCTGCTGCCCAAGGGCAAGGCCAAGTTTGCCACCGAGGCCAACATCGCCGAGTTCGAAGCCCGCCGCGCTGAGCTGGAAAAGGCCGCCGCCGAGTCTCTGGCCGCTGCTCAGGCCCGTCAGGCCAAGCTGGAAGCCATGACCCTGACCATCAGTGCCCGTGCCGGCAGCGAAGGCAAGCTGTTCGGTTCCGTGGGTACCAACGACATCGCCGATGCCGCCAAGGCCGCTGGCGTGGAACTGGAAAAGCGCGAAGTACGTCTGCCCGAAGGCCCCCTGCGTCATGCCGGTGAGTTCGAAGTGGCCGTGCACCTGCACACCGACGTCAATGCCACCTTGAAGGTGGTCGTGGTAGGCGTGGAAGAGTAATTGCCGCACCGCCCGCGGGGCTTCATGCCCCGCGGGACCCATGCCGGAACCGGTCCGGGTCCGGGGTGATCAAGACAGATCCCGAACGTCTGTCGTCACGTCCAGTGGTGTCCTGACCATGCCCGAAAAGCCCCGCGCCACCGCGTCCCGCAACGGGACCGAAGCCCTCAAGATTCCCCCCCATTCCATTGAAGCCGAGCAGGCCGTGCTCGGTGGCCTGATGCTGGAAAACGATGCCTGGGACGCGGTCTCCGACCATGTGGCCGAGGTGGACTTCTATCGTCATGATCATCGTCTGATTTTCCGTACCATTGCCGAACTGGCGAACCGGCAGGCCCCCTTTGACGTGGTGACCATTTCCGAGCGCCTGGAGGCGCACGGCGAGCTGGAGGAGGCCGGTGGCCTGGCCTATCTGGGCCTGCTGGCCAAGGACACCCCCAGTGCCGCCAACATCCGTGCCTATGCGGACATCGTGCGGGAGCGTTCGGTGTTGCGTCAGCTCATCAGTGTGGGCACGGAGATCGCCGACAGCGGTTTCAATGCCCAGGGCCGGGAGAGCCGGGAACTGCTGGACGAGGCGGAGCGGCGGGTATTCGAGATCGCCGAGCAGGGCGCGCGCAATCGTCAGGGTTTTCGCGGCATGCGTACCCTGCTCAAGTCCACCGTGGAGCACATCGAACTGCTTTTCGAGCGGGACAATCCCATCACCGGCCTGTCCACGGGCTATGACGATTTCGACGAAATGACCTCCGGTCTGCAGGCTGGGGACCTGGTGATCGTGGCGGGACGCCCGTCGATGGGCAAAACCACCTTCGCGATGAATATCGCCGAATATGCGGCGCTGAAGCAGAAGTCGCCGGTGGCGGTGTTCAGTATGGAAATGCCCGGCGAGCAACTGTCCATGCGTCTGCTCTCCTCGCTGGGAAGGATCAATCAGCAGCGTCTGCGTACCGGGCGTCTGGAAGATGACGACTGGCCGCGTTTTTCCAGTGCCGTGTCCATGCTGTCCGAGGCACAGCTGTATATCGACGACAGCCCGGCGCTGTCTCCTTCCGACCTGCGTTCCCGCTGTCGCCGGCTGATGCGAGAGCACAAGCAACTCAGCCTCATTGTGGTGGACTACCTGCAGCTGATGCAGGTACCCGGCAGTTCGGAGAACCGAACCAACGAGATTTCCGAGATCTCCCGTGGCCTCAAGGCCCTGGCCAAGGAAATGGGGGTCCCTGTGATCGCCCTTTCCCAGCTCAATCGAGGCCTGGAACAGCGTCCCAACAAACGCCCGGTGATGTCGGATCTGCGTGAATCCGGCGCCATCGAACAGGATGCGGATCTCATCGTCTTCATCTACCGGGATGAGGTCTACCACGATGACAGTCCGGACAAGGGCACGGCGGAGATCATCATCGCCAAGCAGCGTAACGGCCCCATCGGCACCGTGCGACTGACCTTCCTGGGGCAGTACACCCGTTTTGAGAATTACGTGCCCGAAATCTACTCCAACGAGGGTTTCTAGTGAGAAGAACCGCCACGGCGCGCCTGTGCCTCGGTCATCTTCTGGCCAACCTGGACCGTGCCCGGGAAGCGGCTCCCGGGAGCCGCATCATGGCCGTGATCAAGGCCGAGGCCTATGGCCACGGCATGCTCCGGGTGGCCGAATGTCTGGCCTCCCGGGTGGACGCCCTGGCGGTCTCCTGTCTGGACGAGGCCTCCGCCCTGCGTGAGGCCGGATACCACCAGCCCATCCTCGTTCTGCAGGGCTTCAAGGACGAGCGGGATCTGCGCGCCGCCTCCCAGCTCGATGTGGCCGTGACCGTGCACGAGGACAGTCAGCTGCGCCTGCTGGCGGCCACCCGCCTGCATCGCCCGGTACGGGTCTGGCTGAAACTGGATACCGGCATGGGACGCCTGGGGTTTGCCCCATCGCGGGCCGCCGAGCTGGTGGCTGCGCTGACCTCCGACCCCAATGTGACCGCGGTGCCCGGGCTGATGACCCACCTGGCCTGCGCCGACGCGCCGGAACGCCCGGAGAATGCCGCCCAGCTGGCCCGGTTCGAGGCTGCCACCCGGCATCTGCCCGGCGAGCGCAGCCTGGCCAACTCCGCCGCCATCCTGGCCTTGCCCGATGCCCATGCCGACTGGGTCCGTCCCGGCATCATGCTCTATGGGGGCTCGCCGCTGGCGGGGCGTACCGCGGCCGATCTGGGGCTGCGCCCGGTGATGACCTTGAATACCCGGCTGATTGCCATTCATGCCCTGAACCCGGGAGACGCCGTGGGTTACGGTGCCATCTGGCGCAGTGAACGGCACACCCGGGTTGGGGTCGCCGCCATCGGCTATGCCGACGGCTACCCCCGCCACGCCCCCTCTAGTACCCCTGTATTGGTGCGCGGGCAGCGCGTGCCCCTCATCGGCCGCGTATCCATGGACATGATCACCGTTGACCTGACGGACCTGGAAACGGTTCAGGTGGGGGATGTGGTCACGCTCTGGGGCGAGGGATTGCCGGTGGATGAAGTGGCGGCGGCGGCACGGACCATCGGCTATGATTTGCTGTGCCGGGTGCATGACCGTGTGCATGTGACAACCTGTTAGGTACATGTCGTACCCGGCAGACTCTGGATCGCTGAGGATGCTCTGGTTTCAATGGATAATGCGGCTTCAAGCGTTGGCGGCACCTATATCGCCCGGCAGCCCATCTACAATCGGAATCTGGGCGTCTATGCCTATGAGCTGCTTTTCCGTTCACCCTCCTGCCTTCATTCGGCCATCAGCGGCGATGCGGCCACATCCCATGTCATCCTGAGTGTCTTTGGTGAAGGTGGACTCGACATCCTTGTGGGGACCCGTCTGGCAGCCATCAATCTGACCCCGCGGTTGCTCAGGGAACTGGAATCGATGAACGTGCCGGCCGGACGTCTGATCCTGGATCTGCCGTCCGATCTGTCGGTTGATGACGCCACCCTGGTGACCCTCAAGCGGCTGGCCGGCAGGGGGTACGTCCTTGCCCTGGATGATTTCAAGCCCGGAGGGGCTGGAGAGCGCCTGTTACCCATGGTGCACCAGGTCAAGGTGGATACACTCAAGGCCAACCCCAACTACCTGCGCTCGGTTTACCGGCTGCTTGCCAAGCATGATGTCAGCATGGTGGCCGAAAAAGTGGAATCCCTGGAAGACTATGAATTTCTTCGGGATCTGGGGTTTGACTATTTTCAGGGGTATTTCCTGAGCCGACCCAGGGTCTTCAGGTCTCCTGGTCTGGAGGTGGGCAAGCTCGCCGTGCTTCGTCTCATGGCCAGGCTCCAGGATCCGGAACTGGACGTCAACCAACTGCAGCATCTCATAGCCCAGGACCCTGGCCTGGCAGTCAGGCTGCTGCGGCTCATCAATTCGCCTTTCTTCGGTTTGAGCCGGAAGGTGGACTCCCTGGCCCGGGCGATCCTGATCCTCGGACGTCACAAGCTGGCCACCTGGGCTTGCCTGCTGGTGATGCGGGGGTTGGGGGATCGCCCCCACGGTCTGGTACAGCTTGCCCTGGAACGTGCCGCCCTGTGTGAGCGTCTTGCCCGTCTGGCGGGGCAGGGGCCGGTGGAAAACTACTTCACCTGCGGCCTGTTTTCCGCCCTGGATCTGATCATGGAGCGTCCCCTGGAGCAGATCATTCAGCCGCTCCCCCTGGGGGATGGGGTCAAGACGGCCCTGTTGCGGGGTACGGGGACAATGGCCGAGGCGCTGGACTGTGTCCGGGCCTGTGAACAGGGGGATTTCGAGGCGGCGGATTTTGCCGGTCTCTCCATCCAGGACATCAGTGATGCAACACTGGAGGCGGGCCGATGGGCGGAGGCGGCCTTGTCCGTATCCCTGTCGGGAAAGTCCAGGCATTGACACTTCGCAATCATTTTTTCAGAATCGAAACGATCCCTTGCCCCGGGGCCGGCGTCCGCCGAGTCCCGATGTCTTCGGGCAAGCGGACAGCGCCGATTTGATTCCAGCTTGCGGGCGCTCAAGAAATACGGCTAAAGCGGGTGACGACCTGCTTTGCCGGGCCTTTTTATTTGCCCGACGGGGCGGGTGTTACAGGAGTGCCCATGTCCCATCCTCTGGATACCCCCGGTTCCCGTGATCCCGGTTTCGATACCCTGGCCATTCGTGCCGGTCAGACCCGCACGGCTGAACAGGAACATTCCGATCCCATCTTTGCCACCTCCAGCTTCGTCTTTGCCAGCGCCGCCGAGGCGGCGGCCCGGTTTGCCGGCGAAACGCCCGGCAACATCTATGCACGGTTTACCAATCCCACGGTACGCGCCTTCCAGGACCGGCTGGCCGCGCTGGAAGGTGGAGAGGCCTGCGTGGCCACGGCCTCCGGCATGTCGGCGATCCTGTCCACCTGCCTGTCCCTGCTCAGGGCGGGGGACCACATCATCTCGTCCCGGTCCGTGTTCGGCTCCACCACGAACCTGTTCAGCAACTACCTCACCCGCTTCGGCATCGAGGTGAGCTATGTACCCCTGTCGGATCTGGAGGCCTGGGCTCGGGCCCTGCGCCCCAATACCCGGATGCTGTTCGCCGAGACCCCCTCCAACCCACTCACCGAACTGGTGGACATCCGTGCCCTGGCGGAGCTGGCCCATACCCACGACTGCCTGCTGGCGGTGGACAACTGTTTCTGTACTCCGGTGCTGCAACGCCCGTTGAGCCTGGGGGCGGACCTGGTGATTCACTCCGCCACCAAGTACCTGGATGGGCAGGGCCGCTGCGTGGGCGGCGCGGTGGTCGGGGATGCGGAGCGGGTGGGCAAGGAGATCTTCGGTTTCCTGCGCACCGCCGGACCCACCATGAGTCCCTTCAATGCCTGGGTCTTTCACAAGGGGCTGGAAACCCTGCCCCTGCGCATGCGGGCCCATAGTGCATCCGCCCTGACCCTGGCCCACTGGCTGGAAAAGCATCCGGCGGTGGAGAGGGTGCACTATCCCGGTCTGGCCTCCCATCCCCAGCATGGCCTGGCCGCGACCCAGCAGGCAGCCTTCGGCGGCATCGTCGCCTTCGAGGTGAAGGGCGGCAGGGAGGCGGCCTGGCAGGTCATCGACAGCACGCAGATGCTGTCCATCACCGCCAACCTGGGGGATGCCAAGACCACGATCACGCATCCGGCCACCACCACCCACGGCCGCATCACGCCGGAGCAGCGGGTGGAGCAGGGCATTCGCGAAGGGCTGGTGCGGATGGCGGTGGGTCTGGAAGATCCGGCGGATATCCAGGCCGATCTGGCCCGGGGGCTGGACCGTCTGTGCTGAAACCGTCACTGTCCGCCGATGCGTGATCGGGACTGCCTGCTGCATTGTTTCCATGCCGCCCTGGCGGAGGTCCACGGCGGCATGGTGGTCCGTCGCGCCCTGGGGCGTCTCAAGGGGCGGGAACCGGTCCATCTGGTGGCCATCGGCAAGGCCGCTGCCGCCATGGCAGAGGGCGCGCGCATGGCCCTGGGAGAACGTCTGACCCGCGCTCTGGTGATCACCCGGCACGGCCATGACGATCCCCTGTTGTCACGGGACCAGCGATTCATCTGTCTGCAGGCGGATCATCCCCTGCCGGGGGGCGACAGTCTGCTGGCCGGCCGCCGTTTGCTGGATTTCATCCGGTTGACCCCCGAACAGGGGCATCTGGTGTTCCTCATCAGCGGCGGGACTTCCTCTCTGGTGGAGGTGCTGCCGCCGGGAGCCGGATTGGAAGAACTGCAGCGCATCAATGGTTGGTTGCTGGGTTCCGGTCTGGATATCGTGGCCATGAACCGGGTACGTGCCGCCATCTCCTGCATCAAGGGTGGGCGCCTGCGCAGCCGGCTGGGACAGCGCCGTACCGAAGCCTATCTGATCTCGGATGTGCCCGGGGATGATCCGGCGGTGATCGGCTCCGGTCTGCTGGTGCCGCCTTCAGTGGTGCGTCCCCTGCCCGAGTTGCCTCCGGGCGTCCGTGAGTGGGTGGCCGCGATGGTGGCCCGGGTGCCGGATTGCACTGATACGCCAGGGGTGGCCGTCCCGGTCCACGTGATCGCCACCTTGCGGGATGCCTGCCATGCCGCGGCGGCCGCGGCCGAACGCTGCGGCAGGGCAGTAACCCTCCATGGGGAATTTCTCCGCGGCGAGGCGGCAGTCTGCGGTGAGCGTCTGGCCCGGGAACTGCTGGCCGGCCCGCCGGGCATCCACATCTGGGGCGGCGAGACCACGGTCACCTTGCCGACCGATCCTGGACTGGGCGGCCGCAACCAGCACCTGGCGCTGGCGGCGGCCCCGGTGCTGGCGGGGCATCCCGGTGTTGCCCTGCTGGCTGCCGGCACTGATGGTTCCGACGGCAATACCCTGGCGGCCGGTGCCCTGGTGGATGCCGGGACTATGAGCCGGGCCCGGGCCTTGGGGCTGGATGTGGAACAGGCCCTGGCAGGCGCCAATGCCCATGTGGTGCTCAAGGCCTGTGGTGATCTGGTGACCACGGGGCCGACCGGCACCAATGTGATGGATCTGGTGATCGGTATCAGACGTGGCTGTTAGATGTGTTTTGCCTGCTCCTGTTTTCCGGGGAGAATTGAAGGTGCCCCCTTCGGTCCGTCACTGGATTCCCGCTTTCGCGGGAATGACGGAGGCGTGGGGGACGTCGGGAGTGACGAGTGTGACGGTGTGGAGGGTATGACGTGCATGATGAGGGTAACGGGGGAGACTGATACGGGGATCTTCCGGAGATTCACCACATGAGATCGTCCGGTACCTCATACCCGGCGTAGGGGTCATCCTCGTCCTTTTCCGTTTTTTGTGCCGGCTCGTTGAGCAGCACCAGCCGCGAGGCATCCCGTTCCCGGATCTTTTCCGCCGCGTCCCGGGGCACGATGTCGTAGTGTTCGTCATCCAGGGTGACGATGCCCAGGCGGCCGTTGCCCAGTCGGTCCCGCTGTTCCCGGGTCACCAGGATGCGCCGGACGGCGGTGCCGTGCTGGAAGTGGTAGGGCAGTTCCGCACCTTCCCGGGACTGACGATGGGTGTCCACCAGCTGACGGACCTGGGCTTCCAGGGCGCGGCGCTCGGCCGCTTCCTTTTGCCGACGATTCAGTTCCCGGGATCTTTCCGCTTCAAGGCGACGGGCCTCTTCCGCCGCCTTCAGCGCCGGATCCGGAGCGGTGTCGGCCTGGTTGCCGGCCGCTTTGCCCTTGCGCTTGCGGGCCTCGTCGTGCCGCACCTTCTTGACACGCTTTTCGTCCACCAGCCCCGCTTTGAGGAGCTGTTCTTGAAATGGGTTGGCCATGGCAATTCCGGATTTGGGCGATGGGAGTGGGTGGATTATTCTAACCGCTCATGTCTTAAAGTGCAGATGCACAGGCCCACTCCATGAACAAACACCTGTTCTCCCCCCATCGTCGTCTTTTTCTTCTGTCCGCGGGCGCCTTGCTGGTATCCGGTTGCGCCGGCATGCGGCCCGGCTACGAGACCCCGTCCCTGCTGCTGGACTCCTTCCGGACCCTGCCTTCCGATTCCCTCTCACCCCGGTTTCTCATCGGGTTGCGGGTGGTCAATCCCAATCCAACGCCGTTGCCCCTGCGGGGCATGAGCTACAACGTGGAACTGGAAGGGCGGCGGCTGATCACCGGCGTGGCCAGTGACCTGAAGACGGTGCCCGCCTATGGGGAGCAGCTCATCGAGGTGCAGGCGGGGATCGATCTCATCAACGGGCTTCGGTTGTTCAATGATCTGCTCGGCCAGACCCAGCGGGATACCTTCCGTTACACCCTGAAGGCCCGGATGGACACGGGGGGACTGAGCCGGTTCCTGACCCTGGAGGAGGCGGGGGAGATCTCGCTGGCGGGGATGCGGCGCTGATGCGCATCCCCGCCAGCGAGCGGTCGGGTCAGGGGAACAGACGACCCTGGTCCGCCTGCCGGCGTCGATAATCCAGCCGCTGGCGGAACCGGTCCCGGTACACCTTTGCCAGCGGCGCCAGCTCGGCCAGGGCCTGGAGTTTGGCATCGTCGGCCTCGGTGTCCATGTGGATCGCCCAGACCCGGGCGACACTCACCCGGGCGGGATGGGGTCCGATGCGTTCCAGTGGTGCATCCGGGGCCACCCAGCCTGGCTCCAGGGTGCGGTAGAGCCAGCCGATGGCGCCCTCGTGGGACATGCGCCGGCTCAGTCTCGGTGCCTCATGACGGGCCTCCAGAGTGCTGCAGGGGGAGCGGGGTTGGCTCACCTGGATCACCGCCTCGCCCCAGCGAAAGCAGTCACCGATGCAGACCTCCCTTTCCGACAGGCCTTCGGTGCTGAGATTCTCGCCGAAGGCGCCCGGTGCCAGTTCACCCTCCAGAAAAGGGTAGTGCCGGATCCACAGGGCGTAGTGCTGGGCCGGGTAGTGGCACACGGTCCGATCGGGGCCGCCGTGATGCTGCACATTGACCACCCGATCCCCCTTGAAGCCGTCCCGATCCAGCCTGGCGGGCGCATCGGCCGCCTGCTTGTCCATGGCGGAGGGGCGGCCGCTGGCTTCCACGATCAGCGGCCGGTCCCGCAGGAAGGGACCCCGGGCGGGCCAGCTCTCGCTCATGCGTCGTTGCCCAGCTTGCCCAGACGGCCCGGTTCCAGGATCTCGATCCAGTAGCCGTCCGGATCGGTGACGAAGGCCACGTCCTTGAGGGCCCCTTCCTCGGGCCGCTTGACGAAGGGAACCCGGTTCTCGTCCAGCCAGCGGACGGCGGCATCCAGGTCCGGCACGGCAAAACAGATGTGGCCGAATCCCCGGGGTTCTTCATTGCCGTCGTGGTAGCTGAAATCGGGCTGGTCTTCGGTACCCCAGTTGTGGGTCAGTTCCAGGATGCCGCGCTGGCTGAAGGTCCATCGGGTGCGTTCGTCCCGGTCCTCGGGAACGGCCTCATCCGGGTCCAGGCGGGCCAGGAAATAGAGAGAGAATTCCAGTTCGGGGAAGTCCAGCTTGCGTAGCAGACGCATGCCGAATACCCGGCTGTAGAAGTCCAGGGACCGTTCCGGTGCCTTGACGCGCAACATGCAGTGGTTAAGACGAAACCCCTCGGTCTGGGGCGCGGGCGCGGCCGTCATGCCGGGTTCACGCTCGGTTTCAAAAGCCATGTGATGAGCTCCATGGTTGGTGGGTGTACAGTGTACTTGACCGGGCCAGGAGGGCTCGGGTTTCATTAAGACATTCTTACGTCCCGCTTCCGGATGGCGCCCGCCCGCGATGATCAAGCTCAGAACCTATGTTTTCATGGATTCCCTGCAACCGCAGCTGGCCGCCTACATGGCCACGGTCTCACAGGGGTTTCTGCCGGTGCCGGGGGATGCCTGCCTGTGGATCGAGGTGTCCCCCGGGATGGCGGTGCACCGGCTCACCGACATGGCCCTCAAGGCGACGCGGGTGCGTTTGGCCCAGCAGGTGGTGGAGCGGGCCTACGGCTCCATGGTGATTCACCAGCGGGACCAGAGCGACGTGCGCGAGGCGGGTCGGGTACTGCTGTCCCGCCTCGGGGCACGCCAGGAAGACCGTGAGACCTGCCGGGTCGCCTGGCAGGAAACCATCCGCGGCATCACCCCGGATCACAGCGTCCTGATCAACCGCCAGAACCGCCGGGGGTCCATGATCCTGCCGGGGGAGAGCCTGTTCATTCTGGAAACGGAACCGGCGGGTTACGTGGTCTACGCCGCCAATCAGGCGGAAAAGGCGGCCAGCATCACCCTGATCGATGTGCGTGCCGTCGGTGCCTTCGGTCGCCTGACTCTCTCGGGCAGCGAGGCGGATGTGGATGAAGCGGCGGAAGCGGCACTGGCGGCGGTGAGGCATCCGGCGGGGATCTGAGGTCTTAATCCGTTCCCTGCATGCGCCGATCAATGGCCTGGAACACCTCGCGATAATCCTCATTGCCGCGACTGCGGGGCGCATACAGCCGGATGGGCCGCCCGGCGGCAAAGGATTCCGCCAGCTTGATGTCGTTGCGAATCCCGCCCAGTACCCGGTCCTCGCCGAACTGCCGGGCCACCTGATTCCGGATGATCTGGTGCTGCCGGACCCGCATGTCCAGCATCACCGGCAACACCCCCATCAGACGCAGGTTGGCATTGCTGCGCATGGCCACCTTGAAAAAGACCTTCGACAGTTGCCGGACCCCTTCACCGGCCAGCGGGTGCGGCATGAACGGGATGACCGCCCAGTGGGCGGCCGCCAGGGCATTGAGCAGCAGATGATCCAGGGACGGGGGCGAGTCGATGACAACCTGGTCGTAGCTGGAGGCCAGCACCGGATCTGCCAGTGCCCGTGCCAGCACCTGCTCGTCATCGGGCGCGCTGCCATGCTGGAAATCCGGATTGGCCGGGGCCAGATCCAGTCCCAGACAGCAGGTGTGATACCGTGCGTCCAGCAGGCCGATGCCTTGGTCCTGGAAGAGATGATGGACCGTGGGTCGGCCGGGGGAGGGGGTGACGCCAAGACCCAGTGCGCAGTGCCCCTGGGTATCCAGGTCGATCAGAAGCGTGCGTCGGCCCGTTGCGGCGAACTCCGCCGCCAGGTTGACCGCCGTGGTGGTCTTGCCGGTTCCTCCCTTGCGGTTGCTGACCACCAGCACGGTGGGACCCATCCTGCCCGTCGTGCTCATGGATGCAGGGTTTCCCCAAGGACCCGGCGCAGTGCCTCACGGGTGAAGGGCTTGGGCAGGGTGGCCTTCACGCCCATCAGCTCGGCGGACTCCAGGTTGAATTCCAGGCTGATGGAACGGCGCCCCCCGGACATGGCAATGATGGGAATGGGGCTGTTGCGCTGATTGAGGGTGTTGATCAGTTCGATACCGTCGCCGTCCGGCATCAGGATGTCGGTCATGATCAGATCCGGTGACTGGGACTCCAGGAGTGTGAGGGCCTGGGTGCCGCTGGCGGCAACGAGTACGCGGAACCCTTCCTTCCCCAGCATTTCCTGCAGCATGGTCCGGAAAGTGTTGTCGTCATCAACTACCAGGATTGTGGTCATGGTCTTTTCCGTGTCTGTTATGGGGGCAGGTCTTTGGGGGGAGCCGTGTGACCCGGACCCGGGGTGTGCCCGCCAAGGGCGGGCAGGTCAATGCTGAACCGGGTGCCCGCACCGGAGGCGCTTTCCAGGGTGATCGTACCGCCCATGCCCGTCACCAGGCCATGGATGACCGACAGCCCCAGCCCGGTGCCCTTGCCGGGGGGCTTGGTGGTGAAGAAAGGATCGAAGATACGTGCTTGGATCTCCGGTGTCATTCCCTCGCCGTTGTCGGTGACGCTCAGGCGGACGATGGGGCCGGGCTGATCCGTTGCAGGTGGCCGAATGTCGATGCCGACCCGTATCAGCCCGTCCCGCCTCTGGCCCTGGATGGCATCGGCGGCGTTGATGCAAAGATTCATGATGATCTGCTGGATCTGACCGTGTTCCGCCATCACCCAGGCCTGTCCGGGCCCTTCTTCCATGATCAGCCGGATATGCACGGGCAGGGTGGCCCGCAGCAGTTCGATGGTCTCGCTGATGACGGGAACTACATTGACAGGTTCAAGGGTTTCGGGCACGGACCGGGCGAAATCCAGCAGCCGGGTGGTCAGGTCACGGGCCTTGAAGCTGGATTTAAGGATATGGCCCAGATACCGGGCGCCGCTGGAATCGGGCTGCACCTCGTCCGTGAGCAGTTCGCTGAAGCCGATGATGCTGCCCAGGATATTGTTGAACTCGTGGGCCACGCCCGAGGCCAGGGTGCCGATGGCTTCCAGTCGCCGGATCTGATCAAGTCGGGCGCTGAGGATGGTGTGGGTGCGGTGCTCCAGTTGTTCCCGAAAGGCCAGGCTATAGGCCATATAGGCCTCCATGAGCGGGGCCGTGATCTTGTCCGCCACCGCGATCAGTGACAGCTCGGGGTGCGCTTCAGCCAGCGCCACCAGGGCGGCATGGTGGACCTCGCTGACTTCCTCCAGGGGGAACTCGCGCTTCACCATGTCCCGGCCAAGGGCGGCGGCATCGATCAGGGCCTGCTCCGTGGTCAGTGGGTCATTGGTGAGGGCGGCCCGCAGCAGCAGCCGGGTGTAGCGCGCCGTGATGTCGTCATCACTATCCAGGGCGGCGGATTCATTCATGCCGGTAGAGGAGGATGGAGGCATCGTCGTTGTCCCGTGCCCAGCGCTGCAACAGTGTCCGGGCGGTCTGGTCCGTCGGCGTGGCATCCTTAAGGGCATCCATGATGGGCACATCTTCCCTGATTCCGTCGGAAAACATGACCAGCCAGTCACCCGGTTGCAGTGGGTGATGTTCCGCGTACAGGCGATGGAAACCGGCACCGACAATGCCCCGGGTTCCTCCCAGTCTTGTCACCTTGCCCTCTCGCAACAGCAGTGCCCGGATATTGCCGACGGCAATGTGGGTCAGTTCTCCCTGGCCATCGATCAGTGCCATGGCCAGGGCAACGCCCCGGGTGCCCCGCAACAGGGTGTCGCACTGACTAATGAGCCGGGAGGGGGGCAACGATCCCAGTGCCATCAGATGCTCCATGGCGCTGCATGCGGCATGGTGGGCCTCGGGGCCATGTCCCAACCCATCGGCAAGGGCAATGTGCAATACCTCGCCCTGCCGCCAGCAGCCGATCTGGTCACCGCAGAGTGTTTCTCCCGCCATCGGCCTGAGGGCTTGGCCCAGATTGTCACGGCATGGTTTCATGATCTGTCCGCGGGCCGGGAGTGGCGCCATTTGATCGCCTTGATGCGGGTACCCTGCCCCGGGGTGGAGCGGATGCTGAACTCGTCCATCAGGCGGCTGGCCCCCGGCAGGCCGCAGCCCAGACGTCTTGCCGTGCTGTAGCCATCGGTCATGGCCAGTTCAAGATCGGCGATGCCCGGCCCCTGATCTTCCGCCTTCAGTTCCAGGCCGGTAACCGTGCCGTCCGTGTCGATGAGCGGCCGCAGATGAAGGGTGCCCCCGCCGGCGTGTACCGCCATGTTGCTGGTCAGTTCGGAGGTGGCCGTGGCCACGTGGTAAGCCTGAGCGCGGCTGAACCCCAGGTGTTCGGCCATTTGCCGGGCCTTTCGTGCCGCATGCATCACATCCCGTTCCCCGGTGATCGGGATGGCCAGGCTGCAATGGCCCGGATGGGGAGGGGCGTGGAGTGAGGGATCGCCGGGCATGTCAGGCGGGCTTGCGGATGGCAATGACCACCCGCGTCAGTCCCGGCGCGGAACTGACGTGGAAGTCGTCCACCAGTCTGCGGGCTCCAGGAAGTCCGGCGCCCAGGCCGCCACTGGTGCTGAAGCCGTCTTCCATGGCCAGGGGCAGGTTCGGGATACCGGGGCCGTGATCTTCAATGGAGATCCGGATCACCCGTTCCTGGTCATCCGACAGGTCTTCGATGAGGCAGCTGCCTTCGCCAGCGTACTGAATCACGTTGCGGGTCAGTTCGGAAACCGCCGTGGCCAGGCGGGTCTGATGGGCCTTGCCGAAGCCGAGATGAGCACTGAGCGCGCGCGCGGCCTGACGTGCCGTGACGATATCACTGCTGTTTCCGATGGCGAATCGTGCGGGCGGCCGGGGTTCAGTCATCCTCGTCCCCGGTAAAACGGGTGTCGCCACGGTGGACGATGCGTGCCCTGAGCATTTCCAGCCCCTGTTCCAGATTGAAGGCGCAATCGGCACCGATCAGGTCCCGGCCCATCTCGATCAGGGTCATGGCGACGAAGGGCTGGATGCCGCAGATGACCACTTCCGCACCCAGCAGGCGCACCATGCTGGCGGTATCATTGATGACCCTGGCCATGTAGGAATCCACCACATCCAGCGCGGTGATGTCCACGGCCACGCCCAGGGCTTCCACCTCCGCGACCCTGTTGACCAGGTCGGACTGGAATTGCATGGCCTCGTCATCGGTGAGGTCTTCCTGGATGGAGACCAGCAGGATGCGATCCAGCCGCAGGATGGGAATCCTCATCGTGCCTGATCCTCCATGGCGGTAATGCGCTTGCCGATGATCAGCAGGGCCTCGGCAATGCCGGCCCGCAGGGTGGCACGGCAGATGACATCACCGAAGCGGATGCCCAGCTTGGTCAGGGTCTGGGCACCTTCCGGGCTGATGCCGGTGAGCACCACCCGGCTGCCCAGCAGACGGGCGGCGTCGATGGTCTTCATGATGTGCTGGGCCACGCTGGTATCGATGATGGGAACACCGGTCAGGTCGATGACCGTCACCCGTGCTTCATGGCGGGCAATGGCCTCCAGCAGATGATCGGTGACCTGACGGGCCCGCCCGGTATCGATGATGCCCACCAGCGGCAGCAGCAGGATCCTGTGCCACAGGCGCAGTACGGGGGTGGACAACTCCATCAGTGACAGGCTTTGTTCCGAAATGTGGCGATCCCGCAGGTTGATGATGTTGTTGAAGACGAACAGGGCGATCTGGTCAAAGTAGCGGTTCACCTGGACAAGGTGTTCCGCCACGGGTGTTGTTCCTGCCTCCCGGATCCAGGTCGAGACATGACGCAGCAGGAGATGCCGGAGGCTGAACATCATGCGCATGGGATCGGTGGCCACTTCCGGGTGACGGGCCTGTTCGGCGGCCAGATGTCGCAGGTGTTTGCACAGGGGCGCATGCTCATCCAGACCGGGGGGGGGATCCTGCGGGGCCACCATCAGTTGCGACAGGATTTCGTCAAACAGTGTCTGCATGACATGCCGGGTCTGCGCCGTGGATGAGGTGGCCGCCAGGCCGACGGCACTGGAGGACGACCATTCAGCAAGCCATTCGGCGAGCATCTCGTCCCGATGGGCTTGCAGGAATTGCGGCAGGGAAACGGTCATGGGCATTCTCGCTTGGGTCACGACATACCGATGCATGGCATCAGAATAGCTCAATGCGTGGTCCTGCATCGGCGGTGGTTGTCTGATTCTGATGGTCGGGATGACTGTGACGGGATTCATTTTCCAGGTAATGGGTCAGCAGTTGTCTCAACGCCTCGGGGAGGTGGGCAAAGCCCGTGGGGGACTGCTCCACCCCGGCATAGAGCCGGCAGCGCTCCGCCAGGGTGTCGGTCATGCGACTCAATCGTTGTCCTTCAACATCCTGATACTGCATCAGCCCCAGCATGTCGGCGATCTGCTCCGCCAGTTCGGTATTGTGCCGGGTGACCACGGAGAACAGGGTCTTGTAGAACTGACGCATGTCCTCGTAGCTGTGTTGCAACGCCTGGACGGCATCGACCACCTGGGTTGCGTTTTCCAGATGGTGACGGGAATCGCCCAGGTTGCTGTTGGCCAGGCTGCCCTCCACCGCTCCAAGGGCCTGATTGAGGCCGGATTCGATGGTGTCGGCCGCCGCCGAGGCACGGTTGGCCAGGGCCCGTACCTCGGTGGCCACGACGGCAAATCCGCGCCCTGAGTCTCCGGCGCGGGCGGCCTCAATGGCGGCGTTGAGGGCCAGCAGGTTGGTCTGCTGGCTGATCTCCTTGATGGATGCGGCCAATCCTTCCAGTTGTTTGACTTCCCGAAGGATATGGTGAATCACCTCGGCATCCTGACGGATCTTGTCCGGCAGTTCGCGCACGAAGCTGGCAATCCTGTTCATGTCCTCCACGCCCTGCTGGATGTCCACCGCCATGGTGGCGGCGTTGGCGCTGGAGTGGTGCAGATAGTCCAGAAGCTTTCCGGCCGCCTCGTTGAGCCGGCCGGTGCGTTCGATGATGCCCAGGGTGGAGGTCTCGCTGTCCCGCAGGTTCTGCCGCAGACAATCCTGAAAGGCCTGGTCCATGTCGACCGTGGCATGCATGGAATCCCGACTGGCCTCCAGTTGTGTCTCGGCCTTGGCCAGTTCATCGTCCAGCGCCTCCAGCGTACGACTCAGGGAACCGGCGTTGCGATAGTTGGTGCGAAAGAACACCAGTCCGGCGAGGAAGTTGGTGCCCAGCAGGACAATGGCCACCATGATCGCCAGTATCGCCGCTTCACTGATGCCCAGCCATTGCGACAGCCGCTCCGTCCAGGCATGGGCGTGATACACCAGTAGGGATAGCAGCAGGGAGCCCAGCACCGTGGAAACGGCCATGTTGCGACGCAGGGTGCGTGCCTGTTGCAGGGAGGCTTCGGCCAGTTTCCGGCGCTGCTCGGTCAGGACCGTCATGGATTGTCCTCAGGCTCCGGGCAGGACTTGCTTGATGACCTTGACCAGGTCGGCACCGCTCACCGGCTTGAGCAACCAACCGGTGGCGCCCAGTTTTTTTGCCTCGTCCCGCTTGGCCTGCTGGCTTTCCGTGGTCAAGGCCAGGATGGGGGTGAAGCGCATGCCGGGCAAGGCGCGGGCATTGCGGATGAAGTCGATCCCGCCCATGCGGGGCATGTTGATGTCGGTGATGATCAGGTCCGGCTTGACGCCTGACTTGAGTTTGTCCATGGCCTGCTGGCCGTCGTGGGCCGTTTCCACGGTGAAGCCGGCGATCTGCAGGCTGGTTTTCAGGCTCATGACCATGGTGACTGAGTCATCCACCACAAGGATGGTCTTGGGCATGGCGTCATTCCTCTTGATTGAGTGCGTGTCTGAGCCAGTCTGCCAGCAGGGCGTCTTCGGGCCAGGCGCAGATTCGTGGGCGGGTGGCCATCAGGACCTGCAGGTTGGCGGCATGCAGGTGGGTACAGCCGGCCAGCTCCAGGGTGCCCTCGGGATGCTTGATCAGCCAGTCGAGCAGGGCCTCGGCATCCTCGACACCCAGCATGTCGGTGACCCGGAAGGTGTTGTCATCGATTTCAATGCCCATCACAGCAACTCCCGGGGATTGAGCACCAGCAGGACCGAGCCATCTCCCAGCAGGGCGGAGCCGGCATAGCCTCGCAGGTTGCCGAGGAACCCGGCCAGGGGTTTGAGGATGATGTCCACGGTCTCGCGGCAGTCATCCACCATGATGCCGAGAAGATCGTTCTCGATGCGTACCACCACCACGGCCATCTCACCATCTTCGTTGGGAATTTGGGCTTCGTCCAGGGCCAGCAGGTCGTTGAGTGCCACCAGCGGCACCACGCGGCCGCGCAACACCGTGGTCATCTGGTGCTTGATGCGCTGGATGTCTGCCTGTGCCACCCGCACGGTTTCCGCCACCGCATCCATGGAAACACCGAAACGCTGGCTGGCGGAAACGATGATCATGACATTGGTCACGGCCATGGACAGGGGCAGGGAGAGCCGCAGGCGGGTCCCTGCGCCCGGTCGGCTATTGAGGTCGATGCTGCCGTTGACCCGCGCCACCGCCGTGCGTACCACGTCCATGCCCACGCCCCGCCCGGACAGGTCGGACACCTGGCTGGCGGTGGAGAAGCCCGGGGCGAAGACCAGATTCAGAGCCTCTTGATCTGTCAGCCGTTCCAGGGCCTGTTCGTCGATAATACCCTTTTCATAGGCCTTGCGGCGGATCATCGCGGGATCAATGCCGCGGCCGTCGTCGGCAATTTCGATCACCACCCGATCCGATTCGGAGCGGGCGCTGATGGCGAGCCGGCCCGCCACCGGCTTGCCGGCGGCGCGACGTTCATCCGGGGTCTCCAGACCATGATCCAGGCTGTTGCGAAGGATGTGGACCAGGGGATCGGCCAGGGATTCGATGACGTTCTTGTCCGCTTCGGTGGATTCCCCTTCCAGCACCAGCCGCACTTCCTTGCCCAGTTTTTGAGCGGTATCCCTGACCAGCCGGGGGAAGCGCTGGAACACGAAGGACACCGGCAGTAGCCGGACCTGCATGATGGCGTCCTGCATTTCATCGGCGATGCGATTGATGGTGCCGTACTGCCCCTTGATCTCCCGGGCCAGTTCCCGCACCCCGAACACATCCTCTGCACGGGCGGCCAGATAGGGCAGGGCATTCTTGGCCACGATCATTTCGCCGATCAGATTCATCAGGCGGTCGATTTTGGCCTGATCCACCTTGATGGCGCTGGGGCCGGCATAGGCATCTTCCATGCGGCGGCCGAACTTGCGGGTTTCCCCTGCACCGGCAGCGATGCCGGAGGGAATCGGTGCGGGGGAATCTGTTGTCGCCGGTTCTGTCACGGGTGCCGAGGCCGAGGCCGAGGCCGGGACGTGTTCGGCCAGCCAGTGGGCCAGGGGGACTGACGTGTGCCGGGTAATGGCGGTCTGCAGGGCCTCATCCAGGCCTTCAAGGCGTTTGAGTTGCCCTTGGAGGGTGAAGGCGGCCCGCAGGCTGGCAGCGACAGCCTGCAGTCTTCCCGAAAGCCAGGGGGGAGTGTCGTTCAGGGCGAGTATTTCGGCCTGGGTTTCGATGATGCCGACGATGGGATCGGCCATGCCCTGCGCGCCCGTTACGGGGGGGGATGGGGCGGCAGGGATTGCGGTGTCGGCGTCATCACCGACAGCCACGCCGGGGTGGATGTTGTCCAGCAACTGTTGCAGCAGGGGAACATCGTCCGGCCGGGTTTCCAGCACCAGCAGCAGCCAGCGTAGCGCCGAGGCCACCCGCAGTCCGGGGGATGACAGTTCCAGCAGGAGGCGGCTGGCCTGAATCAGACCTTCATGGTTACCGGACCGAAGATGCGCCGTGGCGGTCTGTAGATAGTCCGCGGTGGGGATGCCGTCATGGTCATCCCCGATGGGTATGGCCAGCATTGCCGGTTCGAGGGCGGTGAGTTCCACCTGATCCGGGATGTAGCGGAAGTGATCCGTCAGTTCCTGCAGGTCCATCGGGACGATGGATTCAAAGTGCAGCAGGCAGCGGTAGGCATCCAGGGTGTCCGGACTTGGCCAGGGCTCCCGGGCGCTGATCCGGCGCCAGAGGGGGGCGGGCAGTTGGGTGATCTGATGAAACGGGTCTTCCCCCTTGAAAAAGCATTCCTCTTCGGGCTGGTAGCTGAGCCACGAACAGGGCTGTCCCTGAAATATCCGTCGGCAGGCGTCCATGCGGGCGGTTTCGGGTATCTGCGCCAGTGGGCTTGTGACGTTGGCCGGGGCATCGGCGGGGGAGGGTGTTGCCGGGATGGGTGCCGTCAAGGGGTCGGCGGCCAGTGTTTCGGGGTCGGCCGGTCCGGCCCGGGTGGTGATCAGCTGGCGCAGGGAATGGGTCAGTGCCGTGGCGGCCGCGGTGCGTTCGGCATCGGCGGGCAGATTGCCGTCACCGCCGGCGAGGATCTCGTCCAGCAGCCCCGAGACAAAATCCATGGCTTCGAGCAGTTGATCCGCCAGCGACCGGGAATAGCCGAGCCGGCCATCCCTGACCGTATCCATCAGATCCTCGGCACCGTGGAGTACACGGGTCATCTCGGGAAAGTCGAACAGTCCGCTATTGCCCTTTAGGGTGTGGACCAGTCGGAACAATTCATCCATGAGTTCATGATCATCCGGCGTGTTTTCCAGCTGCATGAGCCGTTCGCCGATGGACTGGATGGCGTCCCTTGATTCACTGATGAACTGATCCAGTAACGGATTCATGACGGATGCCCCTCTCCAAGCAGGCCCCGTACCTGAGGCAGTAGCTGTTCGGGCCTGATCGGCTTGACGACGTACAGGTTGGCGCCGGCGACCAGGGCGGCCTCGCGGTCCCGGGGCGACGACTCGGTGGAGATCATGATGGCTGGCGCCTGCGGGATGTCCTTCTCGCGCAGTGCCTTGAGAAAGCCGTAGCCGTCCAGCTTGGGCATGTTGATATCCACCAGGTAGAGGTCGAAGGGGCCTTCCATCTCCAGTTTTTCCAGGGCCTCCAGTCCGTTGATGGCCTCGATGACGGCAAAGCCGGCCTGTTCGAGGATTTCACGGTGATAGAGCCGGACCGTGGCTGCGTCGTCTATGACGAGAATGCGTTTCATCTCGCCTCCAGGGGTTTCTGATATACGATGGCTTCGGGAAAGCGCCGGATCTGGAACAGCGAGGAGATGCGGCTCATGGATTCGGAATGCCCAAGGCAGATGAAACCACCGGGATTGAGGGCATCGAAGAAGGACTCAGCGGTCTTCTTGCGGGACAGGTCATCGAAATAGATCAGCAGATTGCGGCAGAAGATGACATCGAACTGCCGGTGGCTGCGCATGTCAGCGGCATCGTGGACATTCACCCGGGTGAATTCCACCGCTTCTCGCAGGCTTTGGCTGATCTGGTAATGGCTGCCTGCCCGGTGAAAATATTTTTTCAGCAGATTGGTGGGCAGGTGCTGGATTGCCCGGCTGGCATACAGTCCCTTGCGGGCCTGCTCCAGAACCTGGGTATCGATATCGGAGGAAATGATCTCCACGTCCCACTGTTCGAGCAGCGGCCAGTGTTCCAGCAGGTAGATGGCGATACCGTAGGGTTCCTCCCCGGAAGAAGAGGGCACCGACCAGATGCGGATGGGCCGCGAGGATGAGCGGCGGGCCACGAGTTCGGGGAGAATGGAATCCACCAGACAGCGAAACTGGTACTCCTCGCGGAAGAAGTAGGTTTCGTTCACCGTCATGGCATTGATCAGGGTCTGCAGTTCGGCCCCGGAGGCCTGGAAGCGCAGCATGGTGAAGTAGTTGCGAAAGCTTTCATTGGCGGTGGCGGCCATGCGCTCGAGCAGGCGCTTGTCCACGAAATAACGTTTGCCGTCTTCGAACAGCATGCCGGTCTTGCGATAGAAGAATTCCCGGAACTTCTGAAAATCCTCGTCGCTGATGGCGGTGGGTTTCTGCATGGATATCACCCGGCTCCGATGCGCTTGAGGGCAAGATCGGCGGCGAACTGGATATACGGTTCCTCCGGAAAACGTTGTTTGAGTGTCCGCAGCGCATCCCGGGACTGCGGGCTGCCCACCTCACCCAGCAGGTCCACGGCGGTGGCGCAGACATTGACGTGCTCGTCCCTGAGGATGACCTCCAGCAGCCATTCCTCCACCTGGGGATGCCGCAGGGATTCGAGCACGTTCACGGCGAAGATGCGCACATCCGGATCGGGGTTATGCAGAAGTTCTCCCATATGGGGCGCTACCGGCCCCGGCAGTTCCTTGAGAACCTCAATGGCGGTGTTGCGCAGCAGGGCATGTTCCGAATACAGGCAGTCAATCAGCCCACCAATGGCGACGTCATTGGCGATACAGCCCAGGGAGGTGATGATCACCTGCAGCACCGTGGCATCCGTCTCGTGTTTGAGACGTGTGATCAGGGCCACGGCAGCCGCCGGATGTTCCGCCAGGTCACGGGCAGCCCAGCGGCGTTTCATGGCATCTTCGTCCAGCAGTGTCTGCAGCAGGGTTTCCAAGTTTCTGGGTTCCCGACGTTCGCCGGGATGATGGCTGGGCGGGGTGGGCTGTCCCTTTTTCAACGCCATGATGCAATCCTTGGGTTAAGAGGGTGAGTCAGCTGGCATTGACCCATCTGATGATCTGTTCCGCGATCTTTTCCACCGGCAGTACGGTGGTGGCGCCGCCGCGCTTGATGAGTTCCGCGGGCATGCCGAAGACCACCGCCGACTGTTCGGATTCGGCGATGGTGCGGCCGCCCCGGCGCTTGAGTTCGGTAAAGCTCTCGGCACCGTCATGGCCCATGCCCGTGAGCATGACGCCCACCACCCGGCGCGGGTTGCAGTGTTGCAGCACCGAGCGCCCCAGCAGTTCCACGGAAGGGTGCCAGAGCATCTCCGGTGATTCCGGGCGGGCACTGACCATGAGCCGGTCATTGCGCCGCGTGACCAGGATGTCGGCGCCGCCCCGGCCGATATGGATCTGCCCCGGGATCAGTTCCAGTGGTCGACGCAGTTCCAGCACCTCAAGGGCGCAGAGAGTGTTCATGCGTTCCGCGAAGGGACGGGTGAAGCTGGGGGGCATGTGCTGGGCCACCAGGACCGGCCAGGGAAAATCCGCCGGCAGCAGGGGCAGGATCTCTTCCAGGGTACGGGGGCCGCCGGTGGAGACGCCAACGATGACCAGACCGTCACCGTCCGCTTCTTCCCCCCTGGGCGGGGCGCTGGCGCTGGGCCGGGGGGAAGGTTTGGTCGCTTCGCCGACGGACAGGTTGCCGCGGATACGGGCCGCCAGACCCCGGGATTTTCTGAGACGCGCCCCGGCCGCGGCCCGCACCTTGGCGATGATTTCCGCCTCCACTTCGGCGATGGACAGGGAAATGGTACCGCCCGGCTTGGGGATGTAGTCCACCGCCCCCAGGTTGAGGGCCTCCAGGGTGGCGATGGCGCCCTTTTCGGTGAGGGAAGAGACCATCACCACGGGCACGGGGCGCTCCGCCATGAGCAGGGACAGGGCGGTCAGACCGTCCATCTGCGGCATGTTGATGTCCAGGGTGATGACGTCCGGCGCGAAGGTGCGGTTGAGTTCCACCGCCTCCTGACCGTGGCGGGCCATTTCCACCTGGAAATCGCCTTCCGCCACGAATATGGCCTTGAGTTGGCGGCGCATCAGCGCGGAGTCATCGACGATCAGCAGCTTGATCACGGTCTGGTCTGAGTCTCTGTGGATGTTGAGGGGCGGCGAAGTTCAGGCGACGCTATGTGCCTTGAGCGTCCTGCTGTTCGTCGTTCCGTTGCTCGGTCAGGCCGGCCAGGGCTTCGCGCTGTTCCCGGGCGATCAGGTGCGAAGGATCGATCAACTGGATCAGGCGCTTCTGCTTCTCCATGTTGGCGACCCGGCCAATCAGGCGTGACTGCTCCTCTGAAAGCCGGGGAGAGGATTCGATGGCGGCGCGGGGAATTTTCAGTACCTCGGCCACGGAATCGACAATGAACCCGGTACGCATGCCGTCCAGCAGGAAGACCATGATGCGCTGGCGGTCGTTGCGCTCGGTGGCGGGCAGGCCCAGGCGCCGACGCTGGTCGATGACCGGCAGCACCGCGCCGCGCAGATTGATGACGCCCTCGACGAAGTGGGGGGCCTTGGGTACCCGGGTGAGTTCCTCGGGGATCCGCACGATCTCCTGGATGCTGTCGATGGGTACCCCGAACTCTTCCTTGTCGAGGCGGAACACCACCACCTGTTCCTCGTCGTCGTCCTGTTGTTCCAGGCTGTCCAGGACGTCCGGATCGTCTTCCTGCATGTCTTTCACGGTGTTGACCGCCTCCTGAATGGATGAGTGCCGGAACAAGTGCTCAAGGGAAATGATGGAGACCAGGCGCCTGCCGTCCTGTCCCAGACGGCAGATGCGGGAGATTTCCCCCAGATTGCCGGTGCTGGAGAGCATGGCGGGCATGGCTTCCACGGCGGCCAGGGGCACCCGCAGGACCTCATTGACACTGTCCATGACCAGCCCCACGGTGATGGTGCCCAGCCGCACCACCACGATGCGGCTTTGTTCATCGGCGCCACGGTCGGGCAATTCGAACAGGCAGCGCAGGGATACCAGGGGTAGCAGACGGTTACGCAGGCTCATGACCCCCAGTACATGGGCCTCGGAGCGGGGCACCTTCACGATCTGACTGGGGAACTGGACGATCTCCTGGGTGTGTTCGATGGGAATGGCGTACTCCTGTTCCGCCACCTCGAAGCTGACCAGCTGGAGTTCGTCCTGCACGTCGTCCCCGTCGTCCTCATTGCCGAATTGTTCCTGGGCCAGGGTTCGGGCCGCGGTACTTTGTGCCATCCGGGAGATGTCGGCAAATTCCGTGCTGATCAGACGCTTGAAGTCCATCACCATGATCATGGGAAAACCACCGACATTCTTGAGCAGGCCGGACAGCATCTCGGTATTCACCGTGGTGCTCAGGGTGGTGACGTCCTCGATCTGTTCCGGTTCCGCCGCCACCACGCTGCTGACCCGGTCCACCACGAAGCCCAGAGGCTGTCCCAGGTCGATCACCAGGGCACGGGAGGCGTCATCGTTGTCACGGCGTTCAAAGTCAAACAGGCGGCGCAGACTGATGATGGGCAGCACCTTGCCGCGCAGGTTGGAGAGTCCCTCCAGGGCGGGCGGGCCCATGGGGACGCGGACGACCTCGGGCACGCGGATGATTTCCTGTACCGGGGCCATGTCCACCCCGAACACCTCGCTGCCGCAGATGAAGATCACGAATTGACGAACGTCGGACTCCTGATCCGGGTTCGCTGAATGGGTATCACCCCCGCCCGGGGGGGACGATGCGACCGTTTCATTGGTCATGACGATCTCCCGCAATACGGTGGCTGAGGTCAGACGCTTTGCAGTTCATCGGCCAGTGAGGCGATTTCCTCGATGGCCGCCGCCAGTTCTTCGGCTCCCTGGGCCTGCTGGCTGGCCGCCGAGGACGCTTCGGCGGCCGCTTTTTCCGCCTCCTCGGCGGCGGCTGCGATCTGCTCGACCCCGGTTTTCACCTGACCGATGGCGGTGGCAATCTCGGTGGCAGCATTGAGAACTTCACGGGCGCTCTTTTGTACGGTGGCCACGTCGGTTTCCGCCGTCTGCAGGCCGGCGGTGATGCTCCTGGCCTTCTGCGCCTCCGTATTGGCGGCGTTGATGTTTTCCTCCAGGTCGCGCCAGACGGTGTCGATCTGATCCTGCACTGACTTCACCAGATCCTTGATGCGGTCGGCATTCTCCGCCGAGTCATGGGCCAGGTTGCGGATATCCGTGGCCACCACCACGAAGCCCTTGCCGAACTCGCCGGCCCGGGCGGCTTCGATGGAACCGTTGACCGCCAGCATGTTGGTCTGGATGGACACGGTGGTGATGGCATCCACGATCTTGTCGATGCGCCGTGACACCAGTTCCAGGTTCTTGATCTGACGCAGGCTCTCCCTGGAGGCATCCGCGGATTCGGCGACCCCCCGGATGAGTTCTTCCACGCTCTGCTGGTTGGTCTTGAGCAGTTGGGTGATTTGGCGGATCTTCTCTTCCGTTGCCGTTGCCCGTTGCTGGGCGGTCTCCACGCCCTGTTCGATCTGGGCCACGGCGGCGGCGGATTCTTCGGTAGCGGAGGACTGCAACTGGGCGCTTTTGCGGATCTGATCCAGCGCCGCCATGATCTGCGCCCCGGAGCGATTGATTTCCTGTACCGCCGACGACAGCTGTTCAGCGGCAGAGGCAACCTCTTCGGCACTCTTGCTGATGTCGGTGGAACTGCGCAACTCCTCCGACAGTTCCGACAGGCTCTGGGCTGCCTGTTCGCATTCCCCCAGGGCCTGGGTCTGCTCCGCCACGGTCTTGGCGGATTCCTCGGCGGCGGCGGATTGCTCCTCGGCGGCGGTGGCGATCTCCTCGGTACCCTTGAGGGCCTGCCTGGCGGCGGTCTCGGACTGCTGGGCGCCGGTGGCGATCTCCTGGATGCCGCTGGTGATCACGGCGGTATCGTCTCGGACCTGGTTCAGCTGTTGGGTGATCTGCTTGCCGTTTTCCACCTCCTGTCGCACCTTGCCGGCGGAGGTATTGATGCCTTCGGAGATCTGCTTGACGTCGTTCTGTATCTGGGCGACCAGATCCTGGATCTGCTTGGCGCTCTTTTCCGAGGTTTCCGCCAGGGTGCGGACCTCGTCGGCGACCACGGCAAAGCCCTTGCCATGTTTGCCGGCGCGGGCCGCCTCGATGGCGGCATTGAGGGCCAGCAGGTTGGTCTGATCGGCGATGCGGGCCACGGCCTTGACGATGTCGCCGATATTGGCGGCCTGCTGTTCCAGCTCGCTGACCATCTTCACCGATTCGCTCTGGCGCTGGGCGCTGACACCCACATTGGTGATGAACCCCTCGATCTCGCCACTGACCCCGGTGACCAGTTCCTTGAGAGACTCCACCCTGGTCTGGGCGTTGTTGGCGTTTTCCAGCTGACGGGTCAGGGCGAGGTTGACCTGCTTGAAGGCGGTCAGGGATTCCTGGGCGGCGCCGGAGGCCTCTTCGGCCCCCGAGGCGATCTGGTCGGAGGCCCGCTTGAGTTCCTCGGCGGCGGAGGCCGCCTCATTGATGCCGGAGGCCAGCTGGGCGGTGGCCGAGGCAATGCGCTCGGCGGCCTGCTGCTGCTTGGCCAGGGTTCGGGCTCGTTTGCGCTGGGCTTCCGCTTCGCGGGCCGCGGCGGCGTGGGTACGGGAATCCTCGCCACCCGGGGATGAGGGCGACGTGCTGGGAGTCTTTTTTACGAGGGCCATGGCGCGTTCCTGGAGTGGGTGAGCAGCCAAAAGGAGGGGGGGCGCAAATTGTTACGCTTTGACGATTCTATACCCGTTATCGGCGGGACGGCGCGACTCTGGATGCCTGCCGGGTGATTTTGATCAAATTCTCAGGCGGCTCCCTTTAACCCGGAAGCCTTCGGGATGGTTTTGCCGGTGTTGGCTCTGCCACCTCTTCAGCCAGGCATTGTCATGACCTAAATCCGTACGATTACCGGGTTGATATGTCGATGTTAATGGTTATCATTTTGTTTTCTGGCCGGGGTGATCCCTGCCCGCCAGCCACGACTCAGCCCGCCGTCGTCCTGTTCGACCCGCCAGCCAGGCCGTTTCCATGTCGCTTCCTGTTGAATGATCCGGGCCGTGAAGTCGGCCGGGGAGGGCCCCATGTCCTATGTCTGTTCATTCCCGCTTCAACCGAAAATGGCGGGTTCCCGGGATTTGCTCGGTGCCTGGTATGCCCTGCAGCAACAGGATGCATCGGCATTGTCCCTCCATGATGCGGCCCGGCAACTGGGGGTGACCGAGGCGCAGTTGCTGCTGGCCCGGCGGGATGAAGGTGTCATCCCCTTGCAGCCTGACTGGGCGACGTTGCTGCCTGCGCTGGAATCACTGGGGCCAGTGGTGGGGGTGACGCGAAACGCCCATGCCATTCATGAGCGAACGGGGGTCTATGGCAATGTGCGTTTCATGGGCGGTGGCGCCCGGCTGGAAAGCGCAGATATCAGTCTGCATCTCACGCTGTCCCATTGGCACCACGCCATGGCCGTGGTGGAGGAGTCGGTTGGGGAAACGTGCCGGAGCCTGGCTTTTTTTGACCGGAGCGGTGCAGCGGTTCACACCATTCATCTGTCCGCGGATTCGGACGTAAAGGCGTTCGAGCGCATGGTCAGCCGACATCGGCTTGGTATGGAATCCTGGCGCTTTTCCCCGTCGCTGTTCCAGGAACCTGATCATCCGGTTTCCCAGGGGATTCCCAGGGTGGACATCACGACCCTGCGCGATGGCTGGGATAACCTGCTGGACAGCCACGACTTCGAGGCACTGCTCAGACAATGCGGGCTGTCGCGATTGAACGCACTGCGTCTGGCCGGGCGGGAAAGGGCTTTTCCGGTGGCCAGGGATAACGGTTTCACGATACTGGAATATGTGCGTGATGACGCCCTGCAGGTGATGGTTTCCGTTGCCAATCCGGCGACGGTGCAGGTCCATGCCGGTCTTCTGAACCGCTGTTTCCAGGGGGATGGCTGGTGGCGCGTGCTGGACCCCCGGTTTCGCCTGCATCTGTGTCAGTCGGGTATTTCCGAGGTCTGGGTGGTATGCCGGCCATCCCGACAGGGCACGACCCACTCCCTTGAATGGTATTCCAGGGATGGTCAACTGGTGATGCAGTTGTTGGGTAAATCAGGCAGGGGACAACCCGATGATCCGCTCTGGAGAAACCTGATGGGGTCACTGGACCGGCTTTAGGAGAAACACGGGTGCGTTTCCCGTTGTCGTTCCCGCGTACGGACAAGGCTTCATTGTCGTGAAACGGAATCAGGTGGAATCGCGGCAGACCGGCTCAGCTGCCGCGATATTCCCGTCTGGTGTCAGCCCTGCATTTTCCCCGCGATGCGTGCCACGTGGCTGCCCTGCAATCGCGCAATCGTCAGTTCCTTCTCACTGGGTTGGCGGCTGCCGTCGCCACCGGCAATGGTGGCGGCGCCGTAGGGGCTGCCGCCCCGCACTTCGGAAATGTCGGTGGTTTCCGGGATCACGTAGGGAACGCCGACGATCACCATGCCGTGATGGGCCAGGGTATGCCAGAAGGAGGTGATGGTGGTTTCACTGCCGCCGCCGGTGCCGGTGGACGTGAACACGCTGCCCACCTTGCCCACCAGCTTGCCCTGGGCCCACAGGCCGCCGGTACGATCCAGGAAGCTGCGCATCTGGGAGGCCATGTTGCCGAAGCGGGTGGGGGTGCCGAAGATGATGGCATCGTAGTTGGCCAGATCTTCCGGATTGGCCACCGGCGCCGTCTGATCCAGCCTGGCACCGGCGTTGCGGGCATCTTCCTCACTCATCAGCTCCGGCACGCGCATGATGTCCACGGTGGTGCCTTCCACGCTGCGTGCCCCTTCGGCAATGGCCTGGGCCAGGGTCTCGACGTGACCGTACATGGAGTAATACAGGACCAGGACCTTGCTCATGGTGATCTCCTTGAAAGAGGGATGTGTGCCTTGATTGAAACCCTTCTACCGTGCTTGATAAACCCGGCTATCGGCATAATATTGATGCATGAAAAACATCAATCTGCCGGACTTTGACCTTGTGCGCGCCCTGCGGGTCTTCGTGACCGTGGTGGAATGCGGCGGCTTCAGCGCCGCCTCGGAGCGGCTGAGTCTGGCCCGGGGGCAGCCCAGTCGTTATGTGAGCAAGCTGGAGCGCCATCTGGGCACGCGACTTCTACAGCGCACCACCCGGCGCCAGTCCCTCACGGAAGCCGGCAATGCCTTTTATCCGCGGGCGGTACGCATCCTGCAATTGGTGGACGAGGCCGAGCAGGATCTGGCCCTTGAAACCGACACAGTGCGGGGGCGTCTGCGTCTTTCGGCGCCGGTCAGTTTCGGTATTCGCCATCTGGCGCCGGCCCTGGCCGATTTCAAACGGCAACATCCCCAGGTATCACTGGATGTGACCTTCAACGACCGCATCGTGAACCTGGTGGAGGACGGGTTCGATCTGGCGATCCGTATTGCTTCCCAGCTCAATCCCACCCTGGTGGCCCGGCCGCTGGCCACGGTGGACCTGGTGCTGTGCGCCGGTCCCGGCTACCTGCGGGAACGGGGCACCCCAGCCCATCCCCGTGACCTGTCGGATCATGAATGTCTGGTATACACCAACGATCCCGCCGGCCATGACTGGCGGTTTTGCGGCGAGGGGGATGAACAGGTGGTCCGGGTACATGGTTCGGTGCGATCGGACAACGGCGAGGTACTGGTGGCCGCCGCCGAGGCTGGACTGGGCCTGGTGCTGATGCCCCGCTTCCTGGCCGCCGATGCCCTGGCGCGGGGCCGGCTGGTCACCTGCCTGGATGCCTGGCACGCACCGACACTGACCGTATATGCCGTGTATGCCGACCGACGCTGGCTGCCGCCCCGGGTGCGGGCGTTGATTGATTATCTGGTGGCGCGGTTTGAAGGTGGGGTGTAGGGAATCCTTTGTCGAGGCGCACCATCATGAGCAAGAAACTCTGCCTCAAGTTGGGCGCATATCATCAATGATTATCGGGGCGAGCTGATCGCCGCCCGATTGTCCCCGCCACCTGAACGCTTTTCGCTTGCACCCTGTCAATAACGGGCCGGAGCCCGTACCATGCTCAGTCCGGTTTTCGGGCCCTCATCGCCGTTCGGCGACGACACCATCCTTTTCCCCCAGGACATTTCTTTTGATTTCCACCGCCAATATCACCATGCAGTTCGGGGCCAAGCCCCTCTTTGAGAACGTATCCGTCAAGTTTGGCCGGGGTAACCGTTACGGCCTGATCGGCGCCAACGGCTCGGGCAAGTCCACCTTCATGAAGATCCTGGGGGGCGATCTCGAACCTTCCAGCGGCCAGGTGATGCTTGAGCCGAACGTGCGCCTGGGCAAGCTGCGCCAGGACCAGTTCGCCTATGAAAAGTACAGCGTGCTGGACACCGTGATCATGGGGCACGAGGCGCTGTGGAAGACGCGTGCCGAGCGCGACCGCATCTATTCCCTGGCGGAAATGAGCGAAGAAGACGGCATGAAGGTGGCCGAACTGGAAACCGAATTTGCCGAAATGGACGGATATACCGCCGAAGCCCGTGCCGGTGAGCTGCTGCTCGGCCTGGGTATTCCGCTGGCACAGCACAGCGGGCCCATGAGCGAGGTCGCGCCCGGCTGGAAGCTGCGCGTCCTGCTGGCCCAGGCGCTGTTTTCCGATCCGGAAGTGCTGCTGCTGGACGAGCCGACCAACCATCTGGATATCAACACCATCCGCTGGCTGGAAGGGATTCTGACCTCGCGTAACAGCACCATGATCATCATTTCCCATGATCGCCACTTTCTCAACAGCGTCTGCACGCACATGGCGGATCTGGACTTCGGCGAACTGCGCTTGTTCCCCGGTAACTACGATGAATACATGACGGCCGCCACCCAGGCCCGCGAGCGTCTGCTGTCCGACAACGCGAAGAAAAAGGCGCAGATCGCCGAGTTGCAGACCTTCGTCAGCCGCTTTTCGGCCAACGCCTCCAAGTCCAGGCAGGCCACCAGCCGCGCCAGGCAGATCGAGAAGATCCAGCTGGATGAGGTGAAGCCTTCGAGTCGGGTCAGCCCGTTCATCCGTTTCGATCAGTACAGGAAGCTGCACCGCCAGGCCGTGATCCTCGACAAGGTCAGCCAGGGTTTCGACGGCGAACCGTTGTTCAAGAACCTGAGTCTGCACATCGAGGCCGGTGAGCGCGTGGCGATCATCGGCCCCAACGGGATCGGCAAGACGACACTGCTACGCACCCTGGTGAATGAACTGCCGCCGATGAGCGGCACGGTCAAATGGGCTGAAAGCGCTGATCTGGGCTATTTTGCCCAGGAACACGCCGACGACTTCAAGAACGACGAGACCCTGATCGACTGGATGGCGCAGTGGACCCTCGGCGGCGATCAGTTGGTGCGCGGCACCCTGGGCCGCATGCTGTTTTCCAACGATGACATCCTCAAATCGGTCAAGGTGATTTCCGGTGGTGAGCAGGGCCGTATGCTGTTCGGCAAACTGATCCTGCAGAAACCCAACGTGATGATCATGGACGAACCGACCAACCACCTGGACATGGAATCCATCGAGGCGCTGAACCTGGCCCTGGAGAACTACCCCGGCACGCTGATTTTCGTCAGCCATGACCGGGAGTTCGTTTCCAGCCTGGCAACACGCATCATCGAACTGAACGAAAACGGCGTCACGGATTTCAATGGCACCTACGATGATTATCTGCGTGAGTTGGGCGTGGCGGTCTAGGCGTCTTTCACTGTTGATGGCCCCCCGCGTGTATTACTCAGGCCTTCAGGCTCGGGGTGGACGCTGCCTCAGCAGCAGGCCTCTTCCACCCAGGTGAGCAGGGCCTGGGCGTCTTCATCGCCGCATGCCTCGAACAGTTCGCGGATCTGATTGATGTTGGCGTGGATCAGGAACAGGTCGTCCGGTTTGGGACCGGATTTCGGGTTGCGCTTGCCCAGGAAGTATTCCCAGAAGGGGGACTGTTGGGCCGGATCGGCGGTGTATTCCTCGATCAGGCTCATGACCAGGCGGGCGTTGCCGTCGCAGTCCAGGTCCTTGAAACTGATGTAGCGGGCGTTGGCGGCGTCGGGATGGAGATTGGGACGGGTCACTAACGGGCTCCTTGAATCGGTATTGTGCTGAGTATCAAGCAAGGAGCGAGCCAGTTTCTATGGGTTTGTAAGTGACTGTTAATATGAGGGAATTTTCGGGGCAGGGCGCAGGATGTGTGGGGGATTGTAGGGAACGTGACAGATCGCCGGGCGTTGGGGCCCTCACCCAGCCCCTCTCCCGCCTGGGGGAGAGGGGCTTTGACAGCGCTACGGTCTCACAGCCGCCGGATCTTCTCCAGCTGGGTTTCCAGCTCCCGCAGGGTCGTTCCCATCTCGGCCACCCGCTCCCGCTCCTTGGCCACCACTTCCGCCGGGGCGCGCTCCACGAAGCCGGCATTGGCGAGCTTGCCCTCGCACTGGGCCAGGTTCTTCTGCACCTTGGCGATCTCCTTTTCCAGACGGGCGATCTCCGCGTCCTTGTCGATCAGGCCCGCCAGGGGGATCAAAAGGCGCATCTCGCCCACCAGGGTCATGGCGGATTCCGGGGCCTCGGCGCCTTCCAGCCACTGTACCGACTCGGGTCTGGCCAGGAACCGGATGAAGCCCTGGTTGGCGGTAAAACGGGCCTGGTCTTCCGGCTTCCAGTTGTCCAGCAGCACCGGCAGGGGCTTGCCGGGGGAGATGTCCATCTCGGCGCGGATGCGGCGCATGCCCAGGATGAAGGTCTTCACCCACTCGATTTCCTGCTCGGCGCCGGCATCCTTGAGGGCTTCGTCCACCACCGGGTAGGGGCGGTGCATGAGGGTGTCGCCGGTGACGCCGGCCAGCGGGGCCACCTGGCGCCAGATGGCCTCGGTGATGAAGGGCATCACCGGGTGCATCAGGCGCAGCAGGGTTTCCAGTACCTGCACCAGGGTGCGGCGGGTGCCGCGGCGGGCGGCCTCGCTGCTGTCCTCGCCGGTGAGCACCGGCTTGCACAGCTCCAGATACCAGTCGCAGTAGTCGTACCAGGTGAACTCGTACAGGGCCTTGGCCGCCAGGTCGAAGCGGTATTCCCCCAGTTGGCGATGGGTCTCGGCGATGGTGTCCTGCAGGCGGGAGGTGATCCAGCGATCCGCCAGGGACAGTTCCACCGCGTCGTCGCCGAGGCCCGTGTCCTGGCCCTCGGTGTTCATGAGTACGTAGCGGGCGGCGTTCCACAGCTTGTTGCAGAAGTTGCGGTAGCCTTCGATGCGGCCCAGGTCGAACTTGATGTCCCGGCCGCTGGAGGCCAGGGCCGCCAGGGTGAAGCGCAGGGCGTCGGTGCCAAAAGCGGGGATGCCGTCGGGGAACTGTTTTTTGGTGGCCTGGGCGATGCGCTTTTCCATCTGCGGCTGCATCAGCCCGGTGGTGCGCTTGGCCAGCAGGTCTTCCAGGCTGATGCCGTCGATGAGGTCGATGGGGTCGAGCACGTTGCCCTTGGACTTGGACATCTTCTGGCCTTCCGCGTCACGGATCAGGCCGGTGACGTAGACTTCCCGGAACGGCACGTCGCCCATGAACTTGAGGCCCATCATGATCATGCGGGCCACCCAGAAGAAGATGATGTCAAAGCCGGTGACCAGTACCGCGGTGGGGTAGAAGGTCTTGAGTTCCGGGGTCTGCTCCGGCCAGCCCAGGGTGGAGAAGGGCCACAGGGCGGAGCTGAACCAGGTGTCCAGTACGTCCGGGTCCTGGGTCAGGTGTACCTCGTCCCCCAGCCGGTGCTTGCGGCGCACGGCGGCCTCGTCCTCGCCCACGTAGATGTTGCCGGCCTCGTCGTACCAGGCGGGGATGCGGTGACCCCACCAGATCTGGCGGGAGATGCACCAGTCCTCGATGTTGCGCATCCACTCGAAGTAGGTCTTGCTCCAGTTCTCGGGCACGAAGCGGATGCGGCCGTCCTCCACTGCCCGGATGGCGGGTTCGGCCAGGGGCGCGGCCTTCACGTACCACTGGTCGGTGAGGAAGGGTTCGATGACGGCGCCGCTGCGGTCACCCCGGGGCACCATGAGCTTGTGGTCGTCGATGCGCTCCAGCAGGCCCTGGGCCTCCAGGTCGGCGATGACCTGTCGGCGGGCGTCGTAGCGGTCCAGTCCGCGGTAGGCTTCGGGCGCGGCATCGTTGATGCGGGCATCCACGGTGAAGATGTTGATCATGGGCAGATCGTGCCGGCCACCCACGGCGTAGTCGTTGAAATCGTGGGCGGGGGTGATCTTCACGCAGCCGGAACCGAATTCCGGGTCCACGTAGTCGTCGGCGATCACGGGGATTTCGCGGCCGGTGAGGGGCAGGGTGACGGTTTTGCCGATGAGGTGGCGATAGCGTTCATCCTCCGGATTCACCGCCACGGCGGTATCCCCCAGCATGGTTTCCGGGCGGGTGGTGGCCACCACCAGATGACCGGAGCCGTCGCTCAGGGGGTAGCGCAGGTGCCAGAGTTTGCCCTGTTCTTCCTCGGAGATGACCTCCAGGTCGGAAACGGCGGTGTGCAGCACCGGGTCCCAGTTCACCAGGCGCTTGCCGCGATAGATCAGGCCTTCCTCGTACAGGCGCACGAAGACCTCGGTTACCGCCCGGGACAGGCCGGCATCCATGGTGAAGCGCTCCCGGTGCCAGTCGATGGAGGTGCCCAGGCGACGCAGCTGTTGCTGGATCTGGTTGCCGGAGTGGTCCCGCCATTCCCAGACCTTCTCCAGGAAGGCCTTCCGGCCCAGATCATGGCGGGACTGGCCGTCCCGGGCCAGTTGGCGTTCCACCACCATCTGGGTGGCGATGCCCGCATGGTCGGTGCCGCCCTGCCAGAGGGTGTTGTCGCCCCGCATCCGGTGGTAGCGGATGAGGGTGTCCATCAGGGTGTCCTGGAAGGCGTGGCCCATGTGCAGGGTGCCGGTGACGTTGGGCGGCGGCAGCATGATGCAGTAGGGCGTGCCCTCGCCCGCGGGGGCGAACCAGCCGCGGCTCTCCCATTGCTGGTAGATGGCTTGTTCGATGGCGTGGGGGTCGTAAGTCTTGTCCATGGTGCCTGTGTCTGGGTGCGGGCGAAAGTGGCGGATTATATGATGCTTTTCGGTGGGAGTGGTCATCCCAGCGGGTGGTGGTGCAGGTCGCAGCCGTGTTCCCGATAGTAGCGGAAGCGGTCGCGCCCGGCCTGTTTCACCACGGGGTCCTCGTTGACGATCTCCGCCACTCGGGCAAAGCCTTCGTAGCCTTCGGGCACGGTGTCGGCCAGGTTCAGCAGCAGATCCCGGGCCGTGGGCGGGACCCGGTCATGGCCGATGCTCACCGGCATGTCCGGATCCTGGGGGTTGATCCCGTGGGGGATGAAGGCATCGTCCCGGAAGGTCCACAGCAGCTCATCCAGTTGCCGTGACAGGCCGGGGGAACCGGTGTGCACGTGCACCCGGTGCCCCAGCCCGAAGGCCTTGTGGATCAGCCGGCAGGTGATGGCCAGGCGGGCCTGGGGCTGGTCGCTCTTGATGGTGTAAAAATCGACTCGGGTCATGGTGTGAGCCGCGGGGCGCCGTCTAGTCCTTCACCCGGCTGGCCAGGAACTGCATCAGCAGCGGCACCGGACGTCCGGTGGCTCCCTTTTCCTTGCCGCTCTTCCAGGCCACCCCGGCGATGTCCAGGTGGGCCCACTTGTACTTCTTGGTGAACCGGGACAGGAAACAGGCTGCGGTGATGGTGCCGGCCGGCCGGCCGCCGATGTTGGCCATATCGGCGAAGTTGCTCTTGAGCTGTTCCTGGTATTCATCCCACAGGGGCATTTCCCAGGCCCGGTCGCCGCTGTGCCTGCCCGCGGCCAGCAACTCGTTGATGAGCGGGCCGTGGTTGCCCAGCACCGCCGAGGCCTGATGGCCCAGGGCAATGATGCAGGCGCCGGTGAGCGTGGCCAGGTCCACCACCACGTCCGGGTCGAAGCGTTCCACATAGGTCAGGGCGTCACACAGCACCAGCCGGCCCTCGGCGTCGGTGTTGAGGATCTCCACCGTCTGTCCCGAGAGGGTGGTGACGATATCGCCGGGTTTGGTGGCCTTGCCGTCGGGCATGTTTTCGGCGGCGGCGATGACACCGATGATGTTCATGGGCAGGCGGAGTTCGGCCACGGCCTTCATGGTGCCCATGACCGCCGCCGCGCCGCCCATGTCGAACTTCATCTCGTCCATGGCCTCGCCGGGTTTGATGGAGATGCCGCCGGTGTCGAAGGTGATGCCCTTGCCCACCAGGACCACCGGCTTGTCGCTCTTTTTACCGCCCCGATAGTCCATGACGATGAGTTTCGCCGGCTGTTCGGACCCCCGGGAGACCGCCAGCAGGGCGCCCATGCCCAGCTTCTCCATTTCTTCCTCGTCCAGCACTTCCAGTTTCAGGTCCTTGTAGGCCTTTTTGAGCTGTCGGGCCTGTTCCGCCAGGTGGGTGGGGGTGCAGACGTTGCCGGGACGGTTGGCCAGATCCCGGGTCAGGGCCATGCCCAGGGCGGTGGCGGAGGCCCGGGCCATGGCATTGGCGCCGGCTTCCAGGTCCTTGGCGTCCGCCACGTTGAGGACCATGCGCTTGAGGGCGACCAGGTCGGATTTCTTGCCGCTCTTGAATTCATCGAATCGGTAAAGGCCGTCTTCCACCACCAGCACGCTCTGCACCAGCTTCCATTCCAGGTCATGTCCCTTGACCGGCAGATCCGTGAGATAATTATGCACCTGGTCGGCACCGGTCCGGCGCAGGGCGCCCACCATGGCGGCGGTGACCTGGCGGAAGGCGGCTTCGCCGAACTCCCGTTCCTTGCCGCAGCCGATCAGCAGAATCCGGTCCGCCAGATCATTGGGGACGTGATGCAGCCACAGGCACTGCCCGCGCTCGCCGTCCATGTCGCCCCGCTTGACCAGGGCGCTGATGGCGCCGCCGGTGGCCTCGTCCAGGGCCTTGGCGGCGGCGGAGAGCTTCCGGCGCTCGAACACCCCTGCGATGATGCAGGCGCTGCGCTGTTGTGCGGGATGGGTGCTTTCGACTGTGAATTCCATGCCGTTCCTCGGGAGAAACTGGGTGGGGGATGGTGAGGGCAGGGCAAGGGCCGTGCTCATCAGCCTGCCCATGACTGACAAGAGTTTATCCATTCTATGGAAAATCCGTTCTCTTCACCAACAGGCGCCCGGGGCGCCGGGGCCGCGGTGACGGCATGCGCCTGAAGGTGCTCGACCGTTATCTGGTCCGGGAGATGCTGTTCACCCAGCTTGCCGTGACCCTGGTGCTGCTGCTGATCATCATGGGCGGCGTGCTGGCCCGGCTGCTGCGGGAGGCGGCCGAGGGCCGCATCCCCGGCGATGTGCTGCCCCCCATCCTGATCCTGGGCACGTTCAACGGGCTGATCCTGCTGTTGCCCGTTTCACTGTTTCTGGCGCTGATGCTCTCCCTGGGCCGGCTCTACAAGGACAGCGAGATGGCCGCCCTGATGGCCTCCGGGGTGGGGTATGGGCGTCTGTACAGGACCATTCTCATCCTGGCCCTGCCGCTGACCCTGATCCTGGCCTTCCTGTCCCTGTTCGTGTCGCCCCAGACCTCCCTGATGGTGGATCAGATCCGTGCCGAGGCGAGTCAGCGCTCCGATCTCATGGGGGTCACGCCGGGCCGGTTCACCCGCGCCGGTTTCGGCGGTGTGGTGCTGTTCGTGGAGTCTTTCTCCGACGAGCGCCGCACCATGAACAACGTCTTCATCCAGCGCCGCATGGCTGACCGGACCGAGGTGGTGGTGGCGCGCACCGCCACCCAGCAGGTGGACCCGGTGTCGGGGCAGCGTTTCCTGGTGCTGCGGGACGGTTTCCGCTACGAGGGCAGTCCGGGGGATCTGGATTTTCGCATCATCGAATTCAAGACCCATGGGGTGAGGATGCCCGAGCCCGATGCCGTGTCGGTGCGCAACCGCACGGATAACGTGCCCACCCTGACGCTGTGGGGTTCTGACCGTCTGGATTACCGGGCCGAGCTGCAGTGGCGGCTGGCCGCGCCCATCTCCATGCTGCTGCTGGCTCTGGTGGCCCTGCCGCTGTCCTATACCTCGCCCCGTCAGGGGCGTTTTGCCAAGCTGGCCCTGGGGGTGGCGGTTTACGTGGTCTATGCCCAGTTGCAGATCATGGCCCAGTCCTGGTACGCGGACGGGGTGTCTCCGCCCTGGCTGGGCATGTGGTGGGTGCATGCCCTGGTGGGGGGGATGCTCGTTTATCTGCTGCTGCATCGCTACGGCCTGCGCTGGCTGATGATGATCGTCTGGCGCCGCCGGGAGGTGTCGGCATGATGATCCTGCGCCTCTATATTGCCCGGCAGGTGGTTGGCGGTACCCTGCTGGCCCTGCTGGTGCTGACCGCGCTGGATGTGGCTTTCACCTTCATCGGCGAACTGGATGATGTGGGGCAGGGGGCCTACGGCTGGATCCAGGCCGTGACTTACACGGCCCTTACCATTCCCCGTCGGCTCTATGAGCTGTTTCCCACCGCGGTGCTGCTGGGCACCCTGTTGAGCCTGGGTACCGCCGCCGAGAACAGCGAACTCACCGCCATGCGGGCGGCCGGATTGTCTGTTTCCCGTATCGTCAAGGCCGTGTTGCAGGCCGGACTGGTCATGATGCTGGCGGCGGTGCTGCTGGGGGAGGTGGTGGCACCGGCCGCGGAGCGCCAGGCCCAGAGTCTGCGCACCTTTTCCCATTCCGATCAGGTCCATGTGGGCAGTGGCGGCCTCTGGGCCAGGGATGGCGACCGGTTCCTGAATGTCCGCACCATCATGCCGGGGTTGCGGTTGCAGGATCTGCGCATCTACCGGTTCGACGATACCGGACGCCTGGTGGAGTCGGTCCAGGCGGGTCAGGCCCGTTACCGGGAGGGCGCCTGGGTCATGGAGGACGTGGTGCGAAGCCGTGTTTCGCCCACGGGCGTCCAGGCGGAACGGGTGGCCACGGAGCGGTGGGACCGGTTGCTGGCCCCCGAGCTGTTTGACGTCATCGTGGTGGAGCCCAGGCAGATGTCCGCCTGGGCGCTGGCCCGCTATATCAGCTATCTGCGGGATAACAACCTGGAGTCGGCTCCCTACGAGCTGGCCTTCTGGACCCGCTTTACCACCCCGTTGTCCAGTCTGGTGATGCTGCTGCTGGCGATACCCTTCATCTTCGGTTCCCTGCGCACCGGCGGGGCGGGACAGCGGTTGTTCATCGGCATCCTGATCGGGGTGGGATTCCACCTGCTCAACCGGACCCTCAACCATATGGGGCTGGTGTACGGGATTCCCCCCTTCCTCAGCGCCGTGCTGCCGCTGACGGTATTCCTGCTGGTGGCCCTGTGGGCCTTGCGGCGGGTGCGTTAGCCCTGCTCAGCCCCCGGTTTTCTTGTGATCCGGCAGGCGTACCAGGCGGGTGTCCGAGAGCAGGTCATGGAGCATGAGCTTCTGCGGGTGGCGCCAGGTCCAGATCAGCCCGGCGGCCACCGCCACCAGCACCCCCAGCGCCACCGGCCACAGGCCGGTGCGCCAGGCCTGCAGACCGGCCAGGATCACCACCCACTGCAGCAGGGCCACCAGGAAACGGCGCATGGCGTGCATCCAGGTCACGGCCTGTCCCCGCCTGCCCACCAGCTGAATGCGCCAGGTCTGCATGGCCAGGGAAACACCTCCCCGGGTCCAGAACCAGCCGAAATAGAGAAAGGTCACGCACAGGATGAACAGGGTGAACAGCGGAAACAGCGGGTGTTCCTCGGTAAGACCGGTCAACAGGGTGGCACCCAGCGCGGTCAGCATGAGTACGGCCAGGAGCAGCATGCTCTCATAGATGAGGCAGGCCAGGCGGCGCAGGATGCCGATGGGCTGGAGGGGAGCGGGTGTCTGGGCGTCGGTCATGGCAAGTTCCGGCTGCGAAGGTGCGTGTTTTGGGGGAATTGATGAAGCCGCGGGATGGGCGGGCATTATAGCCCCGGCTGTGGGCTTTTCAGCAAAGCACCCGGCGCGGTCTTATACTCGTGGGAGATCGGTGGATGACCGGATCCCCCGCGATGCGCATGCGATGAGGCCCCCATGAGCGAAGAACAGAATCAGGAACGGCGGCATTTTCATCGGGTCAGCTTCAAGGGCGTGGCCTATATGACCCTGGAGTCGCCGGACGAGACCCCGGTGGAGTTGGTGGATCTTTCCCTGCAGGGGGTGCTGGTGCGAACACCCCGGCCCATGTCGCAGCGGCGACTGGGCGAATACGCCTATCTGCGGGTGCCCCTGGCGGAGGATCTGGACATCCTGCTCATGGTGCAGTTTCAGCGCCTGGACGGCCGGGATCTGGGGCTTCGGATCACACAGATGGAACTGGAGAGCGCCCAGCATCTCAAACGTCTGGTAGAACTCAATCTGGGTGACAAATCCCTGCTGGAACGTGACCTGGCCGCACTGTACGAGGTCCATTCGTCGTGACAACCATGCTCCGATCCTTCCGTTCGTCCCGATCACTCCCGGCCCGGCTGATGCTATGGTGCCTGCTGTTGTGCCTGGGCGGCGGGTTGGCCTTCGTGAGCCAGGCCCAGGAGGGACGGATCGCCCTGATCCTGAACGTGGAGGGCGCCATCGGACCGGCCACCAGTGATTATTTCGTGCGTGGACTGGAAAAGGCGCGGGAGCGCAATGCCGAGGTGGTGGTGGTGCGCATGGACACCCCCGGCGGTCTGGACACTGCCATGCGCGACATGATCAAGGGCATCTTGTCTTCGCCCGTCCCCGTCGTCACCTATGTATCGCCTTCCGGCGCCAGGGCGGCCAGTGCCGGCACCTATCTGCTCTATGCCAGTCACATTGCCGCCATGGCCCCCGCCACCAACCTGGGGTCGGCCACGCCGGTGCAGGTGGGCGGGATGCCGGGCATGCCCGACGAGCCCCAGGAGCGGCCCGGCGGCGAGTCCGACCGGCGCCTGGATGTGACGGCAGACGACGTAACCCATGAGGAGGCACGGGAATCGGTCGCCGGGGAGGCCGACGCCGAGGAGGAAACCAGGCCGCGGCCCCGCCGGGGCGCCACGGCCATGGAACGCAAGGTGCTGGAGGACGCGGTGGCCTACATCCGCGGACTGGCGGAACTGCGGGGTCGCAATGCGGACTGGGCCGAGGAGGCCGTGCGCGAGGCGGTGAGCCTGACCGCCAGCGATGCCCTGGAAAAGAACGTCATCGACGTGGTGGCCGAAAGCCTGGAGGATCTGCTCGGGCAGATCCATGGCCGGGTGGTGAAGCTGGAGGTGGGTGAACGTGAACTCAACACCGAAAATCTGCAGCTGGTGGAACTGGCACCCGACTGGCGCACACGCCTGCTGGCAGTGATCACCAATCCCAACATCGCCTACATCCTGATGCTGGTGGGCATCTACGGCATCATCTTCGAGCTGGCCAATCCCGGCAACATCTTCCCCGGGGTGGTGGGGGCCATCTGTCTGGTGCTGGCCCTCTATGCCTTCCAGGTGCTGCCCATCAATTACGCCGGTCTGGCCCTGATCTTCCTGGGCATCGTCTTCATGATTGCCGAGGCCTTCCTGCCCAGTTTCGGCATCCTGGGCTTTGGCGGCATCGCCGCCTTCGTGGTGGGGTCCATCATCCTGGTGGATGAGGCCAACCTGCACATCTCCCTCCCCCTGGTGGCTGGAACGGCGCTGGTCTCCGCCATCTTCCTGATGTGGGTGCTGGGCAAGCTGGTGGGCATCCGCAGGCGCCAGGTCACCACCGGTCGGGAAGAACTCATCGGCGCCACCGGCACCGTCATGAAGAATTTCTCCGGCGGCAGCGGCCGGGTCTGGGTGCATAGCGAATCCTGGCTGGCCCGCTGCGATGTCCCCCTGGCCAAGGGAGATACCGTCCATGTCAAGTCCATCGACGGGTTGACGCTGACCGTCGAGCCCGTCTCCGACAAGACCATCACGACAGGAGCTGCTACATCATGATCACCGCGCTATTGGTCCCACTGGGCCTGATTCTCGGCTTTCTGGTGATGTCCATCCGGATCCTTCCGGAGTATGAACGGGGCGTCATCTTCTTTCTGGGACGATTCCAGTCGGTCAAGGGGCCGGGGCTGATCATCGTCATTCCCGGCATTCAACAGATGGTCCGGGTGGACCTGCGGGTCATCACCCTGGACGTGCCCAGCCAGGACGTGATTTCCCAGGACAACGTCACCGTTCGGGTGAACGCGGTGCTCTATTTCCGGGTGGTGGACCCCGCCAAGGCCATCATCCAGGTGGAGGACTACAACAACGCCACCAGCCAGCTGGCCCAGACCACCCTGCGCTCCGTGCTGGGCAAGCACGACCTGGATGAAATGCTTTCCGAGCGAGACAAGCTCAACGACGACATCCAGAGCATCCTGGACAGCCAGACCGATGCCTGGGGCATCAAGGTGGCCAACGTGGAGATCAAGCATGTGGATCTCAACGAGAGCATGATCCGCGCCATTGCCCGCCAGGCGGAGGCCGAGCGCGAGCGGCGGGCCAAGGTGATCCACGCCGAAGGGGAGCTGCAGGCGGCGGTGAAACTGACCGAGGCTTCCGACATCCTTGCCAAAAGTCCCCATGCCCTGCAGTTGCGTTATCTGCAGACCATGGGCGACATGGGTAACAAGAATGCCTCTACCGTGATCTTCCCCTTCCCGATGGATCTGTTGAGCGCCTTCAAGGGGCTGGTGGAGGACGGTCTGCCCCGGGTGGTGTCGAAACAGCAGGACGAGAACAAGGGTTGATTCGTGGCGGAAGGACTCAAGGATCAGCCGGTCATCGACCGGTTTCTTGATACGTTATGGATGCAGGAAGGCCTGAGTCAGCACACCCTGACGGCCTATCGGGCCGATCTGAGCGGTCTGGCCCGGTACCTGGAGGCGGAAGGCGCATCCCTGACCGGCGCGGATCGGGGATGGTTGCTGGCCTATCTGGCGCAACGCCTGGAGGCCGGGGCCAAGCCGCGCAGCATGGCACGGTTGCTCTCCACCCTGCGTCGTTTCTACGGTTTTTTGCTCCAGGCGGGCCAGGTCCGCGACGATCCCACTGCCCGTATCGATGCCCCCAAACTGGGACGGCCGCTGCCCGATACCCTCACCGAGGCGGAAGTGGAGGCCCTGCTGGCCGCTCCGGACGTGGAGGACACCAACGGCCTGCGTGACCGGGCCATGCTGGAAGTGCTTTACGCCACCGGGCTGCGGGTTTCTGAACTGGTGGGGCTGCGCTTGGGACAGGTGAGCCGTCGTCATGGGGTGGTGCGTACCCAGGGCAAGGGCGGCAAGGAACGGTTGGTTCCCCTGGGAGAGGAGGCCATGGACTGGCTGGAGCGTTATCTGGCAGAGGGCAGGCCGGCACTGATGCAGGGGCATGGCCAGTCGGAGTCACTGTTCGTCACCCGCAGGGGAGAGGGCATGACCCGGCAGGCCTTCTGGTATCTGATCAAACGTCATGCGCAAAGCGCGGGGATTCACAAGCACCTGTCGCCCCATACCCTGCGCCACGCCTTTGCCACCCATCTGCTCAATCACGGGGCAGACCTGCGGGTGGTGCAGATGTTGCTGGGCCATTCCAGCCTGTCCACCACCCAGATCTATACCCATGTGGCAACGGAACGCCTCAAGGACCTGCACGCCACCCATCACCCCAGGGGGTGAACCCGCTGCCGGTTCCCGCTACCATGGCCCCCCTTTGATGTATCTCATGCCGTTGCCAGGGGATCGAATGTTGTCCTGCCTTGTCATACCCTGACAGCGCTGCGGTTTACAGCGATAGTCAAACATCACCAAAGAGTCATTTTACATGCACAGATACGGTTTTCCCCTTGTCCTTGTCGCCCTGTTGGCGATTCCTGCCATGGCCGGCGCCGACACACAGACCCTGAGTCAGCTCAAGGAGCGGGTCTCCCTGCTGGTGCCCAATGCCGAACCCAGCAGTATTCAGGAAACGCCGGTGAAGGGACTCTATGAGGTGAGATACGGGGCCCAGTTGTTCTATATCAGCGCGGATGGCCAGTATGTTCTGGATGGTGAACTGGTGGAGCTGGATACCCGCCGCAGCCTGACGGCGGCCTCCCGTTCCCTGGGACGCCGGGAGATGCTGACCGAAATGGATGAATCCGGCATGGTGGTCTATGCCCCCAAGGGTCGAACCGAACACGTCATCACCGTGTTCACCGATGTGGACTGTCCCTATTGCCGCCGCCTGCATGAAGAAGTGCCGGCACTGACCGAGCAGGGTGTCAAGGTACGTTATGCCATGTTCCCCCGTTCCGGCGAGGGCAGCCCCACCTTCCGCAAGATGGTGGGTATCTGGTGTGCCGATGACCGGGCCAAGGCCATGGATCAGGTCAAGGACGGCAAGAATGTGGAAGAAAAGACCTGTGAAACGCCGGTCATGGAGCATGTGATCATGGGGCAGATGATGGGCGTCAACGGCACCCCTGCCATCCTGCTGGAAAGTGGCGATCTGATCCCCGGCTATCGCCCGGCCGGTGACATCATGGAGATGATCCGGCATGTGAAATCCGCAGGGCAGTGATCCCCCCTGTACTTCCGCCCCTCTCCCCACGGGGAGAGGGGTTTTGCCGGGATCAGTACATCAGTGCCATCATCCTGCGCCGGTACTCATTCACCAGGGGGTGTCTGGCCCCCAGCAGTTCGAAAGCCGCCAGCAGGGCCTTGTGGCCGGCATCATCGCCATACTTGCGGTGCTTGCGCATGAGATGGAGCAACTTCTCCAGCCCGGCCTGATGTTCCCCCTTGAGGATCAGCGCGCAGCCAAGCCGGTGCAGGGCTTCCGGATCGTCGGGCTCGGTTTCCAGTCTTTTTTCCAGGCCCGACAGGCTCTCCGGCTGCCCGGCCGTCCGGGCAAAATGGAGCCGGGCTTCCATCTGGCGCACCGCCTCCTGCTCATAGAGATCCATGGGCAGGGTCTTGATGGCGGTTTCCGCCTCATCCACCCGCCCGGCCCGCATCAGGGCATCGGCCAGATCGATCTTGAGGGCCTGGCGGTCAGGGTGGTTTTGCAATGCTTCCTCCAGCAGTGTCACCGCCCGGGGTGCATCACCCGCCTCCAGGGCTGTCCGGGCCTCTGCCTGTAACCGCGCCTCGGGGCCGGGCAGGTATTTTTTCAACTGTGCGCGAATGGCGGATTCGGGCTGCATGCCCATGAACTGATCCACCGGCTTGCCGTTCTGGTAGAAGATCACCGTGGGGATGCTGCGCACGCCGTGTTCCATGGCCAGTCCCTGTTCCCGGTCGCTGTTCACCTTGGCCAGTACGAATGTGCCGCCATGCTCCTCTGCCAGGGCCGAAAGCAGGGGCAGCAGCATCTTGCAGGGCTGGCACCAGTCGGCCCAGAAGTCCACCAGCACCAGATGCTTGCGGGAACCTTCGATCACCACTTGCTGGAAGTTGGCTTCCGTGACATCGACGACGAAGGGGGAGAGGCTCATGGGTAGAAGATCCTGTGGTTGTAGGTAGGGTGGGTGACCCATTGTGATGAGGGTTCCAGGCTGACAGGCCCATCGGCTGTCACGTCATTCCCGCACAAGCGGGAATCCAGTCAAGGACTGAACGCTCCGGGCTCCCGCTTTCGCGGGAGTGACGGCAGAGGCATTGGTCACTGCTTCCTTCCCATTGTTGGGGCACCCGCCGTTCTGTTTCAAGGGGCCTTCCCGCCACGCGCTTGTAACTTGTTGTGATGTTTCATACATTAGGCGCGCCTTTGCAGCCGGAAGTATTGCGCATGAGCGCCAGTTCCTATACCGCCTCAGATATCGAAGTCCTCTCCGGACTGGACCCGGTGCGCAAGCGCCCGGGCATGTATACCGACACCACCCGGCCCAATCACATGGCCCAGGAGGTGATCGACAACTCCGTGGACGAGGCCCTTGCCGGCCACGCCGGACGCATCGACGTGGTGCTCCACGGCGACGGCTCCCTGTCGGTCACCGACGACGGCCGCGGCATGCCCGTGGACCTGCACCCCAAGGAAAAGCGGCCCGGTGTGGAGGTGATCCTGGGCACCCTGCACGCGGGCGGCAAATTCTCCAACAAGAGCTACAAGTTCTCCGGCGGCCTGCACGGGGTGGGGGTCTCCGTGGTCAATGCCCTGTCCCTGAAGCTGGAAGTCTGGATTCGCCGTGACGGCAGGGAACATCACATGGCCTTTGCCGATGGTCACAAACTCAGTGACCTGAAGGTGGTGGGGGAGGTGGGCCGTCGCAACACCGGCACCATGCTGCGCTTCTGGCCCGATCCCAAATATTTCGACAGCCCGAAATTCTCGGTGCCCCGGCTCAAGCATGTGCTGAGGGCCAAGGCGGTGCTCTGTCCCGGCCTGGCCATGTCCTTTCATGACGAAGTCACCGGCGAGCGCTGTGACTGGTGTTACGAGGCGGGCCTGAAGGACTACCTCATGGAGGCACTGCAGGGGGCGGAAATCTTTCCCGAAGAGCCCTTCATGGGCAGCATCTCCGGCGACACGGACGCCGTGGACTGGGCCGTGGTCTGGCTGCCGGAGGGGGGCGAGGGCGTGGCCGAGAGCTACGTGAACCTGATCCCCACCGCCCAGGGTGGTACCCATGTGAATGGTCTGCGCACCGGCCTGACCGACGCGGTGCGGGAATTTTGCGAGTTTCGCAATCTGATTCCCCGGGGTGTCAAGCTGGCTCCCGAGGATGTCTGGGACGGGGTGTCCTACATCCTGTCCTTCAAGATGCTCGACCCCCAGTTCGCCGGGCAGACCAAGGAGCGCCTGTCCTCCCGGGAGGCGGCACCGTTCGTGTCCGGCGTGGTCAAGGACAGTTTCAGCCTGTGGTTGAACCAGCATCCGGCGGCGGGGGAGCGCATCGCCGAACTGGCCATCTCATCGGCCCAGCGCCGGTTGCGGGCCGGCAAGAAGGTGGTGCGCAAGAAGGTGACCCAGGGGCCGACCCTGCCCGGCAAGCTGGCCGACTGCGCGGCCCAGGATCTGGCGCGGACCGAACTGTTCCTGGTGGAAGGGGATTCCGCCGGCGGCAGCGCCAAGCAGGCCCGTGACCGGGAGTTTCAGGCCATCATGCCCCTGCGGGGCAAGATCCTCAACGCCTGGGAGGTGGACCCGGACCAGGTCCTTGGCTCCCAGGAGATTCATGACATCAGCGTGGCCATCGGCGTGAATCCCGGTTCCGCGGACCTGAAGGACCTGCGTTACGGCAAGGTCTGCATCCTGGCGGACGCGGACTCCGACGGTGCCCACATCGCAACCCTGCTGTGTGCCCTGTTCCTGCGTCATTTCCGTCCGCTGGTGGCCCAGGGGCGGGTGTACGTGGCCATGCCGCCCCTGTTCCGCATCGACGTGGGCAAGGAGATCTTCTACGCCCTGGACGAGGAGGAGAAGCAGGGGATGTTGCAACGCATTGCGGCGGAGAAGAAGAAGGGCAAGGTGGCGGTGACCCGCTTCAAGGGCCTGGGCGAGATGAACCCGCTGCAGCTGCGGGAGACCACCATGGCCCCGGATACCCGCCGTCTGGTCCAGCTCACCCTGGATGACGGGGACGGGACCGATGCCCTGCTGGACATGCTGCTGGCCAAGAAGCGGGCGGCGGACCGCAAGGGCTGGCTGGAGAGCAAGGGCCACCTGGCCGAAGTGATCTGAGTGATTCAGAGTGCCGCACCCAGTGCGGGACTCACACGGAAACAGGAGCTTGAAATGGCAACACCCATCGGATTCGGAAAGCGCCTGGCGCTGATCCTGCTCAGTTTCGCGGGCATCATCATGGCCATGGTGGGCATCATGGAACTGGCCACCGCCGGTATGGGGGGGATGTATCCCCCGGCCTGGCGCTTCCCGGGCTACGCCTGGATACTCACCGTGGGCGGCTATCTGCTGATGATCCCCATGGGCTGGCTGTACCTGCGGGACATGAAGTCCGAAGAGGACTGAAGCTTCCCCATTCCTTGCCCGCAATCGACGGACATTCATGAGCAATTACGATCTGAACCTGGAAGGCGTCGAGCGCCTGCCGCTCAAGACCTTTACGGAGAAGGCGTACCTGGACTACTCCATGTACGTCATCCTGGACCGGGCCCTGCCCCATGTGGGGGACGGGCTCAAGCCCGTGCAGCGGCGCATCATCTACGCCATGAGCGAGCTGGGCCTGTCTGCCGTTTCCAAGCACAAGAAGTCCGCCCGTACCGTGGGGGACGTGCTGGGCAAGTTCCATCCCCATGGTGATTCCGCCTGCTATGAGGCCATGGTGCTGCTGGCCCAGCCCTTCTCCTCACGCTATCCCTTCGTGGACGGCCAGGGTAACTGGGGCTCGCCGGACGATCCCAAGTCCTTTGCCGCCATGCGCTACACCGAGGCCCGGCTTTCCCCCTATGCCCAGTTGCTGCTGTCGGAACTGGGGCAGGGGACCGCCGACTGGGTGCCCAACTTCGACGGCACCCTGGAAGAGCCCCGGGTCCTGCCGGCCCGCCTGCCCAACGTGCTGCTCAACGGCGGCACCGGCATCGCCGTCGGCATGGCCACGGACATCCCGCCCCATAATCTCAGGGAAGTGGCCGCCGCCTGCATCCACCTGCTGGCCCATCCCGAGGCCTCGCTGGAGGACCTGTGCCGCCATGTCCAGGGGCCGGACTTTCCCACCGAGGCGGAGATCATCACCCCCCGTCGGGAACTGGTGGCCCTGTACCGCACCGGCAACGGCAGTCTGCGCATGCGTGCCCGCTATGAGCGGGAAAACGGCGACATCATCATCACGGCCCTGCCTCACCAGGTCTCCGGGGCCAAGGTGCTGGAACAGATCGCCGCCCAGATGAACGCCAAGAAGCTGCCCATGGTGGAGGACCTGCGGGATGAGTCGGACCATGAGCACCCCACCCGGCTGGTGATCACGCCCCGTTCCAACCGGGTGGACATCCCGGGTCTCATGGCCCACCTGTTCGCCACCACGGACCTGGAGCGCAGCTACCGGGTGAATCTGAACGTCATCGGTCTGGATGGGCGACCCCAGGTGAAGAACCTGGTCCAGCTCCTGAGCGAGTGGTTGTCCTTCCGCATCGAGACCGTGCGCCGTCGCCTGCAATGGCGCCTGGACAAGGTGGAGAAACGGCTGCACATCCTCGCGGGTTTGCTGATCGCCTACCTGAACATCGACGAGGTGATCCGCATCATCCGCGAGCACGATGAGCCCAAGCCGGTACTGATGGAGCGTTTCGGGCTCACCGATGCCCAGGCCGAAGCCATCCTGGAACTCAAGCTGCGTCATCTGGCCAGGCTGGAAGAAATGAAGATCCGGGGAGAGCAGGACGAGTTGTCCCGGGAGCGTGACCAGCTACAGGCCATCCTGGGTTCCAGCGAACTGCTCAGAAACCTGGTGCGTGACGAGATCGCCGCCGACGCGGAGAAGTTCGGTGACGATCGTCGCTCTCCCATCGTCGAGCGGGCCGCTGCCCAGGCCCTGGACGAGTCGGCCCTGATCCCCTCGGAGCCCCTGACCGTGGTGCTCTCCCGCATGGGCTGGGTACGCGCCGCCAAGGGACATGAAGTGGATGCCGCCGGACTCAGTTACAAGGCTGGTGACGGCTTTCTGACCGCCGCCCTGGGGCGCAGCAACCAGCCGGCGGTATTCATCGATTCCACCGGTCGCACCTATGCCCTGGCCGCCCATACCCTGCCGTCGGCGCGGGGGCAGGGGGAGCCCCTGTCCGGACGTCTGTCGCCACCGGATGGTTCCCGCTTCGTCGGGGTGATGATGGGGGCGCCGGAAGATCTCTACCTGCTGGCCACCGATCATGGCTACGGCTTTATCTGCACACTGGAAGACATGCTCTCCCGCAACCGGGCGGGCAAGGTGGTGCTGACCGTGCCGGAGGGGGCCAACGTGCTGCCGCCGGTGCGGGTTCGGGATCCGGAACGTCAGCGTCTGGCGGCGGCCACCAGTGACGGCTACCTGCTGGTCACGCCCTTGTCGGACCTGCCCCGCATGGCCCGGGGCAAGGGCAACAAGATCATCAACATCCCCACGGCCCGCCTCAAGGCGAGGGAGGAATGGATGGTGGAACCGGCCCTGGTGGCGGAGGGCGAGGTACTCAATGTGGTGGCCGGCAAGAAGTTCAAGGCGGTGAAGGGCGCCGAGCTGGAGGAATACCTGGGCGAGCGGGGGCGCCGTGGCAAAAAGCTGCCCCGGGGATTCCAGAAGGTGGATGCCCTCAATGCCGTGATCCCTTAGCGGCCCAGCGAAAGCCGGGTAATGCCCTGCATGTGCCGGACTGAAGCTTTGTGCTTGAATTTTTCATGCCAAACCCCATCTAATACGCCGGACCCTGTCATTGACAAACCCCAACTTCAGATCATGGAGACAGCATGAAGCGCATCGCCCTGTTCCTGGCCACTAACCTGGCCATCATCGTGGTGTTAAGCATCACCCTGCGGATTCTGGGAGTGGAGCGCATCCTGGATGAATCAGGGACCAACCTGAACCTGAGCAATCTGCTGGTCTTTGCCGCCGTCTTCGGCTTCGGGGGTTCCTTCATCTCCCTGGCCATTTCCAAGTGGATGGCCAAGAAGACCATGAACGTGCAGGTCATCGAGCAGCCTCGCACCGAGACGGAGCAGTGGCTGGTGGAGACCGTGCGCCGTCAGGCCCAGCAGGCCGGTATCGGCATGCCGGAAGTGGGCATCTTCGATTCACCGGACCCCAACGCCTTCGCCACCGGCATGAGCAGGAACAATGCCCTGGTGGCCGTGAGCACCGGCCTCATGCACAACATGAACCGGGATGAAGTGGAGGCTGTTCTGGGGCACGAAGTGGCTCACGTAGCCAACGGCGACATGGTTACCCTGGCCCTGATTCAGGGGGTGATCAACACCTTTGTGATCTTCCTGGCCCGCGTCATCGGTCACCTTGTGGACCGGGTGGTGTTCAAGAACGAGGAAGGCCACGGCCCGGCCTTCTGGGTGACCACCATCGTGGCGGAAATCATCCTGGCCATCCTGGCCTCCATCATCGTCATGTGGTTCTCCCGTCAGCGGGAATTCCGTGCCGACGAAGGGGGCGCCAAACTGGCCAGCCGCGAGAAGATGATCGCCGCTCTGGAGCGTCTGCGTGCCGCCCAGGGGCAGCCCAGCCAGATGCCCGACCAGATGCAGGCTTTCGGCATCCGTGGCGGCATGGGGCAGGGGATCAAGAAGCTGTTCATGACCCACCCCCCGCTGGAAGAGCGCATCATGGCCCTCAAGGCCGGCGGTCGCTGACCTCCACTGTGCCCCTCCCTTCTCCTCCCCTCGGGGGAGAGGGGCAGGGGATGAGGGGGCCTAAGCCACGGCTTGTTGCCAAGGCCCCTCATCATCTTTTTTTCCCGTGAAGAAGAGGGAGAGTCGGTTTACATGCCCGACTTTTCAGCCCATGGACGAGAAGTCGTATTCCAGGGCGCCGGAGGGTGGTTGCAGGAAGTTGCCCTGAATGAAGTTGACGCCCATTCCCCAGAGTACGGAGAGTGTGGCTGCGTCTTCCACCTGCTGGGCAATGATCATCTTGCCCTGGGCATGGGCCGTATCCGTGAGGTGCTTCAGCACGTCCTGATCTTCAAGGTTCTTGAGCAGATTTTCCGTATATGATGCATCAACCTTAAGATAGTCGGCCGGGATATGTTGCAGGATCTGGAAGGGATTCAGCCCGATGCCGAAGTCATCGAGCACGAACTGGCAATGGATGCTCTTGAGCGACTTGACCAGGTCACGGGTCTGCTTGAGATGGGCGACAACCGTGCCAACCTTGATCTGGAATACCACGCATTCCGCCGGCAGCCGGTGTTCCTTGAACTGATCCGCTATCCAGGGTGCCATGCCCGGGTCCAGGAGGGTGCTTCGGGTGAGCCTGATGAAGAAAATGGTGTCTTTGCCGGCCTTGCGCTGTGTCGCCAGGGTGCCCAGGGCCTGGCTGATGACCCACTGATCCAGATCCCGAGCCATGCTTGTGCGTTCGGCGCTGGGCATGAATTCGTTGGGGTCTATGGCCTCGCCCGATTCATTCAGCATGTGCATGGAGACTTCATAGCGTTCACCGGCTTCACCATGAAGACTGATGATGGGCTGGAAGAACATGATCAGGCGGTTGCTTTGCATCGCGTCCAGAATTCTTCCTGACCAGGTTTCATCAAGCTGCTTTTGGGTCATCTCGCCTTCCTGAGGCTGGTAGATGACTGTTCGATTGCCCCCGGATGCCGCTGCTTCTTCACAGGCTTTATGTGACCGGGAAAGTAGTTCATCGATATCCGGGGCATTTTCATCGATCTGCACGGCACCGATTGAGGCGGTAAAGCTGATGGAACGGCCTTCCACCTCGCACAGGTGTTGCGAGATCTGGCCGAGCAGGTCCTGGGTGAACTGGGCGATCTCCTGCATTTCCCAGCGTGGGCTGAGAATGCCGTAGGCCTGTCCTTCGAGTCTGGCCACGATGTCGGAAGATCCGCAGGCATCCTCCAGCAGTTTGCCCAGGTCGCTGAGCACCAGATCCGCTCCGGCGACCCCGACCAGATCCCGGATGTTGTTGAACTGGTCAACGGCAAGCTCGATGAGGGTGGCATTGGACTTGCCCTGGGTTGCCTGCCCCAGGGCCTGTTGTACACGTTCGAGGAAATACTGGCGGTTGTACAGGCCGGTGATGAGATCTCGTTGGGAGAGGTAGTTGAGTTTCTTTTCCAACTCGATGGTGTTCTCGCCCTTGCCGGCACCGATGATGATCTGGATGCAGGGTTCCCCGTCAATGATGGCGTGACTGAAATCCATCTGTGCGGAAAAATTTTCACCTGAAAGGTTTTTCAGTTGCATGGACTGCGGCTGCGAGGTCGTGTCGGCAGTCAGTTCCATGTCCTGGCCCTGATCATACTTGCGCAACAGCTCCTTCAGTCTTGGCTGGTCCTCGCGAACGACCATGTCCATGATGGGGATGCCTTCGATCTCATCCATGTCGGTGAAACCGAACAGTTCAAGATATGCGGGATTGGCGTACAGATGCATGCCTTCGTGAACATAGGCAATGGCGTCCCTGGAGCTTTCCAGCAGCATCTTGCTTCGCCGTTCCGACTCCCTCAGGGCGGATTCGAGCGTCTTGAGGGAGCGCCACTGATGCTGAAATGTGAGTGCCCGTATCACGACCAGACGAAGATGGTCCAGCTGGTTCTTGGGAACCATGTCATGGGCGCCGGATTCCAGACATTCGACAATGTCGGTTTCCGGGCTGGTGGCGACGGCTACCACCGGGGCATGACGCCCCATTTGCCGGCTGCTCTGGATGACCTTGTCGAGAGACAGGCTGGGATGTCCAAGGGCGCAGATGATCACATCCGGAGTGTGATTTTTCAGCTTTCCAAGAAGGTCCTCTTCATCTTCGGCCCGTTCCGCTCTGACTGCCAAACCGGCAGACTTGAGGGTGCTGACCACCATCTCGGCATCATTGAGGTCGTCATCGATGATGAGTAGGCGTAGTAGGTTGTCCATTCAGTGCCTGTCCTGAGAACACGGGATCGAAGCCGGGTTACTCACCGGCGTGAATAACTGGCCCTGATTATATAGACAAGCTGGTGGATAAGGCCAACCATCCCCATTTCTGGGGCGCGCCTTGGGTTTGGGGGAGGTCTGGGCAAGCAACGAGCAGTACTTGAACCATGACTCCCGCTTTTGCGGGAGTCATGGATTTTTCAGTCCGTTAGCGGATTCCCGCCTGGCGGGAATGACAGATTGAAGACATCCCTAAATGCTTGACCAGGGGATGTCCGTCGTCGCCGACCGTTCATCTCCTGCCGTTCCTGCCGTTCCCGCCTTGCGATCATCCGGGGCCGGTTCATAACTGAACTGTTCAAAACGGCTGGAAAAGGCCATTTTATGGGTGAGTATCACTGGCAGGGCCCTGCCAGCAAGGTTGACGGCCACCTCTTCCCCCGCCTGGAAAACGCCGGCAGGGCAGAACAGGCTGGCCGGTTGTTGCAAGACCTGGATGGTGGGAGATACCAGGCCTTCCAAGGCAGCTCCGTGGGCAATGCGGCGTCGGGATCGCTTGATCGTCACGGGCAGGCTGCGGGGCGCCAGGATCTGAACACCGATTTCAAGTCCGGTTTCAGGGTGAAACATCATCCACCGCACCACCCCCAGTTGCCAGCGGACTCGCGTACCATCGTGGTCTCTCAGCCCCAGGAGTTCTCCAACCTGGGCCCGCCCGGCCTGGGGTTTTTTCCATCTAAGGCGAAATCCTCCCGCACTGGTATCCACCAGCGACCAGGGCTGTGGAATGAGCCCGGGTTGCCGGGATTCATCGAAACCGTTGTCGGAGAAGTGGTTGCCATTGGTCAGCAGGTTGCCCCTGGCAACCGTGTCCCAGGCCTCAGAGCCCGTATCTCTCGGGATATCCGCAAGATAATGAACCGACATGCCCTGCTCGGTAGCGCTGGGGATACCATCGATTTCCTGCAGAGAGAGGGATGGATATCCATCCTGTGCATGGTCTCCGTTGCCCAGTTGTGCCTGCATTTTCTGGGAAACACATTGATAGATGCTGTTCAGGCCGGTGGCGACATCAATCTCTCCGGACTGGCCGGCCCGGCTGAACCGCCGACGAGAGGTGTTCGTCAAGGCAACCAGGACCCTGTGGGTTAGGTCGCTGTTCAGCAGCTGGGTATTGCCGGTGCGAACCATGTCCCGCAATTGCCGGATGAGGGGCGTGATTTGGAGGAAGCGGGATTGTTCGGGATCGTCCAGTTCATCCTGCGCAACGTATTCGGGGGGGGCGTCCCTGCAGAGGTTGATTGTGTAGAGCATGCCCGCGTTGTCGGGAAGCGCGTCGCGGCTGATGTTGCACAGTGCGGACTGGGTTTCAAAATGGTGGTACAGCAGGTCCGACTCTCCCTGACGAAGCGTCAGGGGGGCGGCCAGCGCCAGCAGGGCTGCCTGCAGGTAGGCCCGCTCGGGCGTGTTTACCTTGAGCTGGTCATCGGTGACGGGATGATGCAGGAGATTGTGGCGCTCGGCTTCCACCAGCAGTTCGTGCATGGCTTGCCAAGTCCCTATGGGGACAGGCAGATACAGTCGTGCGGCGTGCAGCTGTTGGGCGCTCAGGGACCGCATGCCCTGATAAATGGCATTTGCCAGATGGCGGGAGGAGAGACCATGCCGTTTCAGACCACGGGCATCCCTGATGACCCGCAGGTATGCCGCGCTGGATTCCGCCTGCAATTCCTCCGCGACATGGGCGATCTGAAGGCTTCTCGGAGGCAGGGGAAGGGAGCGGTTGATGAAATGGCGTTCCAGATGATCCAGCACCAGATGCAGGGAGGGATGCATCAGTTCCATCACTTCAAAACGATCCGCGGGCGGCATGACCCGACCGTTCAGGGTCTTGATCGCCTCTAACAGCTGTCGGGTGGTTTCCCCCATGTTGCCCAGGGGAAGTGCCTGGAGCCAGCGCTTGATCTTTTTCGGTTGTAATGGGAACACATTACCCGCGATTTTCAACGTGAAGGGTTCGACCAGCATCTCGGTTCGCTCTTTCATGGGTCAGACATCTGGGCAGTGAGACTGGTTTTTTGTGACGTGGTTCACTAATTTAAGGGAGCTTACTCCTGTTTTTCCAGTCTTTCCTGTCCCTAAAGCGAAAAACCTTCGACGGCATGGGGTGAATGCGCAATTTGTGTCTTGCTGTCGTGCCCGGGGACTTCCCTGACCAGGCGGGGGATCAGGTAGCCGGGAAGCTGCCGGGACAATTGCTTCATGAGGGTGAGGGCATGTTCCTCCGTGACGGCGAAATGCGCCGCCCCCTGGACGGGATCCAGCATATGCAGGTAATAGGGTTGTACGCCACTATCGAAAAGGGCGTGATTGAGCATCGCCAGGGCGTCGGCGTCATCATTGATTCCCCGCAGCAGCACGGTCTGGTTGAACAGGCGCACTCCGGCCAGTTCCAGGCGTTCCATGGCTGCCCGGGTGGTGCCGTCCAGTTCCCTGGCATGATTGGCGTGGATGACCATGATCGGGCGCAGGCGGGTGCCGGTCAGCCAGCCCAGCAGGGTGTCGTCGATCCGTTCCGGCAATACCACCGGCAGACGGCTGTGCAGGCGCAGGGTACGCAGGTGGGGGATGCCGGCCAGATCCGAAACCATTGCCGCCAGCTTGTCATCACTCAGGGTGAGCGGGTCGCCACCGCTCAGGATGATTTCGCGCACCTCTTCATGGGTTCGCAGATACATCAGGATCTGCGGCCAGGCTTCACGGATGGCTGAGGCATCCCGATAGGGAAAATGTCGCCGGAAGCAGTAACGGCAGTGGATGGCGCAGGCTCCGGAGGTCACCAGCAGCACCCGTCCATGATATTTGTGCAGCAGTCCCGGAATCGGCATCGATTCAAGGTCCCCCACCGGATCGCACTGAAAACCTGGGATTTCCAGACATTCTTCGGCCAGGGGCAGTACCTGTAGCAACAAGGGATCATTGGGATCCCCGGGCGTCATGCGCCCCAGGTAGCCCAGCGGCACCCGTACCCGGAACTGTTCCGAGGCCTTCAGGGCGGCAGGGAGCAGGGCGGGGTCCAGCGCCAGGCGCTGGAACAGCTCTTCCGGATCGGTCACGGCCTGGGCGAGGGCTCTTTGCCAATCCGCCGACTGACGGTGGACATTTAATCGCGTTATCATAGGCGGATTTTTCAGGGTGGATCGTGGCAGGCCAGCCCATTGTGCCGGTTTTGACCGACTGTTTGCCAGATTCCCCGCCCACCCGGGATTGTCCCTGTTGGAAACCCCTTCGAGCCCAGCTCGATCCGGAGATGCATCGTTATGGCAATGTACAGTACCAATGAATTCAAGAGCGGGCTCAAGATTCTGCTGGATGGTGATCCGTACGCCATCGTGGAAAACGAGTTCGTCAAGCCCGGCAAGGGACAGGCCTTCAATCGCGTGAAGATGCGCAACCTCAAGACCGGTCGCGTGCTGGACAAGACCTTCAAGTCCGGCGATTCGGTGGAAGCCGCCGACGTCATGGACACGGACATGCAGTACCTCTACGCCGACGGCGAGTTCTGGCACTTCATGATGCCGGAGAGTTTCGAGCAGTATGCCGCCAACGAGGCAGCGGTCATTGATGCCATGAAGTGGCTCAAGGAACAGGACATGTGCACCGTGACTCTGTGGAACAACGTGCCCCTGTCGGTCAGCCCGCCCAATTTCGTGGAACTGAAGATCACCCAGTGTGATCCGGGTATCCGTGGCGACACCGCCACCGGCGGCACCAAGCCGGCTACGCTGGAGACCGGTGCCGTGGTCAAGGTGCCCCTGTTCGTGAACGAAGGGGATGTGATCCGCGTGGATACCCGCACCGGCGACTACGTCTCCCGCGCGTGAGCTGGTATCCCTCCGCCGCTCCGGCGATGTTGCGTCGTAGGGCGGATCTGCTTTGGTCGATCCGCGATTTTTTCCGTGCGCGGGGGGTGCTGGAAGTGGAAACCCCCTGCCTGTCCCGGGCGGGGGCCACGGATCCCGCCATCGAGAGCCTGACCGTGACCCTGCCGGAGGCTACCCTCTGGCTGCATACCTCTCCTGAGTTTCCCATGAAGCGCCTGTTGGCCGCCGGGTCGGGGGATATCTATCAGATTGCTCGGGTCTTTCGTGCCGGGGAAGCCGGTCGCTTTCACAATCCGGAATTCACCCTGCTGGAATGGTATCGGATCGGGTTCGACCACCATCGGCTGATGACCGAAGTGGATGCCCTGGTGCGCGGCCTGGCCGGTGACCGGTTGTCCCGTCCAACCGCCTGGCTGAGTTACCGGCAGGCCATGGTGGACCATGCCGGCATTGATCCCCTGGACGCCGATGTCGGGGCTCTGGCCGACAGGGCACGGGCGCTTGGGCTGGATGTGCGGGGTGAACTGGAACGGGATGGATGGCTGGACCTGATCATGTCCATGGTGGTGGCACCCGCGCTACCCGCGGATGGTCTGACCTTCATCCATGATTATCCTGCCAGTCAGGCCGCGCTGGCCCGGATCTGCCCGGAGAGCCCGGCGGTGGCCGAGCGCTTCGAGCTGTATTGGGGGGGGGTGGAACTGGCCAACGGTTTTCATGAACTGGGGGATGCGGTGGAGCAGGGTGCCCGTTTCGAGGCGGACAACCGCCGCCGCCGGTCCGCCGGGCAAGCGGCGGTGGCGGTGGACCATCATCTTCTGGCGGCTCTGGCCGAGGGTCTGCCGGATTGCGCCGGTGTGGCCCTGGGCGTGGACCGGTTGCTCATGTGCCTGAGCGGCTGCGACCACATCCGGCAGGTGCTTGCCTTTGACTGGGAGCGCGCCTGAAAACCGGGCTCCGCCGTGATCTCCTTCACCGTCACTCCCGCGAAAGCGGGAGCCCAGGGTTTGCGGCCCTTCACTGGATTCTCGCTTTCGCGGGAATGACGAAGGGGCTATGGGGGAGTGACTGGTTCAGGACACCGTTCCATCAGGTAATCACCGTAGGTACCTTGCGCCCCGTATGTTCCCGGATGCCCGCCACATCGTGGGCAATGGCAATCAGCGGCGCCAGTGCCGTCTGGGTCTCCAGTTCGTGCTGTTGCGGGTCCGGCTCATACCGTTCCACGTAGAGCCGCAGGGTCGCCCCCGCCGTGCCCGTGCCCGACAGTCGGAACACCAGTCGTGACCCGCCCTCAAACAGGATACGAATCCCCTGTCCCTGACTGGTGGACCCGTCAATGGGGTCTTCGTAGGCGAAGTCATCCGCCAGACTCACGGTGTGGCTGCCCAGGCGTTTGCCGGCCAGAGCCGGCAAACGGTCCCGCAACCGGTTCATCAGGGTATCCGCCCGCTGGGCTTCCACCTCTTCGAAGTCATGGCGGGTGTAATAGTTGCGCCCGAACTGACGCCAGTGGGACTTGACGATGCTTTCCACCGATTCGCGGCGCACCGCCAGCAGGTTGAGCCAGAACAGCACCGCCCACAGCCCGTCCTTTTCCCGCACATGGTCGGAACCGGTGCCGAAACTTTCCTCACCGCACAGGGTGACACGGCCTGCATCCAGCAGGTTGCCGAAGAACTTCCAGCCGGTGGGGGTCTCGAAACACTCGATCCCCAGATGCTCCGCCACCCGGTCTGCCGCCTGACTGGTGGGCATGGAACGGGCAATGCCCACAATGCCGCCGCGATAACCGGGTACATGGTGGGCATTGGCCGCCAGCACCGCCAGGCTGTCGCTGGGGGTGACGAAGAAGCGACGCCCCAGGATCATGTTGCGATCCCCGTCCCCGTCGGAGGCGGCACCGAAATCGGGGCCGTTGCGTCCATTCATGACCTCCACCAGGTCATGGGCATGGACCAGATTGGGGTCCGGGTGATGTCCCCCGAAATCCGCCAGCGGTTCGGCCCGCATCACCGTGCCCGGCGGTGCGCCGAGCATGTCTTCCAGGATGCGCCGGGCATAGGGACCGGTCACCGCGTGCATGGCATCAAAACGCATGCGGAAGGGGACGCTGTTGAACAGGGTGTGCATGCGGTCGAAGTCGAACAGGTTCTGCATCAGCGCCGCATAATCCTGCACCGGATCCACCACGGCAATCTCCATGGCGCCCAGCTTGCTGGTGCCCAGGTGATCGATGTCCACATGCTGGATATCGGCAATCCGGTACTCGGTCAGCGTCAGGGTGGCGGCGTGAATCTCGTTGGTGACCTTTTCCGGTGCCGGTCCCCCGTTAGGCGTATTGAACTTGATGCCGAAGTCGGCATGGGGGCCGCCGGGATTATGACTGGCGGAAAGGATAAGCCCGCCCTGAGTGCGGTAGCGGCGGATCAGGCAGGATGCCGCCGGGGTGGACAGGATACCGCCGCACCCCACAATGACCTTGGCCACCCCGTGGGCCGCCGCCATGCGCAGGATGATCTGGATGGCTTCCCGATTGAAGTAGCGGCCATCCCCCCCCAGCACCAGAGTGCCGCCCCGAAGGGCGGTCTGGGTGTTGAAGACGGCCTGGACGAAGTTTTCCAGGTAGTGGGGCTGTTGAAAGACGCGCACCTGCTTGCGCAGGCCGGAGGTGCCCGGTTTCTGGTCTTGAAAGGGGGTGGTGGCAACCAGCTTGATGTTCATGGGCTCGTGGCATTGAGTGGCTTGAATCGCTGAAGTTACCAAATACGCGTTCGTCTGTCCCGATCGGGGCGCGGAGGGTCTCGGCTTGATGGCTTTCCCAGTGTTCTCCTTGGTAATATGCCGGCCATGTTGCTTGAGGCCCGCAAACCCGCCTATCTGGATCCCCGGCCCCGCAGTTTTGCGGCGTTGATGGACCTGTATGAGGCCAATTACATCCGCCTGCGCCGACTTTTTCCCGAATTGAGGTCACAGCAGGGTGCGCTGGTTTCCCGGGTTGAGGGGGCCATGGACCTTCATCTGGAGGTGATCGAGCGCTGCCCCTATACCACCACGGTGATACTGACCTATCACTTTGATGGCGACGAGGGGCGGCATCACCGCAAAAGCCCCAATCTGCATCTTCGGGTCTACCACGATGCCCGCCAGGTGGAAGTGATGGGATGTGCCTGTCGTCGTTCCGGCGAGGAGATCAGTCTGGGGGATCATCCGGACTGGCAGGCCCTGGAGTACCGCTGGCGTTTCAACCGCTTCCTCTATAAATGGCTCGGCTATTGCCTGCATCAGGGCCATCGGTTCGAGGGTCCCGGCTCTCTCTGAGCCGCGAAGATCTCATGCCTTCGAGAGGCATGGTTCCCACCCTGACTCCGTCGGAAAAAATTCTTGACTCCTCCGCTAGGTTTTGTAAGACTGCCTCTAAACCTGACTTTTTGAGTCGGGAATTCTCAAGCCTGACAATCTTAAGAAAGGGGGCATCCATGAAACTGTCTACCAAGAGTCGATACGCGGTGACCGCCATGCTGGATCTGGCCATCCATGACGGAATCGGCCCTGTCACCCTGGCGGATATTTCCCAGACCCAGGGGATTTCCCTGTCCTACCTGGAACAGCTCTTCGCCAAGCTGCGCAAGCATGGCCTGGTGGAGGGGGTGCGGGGTCCCGGCGGCGGCTATCGCCTGGCGCAGCCCGCCGACGAGATCACCGTGGCGAGCATCATCATGGCGGTGGACGAAAACGTGAAGATGACCCGTTGCCTGGGTACCGGTGACTGCCACGACGGGCAGCGTTGCCTGACTCACCAGCTCTGGGATGAACTCAGTCAGCAACTGTTTGCGTTCCTGGACGGGATCACCCTGGACCAGTTCGCCAACCGTCCCGAGGTTCAGCAGATCGCCCGGCGCCAGGAACAGCAGCATCCTCGCCATGCCCACCAGCATTTCATTTTCCGTCGCTCCGCCGCTTGAGGAGATCCCCATGTCATCGAGAAGGCCCATCTACCTGGATTATGCCGCCACCACACCGGTTGACGAGCGGGTGGCTGAAAAGATGTTCCGGTTCATGACCGTGGGCGGTGCCTTTGGCAACCCCGCTTCCCGTTCCCACAGCTTCGGCTGGGAGGCGGAAAAGGCGGTGGAAGAGGCCCGGGAGCAGGTGGCCGCCCTGGTGGGGGCCGATCCCCGGGAGATCGTCTGGACCAGCGGCGCCACCGAGGCAGACAACCTGGCCATCAAGGGGGCGGCCCATTTCTACCAGAAGAAGGGACGTCACATCGTCACCGTCAAGACCGAGCACAAGGCGGTGCTCGACACCTGCCGGCAACTGGAGCGGGAAGGGTTCGAAGTCACCTACCTGGACCCGGAGCCCAGCGGCCTGCTGGACATGGCCAAGCTGGAGGCGGCCCTGCGTGACGACACGGTGCTGGTCTCCGTGATGCATGTGAACAACGAGATCGGTGTGATCCAGGATATCGAGGCCATCGGCAACCTGACCCGCTCCCGGGGTGTCCTGTTCCATGTGGACGCCGCCCAGTCCACCGGCAAGGTGCCTCTGGACCTGTCGAAACTGCCCGTGGATCTGATGAGTTTTTCGGCCCACAAGACCTATGGCCCCAAGGGCGTGGGCGCCCTGTACGTGAGTCGCAAGCCCCGGGTGCGGCTGGAGGCCCAGATGCACGGGGGCGGCCATGAGCGCGGCATGCGCTCCGGCACCCTGGCGCCCCATCAGATCATCGGCATGGGCGAGGCCTTTCGCATCGCCCGCGAGGAGATGGGGGCGGAGAACGAGCGTCTGCGCATGTTGCGGGACCGGCTCTGGGAAGGTCTGTCCGGCATGGACGAGGTCTATCTCAATGGTGACCTGGAGCGGCGGGTGGCCGGCAATCTCAATGTTTCCTTCAACTTCGTGGAAGGGGAGAGCCTGATCATGGCCCTCAAGGACATCGCCGTCTCCTCCGGTTCCGCCTGCACCAGCGCCAGTCTGGAGCCCTCCTACGTGCTGCGTGCCCTGGGGCGGGATGATGAGCTGGCCCACAGTTCCATCCGCTTCTCCGTGGGCCGCTATACCACCGTGGAGGAAATCGACCACACCATCGCCCTGGTCAAATCGGCGGTGGAGAAGCTGCGCGAGCTGTCCCCCCTCTGGGAAATGCACCAGGAAGGGGTGGATCTCAAGACCGTGGAGTGGGTGGCCCACTGAGCCACCCGGGACAACCCATTCGAGAGGTAATCGAACATGGCCTACAGCGACAAAGTCATCGACCACTACGAAAACCCCCGCAACGTGGGCTCTCTGGACAAGGCAGACCCCCACGTGGGCACCGGCATGGTGGGCGCACCGGCCTGCGGTGACGTGATGAAACTGCAGATCCGGGTCAACGATGCCGGTGTCATTGAGGACGCCAGGTTCAAGACCTACGGTTGCGGTTCCGCCATTGCCAGCTCCAGCCTGCTCACCGAGTGGGTGAAAGGGAAAACCCTGGAGGAGGCTGGCGCCATCAGGAACACCCAGATTGCCGAGGAACTGGCCCTGCCGCCGGTGAAAATCCACTGTTCGGTCCTGGCCGAGGACGCCATCAAGGCCGCGATCGCGGATTTTCGCAAGAAGTCGGTCCAGGGCCATCCCGCCGATCATGAGGAACCCCAACGACTGTCGGCATGACCGCCGGCATCCCCCCGACAAAGCCCGGCTCACAGGGACGTGGGCTTGTCTGCTTCCCTCCCCATTGGGCTTTGTACCCGCCGGCAACGGCGGGTTTTTTTCGATCAGGGATTGATCCGCCGCAACAGCCCGCGCAGCTGCCCGAAACGTTCCGGGTCGGGAGCAGCGCCGTAGCGCAGGGCCACGTATTCCCGGGTGAAGGCCGCCACCGGTTCCGCCAGATCCGGGCGTTCCCGGGCGATGCGTCGGGCAAAGTCCATGGGCGGTTCATGGGGGGCGCGGGTCAGTCCGGCCCCGGCCAGACGACGGCAGAAACGCCGATAGACCACGGCTAGCGGGTCGGCGACCGGCAGGCGATTGCGCCATAGGAACAGGGCCGCGAACACCAGTACCACCGCGCCGATGAGTATCACCATCAGGGTGATCATCCCGCGCCAGTCCAGGCGTCCCAGGCCCAGCCGCTCCAGCAGTTCCTCCTGTCGTTCGGGACCGAAGGCCAGTACCCAGCCGCTCCAGTAGTAGTCGATGCTGTCCCGCCATAGCTCCCACTGCAGCCTCACCATGCCCCAGTCCAGGCTGCGGCGGATGAAGTCCGGGGCATCCAGATCCCCCGACAGGGCGACCCGGATCCCTTGTTCGATGCGTTCCGGAGCGACCGCGGCGGTGGGGTCCACCCGCACCCAGCCCCGTCCTTCCAGCCAGACTTCGGCCCAGGCGTGGGCATCGGACTGACGCACCAGCAGGTAATTGCCCAGGCGGTTGTATTCGCCGCCCTGGTACCCGGTGACCACCCGTGCCGGGATGCCGGCGGCCCGCATCAGCACCACGAAGGCACTGGCATAGTGTTCGCAGAAACCGGCCCGGACCTCGAACAGGAACTGATCCACCGGATCCCGCTCCAGTTTGGGGGGGGACAGGGTGTAGAAGAAGGGTTCTTCGTTGAAGTGCCGCAGGGCGGCCTGGATCAGGGCGTCGTCTTCTTCATGTTGTGTCCGCCAGGTCTGCGCCAGTGCCTGCGCCCGTGGGGCCGCGCGAGCCGGCAGGCTCAGCGCCTGGCGGCGCCGGGTCTCGGTCAGTTCCGGTTCCAGGATCAGATCCGTCCGCGAGGCCAGGCTGTACTGCACCAGACGCCGTACCGGGCGGTCGGCCACCAGGTAGTGATCCCCGGTCATGCGGGCATCGGGCGGCACGGCGACGGGGACATCCAGGGCCAGCAGCCAGCGGCGTTCGTGGGGCTCCAGATTGAGGGTGTAGGTCACCATGCCATCGGTATCCGGCAGCAGGGGCAGGGCGTCGATTTCCGTCTCCCGGCCCGCCCGCCAGGTGCGCCCGTCGAAATGGGCGAATACCGGCCCGCGCCAGTACCGCTGTGCCGGCGCGGGCGGCTCGTCGGTGAATGAAACCCGGAAGGCGGGGGCGTCGGACTGCAGCAGTTCACTGATGGAACCGGGGGACATGCTGTCGGACAGGCCGGTCACGCCGGTGGTGCTGTCCTGGGGCGTGCCCCAGAGGGGGCCGGGCAGACGGGGAAAGAGCAGGAACAGGATGATCATCACCGGCACCGCCTGGCCCAGCATCAGACCGGCCAGTCCGAAGGACTCCCTTGCCGGCTGTACCCCTTCACCGGCATTGAGCCTGACCAGGGCGGCGGTGGTGGCGAACACCGCCACCAGCATGTAGAGGGCGACCGGGATCTCCTGGGAGTAGAAGAAGTTGGTGATGATGACGAAATAGCCCAGGAACACCACCAGCATGGCATCCCGGTAGGTGCGGGTTTCCAGCAGTTTCAGGCCTGTCATCAGGACCAGCAGGGCCACGCCGGCGTCGCGGCCGAAGAGGGTGCCGTAGCGACCCAGGACCAGGCCGGTCATGAGTAGGGTGAGCAGCACCAGTATCCAGCGGGAGGGCATGGGCAGTCGGCCCAGATGGACGCCGCCGCGCCAGGCCAGGGCCAGGACCGTGGTCAGCACCACCCACACGGGTTGATTGAACAGGTGGGGCACGATGGCCACGCCGATGGCGGCGATCACCCACAGCAGGGCGCCGGAACGGACCGGCAGCCGGTCTTCCAGCCTCATGGGGGCGACGCTCATGGACAGGCGTCCGCCGGCAGGGCGAAGCAGGCCAGGTATTCCAGGCAGCGTCGCTGGTGGGCCTCGCCCGTGTCCGGCTCCAGCTCCAGGCCGGGCATGCGCAGGCCGAAGCGCAGTCCCTGAGCCTGGGCCTGAAGGACCTGGTGACACATCATGGACAGCCGGATCTCCAGATCGCCCGCCGGCAACTGGTCCCAGTCCAGCCAGACCTGCCCGCCGCTCACCTCGCCGAACTGCTTGATGTAAAGATCACCGGTACGGGCCAGGGCCTTCCAGTCCAGATGGCGGGGGGAGTCTCCCGGCTGATAGCCCCGGACACCGGCAAACTCCTCTCCGGCGGGATCGGTCCGTTCCCGGCTTTCGCCTTCATCCTGCCCGGCAAAGGGGGGCGCCTGATCCATGGGCAGGGGCTTGGGGTACACCAGCACGGATTCATCGAAATGCAGCCAGGACCAGGCCCGGAACAGTCCCATGGGATAGCGGCCATGGAGTCGCAGGCGACCGGGTCGCAACACGCCCCGGCGCCGGGCGGGCAGGTCCAGGGTGACCTGGGTTTCATCCCGGGCGCCGACATCAAAGGGCACCGGTGTGCCATCCAGGGTCTCCAGCAGCAGGCCGCGACGGGGCACCCGACTGGGGTTTTCCATGGTGTAGACGAATTGGGCGGTCTGGCCGGCAAAGACCGGCTGGGCCGGTCGGCGGGTGACCCGCAGCCCCAGCAGGTTTCTGTGGGTATGCCACATGGCATTGGCACCCAGGGCCGCCAGCAGGAAGGTCAGCATGAAGGCCATGCTGTTGCTGTAATTGATGGCCCCCAGCAACATCACCAGGAGGATCAGGGCAAAGGTGTAGCCCTGACGGGTGGGCAGGATGTAGATGCAGCGCCGGTGCAGCCGCAGGGTCCGGCCTTCCGGCAGCTGGCGCCGGGTGATCCAGGCGATGGCCCGTTCCCTCAGCCGCCGACGATCCAGTACCTGGGCCTTCATCACGGGACCGGAACGGCCTCGATCAGACGCCGGGTGACTTGTTCCGGTGCCAGGCCGGGGGATTCGCTCAGGTGCAGTCGATGCCCGGCCACCGGCGGCAGGACCTCCTGGATGTCTTCCGGCATGACATGATCCCGGTGATCCACCAGGGCCCAGGCCTGGGCGGCGCGCAGCAGTGCCAGCACCGCCCGTGGCGACAGCCCCATCCGGTACACCCCCGGTCGGCGGGTGTGGGCGACGATGGCCTGCAGGTAGTCCAGCAGGGCATCGGAGACATGAACCTGCGTGACCTGTCGCTGCAGCGCCAGCAGGGCAGGGGCATCCACCTGGGCGGGGAGTTCCTCCACCAGCTCACGGCGGTCCCGCCCCCGCAGCAGGGCACGTTCGGCCGCCGCGTCCGGATACCCCAGATGGATGCGCATCAGGAAGCGGTCCATCTGGGATTCGGGCAGGGGGAAGGTGCCGATCTGTTCCTGGGGATTCTGGGTGGCGATGACGAAGAACGGCTCCGGCAGACGCCGGGTGGTGCCCTCGATGGTGACCTGTTGTTCCTCCATGGCCTCCAGCAGGGCGCTCTGGGATTTGGGCGTGGCGCGGTTGATCTCGTCCGCCAGCACCAGTTGGGAAAAGACCGGACCGGGATGGAACTCGAAGCGCTTGCGCTCCGTGCTGAACACCGAGACGCCGAGGATGTCCGCCGGCAGCAGATCGCTGGTGAACTGGATGCGCTGGAACTGCAGCCCCAGGGTGCGGGCCAGGGCATGGGCCAGGGTGGTCTTGCCGACCCCGGGCAGGTCTTCCACCAGCAGGTGACCCCGGGCCAGCAGACAGGCCAGGGCCAGTCGGATGGGGCCGGGTTTGCCGAAGATCACTGTATTCAACTGCGCCAGGATGGCATCGATGTTTGCGCCCGTGGCGGTATCCGGCTGGGTCTTGTTCATGGGCAGCTCCGGCCCTCCGTTATCAGTCAGAAAGCGCTAGAGGGACTTGACCCAGAAGACCATGGTCTTTTCCGATTCCTTCTTCTCACCCAGGTCCTTCCAGGAGAAGAGGGTGGTGAGACTGGGTTGCTTGCGATAGCCCCGTTTTTTCCAGAACTCATCCAGTGGCGTGTAGTCGGAAGGACGACGGGGATCGTCTTTTGGCCGATAGACTGCGCAGAATGTGGCGTGGGTGAAACCGCCCAGGGATCGGGCGTGGGCCTCCCGCTCCTGGAAGAATCTCACGCCCAGCCCCTGGCCCCGGTATTCTGGCAGCAGCACGGATTCCCCCAGGTAGAAGACCCGCGCCGGATCGTAGCCGTGCTGACGCAGGGGGCGAATCACGTTCTCCGGTTCGTGCGTCAGGGGCAGGGCGGTGGAGGCACCGACGATCCTGTCACCGTCACGGACCAGCACCACGACACTTTTCGGGGAGGCCGTGTAGGTGGCCAGATAGTTTTGGGTAACCGGAATATCTGGTTGATCTCTACCTTGGCGTTCATTCACAAATTTCACTTTCTCAACGGAAAAGCTGGTTGTTTTGTTGCCTCCTAACCATATATCACATAATATCCACCTGTG
>NZ_NRSM01000017.1 GCF_016584105.1 Ectothiorhodospira shaposhnikovii | reverse complement strand
ACTGAGGGCCAGCTCGAAAGGGCTGGAACCACCACCGGACCCTACCGTGACCCGGACAGCGCGCCAATCGGCAACGCTTGGCGTGATGAGGCAGAAGTCAGCAGACGGCATAGTAGCCAAATGCTCACCGTAATGGGTGAGACACGGTGAAGGCCCGAACCTCCGGCAACGAGAGAGACCCGCGTGTCTCAACGGCCGTAATGCGCCCGACCGGGTGAAACGGCCTTGGCGATTCGTTGGGTAACCAGCGTTGAAGGTCACCATGGTTGCATGGTCCTTTGAACTCCGGAGGAAACGCCCCGTGCGGACCCGCATGCGGGGTGTTGTGGAGGCCGGGGGAGAAAAACCCCCGGCTATCCGATTGCTGCTGTTACCGGTCATCGGCTTCATCCTCTGGCTGCTGCTGGGACCCAAGGCGGGGCGTTAACGCGAAAAAACCCGGGGATGCGGGGGCAGATCAGCGACGCTTGCGGGTACGGGACCCGGCCACCGCGCCGCGATCCGTCACCGGACCACGAGGGCTCTTGCGGCGCGGCGCGGGACGCTCGGCGGCCTGCACCGGTCGCCGGCGGCCCTCCCCCGTGGCTCCGGTTCCCGCTGGCTGGAAACGGGGCACCAGGTGACGCCTGCCGTTGCCGATCAGGTCGGCCCGCCCCATGCGCTGCAGGGCTTCCCGCAGCAGCGGCCAGTTTTCCGGGTCGTGGTAGCGCAGGAATGCCTTGTGCAACCGGCGCTGACGCAATCCCTTGGCGGTCGACACCCGCTCACTGCCCCGGGTCACCGGCTTGAGCGGGTCCCGCTCGGCGTGATACATGGCGGTGGCCAGGGCCATGGGACCCGGCAAAAAGGCCTGGACCTGATCCAGACGAAAACCGTTGTGCTTGAGCCACAGGGCCAGATGCAGCATGTCCTCATCGGTGGTGCCCGGATGGGCGGCGATGAAATACGGCACCAGATACTGTTCCTTGCCCGCCTCACGGCTAAAGCGCTCGAACAGCTCCCGGAACCGCTCGTAGACATCGATGCCCGGCTTCATCATCCGTGACAGGGGGCCGGGCTGGGTATGCTCCGGGGCGATCTTCAGATACCCGCCCACATGGTGGGTGACCAGTTCGCGGACGTATTCCTTCGACTCCAGGGCCAGGTCGTAACGCAACCCCGAGGCAATCAGCACCTTCTTCACCCCGGGACGCTTGCGGATACGGCGATACAGCCGGATCAGGGGCCCGTGATCGGTATTCAGATTGCGACAGATACGGGGATGCACGCAGGACAGACGGCGGCAATGGGCCTCGATGGCCTTGTCCTTGCACCCGAGCTGGTACATGTTGGCCGTCGGCCCGCCCAGGTCCGAGATGATCCCGGTGAATCCCTCCACCTTGTCCCGGATCTCGTCCACCTCCCGTTCGATGGAGTCCTCGGAACGGGACTGGATGATGCGCCCCTCATGTTCGGTGATGGAACAGAAGGTACAGCCGCCAAAGCAACCGCGCATGATGTTCACCGAGAACCGGATCATCTCCCAGGCCGGGATGCGCGCCCCCCGATAGGCGGGATGGGGGGCGCGGGTAAAGGGCAGGTCAAACAACTGATCCAGTTCGATGGTGCTCAGGGGAATCGGCGGCGGATTGATCCACAGGTCCTTGTCTCCATGCCCCTGCAACAGGGCACGGGCATTGCCCGGATTGGTTTCCAGATGGATCAGGCGCGAGGCGTGGGCATAGAGCACCGGGTCATCCTGTACCGTGTCGCAGTCGGGCAGACGGATGACGGTCCGTTCCCGGGGGTGGGCCGTCAAGGCACGCCGCTGGACGCGAATGACCTGGGCACCCGCGGCCTTGCCCCAGGCCACGGCCTGACCCGGGCCGCACTGCTCCGGAATCTCCTCGCAGTAAGGGTCTCGATGGCGCTGCACCGGCCCGGGCCGGTCCACCAGGGTGGAGTCCAGCACATGCCAGTCTCCCGGCGGGGTATCCAGCAAGAAGGCGGTGCCGCGCAGATCCTTCATGTCCCTGGGATGTTCCCCCCTGGCGATACGATGGGCCGCCTCCACCAGGGCACGCTCCCCGTTGCCGTAGATGAGCAGATCGGCCCGGGAGTCCAGCAATACGGAGCGGCGGACCTTGTCGGACCAGTAGTCATAGTGTGCCACCCGTCGCAGACTGGCCTCGATCCCGCCGATGATGACGGGCACGTCCCGATAGGCCTCCCGCACCCGCTGGCTGTAGACGATCACGGCCCGGTCCGGCCGCCGGCCACCCTCGTCGTCGGGGCTGTAGGCATCGTTGCTGCGCAGGCGGCGGTCGGCGGTATAGCGGTTCACCATGGAATCCATGTTGCCCGCGGTCACGCCGAAGAACAGATTGGGCCGGCCCAGGGCCTGAAACGGTTCCGGGGAACGCCAGTCGGGCTGGGAAATGACCCCCACCCGGAAACCCTGGGCCTCCAGCAGGCGGCCGATGATGGCCACCCCGAAGCTGGGATGATCGATATAGGCATCACCGGTCACCAGAATCACATCACAGCTGTCCCAGCCCAGCTGATCCATCTCGTGCCGGGACATGGGCAGGAAGGGCGCGACGCCGAAGCGTGCGGCCCAGTAGGGGCGATAGGAAAAAAGAGGTCTGAAGACGGCAGTGGGGTTCATCTAAGGATAGTCAGGTTTCGCGCAGTTCCTGGCGCCGGTGAGTGGTACGGAAGGCATAATCCACCGCCTCGTTGACCTGGCGGTTGATCACCTCCCAATCCTCGTCGGTCAGGCGGGTGGTGAGATCCACGGAAAATCTCAGGTAGCGGGGTGGCAGGCGATTGAGGGCCACGCAGGCCAGATCGTCCATGTGCACGGTATCCAGCGGTTCACCGGACTCCAGCAGGACGTGACGGATACGGTCGTACACCAAGTGTTCATAGTAATTCTGAATACCGCCGATCATTGGGAATTCCTCCGAAATGCAACCAGGCATGGGGCCAGCCGGTATCCGCCGGTTACCAGGATAGTAGCGCAGCTTCAACGGCGTAGATATCAGGCGCGACTCATACGGCCGTGTCATTACCCCTGACGATACACCCAGCGCAGCAGGACATCCTGGATCTCAAGACCGGCCCAGCGATGGGCATTGGGATGATTGATCAAGACCACCACCACCAGATCACGTCCACCGGCGGTGCGCACATACCCGGCCACGGAAGACACACCATTGATGTAACCGGTCTTCAGGTGCATCCGCCCTGCCTCGGGCTGGCCCACAAAGCGGCGACTCAGGGTGCCGTCCATGCCCGACAGGGCCAGGGACGAGACATACTCCGGCATGTATGGACTCCGGCGGCCCGCCATGAGCACCGCCGCCAGCTGGCGGGCGGAGATCCGGTTGGTGCGGGAAAGACCAGCGGCGTTATCCATGATCAGTCCCCGGGTGTCGACCCCTTCCCGTTCCAGGACCTCCCGAATGGCGGCATACCCCTTTTCCAGGGTGGCCGGACCGCCATACCGGTGGGCTCCCAGGGCCAGCTTCATGTGACGGGTCATGACGTTGTTACTGTGCTTGTTCACCGGCCGGATCAGATCACCCAGCGGCGGTGAATGGTGCACCACCCGCGGACGGGACGCAGGATCGGGGATCCGGCCCAGACGCCACCCTCCTTCCAGGACACCCCCCCATTGCCCCCACAGCTCCGTGAACAGGCTGTAGGCATATTCTTCCGGCGGCAGGGCGGTACGCAGCAGACTCACATCCTCACACCCCCTGGGCAACTCCCCTTCCAGCAGCACCCTGGGTACCGGCTGCTCCCGGGCCACATGAAAGCCAACCCCCTGGGGAAAACTGTCGCAGGCCTGCGACCCCAGGCGCAAACGGTTGTCCAGCCGCAGATCCGCCAACGGAGGATCCAGCGCCACCTGCACGGAATGCCCGTCCTCAGCGGGATGAAACTGGAAGCTGATGGCATTGAAGTTCATCAGCAGGGCGTGGGGCGGCTGGTTATAGGCCCGGAAGGGTTGCCCGTCAAAGGCACCGGGGTCTTCCCGGGGAATGTCGAAATGGCTCAGGTCGAAGACCAGGTCACCCTGGATACGCTGGATACCGGTACGCCGCAGGGCACCGGCCATCTTCCATACCTCCTGGGCCACCAAAAAGGGGTCTCCACCGCCGCGGATGTAGAGATCCCCCCGCAGGGTGCCGTTGACCACCGGGGCAAAGGTATGGATTTCCGTCTTCCAGGTATGGGCTGGCCCCAGTATTTCCAGGGCCGCATAGGTGGTCACCAGTTTGATCGCTGAGGCGGGATTGCGCGGCACGTCCGCCCGGTGCTCCAGCAGCGGGGCGCCCCCCGTCACCGGCTGAACCAGGACGCTGATGCCCTCGGCGGGTATCCGGTACTGCTCCAGCAGACGCTGCACCTGGGGCGGGAGCGGCTGTGCCACCGCCTCCGTGACCATCAACAGACACAAACACAGGGATACCAGGACACGGACAAGCGACATGGCGGGGGATCTTCGATACAGGGGAGAGAACATGGGCCGGAGCGTATATGGACAGTCTTGTGCACTGCAACTATATCTACATCTGAGTCCAACACCCCAAGGAGACCCTCATGGAATCCAGTCCCTCAAACGAGGAAACCGTCCGTCCCATGCCCCGGAATCTATGGGTGCATGGACTGATCATGCTGGTCCTGTTGCTGCTGGTGAATCTGGCACAGACCATCCTCGGTATCTGCGCCATATTGCAATTCTTCTGGATGCTGGTGAACAAGGAACGTAACGAGGCCATCGCCCGTTTTGGTGAGGGTGCTGCCCGTTGGCTTTCGACCACGGCGCGGTTTCTCACCGGACGATCCGATGAACGTCCGTTTCCATGGGCGCCATGGTAATGATCCGGCGGTGACAATGCCACCGGGCAATCCGGGCCACCAGCTGCCCGGATTGCCCGGCCTTCAGTCCTGACCCCACCTTCACTCCCGCGAAAGCGGGAGTCCAGGGGATGCCCCTCCGTGACCGGATCCCCGCCTGCGCGGGAATGACGGGGTCAGAACACTTACAAATATCCAGGTTGTCTTGAAGCTCACATACGCCGGGCCTTGCACAGGCTCACCAGAAAAAACCTAAAATATTGAAAATAAATAAAAAAAACACACAAAGCACAAAAATTAATACTCGGTATAAATATTGCTTCAACCCGGCTGCGAGTGATTCGCCATGACATGACGACAATGAGGAGAATGCACCGTGGCCAAGGCCAAACTGACGTTCAAGGATATCAATCTCACCGTGAGTGCCCCGGTCGGGGTACGGGTGATCGAGATCTCGGAAAAGGTGGGCTCTGGGATCATCTACGGCTGCCGCGAAGGTGATTGCGGCACCTGCCTGATGGAAGTAGAGGAAGGCTGGAACAATCTCACCGAACCCTCCGTGGTGGAACACAAGGTACTGCGGGAAAACAACGCCGGTCGGCACCAGCGACTGGCCTGCCAGGCCCAGGTACTCGGTGACGCCACCGTACGCCCGGTCTGATCCGGCATCCAGTTTCATCACCTTGAGGAGATCACACCCATGCCCAACATCACCTTCACCCATCCCGACTACAAGGACAAGACCGTGTACGCGGTCGCCGGTAGCCATACCGAAACCATCCTGAAGATCGCCCGGGAAAACAAGCTGCCCATCAACTTCGACTGCCAGGATGGCGAATGCGGAACCTGCCTGATCAAGGTCACCCACCTGGACAAGAAGACCCCCAAGGGCGGCCCACTGACCGCCAAGGAACAGACGGTGCTGCAACAGCTCGGCAAGCTCAGCAGCGATGACATCGAGCAGATGTCCGTGGACGACATCCCCTCACAGTGGCGTCTGGCCTGCCAGATGATCGTCAGGGACGAGGACCTGCTGGTGGAATACGGCGTCAGCTAGGGAGATTGTGCACAGGCCCCGGCGCTTTTACCGGGGCCAACCCATTGTCAAGACTTGACATTTTCGACAGCGGAGGAAATGCTGATCCGTTGAGTCGTTTGAATTTCCCGCTGGTCATTTTCTGGCCAATCTGTTTTGAACCCATGCCCGGACGGGGGTTTTGACGGGTTCATGACATGGTTTCCACAGAGTTTTCCACAGGTTTTGTGGATAGCAGCGCCCCCTTGAGTCCGCTGCTTCGAAGCACCCGCCGTTTCACCCCCGCTTCCAGAATGCCCGCCCTGGGCATCAACAGGCTGAACCACCGACTGGCGCGGGTGATGGCGGTGTAGATCAGCTCCCGGGTCAGGATGGGGCTGGGGGCGTCCGGCAGGACCAGGGCGGTATGGCGGAATTCGGACCCCTGGGATTTGTGCACCGTCATGGCGAACACGGTTTCCACCTGCCCCAGGCGACTGGGCAGAATCCAGCGCACCCGAGGGCTTCCGTCCGCCGTCGGGAAGGCGACCCGCAATACCCGGCCGTCCGGGGCTTCCGGATCCGGCATGGACAGGGCAACGCCCATGTCCCCGTTCATCAGCCCCAGGCCGTAGTCATTGCCGGTGACCATCACCGGCCGCCCGGGATACCAGACCCCTTCCGGCGCCAGCAGACCCACCCTGCCCAGGGCCTGGGCGATGCGATGATTCATCTGCTCCACGCCCCAGGGTCCGCCACGGATCACGCACAGACACTGAAATTCGGCCTGAGCGCCCAGGATGCGTCCGGCCCAGTCATCCACCGCTTCGCGACAGGCATCGTCGCCGGGATCGGTGTCGCGCATCACGGCCAGATAGTGGGCATGGCCTCGGGGCCGCTCCCCCTGCCCTGCCCCATCGTCCTGGAACAGATCCCCGCCGCCCTGGATCAACACCTGCTCCAGGGCCTTGTCACCGTCACCGCGCAACGGCACCCGGGCCAGGTCCGGCAGCCGGTCCCCACCGTCCCACACCGCCGCCACCTGGGCCGGATCCCCCCCGTTGACCGCCCGGGCCAGACGCCCGATGCCACTGTCAGCGCCGAAGCGGTGGCTTTGTCTGAGCATGATGATGTGCTGATCCAGGGGCCGGCCCGTGCTATCCACCATGGCGGGGGGCAATGCTTCACCGCTGACCCCGCGCAACCAGTCCCGGATCCTGGATGAATAGTGACCGCCGTCGGCCCGGTCGCAGAGTTCACCCAGCACCGCGCCCGCCTCCACCGAGGCCAGCTGGTCCTTGTCCCCCAGCAGGATCAGGCGGGCCTCCGGCGGCAGCGCCTGTACCAGCTGGCTCATCAGTTCCAGATCGATCATGGAGGCCTCGTCCACCACCACCAGATCCACCGGCAGGGGGTTGCGGGCATGATGGCGGAAATGGCGACTGTTGGGCCGGCTACCCAGCAACCGGTGCACCGTGGTGACCTGGGTGGGAATGGCGGCGCGGATACGCCGCCCCAAGTCATCATCCGGCAAGGGTAGCGCCCCCACCCGGCCGGCCACGGAACTGTTGAGCCGGGCCGCCGCCTTGCCCGTGGGGGCGGCCATGCGGATGCGCAGGGGCTGGCCGTCCCCCTCCGTCTGCCCCGACAGATGCAGGGCCTGCAGCAGGGCCAGCAGACGCACCACCGTGGTGGTCTTGCCCGTGCCCGGCCCGCCGGTGATGACCGCAAAGGCACCACCGGCAGCCAGGGCGCAGGCGATACGCTGCCAGTCGGGGGCATCGGGCCCCACCGGGCCGAACAGCCGATCCAGCCAGTGACGCATGCGCTCGCCGGACAGGGCCTGGCGCAGCCCTTCCCCCATTGCCAGCCGTTCACCGATGGCTTGCCCGATGCCCTGCTCGTACTGCCAGTAGCGCCGCAGATAAAGACGCTGCCCGTCCAGCACCAGAGGCGTGGTGCCCACGCCCGCCGCCACCAGTGACGGGGCCTGCGCCAGGGCCTGATACAGGGTCGGCAACACCAGGCCCGCCAGACACCAGGAAGGACGGGGGGGCGGCAACACCCCGTCGTCCGATTCCGGCGGCAGGGACAGACTCAGGTCCGGGTCCGCCAGCAAGGCCGTCAGGTCCAGACAGACATGACCACGCCCCAGCTGGTGGCTGGCCAGGGCCGCCAGCAACAGCACCAGCGGCGGGGTATCCGGCGCCTGTTCGTGCAGAAAGACCGCCAGGGCCCGGTCCAGGGGGCGCAGCCAACCCCGTTCGGTCCACTGATCAAGCAGGGTTCGCAACGACGGCCAGTGGGTCAGCAATGTCTGCGGTGTCATGGACATCAGGGCTGCTCCCGCCGGGCAAAGAGTCCGTCCAGGGCGTCCATGAAGTCGGCGTCCGGACGCTCGAAGTGAATCCCGCCGCCGTCGGCGTCCAGCCCGCGCAGGAAGAAGATCAGGGCGCCCCCCATGTGTCGCTCGTACGCATAGTCCGGTAACCGCGCCCGCAGCAGCCGGTGCAGCGCCAGACAATAGAGGCTGTACTGGAGATCGTAACGTCGGGCGGCCGCCGCGCTGGCCAGGGCTTCGGGGCCATAGGCGCCGGCCGTATCCCCCAGCCAATTGGACTTGTAGTCCGCCACGTAATAGCGCCCCTGGTGTTCGAACACCAGGTCGATGAAACCCTTCATCATGCCGTTGAGGGTATCCGGCAGCAGGGCCGGCCGAGGGCGGCCGTCCAGGGTATGACGGGTCACCAGCCGGTCCAGGCTCCGGGTGTCCACCTGCCCGGCCTGGAACCAGAAGTCCATTTCCGCCTGACAGTAGGCCAGTTGCCCCAGTACCAGGGGCGCACCTCCCGGCTCCCATTGCAGGGGGAGCCGCAGCAGGTCCCGCAACCACTGGTCAATCGGATCGATCCAGTGCTCCCAGCCCCGGTGATGACAGCGCCGGGCCACCAGTTCCCGCAGCGGTGCCGGGTCCCGGGCCAGGGTCTCGAATCCGGTGCGGGCCATCCACTCCAGGAGGCCGTGGAGGAAGGTGCCGGGCTCGGGGCCACGGGGGAAATCCGCCGGTGGCGCGACCACCGGGGATGGGGATTGCGTCATGGCCGGGGTATCCGCGTCATTCCGGGCCGGTGGCGCGGCTGGGAGGGATCCGGCCTCGTCGACGGCCTCCCGCAGACGCTCCTCCTGGGCCGACTCCGGATCGGGACGCGGCACCGGATGGTCCTGGCCGACGAGCCTTAATGCACTGTAGCTGGCGATCCACCAATGTTCCCGGGCCGGGCGCAGGGGCCGCCGGGCCGGGCGAGTGCCCGCCGTGACCGGCGCCCGATCCGGAAGGCCCGGTGCAATCACCGGCACCGGAGGGGCGGGCATGATCCGGATCACCTCATCAATGGGCGGCACCTGCACCGATGACATATCCGTGGGCAGCAGATCATCGGCCCGCAGGGCTTCCAGCCGGGCACGCAGTTCGGCGGGCGCGACGGGCTTGCCGCCCCCGAGCAGGCTGCCCAGGGCGCTGCGATGAAAACCACCGTCACGGCTGCGATCCTTGACCGGCGCCACCCCCAGCCAACAGGCATGACAGGCCCGGGTCACCGCCACGTAGAGCAGACGCACATCCTCCGCCAGACGGGCCTCGTCGGCCCGCTCAAGATTCTCCGGGGAGGGCGTGAAACTGACCACCCGTCGCCCCGAACCGTCCCGGTAGATCAGGGGCGGCTTGCCGCCGTTGCCGGGCCGGTAACCGGCAATGAAGGGCAGGAACACCAGGGGATACTGCAACCCCTTGGACTTGTGGATGGTAACCACCTTCACCAGATCCTCGTCACTTTCCAGGCGCAGGATCTGCTCGTCACCGGCCTGCCGGTTCGCCTGCCGGTGCTCCACCAGATGGCGGATCAGGGCATGCTCTCCCTCCAGCTCCGTGGCGGCCGCTTGCAGCAGCTCGCTCAGGTGCAGCAGGTTGGTGAGCCGGCGTTCGCCGAAGGGCTGACTGAACAGGCGCCGGGGCAGCTCGAAATCATGCATCAGGTGCCGCAGCATGGGCAGCACGCCCTGGCTGCGCCAGTACCGGCGGTAGCCGCGGAACTGTTCCACCCGGCGTTCCCAGTGCAGTTCATCCTGGTTGAGGGCGTCCAGTTCCGTCAGGGACAGGTCCAGCAGCGGGGTGGCCAGGGCCGCCCGCAGCAGACGGTCGGATTCCGGCTCCGCGCAGGCCCGCAGCCAGCGCAGCAGGTCGCCCGCCTCCGGGCTGAGATAGACCGACTCCCGGTCGGAGAGATAGACACTGCGGATCTGATGGGCACGCAGGGCCGCCTGGATCAGGTTGGCCTCGCCCCGGTCCCGAACCAGCACCGCCATGTCCCGGGGTTTGAGGGGGGTGAAACCGGGATTGTCCGGGTCGTCGGGGCGGGAGAAACCCGCCCGGCCGGTGCGGCCGGCCGCCAGCAGGTCCGCCATTGCCCCGGCACAGCGCACCGCCATGGTATCCATGTAGGCCTGCCTGCCCAGGGTGTCATCGCCCTCCAGATGCCACAGGGTCAGGGCCGGCTGGAGTTGGCCCTGCACCTGCAGGCGCGTGTCGCGACCACGGGACCGGACCGGCAGGAAGGGCACTGGATTGTCTGCGGTCCGGTCGGGCCGGAACAGGAACGCCCCCCGGGGATGCTCCCGTTCTCCCAGGGCAAACAGCCGGTTGAAACCGGCCACCGCCGCCTCGGTGGAACGATAATTGACACCCAGGGTGTAATGACGCCCCCGGGTGGCCAGGCGAGCCTTGAGGTAGGTATGGATGTCGGCGCCGCGAAAGGCATAGATGGACTGCTTGGGATCACCGATCAGGAACAGCCCGGCATCCGGCGTGCCCGCCGCCAGGTCGTAGACCCGCTCGAAGATGCGGTACTGCACCGGGTCCGTATCCTGAAACTCGTCGATCAGGGCCACCGGAAACTGACGGCGCAGGGTGACGGCCAGACGGTCGCCGTTGGGTCCGTCCAGAGCGTCCCGCAGACAGGTCAGCAGATCATCAAAGCCCAGCTGGGCCCGACGGCGCTGGGCCTGGCGAAAACGCCGCTGCACCCAGGCCGCCGCGTGACCCAGCACCTCGGCGGCCAGATCCCGGTCCAGTTCATCCGCCTGCTCCAGCAGCTCAAAGGCCGGGTGGAGATTAGCAGGCAGGCTGCCCCCCTTCTTGAGCCGGGCATTCATGCCGGACCGGCTGAGCTGTTCCAGCGGGTCCTGACTGCCCGGGGGCTCGGGGCGCAACCGGGACGGTTCCTGAGCCCATTGGCGCATGCACGCCAGCAGACGATCGGAATTGCGATACTTGTTGCCGTTGAGCACGGGCAACAGGCCATGGCGGAACTGATCCGCCAGGGTGTCGAACTCATCCCGCCAGGGGGCCTTGAGGCGTTCCAGCAGGGACACCCGCGTCGCCAGGATCCCGTCCAGGCAACCCGGTTCATCCTGGGGCGGATCTCCCGCCAGCAACCGTGAGAGGATGGGCAGCAGGGCCTCCGGCCCGTCACCCAGCACCTGCCGAAGCAGGCCGAAATCGGCCGCGCCGCGGGGATAGACCACGGTGCGCCAGTAATCCCGCACCGCCTCGGCCAGCAGTTCGGACTGATCCGTCGCCAGGTTCTGGGTAAACAGACTGCCGCTGTCGAAGGCGTGTTCCCGCAGGGCCCGGTAACACCAGCCATGGATGGTGGACACCGCCGCCTCGTCCATCCACTGGGCCGCCTGCTCCAGACGGCGGGCCGCCTGGGCGCGTTCAGCCGCGTCGGGATGATCCGCCAGCAGGGCCGACAGGAACGCATCCGGCGACTGTCCGAGAGGGTCACGAAACACCCGGGCTGCTTCCATCAGCCGGGCATGGATCCGTTCCCTTAGCTCCCGGGTGGCCGCATCGGTGAAAGTGACCACCAGAATCCGGGGCGGCAGCAAAGGCTCGGGAAAGGCGTTCGCCCCGCCATGGCCCAGTACCAGCCGCACATAGAGGGCGGCAATGGTGAAGGTCTTGCCGGTGCCGGCGCTGGCCTCGATCAGGCGGCTGCCGTGAAGGGGAAAATGCAGGGGATCCAGAACCCGGACATGGGACATGGGATACTCCTCAATCCTTGCCCAGCAGATAGGCGGCCCGGCTCAGGGGGCCGTAGAGGTCACGGGCCCAGGCCGGGAAATCCGGCTGGGCCAGCAGGGATCGGGTATCCGGCCAGGCCCGGGCCAGCCAGGGGTCCTGGTCCACCGCGCCTCCCCTGAAACCGTCCCCTTCATGGACCCGGGTCAGGATCTCTTCCGGGTCCTTGCCGTCCCGCTCCAGAGCATCCAGCCAGGCACTGCTGCCCCGGCAGTAGGCCGGAAGGGGGCGGGTCATCCCCGTTTCCCAGGCCCGCAGCAGGGTGTGCAGATGGTCCCGGGCCTCCTGTGCCGGCAGTGGGTCCAGGCACAGGGTGTCGTCCAGCCCCATCATCATCGTGCGCAGGGTGAGTCCCCGGGCATGGGCCATCAGGTGCTGCACCCAGGCCAGGCAGGTCTGGTCCAGACGCTTGAAGGGATTGACATTTGCCCTCAAGGTACCGGCCCGGTACAACAGATGCACCCGCTCCCCGGCCGCGTCCAGACGCAATCGGGGCAGCCAGCCTTCCACCACCCGGCCCCCGTGCTCGAAACGCAGCAGTTCCGGGCGCGGCAACCGCCGGGGGCAGGCACGGACCGCTGCCTGCCAGGTGACGACCAGGTTCATCGCCTCGGCCCGCAGATGGTCAAACTGCTGGCGCCCGATCTCTCCCAGGGCCAGCCGGCCGCTGCGCTGCCAGCCGATCAGGGCCGTCTCCAGGCGCTCGGCGGCCTGCTCCGGATCGGCATCGTCCGCCAGGGCTGCCCCCAGCAGATGATCTAGGGCCTGCCAATGGTCCAGGCCATCCAGAACGAAAGGCTCCTGGTCTTCGCCGGCGCTCGGTGCCTCGTCGAAGTGGACCTTGAGGCGGTGGCGGAAAAAGCTGCGCACCGGGTCCTTGAGAAAGGCGGCGAGGTCTTCGGCGGGCAGTGCCTCTTCCGGTATCGGAGGGGGCAGTGCTTCCCCCTGGCGGGGAAATTGCCGTTCGCGGGCAAGGCCCGCCCCCACGCCGACATGCAGGGCTTCCCACTCCCGGGCATAGGTGAAGAGTCCGTCGTCATCGCCCTGGAAATAGGCCCGGCCAAAGGGCTGCAACGGGTATTCGGTGGTCAGGGCCGCAAGCAGGCCCTCCTCGTCCCCGTCCTTCTGAAGGCACCAGCCGGCGGCCAGGTGATCCCGCAACTGGCTCACCAGTACCGACGGCGGCTGCAAGGCATTGTCGCGGATACCCCGTCCCACCCAACTGATGTAAAGGTGATCCCGGGCCGACAGCAGGGCCTCCAGGAACAGGTAGCGGTCATCCTCCCGGCGCGAGCGGTCGCCGGGGCGGTGCTCTCCGGCCATGAGATCGAAATCCATGGGGACATGGGCACGGGGATAGTCGCCGTCGTTCATGCCCAGCAGACAGACCACCCGATACGGGATGGCGCGCATGGGCATGAGGGTACACAGGGTCACCGCCCCGGACAGGAAGCGCTGGGACAGGTGGGACTCGTCCAGGGTGCCGAGCCAGTGCTCCCGCACCACGGTAAGCGGCAGGGCCTCCACCATGCCCGCCGTTTCGCACAGGGTTTCCCAATGCTCCAGGGCCTCGTCCATGCGCCGCAGCATGAGCTGCTCACGCTCCTGCGCGGGGGCGAAGAAATTCTGCATCAGGGTGCGCAACCGTGTCCCCCAGACCGACGGCGTGGCCGGTTCGGCAAGACTCCGCCAGGCCTGGTCCAGGGCCTCCAGCAAGGCATGGAGAGGACCGATGAGGGCGGCATCCAGGCCGCTGATCTCGTCGTAGGGCTCGATCTCCCGCCAGGGGCCTGGACTGCCCGCGGCATAGCCCAGCAGCATGCGCCGCAGGCCGAAGCGCCAGGTGTTCTGCTCCAGCCCTTCCGGCAGGGACAGGGCGGAGCGCTGCCGGGCGTCCAGGCCCCAGCGGATGCCCGCCCCTTCGATCCAGGCCCGCAGGCGCGGCAGATCCCCCTGCCCGATGCCGAAGCGGTCGCGCAGGGCCGGCAGATCCAGCAGGTCCAGCAGTTCGCTCACCGACAGTCGGGACTCGGGCAGGTGCAGGAGCTGTTCCAGCACCATCAGGAAGGGGTCCCGCCCCCGCCGGGCCTGATCGGAGAAACAGAACGGGATGTGACGGGGATCATCCGGGCGGGTCTGGCCGAACACCGCCTGGACGTGGGGCGCGTAGCGGTCCACGTCGGGGACCATGACGATGATGTCCCGGGGCCGCAGGGTCGGGTCCCGGGAAAATCGCGCCAGCAGCTGGTCATGGAGGATCTCCACTTCCCGCTGGGGGCTATGGGCCACATGGAAGCGGATGGAATCGTCTTCCGCCGGATCCACCGGGGGCCAATGGTCGCGGGTCTCCGCCAGAGGGCACAGATCGAGGATGTCATCCTGCAGTTGCTGCAGCAGGGTTTCGCCTCCCCGGGGTTCGAACAGGTCGATGCGCTGCCAGGGCAGCGACTCCAGCAGGCTGCGGTAGTGACCGGGGTCATCGTGCTCATCCAGCAGACGGATGTAGTCACGCCCCTGCTTGCCCCAGGCCGCCAGCAGGGGATGGGCGTGGTTGTGCAGGTCCTCCTCGGCGATGACATCGGGCATGCCGGCCTTGGGGGACTGACGGCGACGCCGGGCACGCAGCAGGTCCTTGTCGCTGATGATGTCGGCCCAGTAATGGCGGCAGGGATTGTGCACGCACAGCAGCACCTGGCTGAAGCGGGCCAATCCCTCCAGGGCCTCCAGGGTCTGGGCCGGCAACGAGGAGATGCCGAACACGATCACCCGCCGCGGCAAATCGGGGGGGCGGGCCTCCAGGGCACGGACCCGCTCCATGAACCGGACATGCACCCCGGCACGGCTCAGGCTGCGGGCATCGGGGGGCATGTCCTCGATCAGGGCGCGCCACAGGGCCGGCTGCCAGCGGCTGTCCTCCCCGTCCAGGGGACGCAGCATACCCCGAGGATCCCGCGCCTGATCCCTGCCCGAGGCCCAGTCGTCCAGCCAGTCGGCCCGGTAGACCTGATACTGGTCCAGCAGGTCCGCCAGGCGCAGGGCCAGCTGGTGGCGTTTGCGCAGGTCCGCATCATCGGTCAGGAATCGGCGCAGGGGGGCAAAGGCCGGCTGTTCCAGGCATTCGGGCAACAGGCGCATGAGGCGCCAGGTGAGCGGGTCCTTGGCGAAGGGGGATTCGGTGGGCACGGCCTCGGCGCCGAGGACGGCCCGATAGGCGTTCCAGAGGAAGCGGGCGGGCAGCTGGACATCCAGGGCGGCGGCGATGCCCATGCCGGCTTCCGGGCCGTCCGGGTCCATCGCCAGGGCCAGCTTGAGCCACTGGGCGATGCCGTTACTCTGGACCAGGATGGTCTCGTTTTCCAGCGGCGCCAGGGGGTGGCGACGCATCCATTCCACGGCCAGGGCGCGCAGGTCTTCCAGGCGGTTGCCGTGGACCACCATGAAACCGGGGTGAATGGGGGCTGCGGTCAAGGCCAGGCTCCGTTGCCGTGGTTCAGTCCTGATGACTGAAAAGCATAGCATGAAGGCTGGACTGAATGAGCCCTCAGTCCCCGCTCATGACCCGCCGGCACGCTCCAGGTCGCGATGGCTTCCCTCCATCAGGCTCATCTCCATGAGGTCAAGGGTCTGGGCGGTAACCGCTTCCAGCACCCGGGGATCCAGGGCACGGCGCCATGAGGCAGGAATGTCCGATTCGCCGTACAGGGCTCCGGCAATCATCCCCGCGATGGCCCCGGTGGTATCCGCGTCTCCGCCCCGGTTGACCACGTCCACCAGGCAGTTTTCAAAGCAATCCGTGTCAAACAGGGCCTGAAACACCGCCCGCAGGGTGTGGACGATGAATCCGCTGGGATTTTCCTCCCGTCGTCCCCGGAAACGGAATTCAGGATGCGCCGTTACCAGTGCCTCCACCGGCCCCTGAATCAGGTCCGCGGCATCACAACCCTGGATGGCCATGCGGACCATGGTTGCCACGCACGCCGTGCCGGCGTCGGACAGGGGATGATGGTGGGTGATCCGCCCCTGCAGGCGGCAGGCGGCATGGAGCATGTCAAGGGGCTGATCCAGTGTCGCCAGCACCACGGGCAGGACCCGCATGCAGGCACCATTGCCCGCATCATTGTCGTTGAGCGGCGTCTCGATCTCGCCGGTGCGCCGGTAGTGGATGATGCCGCGCCGCACGGTATGGCCGATATCCACCGGGCGATCCCGCATCCATTGACTGAAGGCCTCGGCCATGGCCCGCCCGTCCAGTCCGCCGGATGCCAGGACCGCCCCGCCCAGGGCCAGGCTCATGGTGGTATCGTCGGTCACGGCCCCAACCCTGAGGTTCAGCCAGCCACCGCCGGTGATGCGCCGATGTACCCCATGGGCAGCCTGTATTTCCCGGGGCGTCATGAACTCCACCGTGGCCCCCAGGGCATCCCCCACGGCCAGCCCCAGATAGGCGCCCAGTCCCCGTTGCTGCGGTTCTCCCGACAATCAGACCTCCGGCCCGAAACACACCGAATGATCCTGGCAGACCTCACAGGACGGCGACCGGCAGATCAGGATGTCTTCGGCCAGACAGAGCTGGCGGTAGAGGAATTTCTTCCACTTCATATCCTGGGCGTTGAGTTCGACCAGCCCGGGAAAGTTGTCCCGCATCAGCCGGGTCAACTGATCACGGTCTCGCAGTCCCAGATCCTGCCAGAGATGATCCGGCCCCATGCAGGCGGCTGCGACGATGGCCGCCAGCCAGACCTCGGAGGGGTCCTGCCCCCGGCGGTGGGACAGCAGCAACTGCTGCAGATCCCGCCGCTCGTCCAGACGCTGGATCTCCACCGGCTCCAGGGCCGGAGGATTGAGCGTCAACCCCGGGAAATGACGGCCGAGCATCTCCCGGTATTCAGCGCCGGAAAGCCCCATGTGAGCCGGCAGGACGCCGCGTCCCCCAACCCAGGCTGACAGCAGACAGGCCAGCAGGGCATCGTTGGGCAACCCCACGGCGTGGGCGAGCAGCCGGTCGTGGAGGCTGTCCGCCCTGCCCTCGCCGGCTTCGGCGACGGAGGGGACATCACGGCCATGGACCTGAGTCTGATTACCGCCGACGCGTCGCTGGCCATGGGCGCTTTTTTTCCAGTGCACGGTGCCCGCCGGCACCGGCGATACGGAATGCAAAGCTGCCATATTCAGTGCCATGGGGATGCCCTCATGTTGACTGTCATCGGGACGCAGAGACTCGCAGACCGCGGATCAGGCGCATTGAATGGCTTCACGCTCGGGCATCTCCAGGCGCCCGGCGGCCATCATCTCCCGGTACACGGCCATCACCGCATCCTCGATGGGCGCCATGGCGTGCTCTCCGTTGGGCATGATCCCGGCCGCCTCAAGCACCGACCAGGGCTCAATGCCGATGCGGGCACAGAGCAGCACTTCGCAGTCCTCCAGGGCCCGCACCGTGCTGGCCAGCACCTGGGCCCGGTCATTGCAGGCATCCGGTCCGGAGCAGTAAAGATCCGCCCGGCGATGCCCCTCGAACCGGACCCCTTCCGGTGTGGCCTTGTAGATCAGAAATTCCCTGGCATACCCGAAATGCTGATTGACCAGACCACCGCCCTTGGTGGCCACCGCCATCAGAACCGGGCGGGCTGCTGCCTTTTGCGCGGCAGGCCTTGTCGATGGTATTGCAGTCACGTTGCCTCCCTGGCGCTTGCGCGCCGCCATGCGTTCCCTGATCGCCGCCTGAACCTGATCCCGGCGTTCACGAACCACTTCGTAATCCAGCGCTGCCTGATCGATGCGCTCCAGGCTGAATTCCTCGCCCCGATCCTCGCCCAGCATGCCCACCGCGTCGGCACGACACTGGCGGCAATGGCGCATCATGTTCATGTCGCCCTCGCATTCGTCCCGCAGGGCGGACAGCTCCGCCTCCGTGGGACCGCGCTGGCCATTGAGACCAAAATAGGTGCCGTGGGCCGGGTCGGAAATCAGGGGCATCACGTTATGCAGGAAGGCGCCCTTTTCCTTGACCATGCGGGAGACTTCCTTGAGATGGCGATCGTTGATGCCCGGGATCATGACCGAGTTCACCTTCACCAGAACGCCTCGCTCTACCAACATCTCCAGGCCTTTTTGTTGCTGGCTGATCAGAATCTGCGCACCTTCCCGACCGAACACCCGGCGGCGCTCCCACAACACCCAGGGATGGATGCGGGCGCCGATCTCCGGGTCGATGCTGTTGATGGTGATGGTGACGTGGTCCACGCCCAGCGCCACCAGTTCATCCACGTGCCTGGGCAGTGCCAGGCCGTTGGTGGACAGACAGAGCTTGATGCCGGGGTCCTGCTCCCGGATGCCCCGGAAGGTGGCAAAGGTTCGGGTGGGATTGGCCAGGGCGTCACCGGGTCCGGCGATGCCCACCACGGTCATCTCGGGGATGGAAGCCGCGACGGTGAGGGCCTTGTGGATGGCCTGAGCGGGCTTGAGCACTTCGGACACCACGCCGGGACGGGACTCGTTGGAGCAGTCGTACTTGCGGTTGCAGTAATGGCACTGGATGTTGCAGGCCGGGGCCACTGCCAGGTGCATGCGGGCAAAGTGGTGGTGAGCCTCTTCCGAGTAGCAGGGATGATCCTGGATCTTGGCCTGGATGTGGGCGGGCAGACCGGGCTTCCGGGTGCTGCCGCAACCGGCGCTGGGACTGGAGTTGGAACTGGAACACCCGCCCTGGACGGTGACGGGAATTTCAATGATTCTGTCAGGCTTTGGGTCCATCACAATCCTCCCGGGGTGCCCGCCGCAGCGGGATTAACTTGGTTTTCCAGGGAGAATGCAAGACCTGTGCCTGGCTTTAAGCTGGCACTATTTAATTGTTTTTAATGGATTTTAAAAAGAGCGCCCAGGGAGAATGTGGGGCTTGCCACAGGGGAATGTCGGGAAAGTCACAGCTCACCCGCATCCCAGCCCCGTCCCCCCAAGGGGAGACGGGAGTGTCCGTGGACAGACCTGGACTCCTTGACGTTCACGGCTGGACGAAGCCGTAACGGGGAATAACCGCCTGGGGATGCAGGTCAAACTGCTCGTCATAACCCACCTGAACCAGATACAGACCATCCGGCGGCGCCGTCACCCCCCCCTGGCTGCGATCCCGGGCTTCCCGCAGTTCCGCCAGCCACTCACTGGGCCGCTCGCCCCGACCCACGCACATGAGCGCCCCGGCGATATTGCGCACCATGTGATGCAAAAAGGCATTGGCCCGAATGTCCAGATAGATGAAATCCCCATCGCGGGTCACCGAGACTGACTGCACCTCCCGGATGGGATGACGGGCCTGACAGCCCAGGGCACGGAAACTGCTGAAGTCATGTTCGCCCAGCAGATGCTGGGCGGCCTCGTGCATGGGCTCCGCCGCCAGAGGCCGGTGATACCAGGTCACCCGCCCGCGCAGGATGGCGGGGCGGGCCAGCCGGTTCAGAAAGACGTAGCGATAGCGGCGCCAGCGGGCGGAGAACCGGGCGTGGAAATCCGGCGCCACGGGCCTGACCCATTGCAGACTGATCTCCGGCGTGAGGTTGCTGTTGCCGCCCAGCAGCCAGGCATGGGGCGGGCGTTCGGCGGTGGTATCAAAATGCACGATCTGACAGGTGGCATGCACCCCGGCATCGGTTCGGCCGGCACAGGTCACCTGCACGGGATGATCCGCCACCTTGGCCAGCGCCCGTTCCACCAGGGGCTGAATGGTGCGGCCGTCCTTCTGCTGCTGCCAGCCCCGGAATCCGGAGCCATCATATTCAAGTCCGATCGCCAGCCGGCGCGGGGTGTCGTTCATGGGATTCGAGGGGCATGAATGGGAGGCGGGATGATACCAGCTCCCGGGATCAGTGCAGGGCGGCCAGGATCAAGGGCAGGAGGATCAAACACAGCACCAGCCACTGAAGCAGCCCCGGAGGTGGCAACGGATCCAGCCGAATGGGCTCCAGCGGAGCCTTCTCCGCCTGCTCCAGAACCTCCCGAAACAGGCCGGTGGCACGATGCCCCAGTCCCCGAAGCCGGGCCATGCGGCCCTCCGGCAAGAACCCGGGACGACCTGCCGCGGCCAGGATGCGGACCTGGGGCAATGCTTCCAGTGTCAGCACCAGCCGCACGGCAAACCGTTCCCGGGGCAGACCCAGAGGGGCCAGTGGACGGGTGAGCCACAAAAGACCCCTGACCAGGGATTCCCGGGAAGTGGCCTGAAGCAGCCACACCACGGCGGCAACAGCCAGCACCAGCACAAGGGTGCGTTGCAGGCCCATCATCAGACCTTCCCGGGCCGGAGACCAGCTCCCGGCCCAGTCCAGCAGGGGCGCGCCCGGGGTAAACCAGCCAAACACCAGGATGATGGAGAGGAAGAACCATTTCAGCCTGCGGGACATGTTCCAGAACTGACTGACGCCCGCGGGGCCCGTGGCAGCCAATGCTGCCACGGCCAGCCCTCCTCCCACGCCCAGGACAATCCAGCCTGCCTGGGCCACACACAGGATGAACAGAATGACACCGAGGATCTTAAGGGCCGGATGCATGGTTCAAGGCCCCTTCCCCGTCCAACGACAATCCTCAGGCAATCTGATTCAAGAGCTCCTGGGCCTCCTGTTTCTGCTGTGCATCCCCTTCCGACATCACCTCTTCAAGAGTGGCCCTGGCACCTTCATTGTCTCCCATGTCGATGTAGGCCCGCGCCAAATCCAGCTTGGTACTGATCTCATCCCCCAGGCCAAAGGGATCTTCAAGACTTTCGGTATCGTCCTCAAGACTTCTCAGATCCTCTTCCGTGAAGGAGTCCTCAAGCAGGCGCATGGTGTCATCGGCATCGTCGTCCAGTTTGCCGGGGGATTGGGAGATGGCCACGGTTTCATCGTCATCCGACAGGTGCAGCCCCTTGAGATCCATCTCCCAGGTTGCCTCGTCATCCATGGCGGCAGATGGCGGGACCGCCTCCTCATCCCTTGCATGGGCACCGGATTTCATCTGCCCGGCATCGGAGGGTTCAGGCTCCGCATCGGCCAATTTCGGCTGTCTGGATTCAGACGCCCCAAATTCATCCAGATCAAATTCCAGATCGCCAATCTCGAAGCGAAGCGTGTCTTCGTCGTCCTTGGCCTGCATGTCCCTGTCTTCGGATGAAACATCATCCGCGAGATCAACCGCATCGGGATCCCGGATGGATCGCGATGGCGCATCGGCGTTTTCCCGGAGAGGGACGTGAACGTCACGACCCAATGGAGACAGGTCCTGGGGCTGGGCATCCTCATCACGAAGATCGAAATCCACATCACCCAGCGAGGTTTCCAGATCCTGGGTATCCAGGATCAGATCGCTGTCCTCAGCTTCTCTCGAAGGGGCTGTGGCCTTACCGGCAGACCCGGCATAAAGGCTGTTTTCCGGACTCAGCTCCTGGCCCATGGCGACGACACGATCCCAAAGCGCGGAATCCCGATCGCCTTTCTGCTGATACATACTGGCGGCAGTTTGATCGAAAGCGGCCTGGTTGGCAGTGGCGAAGTAGGTTTCGGCCAGTTTGAACAGATAATCAGGACGCTCCGGAGCACGATCACTCGCACCCTTCAACAGATCCTCCGCCTGCTGATAGAGGCCGTAGGCCAGATAGACATCGGCTTCCGCAATGATGTCGTCATTCACCACCTCATCCCAGCTGCCCACCTCGGCAGGCTGCTCGGCATCGGTCCCGGACACCGTGGAGAAATCCGGTATCTGAGTCTCAACGGTATCCATCATGGCCGTTGAGGAATGATCCTGAGACTGGCCGCCAACACCAGGCGCCCTGTCGCTGCCACCCGCGCCGGCTGAAGCCAGGCCGGCGGCACCGGCCACGGCAACTCCGGCCTTGGCCGTGGATACACCGAAACCGGCCTCCTGTCCCATGGATTCCGGGCCCGAAACAGACGTTACCGGCAGGGCATCCTCCGCCGCACCGCCGCGGAGGCGACGCAACGTCAGCAGAACCAGGGCAAGTACCAACAGAATGCCAAGCCCGCCGCCAATCAGCAAAGAGGGACTGCGCAACAGCTCGGACAAGAATCCACCCGCCTGAGGTTGCGGGGCCGGTGCAGTGACCGGAGGTTCCGGAGGCGGCAACGGGGCCGGAGCAGCAGGAGACACGGGCGCTTCGGGCGGCGATTCCGCAGGCAGTGCCTCCAGCTCGGGGCTCGGCGGGGCCAGGGAAGGCATGGGTTCGGGCAGCCTGTCAGGATCCTCTGCCCGGGCGGCGGCCAGTTGCTGCTGGAGCATCGCAAGCTGATCATTATTCAATGCCAGCAGACGATTCTGGCGTTCAAGCAGGTCTTCCAGTTCCCGGATACGCTCTCGCATTTCGAGGGTTTCCTGGCGCCGGCTTTCGCTGGTCTCCCGCAAAAGGGCAAGATCCTGTTCAAGCCGGGCCGCCCCATCGCCAGGTTCGGCTTCGGGCTGCGCCACGATCTCCAGACGCCCGTCATCGGAGTCAGGCACCGCAGGATCAGGCAAGGATACCGGCGGCGGCGGCGGGGGAGCATCCGGCGTGACCGGCACCTGGGGTCTGGCAGGCTGGTCCGCCGCAAGACTCCGGTATTCATGCCACAGGCGGTTCTGGGTGGCCACTTCACGGCGGGCTTCCGCGGCACCCAGAGCAAGAATTTCATCCCGCTCGGGAACACGGAGCACGCTCCCGCTGAGCAGATTATTGATATTGTTATCGGCAAATGCTTCGGGATTGGCCCGCAGCAAAGCCATCATCATCTGTTCCACGGTGATGCCTTCGTCGGGACGCAACCGCGTCCCGACGCCCCACATGGTGTCACCCGCCCTTACCCGATACGAGGATACGGGGGCTTCCGTACCATCAGGACGGGGCGTCGTCGGAGGCATGGGCACACGATCCGCAGGGGCGGTGGCAAAGCCCGTAACCGGGGGCTGTGCGCGTTCAAACAGGGTGGGAGGATCGAGCAGTACCGTATATTCACGCACCAGACGCCCACTGGGCCAACTGGCTTCAATCAGAAAGTTCAGAAATGGCTCTCGAATCGGATTACGGGACGTAACCCGGATGACGTGCCGTCCATCGGAAGTCGTGACAGGTTCAAACCGCAGATCAGACAGAAGATGGGTACGCTCTATGCCCAGACGCCTGAACAAGGCTTCAGGCGCCAGGCTGATCACCAGGTCTTCCATCTCTCCTGGACGCACGGATAGAAGCTGAATTTCCGCCCGTAGCGGCTGATTGAGCGCTGAACGGGTCTCGATGTCCCCCAAGCCGAGCGCGATGGTCGCACCCGGTGTCATGAGTGCCCACAAGGCGGTTCCCAAAGCCAGTCTGCGCACAGCATGTCCCCTTTCTGAAACGGCCCGACCAAACCCCTGCTTGCCCCGTCTCAGCCACTGGACAGGCGATGATCCTACCGCCTGTCCGCCGTCAGAAGCAGGTCGAAACCCTTGATTATAAAAAGTCTTTTATCAAAACTTCTGCGATCTGAATACTATTCAGTGCCGCGCCCTTGCGAACGTTATCCGCGACAACCCACAGGTTCAGTCCCCGGGGATGGGAGATGTCTTCCCTGATACGCCCGACAAACACCGGATCCTGGGAGGCACTTTCCGTAACCGCCGTGGGATAGCCCCCATCACGGCGCTCGTCCATGACCACCACGCCGGGCGCCCTGGACAGCAGTTCACGGGCCTGCTCGGCAGTCAGTTTCTCACGGGTCTCGATGTGCACGGCCTCGGAATGACCGAAGAACACGGGCACGCGCACCGCGGTGGGATTCACCTGAATCCGGTCATCCTCCATGATCTTGCGGGTCTCCCAGACCATCTTCATTTCTTCCTTGGTGTAGCCGTTGTCCATGAAGACGTCGATGTGCGGCAGGACATTGAAGGCGATCTGCTTGGGATAGACCTTGCATTCCACCGGCTTGCCGTTGAGCAGCTGAGCGGTCTGGGTGGCCAGTTCCTCGATGGCCTCCTTGCCGGTACCGGACACGGCCTGGTAGGTGGCCACGTTGATGCGTTCGATGCCTGCGGCATCGTGCAGCGGCTTGAGGGCCACCAGCATCTGGATGGTGGAACAGTTGGGATTGGCGATGATGCCGCGGTTCTTGTAACCGGCCACCGCATGGGGGTTGACCTCGGGCACCACCAGCGGGATGTCGTCGTCGTAACGGAACTGGGAGGTGTTGTCGATCACCACGCAACCGGCAGCCGCGGCCTTGGGCGCATACTCCTTGGAGACGGAAGCACCGGGTGAAAACAGACCGATCTGCACCTTGGAGAAATCGAAGGTGGCCAGGTCTTCCACCACCAGCTGCTTGTTACCGAAGGCCACCCGGCTGCCGGCGGAGCGGCTGCTGGCCACGGCATGGACATTGCCTACCGGGAACTTGCGTTCCGCCAGGAGGGACAGCATGGCCTCGCCCACGGCACCTGTTGCACCGACGACGGCCACATCATAACTTCTGCTCATCTTTGAGTATTCCTTGGATTTAGTGACTATCGGCCTGGAGCACCCGCAGCGCACTCATCCCCATGAGTCTAACAGGATGGCCGGCATTCGCACGAAAAACAGACATACCGGCCATCGCGCCCAGGGCCCGACCTGTCGGAAAAGACTGAGTTGGACTCAGACCTCCAGCGCGGCCACCACGGCCTCGCCCATCTCGCGGGTTCCCACCTTGCGACAACCTTCGGTCCAGATGTCGGCGGTGCGCAGCCCCTGATCCAGCACCCGACCCACCGCGGCTTCCACCCGGGCGGCCTGGGCCTCCTCGTTCAGGGTGTAGCGCAGCATCATGGCCACCGACAGCAGGGTGGCCAGCGGATTGGCCACGCCCTGACCGGCGATGTCCGGGGCGGAGCCGTGAATGGGTTCGTACATACCCTTGCCCCCGGCATCCAGGGAGGCGGAAGGCAACATGCCGATGGAACCGGTGAGCATGGCGGCGGCATCGGAAAGGATATCGCCGAACATGTTTTCCGTCACGATCACGTCGAACTGCTTGGGTGCCCGCACCAGCTGCATGGCCGCATTGTCCACGTACATGTGGGACAGGGCCACCTCCGGGTACTCCCTGGCCACCCGCTCCGCCACCTCGCGCCAGAGCTGGGAGACTTCCAGCACATTGGCCTTGTCCACCGAACACAGGCGGCGATCACGCTTCATGGCGATCTCGAAACCACTGCGCACGATGCGTTCGATTTCCGGCTCGGAATAGATGATGGTGTTGAAGCCTTCCCGCACCCCGTCCTCGCGGGTCTGGATGCCACGGGGCTTGCCGAAGTAGGCACCGCCGGTCAGCTCGCGCAGGATCATGATGTCCAGGCCGCCGACGATCTCCGGCTTCAGTGCCGAGGCGGATGCCAGCTGCGGATAGAGGATGGCCGGGCGCAGGTTGGAGAACAGGGACAGCTCGGAGCGGATGGCCAGCAGCCCCCGTTCGGGGCGCAGTTCCCAGGCCAGCTGGTCATAGCGGGGGCCACCCACGGCGCCCAGCAGGATCGCATCGGCGGCCTGGGCCAGGGCCAGGGTCTCGTCGGGCAGCGGCTTGCCGGCGGCATCATAGCCCGCGCCACCGATGGGAGCCTCTTCCAGCTCCACGGCCAGACCGAAACGGTCCTTGAGGGCGTTCAGGAGACGGGTGGCCTCGGCAACGATTTCCGGGCCGATACCGTCACCGGGAAGGATGAGGATGTTCTGGGTCATGGATTACGATTCTCTGCGATGAACTGAATGGATGGCCGGGATAAGGAGAGGACCGGACGCCGGGCATTGCGCCAAGCCCCCTCACCCCAGCCCCTCCCCCAGGAAGGGAGAGGGGCTTTGCATGGGGCTCCCCGACCCTTGGGGAAGACGGGCGGGGATGGGGGAAAGGCTCAGAACAGCCAGGGCGCCTCGGTCCGACGCCGGGCCTCGTAGGCCCGGATATCCTCCCCGTGCTGCAGGGTCAGCCCGATGTCGTCCAGACCATTGAGCAGGCAGTGGCGCCGGAAGGGGTCCACCTGGAACGGGAAGGACGCCCCGGACGGGGTCACCACGGTCTGGGCCTGAAGGTCCACGGTCAGCCTGTAGCCCGGCGTGGCCTCGGCCTCTCGGAACAGCTGGTCGACGATGGCCTCGTCCAGGATCAGGGGCAGCAGGCCGTTCTTGAAACTGTTGTTGAAGAAGATGTCCGCAAAGCTCGGCGCGATGACCACGCGAAAGCCATAGTTGCTCAAGGCCCATACCGCGTGCTCACGGGAAGAACCGCAACCGAAGTTCTTGCGCGCCAGCAGGATCCGTGCCCCCTCGTAGCGGGGCTGGTTGAGCACGAAGTCGGGGTTCACCCGGCGCCGGCTGTGGTCCATGCCCGGTTCACCCGGGTCCAGGTAGCGCCAGTCGTCGAACAGGTTGGGGCCGAAACCGGTGCGTTTCACGGACTTGAGGTACTGCTTGGGGATGATGGCGTCCGTATCCACGTTGGAGCGGTCCAGCGGACAGACCAGAGCGTTGAGTGTCTCGAATTTTTCCATCACTGCGGTACCTTTTTTCAGTTGAGCTCACGCACGTCCGCAAACCGGCCCGTCACCGCCGCCGCCGCGGCCATGGCCGGACTCACCAGATGGGTGCGGCCACCCAAGCCCTGACGACTCTCGAAATTGCGGTTGGAAGTGGAGGCACAGCGCTCGCCGGGCTCAAGCCGGTCCGCATTCATGGCCAGACACATGGAACAGCCAGGTTCACGCCATTCAAACCCGGCATCCAGGAAGATGCGGTCCAGACCCTCCGCCTCGGCCTGCTGCTTCACCAGCCCGGAACCGGGTACCACCATGGCCAGCTTCACATTCCCGGCCACGCGACGACCCTTGACCACCTCGGCGGCGGCGCGGATATCCTCCAGGCGGGCATTGGTGCAGGAACCGATGAAAATCTTGTCCACGGTGATGTCGGACACCGGCATGCCGGCGGTCAAGCCCATGTATTCCAGGGCCCGGCGCATGCCGTTGGCCTTCACCTCGTCGGTCACCTCGTCCGGGTTGGGGACCTTGCCGGAGACCGGCAGCACCATCTCGGGGGAGGTGCCCCAGGTGACCTGGGGTTCGATGCTGGCGGCGTCGATATGCACCACCCGGTCGAACCGGGCGTCGGGATCGGAGTGGAGTTCGCGCCAGGCCGCCACCGCCTGGTGCCAGTAGGCCCCCTTGGGTGCAAAGGGGCGGCCCTTGACGTAGTCGATGGTGGTATCGTCCACCGCCACCATGCCGGCACGGGCACCGGCCTCGATGGCCATGTTGCAGACGGTCATGCGTCCCTCCATGGACAAGGCGCGGATGGCGTCTCCCCCGAACTCGATGGCGTAGCCGGTACCGCCAGCGGTACCGATCTCGCCGATGATGGCCAGCACGATGTCCTTGGCGGTGACGCCGGGACCCACCTGGCCGTCCACGGAGATGAGCATGCTCTTCATCTTCTTCTGCAACAGGCACTGGGTGGCCAGCACATGCTCCACCTCGGAGGTGCCGATGCCCATGGACAAAGCACCGAAGGCCCCGTGGGTAGAGGTATGGGAATCGCCGCAGACCACCGTCATACCCGGCAGGGTGGCCCCCTGCTCCGGCCCGATCACATGGACGATGCCCTGACGGATGTCCCCCATGGGGAAGAAGGTGAGCCCGAAATGCCGCACGTTCTGCTGCAGGGTCTCCACCTGGGTGCGGGAAACCGGGTCCGCGATGCCCTGGTCCCGATCACGGGTGGGCACGTTGTGGTCAGGGACCGCCACCACGGAGTGGCTGCGCCAGGGCTTGCGGCCGGTCAGTCGCAGGCCCTCAAAGGCCTGGGGCGAGGTCACCTCGTGGACCAAGTGCCGGTCGATGTACAGGAGCGCGGTGCCGTCCTCTTCGGTACGGACCACGTGGGCATCCCAGAGCTTGTCGTAAAGGGTCTTTGCAGTCATCACGCTTACCTCGGTGTACGCTGGGAATGAGGATAGGCCGATCTGTTTGATAACACAAATTCATGTTATTCATGAATAAGATTCCCATAAAGAATGGATATCCCGATCATGAGGCCCTTCATCCCCGCCCCTTCTCCCAGGCGGGTAGAAGGATCAAGATCAGTCTCACCCACTCTGCCATGATGCTTCTCCATGCTGATCGATAACCTGAAGGCCTTCACCGCCGTTGCCACCGCCGGCTCCTTTTCCCGGGCCGCGGAAATGCTGCACCTGACCCAACCGGCGGTGAGCAAGCGGGTGGCCGCCCTGGAGGAAGAACTGGGACGCCGGCTGTTCGACCGCATCGGCCGCCAGGTCAGCCTGACCGAGGCGGGTCGCGTATTGCTGCCCCAGGCCCGGCGCATCCTGCTGGACCTGGAAGAGACCCGTCGGCTCCTGGACAGTCTGTCGGACCGGGTGGAAGGCCCCCTGGTGCTGGCAACTTCCCATCACATCGGCCTGCGGCGTCTGCCGCCGGTGCTCAAGGCCTTCGCCCGGCAATATCCCGCCGTGGAGCTGGACATCCGCTTCATGGATTCCGAGGATGCCTGCCGGTTTGCGGAACAGGGTCTGGTGGATCTGGCGGTGGTGACGCTGCCGGAGAGGCCCTCTCCCCTGCTGAGCTGCCGGGTGATCTGGGATGACCCGCTGGTGCCCATGGCCGCACCGGATCATGATCTGACCCGGGGGGATATCACCCCGCAACGGCTCAATGCCCATGCCGCCATCCTGCCGCCGGCGGGCACCTTCACCCGAGGCCTGGTGGAACGGGCCTTCCTGCCCCTGGGTATTGCCCCCGCCCGGATTCTTGAGACCAATTATCTGGAGACCATTCAGATGATGGTCGGGATCGGGCTGGGCTGGGGCGTATTGCCCCTGTCCATGGGGGAATCCCTGCAACGGCTGGCGCTGGAGGGGCTGACCATGGAGCGGTCACTGGGCTGGGTCACCCACCGGGAACGCACCCGTTCCAATGCCGCCACCGCCCTGATCCGGCTGCTGGAGGCCCAGCGGGCGATGTCCGGCAGACTGTCGGACTTTCCGCCCTTGGGATGAGAGCCTTCCCGCATCGCCATGTTTCTGTACCAGCCATGAGCCACTTTCGCCCGATTGATCGTCTACTGCTTGCATCGTCGAGCATGCTGTAAAGCAGCGCCCCCCAGACCCGCCATTGAGTAGGTTGAATGCCATGGAGTCGGCGTTGGCTTGCCTGCGTTCCGACAGCATACTACCGCTGTCGAAGCAGCTTGCCCCCTTTCCCTGTCTATTCAGCGAGACCGCAAATGTACCTATGCGTCGTGGGTCTACTCGTCGGAACCGTCTTCTTTGCCTTTTCGCTGACGCCCTCCCTGCTACCACGCCCGTTCCTGATCCAGGGCGTGATCTCCGGACTTTCTTTCGCCGCGGGTTATGGTCTGGGTGTCGCCGGCGTATGGCTCTGGAAGTATCTGGAATTGCCAACCCCGAGCAAGCGGACGGTCCGATTCACCCAGGTCGTTGCGGGCCTGCTCTGCGTGCTGATCACGTTCAGCTTCATTTGGCAGGCATCGGAGTGGCAGAACTCCCTCCGCGCCCTGATGGGAATCGAAGAACTCGCGGGTGTTCAGCCGGTGCTGTTGGGCGTCATCGCCGCGCTGGTGTTCGTGCTGATGCTTTCTTTGGCTCGTCTGTTCAAGTGGGTCTTTCGTACACTGTCCATCAGGCTCCACCGGTACGTCCCGCGCCGCATATCCCAGATCTTCAGCATCACCGCCGCCGTGTTTCTGTTCTGGACGGTGATCAACGGCGTGCTGGTCAGTTCAACGCTGCGGGTCTTGGATCGTTCCTTCCAGCAACTGGATGCACTGATCGACGCCGACCTGCCACATCCCGTGCATGCCTGGCAGACGGGCAGTCAAGAGTCGCTGATCAACTGGAAGGATCTGGGCCGACAGGGGCGCAGTTTTGTTGCCGGCGGCCCCACCGCCGAGGAACTCAGCGATTTCTTCGACACACCGGTACCGCCCCCGATTCGGGTTTACGTGGGCCTCAATTCAGCGGATACCCCGGAGCAACGGGCCCGCCTGGCACTGGAAGAACTGAAACGGGCGGGTGGCTTCGATCGCTCCATACTATTACTGGTGACACCCACCGGCACGGGCTGGGTGGATCCCTCATCACAGAACACGGTGGAGTACCTGCACCGAGGGGATATCGCCACGGTCGTGGCACAATACTCCTATCTGAACAGCCCGCTCACCTTACTGACCGACCAGGGTTATGGGGCGGAGAATGCCCGTGCCCTGTTCACGGAGATCTATCATCACTGGCGCACCCTGCCCCCGGAATCCCGGCCCAGGCTCTTCCTGCGTGGCCTGAGCCTGGGTTCGCTCAACTCCGATCTCTCCTTCGACCTCTTCGACATCATCAATGATCCCTTCCACGGTGCCCTGTGGAGCGGACCACCGTTTCGCAACGAGACATGGCGCAGGGTAACGGCTGAGCGCGATCCAGGCTCCCCGGCCTGGCTGCCCGAGTTCCGGGGCGGGTCAGTCGTCCGGTTCATGAACCAGGAACAGAGGCTCAATCACGGCAAAGAAGAATGGGGAACATTCCGAATCGTCTTTCTGCAGTATGCCAGCGATCCGATCACCTTCTTCAGCCCCGAGTCCGCCTGGAAGGAGCCGGATTGGATGCGCGAGCCACGCGGCCCGGATGTCTCCCCGGATCTGCGCTGGTTTCCCATCGTGACCATGCTGCAACTGGCCGCCGACATGATGGTGGGCACCGCACCCAAGGGATTCGGGCACGAGTACGCCCCGACCGACTACATCCACGCCTGGCTGGCGCTGACCGAACCCGAGGGCTGGAGCGAGTCCGAACTGCAACGCCTGCTCGCACTGTTTGACTAAAAGACAGTCTCCGGAAGCCTGTGACAGGCCTCCGGAGACTGGTAGAGAGGTCTTTGGGGTTCAGAAACTCCCGAACAACGTCCCCAAGGTGATCAGCACAATCAGCGAGAGGAAGGGCGCCACCATCGCGGCCATCGCCAGGTCGAAATAGGCCTGGCGGTGTGTGAGGCCGCAGATGGCCAGCAGGGTGATGACCGCGCCGTTGTGCGGTAGCGTATCCAGTCCACCCGTAGCCACTGCCGTAACGCGGTGCAGCAATTCCGGACTGATCCCTTGGGCGTAAGCCATCTCCAGATAGGTATCACCGAGGGTCGAGAGCGCGATACTCATCCCGCCCGAGGCCGAGCCGGTCATGCCCGCCAGCACGTTCACGGCGATCGCGAGCGAGATCAGCGGGTTATCGCCCCCAAGGCCGACGACCGCATCACGAATCAGCACGAAGGCACCCAGCGAGGCGATCACGGCCCCAAAGCCCACCAGACTGGCGGTGTTGAAGATCGGCAGGAGCGAGGCGTTGGCACCATTGTCGACGGACTGGGTAAGCTTGGGCAGCCGCTTCCAGTTCAGGGCGATCACCGCCAACAGGGAAAGCACCAGGGCCGCGGTCACCGACCAGATCCCGCGCACCTCATCAATGCTGGTCTCGCCGTACAGCGGCAGGGCCAGGAAGTCCGTGTCCATGTTCGGGATGATCACAAAAGTGAACAACAGGTTGATCGCGATCACCAGCACCAGCGGCAGGACGGCGACGAATACCGGTGGCCGACTCACAGGACGCTCCTCCACCGGAAGCTCCATCAGGTCGAAACCCTCACCCGCCGAGCGTTCCCGCAACGCCTTGTTCGGAACGAATTCCGCGTCCGGGTGGTTGCCGTAGCCTTCCGGGGCCAGCTTGCGCGCGCGGTACTTGAGCCAGAGCATGCCGAGGCTGAACATCACCAGCGCCGTGATGACGCCAAGCCCCGGAGCCGCGAAGGAAGAGGTCCCGAAAAACGGCATCGGGATGGCGTTCTGGATGGCGGGCGTACCCGGCAGCGCCGTCATGGTGAAGGTGAAGGCGCCCAAGGCGATGGTTGCGGGAATCAGCCGTTTGGGGATATTGGCCTGTCGGAACAGGGCCGCCGCAATCGGGTAAACCGCAAAGGCCACCACGAACAGGGACACCCCGCCGTAGGTCATGACGGCACAGGACAGGACCACGGCCAGAATCGCCTGGCCGCTGCCCAGTTTGGCGATGATGGCGTCGGCGAGCACCCGGGCGCTACCGGAGTCCTCCATCAACTTGCCGAACACGGCGCCGAGGAGGAATACGGGGAAATATAGTGTGATGAAGCCACCTGCCGAGCCCATGAAAATCTGCGTGTAACTCGCAAGCACCGGACCATCCATCGTTGCCACCACCGCGAAGGTGGCCAGCGCCGGCGCAAGGATCAGGAGGCTGACGCCCCGGTAGGCCAGATACATCAGCAGGCCCAGTGCGATGACGATAACCAGGATCCCCATCATGGCTTCGGCTCCGTTGGCTGGTCGGATGAGGTGGATGTATCGAGGACCGGAGGCTTGAAGCTGTCGGAAAAAAGGCTCCTCAGATCGAAGGTGGAACGCTTGCCCAGATCATCGAAATGACGTTCGAGGAAGCCCTCCGCCCAGGCCTGGCCGCGTTCCTTGAGATGCGTCAGGTAGTCCCATTCAGCGTTCATCTTGCTTGAGGCATCCAGATTCTTGAGCTCTTCGTGGGCATGGATCAGATGCACGTAGATGTCGCGGTAACGCTCGGATTCGAGTTGCTCGGCCTCGATCAACTGGTGCAGGAGTTCGATGGAGCGAAGTTCCTTGATGAGGCTGGCGTTGAAGGTAATCTCGTTGAGCCGGTTGATGATCTCGCGGCCGGTGCGCGGTAGTTCTTCTCTTACCAGTGGATTGATCTGCACGATGATCAGATCGCGCGTGGCGCGATCCTCGACCAGCGGGTAGAGCGCGGGGTTCCCGATATAGCCGCCGTCCCAATACGCCTCACCGTCGATCTCCACGGCCTGATACATGAAGGGCAGGCAGGCGGAAGCCATCACCGAGTCCACCGTGAGATCCGGCTGGGTGAAGGTGCGGCCGCGGCCGGTGCGCACATTGGTGGCGGTCACGAAGACCTTGAGATCCTTGCAGTGGTTGACCCGTTCGAAATCCACCTGCGAAGCGACGAGGTCGCGCAACGGATTGATGTTCAGGGGATTCAGTTCGTAGGGCGAGAACTGCCGGGTGAGATGCTCGAAAAAGAGGTAACCGGGCGAGTGATCCAGGCTGTAGCGGTTGGTCATCCGGTCCCAAAGCGACCGCTGTATCGGGGAGAACCGTGCCGCGTCGCTGACTGCCTTCCAGAATCTGGCCAGTGCCTCCCGCGCTCCCTCGCGCCCCCCCTTATCCAGGCTATCGGCCATAACCACCGCGTTCATGGCGCCCGCGCTGGTGCCACTGATGGTGGCGATCCTGATTCGCTCGTCCATCAAGAGCCGGTCCAGCACCCCCCAGGTCAGTGCGCCGTGAGCGCCGCCTCCCTGCAACGCGAGATCCACCGTCCTTACATCCTTCTTCCCGGCCTTTCTCATCCGAAGTCTCCTTGACCCCCGAAGTTTCGGCTAATACCGCAACATGGGCACCGTGTCCAGCGCCAGATACAGAAAACTGGATCGGATCGACACTCGCGTCCGGTTAATACCACGGAAGCATTGCGGAGCAACTCCTGCCCAGGGGCGGAAGAAACATACGGCATGTGGGCTGATCGGGGTTCACGGTGGTCAGATCCCTGGTCTTTCCAAGTCGTTTAGCCGTGGCGCAGAACGGGCAATTTTGTGGATCAGGACGCTACCATTGCGGCACCGGTTGTGCGACATTCCGAAAAGGGGAAAACCGCTCGGCGGGCCGAGGGAGGGTGCTGTGCGCTTGCGTTCAGTATGGTGGCGGATCGTCAGGTTCACTCCGACCCTTGGTCAGGTACCGGAGTCTTCCGCAAGGATCAGATGGGCTCTGGTTCCGGCGCTTGCGGCACTGGTCTTGCTTACCGCCTGCGGAGGTCGATCCGAGGATGTGACGGGGTTGCCTCCGCGATTGGTCGAGGCGGTAGTGCTGCCTCCCCCCGAACTGCCGGCGCGCCGACAGTTTCCCGGTGAGGTGCGCGCTGATCAGCGTGCCGAACTCGCCTTCATCGTCTCCGGGCCGCTGATCGATCTTCCCATCCAGGAGGGGCAGTTCGTGGAGGCGGGAACGCTGCTGGCCCGGATCGACCCCCGCGATTTCTTGAACGAGCGCGACGGGCGGCGGGCGGACCGGAACGAGGCCCGATCCCGGCTGGACCGCATTGAAAGGGCCTTCGCATCCGGGGTGGTGACGGCGGCGGAGCGGGACCAGGCCCGCGCGCGCTTCCAGGTGGCCGACGCCGAACTGGCCCTGGCGCAAAAGCGCCTGGAGGATACCGAGCTGCTGGCCCCGTTCCCGGGCCGCGTCGCCCGCCGCCTCGTCGAAAATTTTCAGACCGTGCAGGCCGGCGAACCCATCCTTCTGCTCGAGGACATCAGCCGGCTTGAGGTCCGCATCCAGCTACCCGAACTCGACGTGGTGCGGTTGCCCGCCGGCCGGTCCCTACTCGGCACGGAGGTCGGAACGGTCAGCTTCGAAGTGCTGCCGGGGAGGCAGTTCCCGGTCTCGGTGAAGGAGCTGGAAACGCGCGCGGATCCCCGCACCAATACCTACCGTGCAGTTCTCGGCCTGCCCTCTCCGGAAGGGGCCAACATCCTCCCAGGCATGAGTGCAAGCTTCGTCCCCCATTACGCGGTGGTGGACATCCGTTCCATGCACTTTCTCCCGGTGGAAGCACTGCAGGCCACCTCCGATCGCACATCCTTCGTCTGGGTGCTGGACCCCGAGCAGTCCACGGTGCAGCGGCGGTTCGTGCGGATCGGGGGTCTGAGCGGCCGTACCGTTCAGGTGCTGGAGGGCCTGTCGGAGGGTGACCGGGTGGTCACCGCGGGTGCCGCCTATCTCGCCGACGGCGAGCAAGTCCGGACGAGGGACTGATGATGAACATCGCCGAGCTGTCGATTCACAAGAAGGTCATCGTCCTGTTCATCACCTTCCTGACCATCGGCGGCGGCATCTTCGCCTACGAGAACATGGGGCGGCTGGAGGACCCCGAGTTCACGATCAAGGTGGCCAAGGTGGTGACCCAGTACCCGGGGGCCAGCGCCGAGGAGGTCCAGCGCGAGGTCACGGACGTGCTGGAGACCGCAATCCAGCAGATGCCGCAGCTATGGCGCATCACCTCCCAGTCCACGGACGGGCTGTCCATCATCACACCGGAGATCCAGCAGGCCTATACGGCCGCGGAAATGCCGCAGATCTGGGACGAACTCCGACGCCAGGTCGGCGACGCCCAGTCCCGCCTGCCGCCCGGGGCGCTCCCCTCCGTCGTGAACGACAATTTCGGGGACGTCTTTGGTGTGTACCTGGCCATCACCGGAGAGGGCTTCTCGTACTCGGCGCTGAAGGATTACGCCGACCTGTTGCGCCGCGAACTCCTGCAAGTTCCCGGTGTCGCGAGCGTCGCGCTGAACGGCGTTCAGCGCGAGCACATCTTCCTTGAGGTTTCACGCGCCCGAATGGCTCAACTGGGCATCCCGCTGGAACTCGTGTACCGGACCATCGGCGAGCAGAACACGGTGACCGACGCCGGACGGGTCAGCGTCGGGGGTAGCCGGATCGTCGTGCGGCCCACCGGCGAGTTTGATTCCGTGGAGGCCATCTCCAATGTGCTGATTCCGGATCCCACCGGCCAGGGGCGGCTGATCCGGGTACGTGACCTGGCGACCGTCACCCGCGGCTACCAGGACCCGCCCACGGCCCTGATGCGCTTCAACGGCAAGCCGGCGATCGGACTGGGCATCTCCACCGTCTCGGGCGGGAACGTGGTGGTGATGGGTGAACTGGTGGAACGGCGACTGGCGGAGCTGGCGCCGCTCACACCCGTCGGCATCGAAATCGACGTGATCGCCTTCCAGGCCCGCGCGGTGACCGAGGCGATCAACAACTTCATCGTCAGCCTCGCCCAGGCCGTGGCCATCGTCATCGTCGTGCTGCTGGTGTTCATGGGGCTGCGCTCCGGCCTCATCATCGGCGTCGTGCTCCTGGTGACCATCCTTGGCACGCTGATCGTGATGTATGCGCTGGACATCACCCTGCAACGCATCTCGCTGGGTGCACTGATCATCGCGCTGGGCATGCTGGTGGACAATGCCATCGTCGTCACGGACGGGATCCTGGTGCGTATTACCCGGGGCATGGAGCGGATCAAGGCCGCAAAGGAGATCATCGCGCAGACGGCCATGCCCCTGCTCGGCGCAACCGGCATCGCGGTGCTCGCCTTCGTCCCCATCGGCTTCTCCGCCGACAACACCGGTGAGTACACCCGTTCCCTGTTCGTGGTGATGCTGGTTTCGCTGCTGCTGAGCTGGATCACGGCCCTGACCCTGACCCCACTGCTCTGCCACCTGTTCCTGAAGCCGGAAAAGGCGTCCTCCGGCGGTGAGAGCCGGTTCTACCGAACCTATCGCAGCTTCCTGGTGCTCTGCATCCGGGTCCGCTACCTGACCCTGGCCGCGACGGTCGGCCTCCTCGTCCTGGCCATCATCGGCTTCGGCATGCTTCGGGAAGGATTCTTCCCGCCATCGACCCAGCCCCAGTTCATGGTCAACTACTACCTGCCGCAGGGGGCCGACATCCACGCCACCTCGGCGGACATGAAGGTCATCGAGGACTACCTGCTCTCCCGGGAAGAGGTGGTCGCCGTCTCCAGCTTCGTCGGCAGCGGCGCGCAGCGCTTCCAGCTGACCTACACGCCGGAAGACCCCAACCGCAGCTACGGTCAGCTGATTGTCGAGGTGGATGACCGGCGCAGGATCGGTGACCTCACGCTCGATGTCTACGACTTCATCCGGGACACGCTTCCGAACGGCGAGCCGGTCGTGAACCTGTTCCAGCTGGGACCCGGCGGCGCATTCAAGGTCCGGGCACGGTTCAGCGGTCCGGACCCGGAGGTCCTGCGCGACCTGGCGGCTCAGGCCGAACGGATCATCGCCGATTCCGGACTGGCACAGATCGCAACCACGGACTGGCGTCAGCAGACGATGGTGCTGGCGCCGCAGTTCTCCGAGGCGCAGGCACGGCTCACCGGCATCGACCGGCCCCAGCTGGCGCGCGCCCTGCAGCGGGCGACCGAGGGCAACATGGTCGGTCTCTATCGCGAGGGCGACGACCTGATTCCCATCATCTCCCGGGCGCCGGAGGACGAACGGCGGGACGTCGCCAGTCTCGGCGACGTGCAAGTCTGGAGCCCAGCGGCCGAACAGGCAATCCCGCTACGGCAGGTTGTCAGCGGTTTCGAGGTGGAGTGGGACAACCCGATCATCATGCGGCGTGATCGCGTGCGCACCATTGAAGTGCGGGCCGACGCCTTTCCCGGCGAGCTAGCCAGTACCCTGCTGGCCGCGGTCAAGCCCCAGATCGATGCGCTGGAACTCCCGCCGGACTACCGTCTGGAGTGGGGGGGCGAGTTCGAGGACTCGGCCCGTGCCCAGCGTTACATAGCCGCCGGCATACCGGTGCCGCTGCTGCTGATGGTCCTGATCCTAGTGCTGCTGTTCAATAACCTGCGCCAGCCGCTGGCGATCATGCTCACGGTGCCGCTCGCCGTGATCGGTGTCACCGTCGGGCTTCTCCTGGCCAACGAGCCCTTCGGCTTCATGGCGCTGCTGGGCTTCCTCGCACTGTCCGGCATGTTGATCAAGAATGCCATCGTGCTGATGGACGAGATCAACCTGGAACTGCGCGAAGGAAGGATGCCCCTGGATGCGGTGCTCAACGCCGGTGTCAGCCGCATCCGACCGGTGGTGATGGCCGCGGGCACCACGGTGCTGGGCATGCTGCCCCTGTTCCAGGATCCCTTCTTCGTCGGCATGGCCGTGACCATCATCGGCGGACTCAGCTTTGCCACGGTACTCACGCTGGTCGTGGTGCCGGTACTGTACGCAACCCTGTACCGGGTGCCGTCGCGATCCAGGGACGAGCCCGTGGACCCCGGTCCCGCGGTGCCGGCATCCTGAGGAGAGGAACATGAAAATGATCCTGCTGGTGTTGGTATTGCTGCACGCCGGTACGGCCCAGGCGCAGACCGCCGCCCGTACCATCCTGGATGAGACCGGGCGGGCGCCCCTGGTACAGACGCTTGTGGTGGGGGTTGACGAGGAAATCCTGGAACTGCCGGGACGGGTACAGGCGACCCGGCGTTCGGAGCTGGCCTTCCCCGTGGCCGGGCTGCTGAGCGAACGGCCGGTGGTCGCCGGGCAGCGGGTTGCAACCGGCGAACTGCTGGCCCAGCTCGATCCGCGCGACCTGAAAAACCGTGTTGCCCTGGAGGAGGCCCGGCTGGCGCTTGCGGAAGCGGACTTCCTGCGCTTCTCCAGACTGGCCGGCTCGCCCGTGTCGCCGGTGACCCCGGCCGAAGTGGACCGGAAGCGGGCCGAATTCGAGATCGCGACGCTACGCACCGCGCAGGCGCGCAAGGTCCTTGAGGACGCAACGCTCACGGCCCCCTTCGACGGCATCGTCGCCGCCACACTGATCGAAAACCACCAGAGGGTTCGGGCCGATCAACCAGTACTGCTGCTGGAGGCGTCCGAGGCGCTGGAGGTGGTCGTCGATCTCCCTGAACGGGTACTGGGGCGTTTGAGAGAACTGCCGCGGGACAGGCCTGTCGCCGAGGCCGTCTTCGCCGCGGCCCCCGACCGGGCATTCCCCGCCAGGGTCACCGAGATCGCCACCCGGGCAGACGCCGTCACGCAGAGCTTCCGGGTGACCCTGGCAATCGACCGGCCCGAGGACATCAATCTGCTGCCCGGCATGACCGCAACCGTCTACGCACGCCCCAACGTCTACCTTCGGTCCGTATTGCATATTCCCCTTAGCGCGGTAGGCAAAACCGAGGCGGGTGATGCTTTCGTCTGGGCAGTCGACCCGGAGACCTACGCGATCGCGCGCCAGGCGGTGACCCTGGGCGAGGCCGGTCACGGCATGGTGGTCGTGCTGGAGGGGCTGCACGGTGGCCAGAAGATCGTCTCCGCGGGTGTGGACCGACTACAGGCCGGCATGGTGATCAGCCCCTATCGCACCGGGATGTTGAGCCAATGACGCAGGTGAGATGCACATGCTTCGCGGACTGTCCGTGCACCAGAAGCCTGTGATCCGGCTCCTGGTGCAGTTGGCGGGCACCATGGGGAACCGCTTGCCGGCACGCTTCGCACGGCAGTGGTCCTGCGCCGCATGACCGGCCCGGGGTTCATCGAGCTCGGACTGATCATGTGGGTGCTGGTTGCCGCCATCTGGATCCATGTCGCGCGGGCCACTTTTGCGGCGGCGGTGGGCTTTATTGCCTTCGGCCTGTTGCTGGGGCTGGTCTGGGTGCGCCTGGGCACAGTGGAAGTGGCCTTGACCCAGGCAGCGGTGGCCATAGTGACCGGCGTGCTGCTGCTATCTGCCGCCGCGCGCATGCGTGCCAGCGAGGAAGCCGCGATCCCGGAGCGTCCCGGCCCGGCCATGCGCAGTCTGATCGCGGTGCTTTGCATCGTGGTTTCGGTGGCGGTCGCGCTCGTCATGCTGCTGGAAAGTCCGCCGAGGCAGCCGCCCTCCCCGCTCCCGGCCGGCATGTCCGCGGCGCAAGACGCGAAGCGTGCCGAACGGTGACACCGACCATCACCACGCTGTATGGGTTGCTCGCCGCCGCGCTGGTGGGCCTGGGCCTCTACGGGCTTCTGACGCAGCCCCATCCACTGCGCAAGATTCTCGCATTCAACGTTCTGGGCGGTGGCCTGTTTCTCGTCTTCGGCGTGGTCCTCCGCCAAGGGGCGACAGCCGGGTTCCCCGCGGACCCGGTGGCCCAAGCCTTCGTGATCATCGCCATCGTCGTGGCACTTGCCGGCACCGCACTCGCCGTGGCGATCATGCTTCGGCTGTTCGCCGAGACCGGCCGGGTGACACTACGGCCTGAGCCACCTGCCCCAGGCGACGGCAAGGACGCTGATTCATGAGTCCCGCGACCGCGGCACCCGAGGGTTTCCTGCTGGTCCTTGCGATCTTCGGGCCGGTGCTCGGCATCCCGTTGCTGTTGATACTGGGGGGGCGGCATGCGGGACGGATCGGGCTCGTGCTGCTGGCGCTCGAACTCGGCATTGTCGTCGCCATCGCCGCCACCGTGATCCGTCGCGGCGATGCACTGGAATATGTGCTGGGCGGCTGGGCGCCCCCCCTGGGTGTGCTGCTACGTGCCGACGGGCTCTCCATCGTGATGCTGGCCACCACCGCGGTCGTGATCGGCGCGGCCGGACTCTATGCCCGTTCCGATTTCGGCATGCCACGTGGAATACCCGAGACCCGGGCACCGCAGGTGTTCTGGACTCTGTTGCTGACGATCTGGGCCGCACTCAACGCGGTCTTTCTCGCTTCGGATTTGTTCACCCTGTTCGTGGCACTGGAACTGCTCACCCTCGGTGCCGTCCCGCTGGTCGGTCTGAGCGGACGCCCGGAGGCCCTGACCGCCGCCCTGCGTTATCTCCTCTTCTCGCTGCTGGGCTCCGCCCTGTTCCTGCTGGGCGTGGCGCTGCTCTACGGGTCCTACGGCACGCTCGATATCGCCCTGCTCGCCGAGCGCGTCCGTGTCGAACCCACGACCCAGCTGGCAGCCGCACTGATGACGGTGGGGCTACTCACGAAGACCGCCCTGTTCCCCCTGCACATCTGGCTCCCCGCCGCCCATGCCGCTGCCCCGGCGGCCGCCAGCGCGTTGATCTCGGGACTGGTGGTGAAGGGTTCCTTCGTGCTCATCATCCGGGTGTGGGTGGATGCGCTACCCGGCGTGGCGACGCCGATGGCGGCCCAACTGCTCGGGGCCCTGGGAGCGGCCGCGATCCTGGTGGGAAGTGTGCTTGCCCTGCGACAGGCGCGCCTGAAGATGCTGATCGCCTATTCGACGGTGGCGCAAATCGGCTACCTGTTTCTGGCCTTCCCGCTGGCAAGCGCCACCCAACTCGGCACCGCGGCCTGGACGGGCGGGATCCTGCAAGCGGTGTCGCATGCGCTGGCCAAGGCCTCGATGTGCCTGGCGGCAGGTCTGATCGCGAAGTCGATCGGACACGACCGCATCCTGGACATGGAGGGCATCGGACGCGTACTGCCCGTACCCCTGTTTGCGTTCGGGCTGGCCGGCCTTTCGCTGATGGGCCTGCCGCCAAGCGGCGGCTTCATGGCCAAGTGGCTGCTGCTGCGTGCCGCCATCGAGGGTGCGCAGTGGTGGTGGATCCTGATCATCGTCTCGGGGGGGCTGCTGACCGGTGGTTACCTGTTCCGCGTACTTTCCCGTGCCCTGGCCCGGTCGGATAGGGCGCTGCCCCTGCGCTCCACGGTGGACCGGCGCGGGGAACTTCTGGTGCTCGGCCTCGCGCTGCTCTCGATCGGCGTCGGCCTGGTGCCGCTGGCCTCTCTCTACATCGTCCACATCGGACGCGCCCTGTGAATAGCCTGCTGCTGATCGCCGCCTGGGCCGTCCCGCTCGCGATGCTGGCGGCCTGCCTGTCCCCGCGGGTTCGCGCCCGCATGCCGGCGCTGCTCGGACTGGCTCCGCTGCCCGGCCTGGCCGCGGCCCTGCTGGCCCACGACGCTAAGCCACTGGTGCTGGACGATTCCCGCCTCAATCTGACCTTTTCACTCGATCCCGTTGCAGCCGTGCTGCTCGGCGCGGCCTCGCTGCTCTGGATGATCGCGGGGATCTATACACGAAGCTACATGGGCAAGGGTCCAAACGCCGCGCGTTTTGCCCAGTGGTGGCTGCTGACGCTGTGCGGTAGCCTCGGGGTATTCGTTGCGGGCGATCTGCTGACCTTCTACATCGCCTTTGCCATCGTGAGCCTGGCTGCCTGGGGCCTGGTCGCCCACGACGATACCCCCTCGGCGCGCAAGGCCGGCGTGCTCTATATCGGCCTCGCGGTATTCGGGGAAGTCTGCCTGTTGCTTGCCTTCGCGCTGCTCGCCGCGTATGCGCCGGGTTCCAGCATCGCGATCCAGGACGTCGTCGCGGCGCTGCCCGAAAATCCCGCCCGGCATTACATCATCGGGCTGCTGATCACGGGCTTCGGTTTGAAGGCAGGCCTGCTGCCTCTGCACGTCTGGTTGCCGATCGCACACCCCGCGGCCCCCATGCCGGCCTCGGCGGTTCTCAGTGGTGCGATCATCAAGGCGGGCGTGATCGGGTTGATTCTGTTCCTGCCTCTCGACCCGGGCCTGACCGGCTGGGGCACAGCGCTGACCGTGATCGGGCTGCTGACCGCCTTCTACGCCGTGCTCGTCGGCATCACCCAACAGAACCCGAAGACGGTGCTGGCTTACTCCAGCGTGAGCCAGATGGGCGGCGTGGCGACGGTGCTCGGCATGGGTCTGGAGACGGGCAATGCCTCGGCCACCATGGCGGCCGCCTTCCTCGCCGCGCATCACGTGCTGGTCAAGGGGGCGCTGTTCCTTTCCGTCGGCGTCGCCGCCCATTCGGGGGGGCGACGCGACTGGACACTGGTACTTCCCGCGGGGCTATTGGCGCTCGCGCTGGGCGGTCTGCCGCTCACGGGAGGGGCCCTGGCCAAGCTCGCCGCCAAGACGCCGCTGGGGGACGGGCTCGTTGCGACCCTCGTCACCGTGGCGGCGGCGGGCAGTACCCTGTTGATGCTGCATTTCCTGTTCCGGCTCGCCGATACCCGTGCCGAGTCCCCGGCGGCCCGGGCCAAGGCCGGTCTGCTGGTTCCCTGGCTACTGATGGCTTTCCTGGCCGTGGCCCTGCCCTGGGCGCTGGCCCCCACACTCGTGGGTGTTACCGTCGCGCAGAGCCTCGCCCCCAAGGTGCTCTGGGCCGCCGCCTGGCCGGTATTGCTTGGTAGCGTCCTTGTACTCGCCCTACGCCGTTTCGGCGCGGCCCTGCCGCGCGTGCCGGAAGGCGATATCCTGGTGCTCGGGGGCATAACCGCACGCGCCGGCCGCGTCATCGCAAACGTGATCGAACGCGTGGAACGCCGCCTGTGCGACTGGCCCACCGCGGGCGTGTCGCTGCTGGTGCTGACCCTTCTTATCGGGGCGGCGCTCTTTGCGGGCCCCACGCTGTTTCGAGGCGTCCAGGGTTGAGAAGATCAGTCGCAACGCCAGTAAACCGCCGTCCATGCCGAGAGGGAAAGTTCCAGCCCTTGCATCATTCGGCCTGTGATTGCCTATACATCAACCACAGACACCACGGTTTTATTCAGTCGCGGCTGTAGTACTAATGGCTGCTTCGGGAAGATGGAGCACGCCCCCAGCCAGCCTTCCAGGCCCGGCTGCCGGCCATGGCGGCCAGCCAGCCCAGACCGGCCATCATCGAGGCCATCACATAGACCCAGGCCGGCCCCAAACCGTCCCAGACATAGCCGCTGATCAGGGCACCGATGGCCCCGCCCATGCCGAAGCTCAGGGAGGAATACAGGGCCTGCCCCCTGCCCTGCTGGCGCCCCACGAAAAACTGGTGCACCAGGGAGATGGCGGCCGCGTGATAGAGCCCGTAACTGGCCGCGTGCATGAGCTGTACCAGGATGATGATGGGCAGACTGTCCACGAACAGCGGTAGCAGGGCCCAGCGCACCATGGTGACGAACATGGCCACCGCCAGCAACGGCCAGGCGCCGAAACGGGGCAGCCACCGGTGCATCATGAGGAACACGCCCACCTCCGCCAGCACCCCCAGGGCCCAGAGATAACCGGCCATGGTCCGGGTGTAGCCGTGGAGTTCCAGATACAGGGTGAAGAAGGCGTAATAGGGGCCATGACTGGCCTGCATCATGAAACAGGCAAGCAGCAGCAGGACCACTGCGGGACTGGACAGGGTGGACCAGAGGGAGACGGGGGTGGACTCATGCACCGGCGCCTGACCGTCACGGACCTGCAGGGTGCTCAGCCACATGAAGCCCAGCAGCGCCAACACGATCCAGGGCAGGACGGCCACATCCACCCGCTCAAACACTGCCCCCAGGGAACCCACGGAAAGCACGAAACCGATGGACCCCCAGAGCCGGATGCGGCTGTAGGCATGGGTGCTCTTGCCCAGGTGGTTCATGGTGGTGGCCTCGAATTGAGGCAGGGCCGCGTTCCAGAAGAAACTGAAAAGGGCCATCACCACGGCGATCCACCAGTAGCCGCTGTAGAACAGTAATCCGGAAAAGCACAGCATGGCCAGGGCGGCGGCGATGCGAATGACCAGGGTGCGGCGCCCCGTATGATCCGCCACCCAGCCCCAGACATTGGGGGCGATGATCTTGGTGGCCAGCACGATGGCCATCAGTTCACCGATCTGTCCGGCGGAGAACCCCTGCTCGTTCAGATACAGCCCCCAGTAGGGCATGAAGGCGCCGATACTGGCGAAATAGAAAAAATAGAAGCTGGAGAGTTTCCAGTAGGCGGCAGGCATGGGGTTTTACGTGATGGAGCGGCGGGACAACCGCTCAGGGCTGTCCCGCGGGTATGTCCGCCATGGTCACCGACACATCGCCGTTCTGTCCCCGATGCCGCAGGGCATGGTCCATCAGGACGATGGCCAGCATGGCCTCGGCGATGGGAGTGGCGCGAATGCCCACGCAGGGGTCATGACGTCCGGTGGTGATCACCTCGATCGGCTGGCCGTCCACGTCCAGGGAGCGCCCCGGGATGCGCAGGCTGGAAGTCGGTTTCAGGGCAATGCTGACGCGAATGTCCTGGCCGCTGGAGATGCCTCCCAGCACGCCTCCGGCATGGTTGGAGGCAAAGCCCTCGGGCAGCATCTCGTCCCGGTGTTCGGTGCCTTTCTGCTCCACGCAGGCAAAACCGTCACCGATCTCCACCGCCTTGACCGCGTTGATGCCCATCATGGCATGGGCAATGTCCGCATCAAGGCGATCGAAGATGGGCTCGCCCCAGCCGGGGGGTAGCCCGGTGGCCACCACATTGATGCGGGCGCCGATGGAATCGCCGGACTTGCGCAGCTCGTCCATGTAGGCCTCCATCTCCGGTACCCGGTCCGGGTCCGGACAGAAGAAGGGATTGGTCTCCACCACGGACCAGTCCACCCGTTGGGCACGAATGGGGCCAAGCTGGGCCAGATAGCCCCGCACCTGGACGCCAAAGCGCTCCCGGAGGTATTTCTTGGCAATGGCCCCGGCAGCCACCCGCATGGCGGTCTCCCGGGCGGAGCTGCGGCCGCCGCCCCGGTAATCCCGCAGGCCGTATTTCTTATGATAGGTATAGTCCGCATGGCCCGGCCGGAACTGCCGGGCAATGTCGGCGTAGTCCCTGGAGCGCTGATCGGTATTCTCGATCATCAGGGCGATGGGGGTGCCGGTGGTGCGCCCCTCGAACACCCCGGAAAGGATCTTCACCTGATCCGGTTCCCGACGCTGGGTGGTGTGCCGGGTCTTGCCCGGCCGCCGCCGCTCCAGGTCCTGCTGCAGGTCGGCCTCGCACAGGGCCAGTCCGGGCGGACAGCCATCGACGATGCAGCCGATGGCCGGCCCGTGGCTCTCACCGAAGCCGGTGACCGTGAACAGCTTGCCGATGGTGTTGCCCGACACGCTCAGATCACCCTGGAATAGCGCTGCTCGGTAGCCTGGCGCAGGTAACGGTCGAACACCATGCAGATGTTGCGAATCAGCAGGCGGCCGGCGGGCTGCACGGTGATGGAATTGCCGGTGACCTTGAGCAGGCCATCGGCCTCCATGGGCTTGAGCCCGTCCAGCTCCAGGGCGAAATAGTCCCCGAAAACGATGCCGTGGGCCCGCTCCACGTCTTCGAAGGCCAGCTCGAAATGGCAGATCAGACGGGTGATGACGTCACGCCGCAGCAGGTCATCCGTATCCAGCTCCACGCCCCGGAATACGGCCAGACGGTTTTCATCCAGACACTGGTAATACTTCTCCAGGTCGTGGTGGTTCTGGCTGTAGCTGTTACCCACCACGCCCACACTGGTGGAACCCAGGCCGATCAGGTCGCAGTTGGAGTGTGTGGAATAGCCCTGGAAGTTGCGATACAGGGTGTGATCCCGCTGGGCCACGGCCAGTTCGTCGTCGGGACGGGCGAAGTGGTCCATGCCGATGTAGACATATCCGGCCTCGGTGAGCTGCTGGATGGTCTGCTGCAAAATGGTGAGCTTGTCGGCGGGATTGGGCAGTGCGTCCTCGTCAATGCGACGCTGGGGCTTGAAGCGATCCGGCAGGTGGGCGTAGTTGAACACGGAGACCCGGGCCGGGTTCACTTCGATGATCCTACGCACGGTGTCGCCGAAGGTGTCCGGGGTCTGGTGCGGCAGACCGTAGATCAGGTCCACACTGGTGGAGCGGAAGCCCAGACGCCGTGCCTCGTCCAGCACGTTCATCACCTGGGACTCGGTCTGAACCCGGTTGACGGCCTTCTGCACGGTCTCGTCAAAGTCCTGAACCCCCAGGCTGATGCGGTTGAAACCCAGCTTGCGCAACAGGGAGAGGGTATCGTCGCTCACCTCGCGGGGGTCGATCTCAATGGAATACTCGCCGGTGTCGTCATCCAGCAGCCTGAAGTGCTCCCGGGTCTTGTCCATCAGCTCGATCATCTCGTCATGGGAGATGAAGGTGGGGGTGCCGCCACCCCAGTGCAGCTGGGTCACCGGACGGCTGCGGTCGAACAGTTCACCCTGCAGGGCCATTTCCTTGTAGAGCCGGTCCAGGTAGGGGCGGGCCTTGGCGCGGTCCTTGGTCACCACCTTGTTGCAGGCACAGTAGAAACAGACGGTGTCGCAGAAGGGGATGTGGAAATACAGGGACAGGGGACGGCCGCTGGCGTTGGTGCCCCGGGCAATCTCCGCGTAGCGATCGGCATCCAGACCTTCGTGGAACTGCACGGCGGTGGGATAGGAGGTGTAGCGGGGACCCGCCGTGTTGTAACGGTTGATCAGGTCCAGATCGAAATCGATGGTCTGCGACAAGCTCATGACGGCATGGGTACCCGGTCTAGGAATGTAACTGTCTATTGTAACCGCTCGGGACGGATGTGCCGAACGTATTGGGGGATTTTGGTGACTTGTGCCAAGTCGACGTCCATCCCGGGACGGTTTTTCCGGTTCGCCCCTACAGATCCAGCGCCTGCAATTGCTCGGCGGTCAGCAGGAAGACCCCCTCCCCGCCCGACTCGAATTCCAGCCAGGTGAACGGCACGTCGGGCAGACGCGCCTCCAGGGCCGGTGCGCTGTTGCCCACTTCCACCACCAGGATGCCGCCGGGGTTGAGGTGATCCGCCGCCGCCCGCAGGATCTCCAGGGCCGCATCCAGGCCGTCCGGACCCGAGGCCAGTCCCAGTTCCGGCTCATGACGAAACTCCGGGGTCAGGGCCGCCATGTCCCGGGCGTCCACATAGGGAGGATTGCTGACGATGATGTCATAGCGGCGCTCGCCCAGGTCCTTGAAAAGATCGGACCGCACCGCTTCCACCCGCCCTTCCAGCCCGTGACGACGGATATTCTCCCGGGCCACCACCAGGGCATCGGGGGAAATGTCGCCCAGATCCACCTTCGCCTCGTCAAACACATGGGCGCAGGCAATGCCGATGCAGCCGCTGCCGGTGCACAGGTCCAGCACCCGATGCACCGCCGCGGCCTCGATCCAGGGCGCAAAACCCTGCTGGATCAGTTCCGCCAGGGGGGAGCGGGGCACCAGCACCCGCTCGTCCACGAAGAATTCCAGCCCCATGAACCAGGCCTGACCGGTCAGGTAGGCGGCGGGCTTGCGGGTCTGTACCCGCTGTTCCAGCAGGTCCGTCACCCGCTCCCGTTCGTCCCGGGTGAGACGGCATTCCAGCCAGGGACCGGTCATGTCATGGGGCATGTGCAGGGTGTGAAGCACCAGCCAGGCGGCCTCGTCCAGGGCATTGTCGGTGCCATGGCCGAAACTCAGGCCCGCGGCGGTGAAACGACTCATGCCGTAGCGAATGAAGTCACGGACGGTCAGCAGCCCGTCGGTAGCGGTGGAATCGGTCATGGAAATCAGCCAGTGCGGTTCAGGGTGTGGAATAATACGCCCATGAACGATCAAGTGGCCAACTGGCGGGACTGGCTCAAGGCCCTGCCCCTGTATCTGCTGCCCCATCACGGGATCTCGCGGCTGGTCTACCGGCTGTCGCGCTGGGAAACCCGGCACAAGGACCCGGTGGCACGGTGGTTCATTCGCCGCTACGGCCTGGACATGTCCGAGGCCGTCGAATCGGACCCGGGCCGCTATGCCAGCTTCAACGACCTGTTCACCCGCGCCCTCAAGCCCGGCGCCCGGCCGCTGGACCCCGCCCCGGACACCCTGATCAGCCCGGCGGACAGCCGCGTCAGCCAGCTCGGCCGCATCCGCGACGGGCAGCTGATCCAGGCCAAGGGACACACCTACTCGGCCACTGCCCTGCTGGGCGGGGACGCAGACCTGGCGGCGCCCTTTGCCAACGGACACTTCATCACCCTCTACCTGCCCCCCCGGGACTATCACCGCATCCACATGCCCTGGAACGGCTCCCTGCGGGAATCGGTATACGTGCCCGGCCGCCTGTTCTCGGTGGCACCCTTCACGGTCAAGACCGTACCCGGCCTGTTCGCCCGCAACGAGCGCCTGGCCTGCCTGTTCGAGACGGATTTCGGCCCCATGGCCATGGTGCTGGTGGGGGCCATCAATGTGGCCTCCATCGAGACGGTCTGGGCCGGCGAGGTCACGCCGCGTACGCCCCGGGCACCGTGCCGGTGGGACCACCGGGACGACCCGACGACCCTGGCGCGGGGGGAGGAAATGGGGCGCTTCAACCTCGGCTCCACCGTCATCCTGCTGCTCCCCGAACAGGTTTCCGGCTGGCTGCCGGAACTGGTGCCGGGACAGGCGGTGCGCATGGGTCAGGCCCTGGCGCGACGCTGAAGCGAGGCCCTGCCCTTGCGGGCCCGGCGCAGAACTGCTATTTATAGCCGGATTTGACGCGTCGCGTCATGCGCGGCGGCCAAATCACGGGGGGCGCAGCCGGTGTCTTGAATTCATCGCCATCGGTCGCCGCAAGCACCCGGACGCCCATGTCGCGGCGAATAAAGAGAACATCCATGAGCGAGAAAGATCACACATCGACGCCCGATGATCCTCAGGCGTCGAAGGCGGACGATACAGACACCCCTTCGTCCGTCACACCCGAGTCTACCCGCGAGATCGGGGGCTACCAGGGCCCCGAGCCCACCCGCTATGGTGACTGGGAACAGCGCGGGCGTTGCACCGACTTCTGAAAGCGGCCCGGACCACCGGGCAACTTGTACCCGCTATCCCCGAACATTGCACGACTGAACGACCTGCCCCGCCCCGGAGCGACACGCGTATCACGGGTTCGGGGCCGCAGACCGTCAACACCCGCACACTGCGGATTCTTCAAGCGGAGCCTTCCAAGCCATGCCAAACGACAACCGGCCGCTGTCACCCCATCTGCAGGTCTACCGGCCGCAGATGACCTCGGTACTCTCGATCCTGCACCGGATCACCGGCGTGATACTGAGCATCGCCAGCCTGATCCTGGTCTACTGGCTGGCCGCCCTGGCCGCCGGCCCCGAGGCCTTCGCCCGGGTCGAGTCCCTGCTGCATGGCTGGATCGGGATCGCAATCCTGATCCCCGTCACTCTGGCGCTGTTCTACCACCTGTGCACCGGCATTCGCCATCTCGTCTGGGATGCGGGCATCGCACTGACCATCAAGGGCGTCTACGTCACCGGCTGGATCGCCCTGGCCACCACACTGCTTCTGACCCTGATCTTCTGGGTCGTCGTGATCTGACGGGGATATCCACATGAGCCTTCGTACACCACTCGGCCGGGCCCGCGGCCTCGGTTCCGCCAAGGACGGCACCCACCACTGGTGGGTGATGCGTCTGTCCTCCATCGCCCTGGTACCCCTGATGCTCTGGCTGATCTTCAGCCTGGCCACCCTGGCCGGCGCCGGCTACGAGGCCACCCTGGCCTGGGCCGCCGAGCCCCTGAACACGGTCCTGCTGATCCTCGGCGTCGGGGTGATGTTCCACCACATCCAGATGGGCCTGCAGACCGTGATCGAAGATTACGTGCACAGTGAAGGCAAGAAATTCACCGTGCTCATTGCCATGACGTTTCTCGCGTGGCTGCTGGCGATCATCGGGATCGTCGCCATTTTGCGCATTGCTTTCGGGAGCTGATTGATGAAGGGCGACTACAAGATTGTCGACCATGCCTATGACGTGGTGGTGGTGGGCGCCGGTGGCGCCGGCCTGAGAGCCACCTTCGGCATGGCGGAAAAGGGTCTCAAGACGGCCTGCGTGACCAAGGTATTCCCCACCCGCAGCCACACCGTGGCAGCCCAGGGCGGCATTTCCGCGGCGCTGGGCAACATGGGTGAAGATGACTGGCGCTGGCACATGTACGACACCGTCAAGGGCTCCGACTGGCTCGGCGACCAGGATGCCATCGAATACATGTGCCGCGAGGCCGTTCCTGCCATCATCGAACTGGAACACTACGGCGTGCCCTTCTCCCGTACCGAGGACGGCAAGATCTACCAGCGCCCCTTCGGCGGCATGACCACCCGTTTCGGTGAAGGCCGCGCCCAGCGCACCTGCGCCGCCGCCGACCGTACCGGCCACGCCATCCTGCACACCCTGTACCAGCAGGCCCTCAAGCATCAGGCGGAATTCTTCATCGAATACTTCGCCACTGATCTGATCATGGACGGCGAGACCTGCCGCGGCGTGATGGCCCTGAACCTGGTGGACGGCACCCTGCACCGCTTCCGCGCCCACCTGGTGGTGCTGGCCACCGGCGGCTACGGCCGCAGCTACTTCTCCTGCACCTCCGCCCACACCTGTACCGGCGACGGCATGGGCATGGCGCTGCGCGCCGGCCTGCCCCTGCAGGACATGGAGTTCGTCCAGTTCCACCCCACCGGCATCTACGGCGCCGGCTGCCTGATCACCGAAGGGGTACGCGGCGAAGGCGGCTACCTGACCAATTCCAAGGGCGAGCGCTTCATGGAACGCTATGCCCCCAACGCCAAGGACCTGGCCTCCCGCGACGTGGTGTCCCGCTCCATGACCATCGAGATCAACGAAGGTCGCGGCGTGGGTCCGAAACAGGATCATATCCACCTGCATCTGGAGCACCTGGGTCCGGAAGTGATCAACGAGCGCCTGCCGGGAATCGCCGAAACCGCCAAGATCTTCGCCGGCGTGGATGTCACCAAGGAACCCATCCCGGTGCTGCCCACGGTGCACTACAACATGGGCGGCGTCCCCACCAACTACCGTGGCGAAGTGGTCACCCTCAAGGACGGCAATCCGGACCACATCGTGCCGGGCCTGATGGCCATCGGCGAGGCGGCCTGCGTGTCCGTCCATGGCGCCAACCGTCTGGGCTCCAACTCCCTGCTGGACCTGGTGGTGTTCGGTCGTTCCGCCGCCATCCGCGCCGCCGAGATCGTCAAGGATATCGGCGCCTCCGTGCCCGACCTGCCGGCCGGCGCCAGTGACGCCGCCCTTGAGCGTCTGGACCGCCTGCGCTACGCCAACGGCAGCCGCTCCACCGCCTCCATCCGCGGCGACATGCAGGAATGCATGCAGCGCTATGCCGCCGTATTCCGTACCGGAGAGACCCTGCAGAAGGGCTGCGAGCGCATGGACGAGGTGTTCCAGTCCTTCGGCGACGTGCGGGTCAGTGACCGCTCCCTGGTCTGGAACTCGGACCTGGTGGAAACCCTGGAACTGGAAAACCTGCTGGGCAGCGCCGTGGCCACCATCCGCTCGGCGGTGAACCGTCAGGAAAGCCGCGGCGCCCACGCCCGCGAGGACTTCCCGGAGCGCGACGACGAAACCTGGATGAAGCACACCCTGTCCTGGGTCGACGCACAGGGCAAGGTCAGGCTCGACTACCGCCCGGTGCACATGTACACCCTCAGCGATGACGTGGAAGTCGTGCCGCCCAAGGCACGGGTCTACTGAGCGCAGATTCAGGAGAACGCAAGACCATGGCCCAGTTTGTATTGCCAATCAATTCCCGGATCAAGAAGGGCAAGACCTTCAAGGCCGAGGGTGCCACCAACGTCAAGCGCTTCAATATCTATCGCTGGGACCCGGACAGCGGTGAAAACCCGCGCATCGACACCTATGAGGTGGACCTGGACACCTGCGGGCCGATGGTGCTGGACGCCGTCATCAAGATCAAGGACGAGATGGACTCCACCCTCTCCTTCCGGCGCTCCTGCCGGGAGGGGATCTGCGGGTCCTGCGCCATGAATATCGACGGCACCAACACCCTGGCGTGCACCAAGGCCATTGACGAGATCAAGGGGGATGTGAACATCTACCCGCTGCCGCACATGAAGGTGGTCAAGGACCTGATTCCGGAAATGACCCACTTCTATGCCCAGTATGCGTCCATCAAGCCCTGGATCCAGACCCAGACCCCGCCGCCGCCGGATTCCGAGCGGTTGCAGTCCAAGGAAGAGCGCGCCAGGCTGGACGGCCTGTACGAGTGCATCCTCTGCGCCTGCTGCTCCACCAGCTGCCCGAGCTACTGGTGGAACGGCGACCGCTATCTGGGTCCGGCCATCCTGCTGCAGGCCTACCGCTGGATCGCGGACAGCCGTGACGAGGCCACCGGTGAGCGTCTGGACGCCCTGGAGGACCCGTTCAAGCTGTACCGCTGCCACACCATCATGAACTGCACCCGCACCTGTCCCAAGGGCCTGAACCCGGCCAAGGCGATTGCGGAGATCAAGCAGCTGATGGTGATCCGGCGCTGAGTCCGCCGGATATCCCCGTCCCAGGAAATACCCCCGGCCGCGATGGCATCCGGCCGGGGATTTCCGCGCCGCCGTTCGCCGGCGGACCTGTCCCGCGGACTTCGTTCCTGCCTGCCCATGAGTCCTGAATAATGAGCGATATCGCCCGATTACGCTGGCACTGCCGACGCGGCACCAAGGAGCTGGATCTCATGCTGGAGGGGTTCCTGCTCGCCCAGGGTGAACACTTGGATGCCGCGGAACTGCAGACCTTCGAACAGGTCCTCAAGCAGGAAGATGACGACCTCCAGCGCTGGCTCCTCTACGGCGAGCCGGTGGAAAAGGCTGAACTGGCCACGATGATCGACCGCGTCAGGCGTCACTTCATCGAGCGCTGAGCCCACCTTGGGTGCGGAACATCAAAAACGGTTGACCACCGCCTCCACCCCGGGGCAACGGGCCTTCACCAGGCGCTCGACGATGTTGCGCAGATCCAGCGCCGAGCGGGGACACCCCACGCAGGCCCCCTTGAGACGGACGATCACCGTCCGTCCCTCCAGGTGCAGATACTCGATATCGCCGCCATCCTGCATCAGCACCCGGCGCGCTTCCTCCACCGCAGCCCGCACGGCCGTCTCGTCGATGGCGCCCCGGGCCGGCTCGGCCTCCCGAGCGCGGGCGGCCAGGGTCTGGGCACGATCCAGCCTCAATGCCAGCTCGGGATCCACGGCCTCGATGGCATCCAGTTCTGCCTCGGAATAGACATGGTGGGCATCAGGACTCAGCAACGAGTCCAGGTCGGGTCTTGCTTGGGTCATGACGGTCACGCTCCTGCCCGTGATCACGGCTCCGGCCCCGCAGTCTGCCTGTCCCTGACCGCCCGGCGCAAGCGCAGACGCAACGGCCGCAGATCCCCTCCCGCCACCGCATCCCGGGTCAGCAGCAACCGCTGATGGCGCCCCGTCTCATCCCGCAACAACAGCAGGATCAGCCCCGGCAACACCACCGAGTCGGGCAGTACCTCCACCATCACCCGCCGACCGTCCCGTGACTCCAGCCAGCATGCCCCATCGGCATCCCAACCCATGGCGCGCCACTGTCCGGGGAATGGCCCCACTCCCACCCGGCGCACCATCAGCACCAGACTGCACAGGCCACCCAGACTGGCCGTCATCTGTGCCCAGAGCGGGATTCCGCTGAGCCAGAGGCATGTCAGCGCCATCATATGAAGCAGAAAAAGGCCCCCAAGGACCCTTTCCGACGATCTCAAGCCAACAAAATACCCACTACTGTTCGTCACCATGACCACGGTCAACGCTCCCTGCAAAATATCCCTGTCATCCTTAAGCCTTCAAAACCATCATTCAGCATCGAGTGAACATGCCCGGACGCACTTGAGGACGCTCGGGCCATAACCCAGCATTACAGTGGGAAAACAATTACTTAATCCCGAATTCATGGCAGCGTGCCCTGTTGTTATTGTGCATAATGTCCGGGGTGGATAGCATCTACAGGTTTTTCGACTCGCTGGAGTCAACAACATGCGGTGGTCGCCAAGACGCCGCGGGCTAACCGCCGCCACGGAGACCCGTCTGGTCGCGGGGGCCAACGGCGGCAAACTTGCAGGAGATAAGTATGTCATCGACAGAAATAGCCGCGAATATGCGGGAGTTCTTGATGGTTGGGGACAGCATGCTCACGGTCCTGGGCTTTGTGGGCGCAGGTTTGCTGGGCTTCTGGTTCGGTCGGCAGCAAGGGGATGCCGGTCGGGTCCGGGATCTGGAAAAGGAACTGGACAACCAGCAACGCAAGATCGACAACTACCGTTCCCAGGTCAACCGCCACTTCGAAAAGACCGCCACCCTGTTCACGGGCATGGCCCACTCCTATCGGGAGCTGTATGACCACCTGGTAGAAAGCTATGACCGCCTGGGTACCGGCTCCTCCAACCGCTTCCTGCCCCGCCGCGCCTCCGCGCTGCTGGAACTGTCCAAGGACGAGCAGAGACGGGCCATCCCCGCCGCCGCCAAGCCGGCTCAGGCTGCCGCCAAGCCTGAAGCACCCAAGGCCGCCCCTGCCCCGGCTGCCGCACCCAAGGCTGCCGCCCCGGCACCCAAGGCCGCTCCAGCTCCGCAGAAGCCTGCCGCTGCCGCGCCTCAGCCCAAGCCCCAGAACCGCCCCGATCCCCGTGGCGCCACGGCGCTGAAGCGCGACATCAAGCCCAAGGCCGGCGAACCTGCCAAGACCATGCCCGGCGCCACTTCCGTCAAGGCCCCTGGCCAGCCTGATCGCATCCGTCTGGCCGCCAAGGATCTGGAAACCGCCAAGAAGTAAGTGCTTCAGATGCGGGAACAGAATCGGGGTTCTCCCTCCGAGGGACAGGCAAGTCCCGCATACACATCCCGGCCCCGTGCCGGGATGTGTGTTTATGGGCTGCCCCGCTTTCTCCCCTTGCATCGAACTTTGGTCTAAGATGGCGTTCGGATATCGAGACATCCCCCAAAGGTGCGAATCATGAAACCCGAGTGGAAAGCCTTCCTGCTTGATGCGGGTGCCGAGATGGACAACGACCGGGTATCCCATTACGGCAACCCGGAACGTGAGCGCAGTGTGGCCGTCACCGGCGATGTCATCTGCGACCTGTCTCACCAGGGGTTGATCAGTGCCCACGGCGAAGAGGCCGCCGCCTTCCTGCAGGGGCAGTTCACCTGTGACGTTGGCGAGGTCAATTCCGGACACAGCCGTCCGGGCGCCTGGTGCACCGCCAAGGGACGCATGGTCTGCACCTTCCGCCTGTTCAATCGCGGTGATTCCTTCTACCTGCGCCTGCCCAGGGAGCAAGTGGAAGCGGTGCTCAAGCGCCTTTCCATGTATGTATTGCGGGCCAAGGTCACCCTGGAGGACGCCAGTGGCGCCTTCACCCCCATGGGACTGTCCGGCCCCCATGCCGAAAGCCTGCTCGGAGACGCCCTGGGCGGCGACATCCCCACCGAGGTGAACACCTGCACCCGCCATGGCGGCATCACGATCATTCGCATCCCCGGCCACCATCCCCGCTTCGAGCTGTACGGTGACCTGGAGTCCATGCAGAAACTCTGGCAGGCGCTCAATGTTCATTGTGCCCCGGTGGGCGCGGCGCAGTGGGCCCTGATGGATATCCTGGCGGGGATACCCAACCTCTATCCCGCCACAGCCGAGGCCTTCGTGCCGCAGATGACCAATCTGCATCTGCTGAACGGCGTAAGTTTCAGGAAGGGCTGTTATCCGGGGCAGGAAGTGGTGGCGAGGATGCAGTACCTGGGCAAGCTCAAACGCCGGATGTATCTGATCCACCTGCCGGTGGAGACCCTGCCGCAACCGGGAGACACCCTCTTCGATCCGGCTCAGCCATCCGATCAGCCCGCCGGCATCATCGTCGATGCCCAGCTCCACCCCGATGGGGGAGCAACCGCCCTGGCAGTGATGCAGGTCGTCAGCGCGGAAGCCGGGGAGCCTCGCCTGGGGGGAGCGGAAGGCGCGCTCGTCCAGGTGGCCCCCCTCCCCTATGCCTTCGACCTGGCGGCAGCCTCCTGATGGACTGATTGCTTTCCGGGAGCCATCACCGTGCGTTTTCTGTTCTTCCTGTTCGTCCTGATCCTGCTCATGCTATGGGCGGCCTTCTACAGCCGCCCCGCTCACAGAAAGTTGTCCAACGCCCTTTACATCAGCGCCGGAATCATGGGGGTATTGTTCGTGGCCGGCTATCTGCGACTGGTCTGATCCGGCCGGGCCTTTAGCGCCCCTTCTTCTTGATGTGCCGCATCATGCGCTTGCGCTTGTGGATCTGGCGGGGCGTGAGGGTATTGCGCTTGCCCTCGTAGGGATTCTCGCCGCTCTTGAATTCAAGACGGATCGGCGTACCCACCAGTTGCAGATGCTCCCGGAAATGGTTGGTGAGATAGCGTTTGTAGGCCCCCGGCAGTTCCTCGGTCTGGTTGCCGTGGATGACGATCACCGGCGGATTTCGCCCCCCCTGATGGGCATAGCGCAGCTTGATCCGCCGCCCCCGCACCAGGGGCGGCTGGTGCGCCACCACGGCGCTTTCCAGCAGACGGGTCAGGACACTGGTACCCATGTCCCGGAAGGCAGACTCATGGGCCCGCTGCACGGCACCGAACAGGTCGCCGACCCCGGTGCCGTGAAGGGCGGAAATGAACCGCCGTTCGGCAAAATCCAGGAAGGGCAGCTTGAGCAGCAGATCGGTCTTCACCCGTTCGCGCTGATCCGGGGTCAGACCATCCCACTTGTTGATGGCCACCACCAGCGCCCGGCCGGCATCCATCACCATCCCCAGTAGATGGGCATCCTGTTCGGCAATGCCCTCCCGGGCGTCCAGCAGGAAGATCACCACATGGGCGGCGTCGATGGCCTGGATGGTCTTCACCACGCTGAACTTTTCCACTGTCTCCTTGACCCTGGAACGACGCCGCACGCCGGCGGTATCGATCAGGGTATAGACCTGGCCATCCCGCTCAAAGGGCACGAAGACGCTGTCACGGGTGGTACCGGGGATGTCCGTGGCCACCACCCGCTCCTCACCGAGGATGCGGTTGATGAGGGTGGACTTGCCCGCGTTGGGCCGCCCGACAAAGGCAATGCGGATGCCCGGCCAGCGCTCCCCTTCATCCTCCTCGTCCACCGCCTCGGGCAACAGGGAGCGCACCGAGGCCATCAGGCCCTGGATGCCGCGCCCATGGGCGGCGGCAATGGAACGCGGCTCCCCCAGGCCCAGGCGGTGGAATTCCACGGTGACCGCCTGGGGGTCCACGCCGTCGGTCTTGTTGACCACCAGCACGATCGGCTTGTTGAAACCTCTCAGTTCCTGGGCAATGGTCTCGTCGGCACCGCACAGGCCGGCACGGCCGTCCACCAGAAACATCACCAGGTCCGCTTCACGGATGGCCTGACGGGTCTGCTGAGCCATCAGCGCATCCAGGGTGTCAGTCTCGCCGCTGAGCCCGCCGGTATCCACCACCATGTAGCCGTACCCACCGACGCGCCCGGTGCCGTACTGACGGTCCCGGGTGAGTCCGGGCAGGTCCGCCACCAGGGCATCGCGGGAACGGGTGAGCTGATTGAACAGGGTGGATTTGCCCACATTGGGGCGCCCTACCAGGGCAATGACGGGCTTCATTGGGGCATTCCGATGTTATGAAAATTAAGCATCATCCCGGGAACGCAGGGTGACGGCACTCAGATTGCCACCCCGCCCCAGGACGTAGACGACACCGGCACGCACCTGGGGTACCCCCATGATGCCGTTGCGGTCGGTACGGACACGCCCCACCAGGGCGCCGTCCTCGGGGGCAAGCCAGTGCAGATAGCCCTCGTAATCACCCACCACCACATGACTGTCCACCGCCACAGGCAGAGTCCCCCCCCGCAGGCGCAGAAGATCCTGCTGCCAGAGGGTGGCGCCGTTGTGGCGGTCCAGGGCCCAGACATGACCGAAGGCGTCGGTGAGCAGCAACAGGTCGCCCGCCACCGTGACACCGCGATAGGAAGACAGGTCCCGCTGCCAGAGGGTACGCCCATCGGCCACGCCGAAGGCGGCCACCCGCCCCTGATAGGCCGCGCCGTAAACCACCCCACCGGCCAGATCCAGTTCCCCGTCCACATCCACCATGCGCTCCAGTTCGGAACGTCCGCTCGGGATGGCCAGTGCCGTTTCCCAGATCACGTTGCCGCGGACCAGACCAAACATCGCGAGTCGCCCGTTATCGAATCCGGACAGCACGCGCCCGGACAGCATCAGGGGCGTACCGGCTCCCCGCAGACTCAGGGCCGGCGTGCTGCGCCCCGCCAGCCAGCGCGGTTCGCCGGTCAGGACATCCAGGGCATGGAGACGTCCGTCGTTGGTCCGCGCGATCACCAACCCCTGCTCCACCCCGGACACCGCCATGACTTCGCTGGAGAGCATCCGCCGCCACAGTTCCTGTCCATCTTCCGGACTCAGGGCAATGACCTCTCCATGCCCGGTGCCCAGCAACACCGCCTGACCACCACCGTTGACCCCGCCGGTGACGGGCACCCGCAGGTGGGTCTGCCACAGACTTGCGCCATCCTCCAGGCCCCAGGCGGAGACCCGCCCGTCGGCATCGGCGACGATGATGCGATCCCGTCCCAGATAGGGGGAAATCTGAAGATAGGACTTGCCCGCGCCCAAGCCGGTATTGCGGCTCCACAGCACACGGGGAGAGACCTCCGCATCGATACGGGGCAGCGGTGCGGGCGGTTCCGCGGTATCCCGGCTCCACAGCCCGCAACCGCTGACCAGGATGGTGACGAGCAATACGGCCAGCAGTCGCGGCATCATGAACCACTCACCTCGATGGGGGTGTTGAGCGCATCCCGCTTCATCTGCAGATAGTCGGACAGCCCACCCGAGATCAGCATGGCACGGTCATAGGCGGCACGGGCACGGGCATGATCCCCAAGGGTGCGATGGGCATCTCCCCGCAGCTCTTCCACCACCGCCAAGAAGCCTTCGGGCACCGGATCCTCCAGCAGTTTGAGGGCATCCTGGGCCCGGCCGTCGGCAATCAGGATCCGGGCCAGACGGGTGCGGGCCACCTGGACCGTTTCCGGATTGCGGGCATGCTCCATGGCCCAGCGCAGACGTCCCTCCGCCAGTACCAGGTCATCCCGCTCCACCGCCAGCCGTGCCAGTTCCAGGGACGCCAGGGCGGCGTAGGGTGTCTTGCGATAACCTTCCATCAGGGTCGCGCCATGGTCATGGGCGATCTCGTTGCCCTGCCGGGCGGCGGACACCATGGCCATGTAGATCTCCGAGGCGTCCACGGCACGGGACTCCACGTGTCCGGTCCACAGGCGCCAGCCCACGATGCCGCCAAGCCCCACCACCAGCCCCAGGATCACGGCGGTGCCGTTCTCCCTCCACCAGCGTTTGATGGCCTCGACGCGTTCCTCATCGGTCGCGTAGGACATGGATCGTTCTCCTTAAAGTTATCCGGATTCAGAAATCGATGTGACCCGACAGCCCCAGCAGCTCGGGAAGATATTCATGCAAATCGGCCATGGCTACCGTTGCCTGGGGACGATCCGGGTCGCGCAACGGCTTGACGGATACCTGTCCCGCGGCCAGTTCCGCCTCCCCCAGGATCAGCGCCGCTGCCGCGCCGCTGCGATCGGCGCGCTTGAGCTGGGCCTTGATGCTCCCGCCACCACAATTGACCAGGAGCCGAAGTTCCGGGATGGCCGATCGCAAGGTCTCGGCCAGGGCCATGCCCGCCGCCATGGTGCCTTCCCCTGCCAGTATCAGATAGGCCTGGGGCGTCGAGGCCCGGGGCAAGCCGCCCCCCTCTTCCAGCAGACTGAGCAGGCGTTCCACGCCCATGGCAAAACCGGCCGCCGGCGTGGGCCGCCCCCCGAGCTGTGCCACCAGACCGTCATAGCGGCCGCCCGCACAGACCGTACCCTGGGCACCCAGGGCATCGGTGATCCATTCGAACACGGTGCGGCCATAGTAGTCCAGGCCGCGAACCAGACGGGGATTGATGGTGAATTCCACGCCGGCCCGGGTGAGGATGTCCTGCAGGGCCTCGAAATGATCCCGGGAGGCCTCATCCAGATGATCCAGCAGGCTGGGGGCCGCCTGGATGAGTGATCGCATGTCCGGGTTCTTGCTGTCCAGGATGCGCAGGGGGTTGGTGTGCAACCGCTGCAGGGACTCCTCGTCCAGCTGATCCTGACTGGCCTGGAAATACGCCACCAGGTGATCGCGATAGGCGGCACGGGCCTCGGCGGAACCCAGGCTGTTCAACTCAAGACGCACCTGTCCGAGCCCAAGGCGCTGCCACATGCGTGCGGTCATGAGGATCAGTTCGGCGTCGATGTCCGGACCCTCCATGCCGAAGGCCTCGACTCCGATCTGATGGAACTGGCGATAGCGTCCCTTCTGGGGTCGCTCGTGACGGAACATGGGCCCCATGTACCAGAGCCGCTGCTGCTGGTTGTGCAACAGACCATGCTCCACCCCGGCCCGGACACAGCCGGCCGTCCCCTCGGGACGCAGGGTCAGGCTGTCACCGTTGCGGTCCTCGAAGGTGTACATCTCCTTGGAGACGATATCGGTCACCTCGCCGATGGAACGGGCGAACAGGTCCGTGCTCTCCACTATGGGAAGGCGGATCTCGTGATAGCCGTAACCGGCCAGGGTATCCCGGATGCTGGATTCCAGCCACTGCCAGGCGCCTGTGTTCTCGGGCAGGATGTCATGCATCCCCCGGATGGATCTAATCTGCCTGCTCATCAATCTCGGATCTTAAAAATATCGCGGTCGGAAAGGCGGCAGAAGCGCCGCCGGATGGCGAACAGCGCTTCAGCGCCGCCCCACGGTGAAACGGGCGGTATTGTCGGCCCGGGTATCGCCGGACATGTCCATGGGCTGACCATTGAAGGTCACACGAACCCCTGGAGCATTCCCAAGAAACACCCTCACGGGAGTGGCACCCTCAATGCGCCGCTCCGAACCCTTGCGCATCAGGCCGACAAGCAGACGCTCCCCTCCGGCATCAATGATCTCCACCCAGGAGTCCTCTTCAAAACGCAGCACCAGCCGGCCTCGCCCCGCGGGAGGGGCCGGTTCGGTGTCGACAGGGGCCGCCGCCCTTCCCCCGGAAGGCGCCTCAGGCAACGTGGCCGTGATTGCCTCGGCGGAGGGCGCTGCATCTTCCTCCGGAGGGGGCACGGCGGCGACGGCTGCGACCGGGGAGTCGCTGACATCCCCGGTGATAACAAGCTGGATTTCCGATGTCACGGAAGGGGCAGGTTGGGGGCGCACCAGAGACGTATCTTCCACCCCATCAGCGGGCTCCACGGATTCCTGAAACAGGCCACCGGCATACAGGAACAAACCGACCACCAGCCCCGCCAGCAGCACCAGCACGGCAACCATCACCCAGGGCCTGGAGGACGAGGATGAAGAAGCCGTCGGGATGGGGGCATCCGCGCGGGGCGACGGCTTGCCCGGCTTGCCCGAATTGCCGGCAGCCACAGGCGTGATGTCCAGACTTTCCCTGAGAGAACCGGTCGCCAGCTCCAGGGCACGGATCATGGGTTCGGCATCCACCTCCAGGACCTTGGCGCAACTGCGCAGATACCCACGCACATAAGGAGGCTCCGGCAACAGATCGAAGCGATCGTTCTCCAGGGCTTCAATGGCCCGCAACGGCAGGTGAAGCCGTGCCGCCAGATCATCCCGACTCATGCGGGCCTGCTCACGGGCGGCCTGAAGCAATGTACCCGGCGACGATGTCGCCGACACAGGGGCGCCCCGGTTTTCTTGTTCCATTCTATCTTCTGCCACGGGATTCGGTTTCCAGCAATCGTGTGGTCTGTTCAGAGTCAGGGAAGTCGTTTTTCAAACGCAGGGCGCAGACTCCCGAGGCGTCCCGGTTGCCGAGTTCGGTTTCGGCCAGGTAGCAGATCCAGAGGGTTTCGGGCGTATGGGGCACCTGCTCCGTCAGACGCTGCAGATAGGCCCGGGTCTGCAGGTAGCGCCCGCCATCAAAGGAAAGACGCATCATCTCATACAAGGCAGGGACATGGCGCGGATTGGTTTCCAGCGCCCGCCGGAAATACCGTTCGGCCTGCTGCTCGTCCGGTTTCTTGAGGATGCAGATTCCCGCGTTGGTCCATGCCACTTCGGGGGTCCGGTACAAGGGATCTTCAGCGGCGGAACGAAATGCCTTGTCGGCCTCCTCCAGGCGGTCATGGCGACACAGGAAGGTTCCGTAATTGTTCTTGATCAGCGCATTGCCAGGGTCCAGTTCCAGGGCCCTGCGAAAGTGCCGATCCGCCAGCCGGGGTTCACGCAGCCGCTCCTGGAGCAAGGCATAGGCGGCATGCACCTGGGCAGAACCCGGATTCTGCCCCAGGGCCCGTTCCAGATTGCCCTTGGCCTGCTCCAGCTGATTATTGCGCATGTAATGCAGGCCAAGTTCCATATTGACCTGGGCCGCGCGCTGTTCCCGCTCCTGGACCTGCGGATTGACCGCACAGCCGGCAAGTGCAAGACCGGCGCAGAACAGCAGGCTGGGCAAAACGGAGGCTGAATTCATGACAGCGCTGCTCCCGGGGGTCCCTGCAGCCTGGCAAAACGCAACTCCCGGCGGCTGCGGTCTTCAACCCGTCCCACCAGCTGGCCGCAGGCCGCGTCAATGTCATCCCCACGGGGACGGCGCGTAATGGTGGTGTAACCGGCCTGCACCAGGATGTCCCGGAACCTGTCGATGGCGGCTCCGGTGGAGCGGCGGTAACGGCTTTCGGGAAAGGGATTGAAAGGAATCAGATTGATCTTGCAGGGCACATCCCGCAACAGGGCAGCCAGTTCCCGGGCCTGAGCCTGACTGTCGTTGATCCCGTCGAGCAGGACGTATTCCACCGTGACCCGGCTGTGATGCCCCCCGTTGCCCACATAACGACGGCAGGCCGCCAGCACGTCGGCAATGGGATACTTGCGGTTCAGGGGCACCAATTGATCGCGCAAGGCGTCATTGGGCGCATGCAGGCTCAGGGCCAGGGCCACCTGCAGGCCGGTCTCGCGCAGCCGGTCCAGGGCCGGCACCACGCCGGCGGTGCTGAGGGTGACCCGGCGCTTGCTCAGGCCGTAGGCGTTGTCCTCCAGCATCAGGGACATGGCCGCCACCACGGGCTCGAAATTGAGCAGGGGTTCGCCCATGCCCATGAGCACCACGTTGCTCACCACCCGGCTCTGCCCTTCTTCCGGTTGCAGATGGCCGCGGGCGGCATGGAGCTGGCCGATGATCTCGGCGGCGGTCAGGTTGCGGTTGAAACCCTGACGGGCGGTGGAACAGAAGCTGCAGTCCAGGGCGCAGCCCACCTGAGAGGACACGCACAGGGTGCCGCGACCTTCCTCGGGAATGAATACGGTTTCGATGCAATTGCCGTCGTCCAGGCGCAGCAGCCACTTGTGGGTACCGTCGCGAGCGGCCTGGGTCATGACGATCTCGGGGGCACGGACCTCGGCATGTTCGGACAGCCAGATCCGCAGACCCTTGGTCAGGTCCGTCATGGCGGAGAAATCGGTGATGCCCCGCTGGTGGATCCACTTGAGCACCTGCACGGCACGGAAGGGCTTTTCGCCGTGAGCAACGAAGAACCCGGCCAGTTCCTCCCGCGTCATGCCCATCAGATTGGTCTTGGTACTTTCATTCATGGATCTGTCCACCGGCGGTGGCCGGAAAAGCATATGGGGCAAGCCCCTGCCGGGGGCGGGCAACCCCGCCCCCGGTTCGGCGTAACGCCGTCCGTCAGCGGGTGCGCTGGCAGAGTTCTTCGGGCTTGAAGAAGAAAGCGATTTCCTGGGCGGCGGTGTCGGCGCCGTCGGAGCCGTGCACGGCGTTTTCGTCGATGCTGTCGGCGAAGTCGGCGCGGATGGTGCCGGGCGCGGCATCCTTGGGATTGGTGGCACCCATCAGTTCACGGTTCTTGGCAACGGCGTCCTCGCCTTCCAGGACCTGCACCATCACCGGGCCGCTGATCATGAAGCTCACCAGATCGTTGAAGAAGGGGCGCTCCTTGTGCACGGCATAGAAGCCTTCCGCCTGTTCGCGGCTGAGCTGGATCATGCGGGCGGCAACGATGCGCAGGCCGGCCTTCTCGAAGCGGCTGTAGATCTCGCCGATCACGTTCTTGGCGACGGCGTCGGGCTTGATGATGGAGATGGTGCGTTCAACAGCCATGGAATGGAACTCCGATTGGGATATGAAGTACAAGATTGCAACGCAGGCCGTCATGACCTGCGTCAGGGGAAGAAGATTGCATCGTGATGCAGAGGGGGGAATGTTACCTTGCGGGACGGGTGACAGACAATGACCCGACAACGAAGGCGGCCCGGATGAACCCTGATCCGGAAGGCAAAAAACGCGCCGTGGAACTACAGCGCCTCAGCCGTCGTACTCCTCCATCCAGGCCAGTTGCACGGCCTCCAGGATGCGCTCGCCGCAACGGTCCGGATCATCGCCGAAATCCGGCAGGGCCATGATCCAGTTGCGCAGATCGACGAAATTCACCTGGGTCGGGTTCACATCCGGATGCGCCTCCTGCAGGGCCAGGGCGATGTCCAGGGTGTCGGTCCATTTCAAGCTCATGGGGCAGCCTCCTCTAGTGTTGCTCGGACACCTGATTGATGGTGTAACGGGGAATCTCCACCACCAGATCCCGATCCCCCACGCGGGCCTGGCAGGAGAGGCGCGAGTCCGGCTCCAGGCCCCAGGCCCGGTCCAGCAGGTCTTCCTCATCCTCGGTGGCCTCATCAAGGCTGTCCAGCCCCTCCCGCACATAGACATGGCAGGTGGTGCAGGCACAGGACTTCTCGCAGGCGTGCTCGATATCGATGCCGTTGGCCAGGGCGGCATCGCAGATGGAGGTCCCGGGCTCCACCTCGACGGCAGCCCCCTCGGGACAGATCTCCTCATGGGGAAGAAAAATGATTTGCGGCATGTGGTCGTTCACTCCCAGCTGGGTTTATTCGAATTCCTCGACACGATGGCCGGACATGGCCTTGCGGACGCTCTCGTTCATGCGTCGGGCCACGAAGGACTCGCCGGCCTTCTCCACCTCGGCAATGGCGCGGCGGATGGCCTCGTGATCCTCTCCCCGGCGCGCCTCCAGCAATGTGCGACTGGCCGCGCGGATACCCTCCAGTTCGTCCTGATCCAGCAGACGCCCATCGGCGGCCAGGGCCGATTCCAGGGCCTCCAGAACCCGGTCCGCCTCCACCTGCTGTTCCCGCAGGCGACGGGCCTGCATGTCCTCGGCGGCATGGCTGCGGGAGTCGGTGAGCATGGATTCGATCTCGCCGTCGGTAAGGCCGTAGGAAGGCTTCACCTCGATGCCGGCCTGTACCCCGCTGACCACTTCCCGGGCCGTCACGTTGAGCAGGCCATCCGCATCCACCTGGTAGGTCACCCGCACCCGGGCGGCCCCCGCCACCATGGGCGGAATCCCGGACAGGGTGAAACGGGCCAGGGAACGGTTGTGGTCCACCAGATCCCGCTCGCCCTGGACCACATGCAGGGCCATGGCCGTCTGGCCATCCTTGAAGGTGGTGAATTCCTGGGCACGGGCCACGGGGATGGTGGTATTGCGGGGGATCAGATGTTCCACCAGACCGCCCATGGTCTCGATGCCCAGGGACAGGGGAATCACATCCAGCAGCAGCATCTCGTCCCCGGGCTTGTTACCGGCCAGAATATCCGCCTGCAGGGCCGCCCCCACGGCCACCACCCTGTCCGGATCGATGTCCACCCGGGGTTCGCGGCCGAAGAACTCCCCTACCCGCTCCCGTACCCTCGGCACCCGGGTGGAACCGCCCACCATGACCACATCGGTGATCTCCTCGCGGCTCACCCCGGCATCCCGCATCGCCCGCCGACAGGCGGACAGGGCCTTGCTGATCAGGGGGTCGATGAGACAGTTCATCTGGTGGCAGGTCATGCAGCCGGTCCAGTATTCGGAATCCGAGCGGGCCACCCGCAGCTGCGCCTCGTCACGATCAGTGAGGGCTTCCTTGACGGCGCAGGCATCCAGGATGAGCTGGCGCATGCGGTGATGCCCCGTATCACCCTCTATGCCCGCCTCCTGCATCATCCAGGCGGCGATGGCGCGGTCAAAATCGTCCCCTCCCAGGGCACTGTCACCGCCGGTGGCCAGGACCTCGAACACCCCCTTGTGCAGGCGCAGGATGGAGATGTCGAAAGTCCCCCCGCCCAGATCGAACACGGCGATCAGGCCTTCATGGCCCTGGTCCAGACCGTAGGCGATGGCGGCGGCGGTAGGCTCATTCAACAGGCGATACACGTTCAGGCCGGCCAGGCGGGCGGCATCCTTGGTGGCCTGGCGCTGGGCATCGTCGAAATAGGCGGGCACGGTGATCACGGCCCCGTCCAGATCCCCGCCCAGGGAGGCTTCTGCCCGCCCGCGCAGGGCCTTGAGGATCTCGGCGGAGACCTCCACCGGGGTCACCTCCCCGGCCTGGGTACGGATACGGGGCACACCACCCTCGCCCGGCGCGAAATCGTAGGGAATATGGCCGGCCAGGGTCTTGAGATCGCCCACGCCGCGCCCCATCAGGCGCTTGACCGAAGACAGGGTGTTGAGGGGGTCCAGGGTAGCCAGACGCCGGGCCTCGTGTCCCACCAGCACCCGCCCCCCGGTGCCGTAATGCACCACCGAAGGCAGCAGGTGAAGGCCGGCCTCGTCCGGCAGGGTTTCGGCCACCCCGTTGCGCACGGTCGCCACCAGGGAATTGGTGGTCCCCAGGTCGATCCCCACCGCGAGACGTCGCTGATGGGGGTCCGGCGACATGCCGGGTTCGGAGATCTGCAATAGCGCCATGGCAAGTTGAATCCGTCTTGATGGTTTCTGGGGAATACCCCGGTTCAGGGCAGGTCGTCTTCCAGACGCTCGCGGATACGCTCCAGCTCATCACGCAGACGATTGAAGAACCGCAGCTTGAGGACCTGCTCCCGCGCCTGCTCCAGATCATCGGCGGCCCAGGCCGCCTCGAAGGCCCTGATCAGGGCATCGTGACGATCATCGATGTCCGTCGCCGCCTGATCCAAGGCGGCAAAGGGATCGGCGGCGTCCGGCACGGCCTCAAGGGCCTCGCGGAGCGCCATCTGGTCCATGAGAAAGTCAGGATCGGTGGCGGTGGCCCGGTCATCATCCACATCCACACCCCGCAGACCGAGCAGATAGCGCGCCCGTCGGGTGTCGTCCCTGAGGGTGGCATAGGCCTCGTTCACATGGGACGCCCCCTGCACCGCCAGACGGCGCTGGGCCTCCGGTGCCTTGGCAAAGCGGTCAGGGTGCAGCTCGGTCTGCAAGGTGCGATAGGCCCGGGACAGGGCCTCCCGATCGATGCGAAACTGCCTCGGCAGGCCCAGCAGGGCAAAGTAGTCACGCCCGAAATCCAGCAACGGACCGGGGGGCGCCCCCTGCTCAGACATTGAAGCTCTCTCCGCAACCGCAGCGGGAGTTTTCGTTGGGGTTCTTGAACCGGAAACCCTCGTTGAGGCCTTCACGGGTGTAGTCCAGCTCGGTGCCGTCCAGATAGACCAGGCTGCGGGGGTTGATCACCACCTTCACACCCTTGTCTTCAAAGACGGTGTCGCCCTCGTCCAGTTCATCCACAAACTCCATGACATAGGCCATGCCGGAGCAGCCGGTGGTCTTCACGCCCAGGCGCAGACCGATGCCCTTGCCCCGTTTTTCCAGAAAGTTGCGCACCCGGTCGGCGGCGGTGTCGCTCAATGTGACGGCCATGACTCTTGCTCTCCTTCTCTAGGCGGTTTCAGCGTCGATCGCGCCGGATTTCTTGCGATAGTCGGCAATGGCGGCCTTGATGGCATCCTCGGCCAGCACCGAACAATGGATCTTCACCGGCGGCAGGGCCAGTTCCTCGGCAATCTCGGTGTTCTTGATGGCCGCGGCCTCTTCCAGGGTCTTGCCCTTGACCCACTCGGTCAGCAGGCTGGAACTGGCAATGGCGGAACCGCAGCCATAGGTCTTGAACATGGCCTCCTCGATGACGCCGGCGTCGTTGACGCGGATCTGCAGCTTCATCACATCCCCGCAGGCCGGTGCCCCCACCATGCCGGTCCCCACATGGGGATCCGCCTTGTCCAGGGAACCCACGTTGCGGGGATTTTCATAGTGATCGATGACTTTGTCGCTGTAGGCCATTTACGGTTACCTCTCCAACTTCAGAATAAAAAAGCTTCACGTCCCCGCCGCGGAGCAGGACCTGCATGGATCAATGGGCGACCCAGGCTACCGATTTCAGATCCACGCCTTCCTGATACATCTCCCAGAGCGGGGAGAGTTCGCGCAGCTTCTGTACCGCCCCGCGTACCAGAACAATGGTGCGATCGATGTCTTCCGTGGTGGTATAGCGGCCAACGGAAAACCGGATGGAACTGTGGGCCAGCTCATCATCCCGCCCCAGGGCGCGCAACACATAGGAAGGCTCCAGGCTGGCACTGGTGCAGGCGGAGCCGGAAGACACGGCGATATCCTTGAGCGCCATGATCAGGCTCTCGCCCTCGACGAAATTGAAGGAGACATTGAGGCTGCCCGCCACCCGGCGCTCGGCATCGCCGTTGAGATAGACCTCTTCCATATCCGACAGGCCCGCCCAGAGACGGTCTCGCAGCATGCGCAGACGCTGGTTTTCCTGGGCCATCTCCTCGCGGGCGATGCGAAAAGCCTCGCCCATGCCGACGATCTGATGGGGAGCGAGGGTGCCGGAGCGCATGCCCCGCTCATGGCCACCGCCGTGCATCTGGGCTTCAATCCGCACCCGGGGCTTGCGGCGCACATAGAGGGCACCCACGCCCTTGGGGCCGTAGCTCTTGTGGGCGGAAAAACTCATGAGATCAACGGGGAGTGTTGCCAGATCAATGTCCACCTTGCCGGTGGACTGGGCCGCATCCACGTGATAGAGGATGCCGCGGGCACGGGTGAGATCGCCGATGGCCTCGATGTCCTGGATCACGCCGATCTCGTTGTTCACGTGCATCACGGACACCAGCACGGTGTCATCCCGCAGGGCGGCCTCAAGCCGGCCCAGGTCGAGCAGGCCGTTGGGCTCCGGGTCCAGGTAGGTCACCTCAAAGCCTTCCCGCTCCAGCTGGCGACAGGTATCCAGGACGGCCTTGTGCTCCGTCTTCATGGTGACGATATGGCGTCCCTTCTTCTGATAGAAATGAGCCGCGCCCTTGATGGCCAGGTTGTCCGCCTCGGTGGCGCCGCTGGTCCAGACGATCTCCCGGGGGTCGGCACCCACCAGGGCGGCCACCTGTTCACGGGCTTCCTCCACGGCCTTTTCCGCTTCCCAGCCGAAGGGATGGGAACGGGACGCGGGATTGCCGAACAGACCGTCGATGGTGAGATGGCGGGCCATCTTTTCCGCCACCCGCTCATCCACCGGCGTGGTGGCGGCATAGTCCAGGTAGATGGGTCGATTGTTTTCGCTCACGGTTTCACTCCTGGACCTGTTCATTCCACCGACTGGGGCGCAAGCCCGGCACCGGCGCCACTGCGGAGGGCGGGGGACTGGCGGGACATGATGCCGTCCTGGCGGGCGGCCACTTCCTGAACGCCGTTACGCCGCATGACGTCGGCCAGGGTGATGTTGGCGAGAAAATTATGGATCTGGGCACTGAGATCGGACCACAGATCATGGGTGAGACAGCGATGGCTGTCCTGGCAGTCCACGGTGCCGCCGCAACGGGTGGTATCCACTTTCTCGTCCACTGCCGAGATGACATCGGCAATGGCCAGCTCATCCGCCGGCCTGCTCAGGGTGTAACCCCCACCGGGACCGCGGGTACTGACCACGAGGCCGCGCTTTCTCAGGCGCGCAAAAAGTTGTTCCAGATAGGATAGTGAGATACCCTGTCGCCCTGAGATATCCGCCAGGGAAATCGGCCCCTGGTCATTGTGGATCGCCAGATCCAGCATTGCCGTCACGGCATAGCGCCCCTTCGTAGTCAGTCTCATTGCCTCTCTCCCGTATGATCCGTCCGGGTATGCTAACAATACCTTATCTTTTTGGTCAAGTATTAACGCCCCGCCGTGACTCGTCGGCCTCCTGGGCCGGAGTGGACGGGCCGGCCAGATCCCCCAGTTCATCCGCCTGGATTTCCTGGATCTGCGAATCATCCACGTGCGCCCCCAGTGCCTTCAGGGCATGGCAGTTTTCATCCATACGCTGATCCAGGGTGTGCAGATGATCGAGGATGCGGGTGATGGCGGTGGCCACCGGGTCCGGCATGTCCTGGGTGGTGCCGTAGGCATCAAAGCCCATTTTCAGCGCCATGTCCTCCCGACGTCTGTCCTCATCACTTCTGGGCGTGATGATGCGCCCGGGAATACCAACCACCGTGGCACCGGGGGGTACGTCCCGCAGCACCACGGCGTTGGAGCCGACCCGGGCCCCTTCACCAATACGGATGGGACCCAGGATCTTGGCCCCCGCCCCCACCACCACGTTGTTCTCCAGGGTGGGGTGGCGCTTGCCCTTCCCCCATGAGGTTCCACCCAGGGTTACACCGTGGTAGAGGGTGCAGTCGTCACCGATCTCGGCGGTCTCGCCGATCACCACCCCCATGCCGTGGTCGATAAAGAAACGGTGGCCGATGGTGGCCCCCGGATGAATCTCGATCCCGGTCAGCCAGCGCCCGAGGAAGGCCAGATAGCGGGCCAGCCAGCACAGGCGCAGGCGCCAGAGCCCATGGCTCAGGCGGTGCAGCAGCAGGGCATGCAGCCCCGGATAGGTGGTGAGTACTTCGAAGGTATGCCGGGCAGCCGGGTCCCGGTCGAAGACACAGCGAATATCGTCGCGCAGGCGTTGGAACATGGATGGTCCTGATGGCCGGCCCGTGGGCTGGAGGCCGGCATGGGTCTTTTTGGGGTCATTGTACCCCGATCTTCAGGGCTTGCCAGAGTATTCCGGTGGGCCTTTTGCCGCCTGGGTCAGGATGCCCCGCAGGATGTTCACCTCGTTGATGGTGGGATCGGCCTTGGCAAACAGGCGCCGCAGGCGCCGCATCAGGTGCCTGGGATTGTCCGGATCCAGAAACTCCAGCAACAGCAGCGTCTCCTCCAGATGGGCATACAGCCGCTCCAGTTCCTCGTGACTGGCGGGCAGCTCCCCGCCGGTGGGCGTCGGGACCGCCGCGGGCGCATGCTCCAAGGCGGCCATGCGCAACTCATAGCTGAGCACCTGCACGGCGGCCGCCAGATTTAGAGAGCTGTATTCGGGATTGGAAGGGATATGGATCAGGGCCTGACAGCGATCCAGTTCCTCATTGGTCAGGCCGGTCCGCTCGCGCCCGAACAGCACGGCCACCGGCCCGGTCCTGGCGGCATCCAGCAGCCTGGCCGCCGCCTGCCTGGGATCTAGCTCGGGCCAGCGCAAGGTGCGCTGGCGGGCACTGGTGCCCAGCACCAGTCGACTGCCCGCCAGGGCCTCGTCCAGATCATCCAGCACCTGGGCCTGGGCCAGCAGGTCATCGGCTCCGGAAGCCCGGGCCGTGGCCTCGGCGCTGGGATAGTCCTGGGGGGCCACCAGACGGAGATCCGACAGGCCCATGTTCTTCATCGCCCGGGCCACCCCGCCCACATTGCCCGGGTGGGAGGTATTGACGAGCACGATCCGGACCGGATTCAGTAATTTCATGGGTTCAGTTATCATCTATGGCTATGTATCTTCTTTGATCTCCCCGCGGCCTGCACGGTCGCGGTCCTGTTTCCCAGCTCATCCCGGAAGTCTTCCATGCATCCCTTGCTCAATATCGCCGTCAAGGCGGCCCGCGCCGCGGGACAGGTCATCGTACGCCATGCGGACCGGCTCGATACCGTCACCATTCAGGACAAGCAGCCCAACGACTTCGTGACCGAAGTGGATCGCATGGCGGAACGGGAGATTATACGCGTGATCCACCGGGCCTACCCCGGTCACGCCATTCTGGCGGAAGAAAGCGGCACCCAGGGCAGCCACGAGGAGTTCCAGTGGGTGATCGACCCCCTGGACGGCACCACCAACTACCTCCACGGCATCCCCCAGTACGCGGTCTCCATCGCCCTCAAGCAGAAGGGACGCCTGGAACACGGGGTGGTTTACGACCCGGTCAAGGAAGAACTGTTCGCCGCCAGCCGCGGCGCCGGCGCCACCCTCAACAACCGGCGCATTCGCGTGACCCAGCCCCGGGACATGACCGGCGTCCTGCTGGGCACCGGCATCCCCTTCCGGGAAGACCAGAACCTGGACTACTACCTGCGCACCCTGAGCGTCCTGCTGCCTGGCACCGCCGGCGTGCGTCGCGCCGGGGCGGCTTCACTGGATCTGGCCTATGTGGCCGCCGGCCGACTGGATGGTTTCTGGGAAATCGGCCTGCGTGAATGGGACATGGCGGCCGGCGTACTGATGGTACAGGAAGCCGGCGGCCTGGTGAGCGACCTCAAGGGCGGCCCCGACTATCTGGCCACCGGCAACGTGGTGGCCGCCGGCCCCAAGGTATTCAAGGGCATGCTGCAGCGGCTCAATCCGGTGGTGAACCGGGCGTGAAATTGCACGGGTTTATCGGCCGGTAAACCCGTTCCTCGAATACCGCCCCATCTTCCTGATCCTCGGCCAATGCCATGCCAGGACTTCCAACTGGCCCGTACGCCGCGCTTTGCGCGGCGTGCTATCGCTGTCACTCTCGCGCCCGGATTTCATCACCCGAAAAACCGATCCAGTGCAGGAAGGATTGATGCTGCGCAGGATAGCGGCGTTCGAACTCGCTGTGGATCCGATTGTTATGTTTCTTTGCCTATGATAGGGTGTGTATATAGCAGATATTAATACACATAGGTGATTTATGAGAACCAACATTGTTATAGATGACAAGCTAATGATGGATGCCCTTAAAGCCTCTGGCCTGAGCACTAAAAGAGAAGTTTTAGAACAAGGGCTTAAGCTTCTGGTGCGACGTAGCCAGCAGCAGGAAATTCGCAAGCTCCGAGGTCGAATCAAGTGGGAAGGCGACCTTGACGAAATGCGAGGCGGCAAATGATATTGGTCGATACCAGTGTCTGGATCGACTACCTTAACGGCACTCAGAGCCGGCACACCGATGCTCTTGACGCTGCTATTGTTGAGGGCGTCGTTGCCATGGGGGATTTGATATTTCTGGAAATTCTTCAGGGAATCCGGGACGACCGGGAATACCGCACGACCAAACAAAGCCTAATGACGCTGGACCAGCTTGAAATGTTTGGAAAAGACATGCCCGAGAAGTGCGCAGAGAATTACCGGGCACTGCGCAAAAAAGGAATAACTATCCGAAAAACTACGGACGTGATTATTGCGACCTACTGCATTGAGCAGAAGTTGCCCTTGCTTTTCACTGACCGCGATTTCATTCCTTTTGTTGATTATCTCGGCCTGGTCTCAGCGCTGCCGGGAACGTAACTCATCAATAACCAGCGGCTACAACGGAGCGAAGCGTAGTGTAAGCCGTCCACGGGGGAGTCCATTCCCTCACGAATAGACTCCAGGTTCCCGGTCGGTTCCCTCTGAACCGGGTGCGGCAAGGTTAATCCTGCATTCCGGGCAACGGTTCCACCCCCGCGCTGCGCTCTTTCAGGTACAGGCTGTAGCACTGCCCGGTTTCGCTGTCGTAACGGGCCACTTCCGTGTCATTGAGTTTCAGTCGGAACAGGCCCTGTTCCGCCGAGAGGGACCAGACTTCCTTGCTCATCAGGCCGTTGTGGGTGCGCTGGACGAAGTGTTGCCAGGAGGTGGCATGGTCCAAATTCCGCCAGGCGGGGTCAATATTGGCTTTTTCCGGCACGTCCGGCTGCGCGCGACCGCTGCCGTAGAGCCAGCACATAGTCTCGCGCCCAGGCACCCCCAGCATCTGGGCGAGATTGACGTTCTCCAGAAGCAAGGCTCCCTGCCAGTGAAGCTGGTCGTCGGTCAATTCCAGATGGATGCTTTCCCCTTCCTTTCGCAACAGGGACAGGGACTGGCGCTGCTCAGTCTCTTCAGGTAGCCGGACCTTGAGCATTCCCCATCCGGCATCCAGCACGGACTTTGCCATGCGGGTTTTAGCCAGACTGAAACTGCTCACGTTACCGACGAAGATGGCACCATGACGTTCCACCAGCATGGTGCTGAATTTATGGATGGCGTCCTTGCGCCGGTGTTTGATTTTTGCGTGGATGGCCTTGATCCGTTTTTTCTTTCCGGCCCGTTGTGCAATGCCCAGCTTTTCTTCCAAAGTTCGATAGGGCTGCGAGGCCGATAAACGCTCGCCATCCGAGCAGGTGGCCACGTCCTTGAGTCCAAGATCAATGCCTACCGCACTGGAGCCTTCCGATTTTTCCTGAGCAGCAACCTCCACCTGCACATGAAAGTACCAACGGCCTCGGGCATCCTGGGAAAAACTCCCCGCACGGAATTTAAAGTTTTCAAGCCCGTAGCTGTCCCATACCCCAAAACTTTCCCCGGCAAAACGCACCTTGCCGCCTTCAAACCGCGCGGCACGGGACTTGAACGGAATCCAGCCCAGACTGCGACGAGGGCCTCCGGATACCCGCCAGCGTAGTTTGCTTTTTTTGAACTGTTTTCGAGACTTGCCGCGGACCGCGATCACTTCCTGGATCGTGGCCGAACCAATCAGCCATCCACGGGCCTTGTTGATGCCGGCCAATGCTTTCTGGATGTCAAAGGGATGCAACCATACCCCCTGAATCCAGCCTGCTTCGGGCACGGGAACATACCAAGCTTCATAGGCCATTTCATTGGCCAGATTCCAAACCTGATTGACCTCGAACGCCATGCGATCAAGCACCTTGGCATGCCGGTCTTTCACCCGCATGCTCAGGGTCTTGATGATGGTTTTGGCGGCATCAGTCAACTCAAGGTCTCCAGGGCCTACTTCGCAATGAAAAATACTATAACAAAAGCCGCCTTCGGCGAGCGCTATCCCTCCCCACGGCTAAAGCCGGGGGCTTCTCGCGCATCATGGTGAATGGATTCCTGATCGCCGAGACCGACCCGCAAGTCGAGAACCTCGCGCGATTCGCGGTCCAGAGCGGCCAGGCCCTGGCGGGTATGACTCTGCTGCCCGGATCCCAGCAGCGAATCAAAGCCACCACAGAGAATCACACGATCCTCGGTAAGCACAACGCTGCCCAGCGCGGGCAAATAGGTCAGGCCGGAACGCCAGGTGATCCGTGCGGGTTGGTCCAGACTGACGCCGATCAGCCCCCCCGAACCCCGGGTCAGGCCCACGGACTGAAAGTGCCCGCCGATGAGGACGCTGTCGTCCATCGTCAGGAGGTGGGTCACGCCACGTAGTTCGATGGACTAGTCATCCAGGGTCCCGTCCGGTGAAAACCGGGCCACCGCGCCGCGTGATTCACCGGCAATGGTCTGGAAGCTGCCACCGACAAACACACCGGCCTCGTTGACCTCAATTGCGTATACCGCACCATTCGGGTTGGGATTCCAGTGCGGATCAAGACGCCCGCCGGCGTCGACGCGCACCAGATTTTGCCAAGTGCTTTCCGCATCGACGACAAATTCGCCCCCCACATAGAAGCCACCCCGGGGATCCGGCTGAATGTGGTGAATCGTACCCACCAGCTCAGGGAAAGCGGCGGTGATCTCACCTGCCTCGATCTGCACCAACGGTCCCGTTAGCAGGCCGCGCCGCTGGAAATTGCCCACATGGGCGAGACGACCATCTCCCAGATCCAGCACATTCTGTACCGACCCCTGAGCCACCCAGGGCACGGCCGAACTCGCCTGCGCCACGGGGATTGCGCAGACGAGACCCAAGATCATTAAAGCTGTGCTGAACCTCACGTCGGGGAACATCCTCTGTTGGTGGGGGTGCAGAGAAACGCCCCATTTACGTGAATATCGACGGTTGTAGGAGTACCTGTGATGTCCACACTGTGGACAAACCGGCTCCAGACGCTGACTAAATATGTCCGCATCCTCCATGGTTATGCCTGAAATCGTCGTGTGTTCCCTTCTTATGAACCGCCTGGCACGGACCCGCATGCCAGGTGGTGTGGGGAGGGCGGGCTAAACACCCGCCCTTACCCGATTAGCCCTTTCCGACCTTCGGGCTAACGTCGCGCTTTGCGGCTGCTTTGTAGCGCCAGCGGAAAAGCAGCCCGACAACAGCGCATTGTTGCAACTCGCTTCAAATGTGGCATATTGCTACAATTCAGAATACCCACCACAGGAGGCAAATATGGCTACCAACAGCATTCGCTTAGACCAAAACCTTATTGAAAAAGCAACTATTATAGCCAAAGCGCTCAATAGAACCCCTCCAAAGCAAATAGAGCACTGGGCAAAAATCGGCGAGATGATGGAAGACAACCCGGATTTACCCTACGAGTTTGTCAGGCAAGCCATCATCGCGCAGGCAGAACGGGACGCCGGAAAGCTGGAGGCCTACGATTTTGGCTAAGGCCACTACTGTATTACAGACCCCTACATTCCGGAAAGCGGTAAAGAAGCTCAATCCAGACCAGAAAAAGGACCTTGATTTGGCCGTTAAGGATCTGATGGCCAATCCCAACATTGGTGAACGGAAGAAAGGGGATCTGGCCTTTCTGCGGGTCCACAAGTTTAAAATGAAGAAGCAACTGACGTTGCTAGGCTACAGCTTTGATGATGGCGCCCTTGTTCTTGAGCTGATGGCCCTGGGGTTACACGAAAACTTTTACCGCGATATCAAGCGGAAGAAGTGAAGTTGTAACGAATAAAGCTGAGCAGTCTTGGCGGAGCGCAGCGCAGCCAAGATCTGCTCTTGCGAGTTGTTGGGGCTATCATAAGTGGCTCAAAGCCCGCGCAGCCTGGAGCCGAGGTAGCGCCATCAAGATCCGCAACGGCAGAAAAATGAGGGCTCATCAATGACACAAAAACTTCGCTGGATAACGGAGTTGATCCAGCGAAGTTTTTGTGTCATTGAATAGCATGATTTTCCGAATTTTTCTGCTTAATTTTTCTCTTGATGGCATCAAACGGTATGCTAATAAAATTCCGTATTCCTGCCCCAACGAATAAGGTTAGATCGTGGTTCGCTTCGCTCTCACGATCTAACCTTATTCGTTATGTGCAGAAGGTATTACCTGTCTTCTCCCACCCATCTCCCTTCTTCGTCAAAAAATTGGGATTTCGCGAAGCCAATTGCATTCCACAAAGTGTCGAATGCTGGTCGTACAGCTTTATGGTAATCGAGGTCTGACCCATACTCCTCAACTATGCACTCCGGCAACCGCAACATGTCGTCGGTGAGCGGCACATCCTCGTCGAAAAATCTCCGGGAAAGGACGGCGTACTTTGCGCCGGAAACACCTTCCAACGTAAACATGACAACTAGTGGGGTAGGAACACCAAGTTCCTTCAAACCGTTGATATAGGAGGTTAAATTCTTAAAGATATATCCTTCAACGCCCAGGCCGGTTATAACTTTCCTCCCCTCATGCTCTCGCGCAATACCAGCCATAGTCGCTTCAAGAGCGCCGACCCTAAAGATCTGAGTGTATCCATGGTTTTTGTCTCCGCCTCTCTCATTGATAAATCCATGAAAGTTGAAGCGAGGTGACATTCCTGATGCGCCCAGTAGCGAAAAATTCTGGTGTTTCTGGTGGATGGCCTCTACGTCAAGGCTGACCATCCCAGAAAAAGCGGCTGTGGAAACGATATGAACGAAAAGGCGACCTCCATCTTCAAGCGGCCTCTGTCCTTCTCCTCGAATTGCGGCTTCGATTCTATCGTCTCGGAATTGCCTCGCTTTCTCCAAAGCCACCGCGGATTGGTTAAACAATGCTCTCAGCTCCTCAATACTTGGCTCATGAACTCCAGCAGAGTGACGGAGAAAAAATTTATTCTTCCCTTGTGCAGTAACTCGATGTGGTGGGTTCCAGCTTCTTGGGATTCTGAGCACAAGAACCTTGTTGCCATTAGATAAAGGCACAGCTCTCATTCTTATTCCTGATATGGATGGCTCTATCGCATTCCTGACCATCTGCTCCATCCTCAAGAGTTCTGCGTCAGCATCAATATCAACGCCCGTTACCTCAGCTGCCGCCCCTTCGCTCTCCCGCACACCAATTATTAGATGCCCACCATGGGAGTTGGCAAAAGCACTTACATCTTTTAGCAGCTCTCTTTTATCCGAATCAGAGTTTCCGTAATTTTTTAGCTTATACTCCACACGAACACCTTCGGGCACTTGCGAGTCGACAAGTTCCTGAAGGTCTTCCTCAGTAACGGAGTCAAAGTCAGGCTTATCTATAGACACAATAGCTCCCTAATAGGCTCGGGGACACATAACGTTGTGCTCACCGGCTGGCGGAAGCGAAGCTGGAGCCAGTCCGCCGTGCAGCACTTTGTTGTGCGATAACGTGAGTTTGCCGTGCAACGGATCGCCGCCGTGCAGATCAACCCCTCACGGACGCCAGCCAACGCATCGCCAACCCGACCGCGAATGACTGCGCCTCTCTCATCGACATGGGGTTTGGTGTCTTAGGCGTGTCTTCGTACGCATGTCGTGCAAGTGAGCCCGACACCACGGGGTTATGGACTGCGTCCGCGAAACGCTTGAAGTCAACGTCGGATATCCCAAACTGATTCTGAAAGGTCTTCCTTTGGGACGGATGCCCTTCCGCCAGTTCATAGATCTTATACAAGGACTCGCCTGTATGGGATTTCTGCTTAAGCAGCTGAAGCAGCTTTGCAGCTCGAGGCTCTCGAAACGCTGGGACCAGCTTAGCCTTCTGTGCCTCTAGTGTGGACTGGTATTCCTGTTCAGCTTTGTGCTTCGTCCATTCGGCAAGCTGATCCTCAGATAATCCCAATGGGGGAAGAACAGTCAAGGTCGGACTCCCCATCGTCACCTTCATGATAATCGGCTCAACTTCGAGGAAGATGTTCCTTTTGGGCGGTTCCGACGACATATCTAGAACCGCTCCGATGGCGAATTCCTTGTCAATCTCTGTGACGCTCACCATCAACTCGCGAAGGCACTTGGCTTGCTCCCAGACTTCCCCTGGGGTCGAGTAGGCTTCCATCGAGTCTGAACGGAAGACGATCTGATGTCCGGGCACTTCCACAGCTTTGTAGCCTAGACTTTCGACCAGATCGATCAGGTTGCGACGTTCCAATCCAGTTCGCTCGACCTCAAATGCCCATCTCATCGAATAGTCCTCAATGCCTTTCTGCAGTTCATTGCCCAGCACAACGCCGCCGATAAGCCGCGCCCCTGAGGCAGCCTGCAAGGATCGAAGCGCTTTCAAGCGTCGGCTTGATCGGTTGGTTAGTTTTCTTCTCTTCTCTCTTTCGGCACATAATTCCAATGTTCCTCTATATAAAGAGCTCCCATTAATGCACTGAACTTCCCAATGCTTATTTGATCACTTTGAGCAATTTCAACGATAACATCATCATATCCAGCCTCTGGCCTAGCTATCAAAATAAATGCCCCGTCACTAATTTGGGCTGGCTTCTGAAAGTAGTCTGTCAGGGAGTACGAATATTCATCCGATGCATGAAGAGTGATATCAGAAAGTCCATCATTTCTCTTGATTAGATAAATGAAATCATCATCATTTTTAGGATGATCGATCCGTTGCCAAGATCGAACTTTAGTGTGCCTATCTAGAGCATTTTCCAGATACTTGGGTATTGTGTAGTATAAATTTCTTCCCACCTCAAATAATCCTTTCTGTCTTAGCTAATTTGGCCTTAAAGGCATCATACGAGCGTTTTTCCAATTCAGAATACACTTTTAGATGCAATTTCAGCCCCAGCTCTAGATAAAACATTTCCTTTAATTCTTCATAGAAGTCAGCATCAACTTTGATATCTTCTATTTTTGTTGCTTTTGTTTTTATCAGTAAATCTACATCGGTAGTTTCCGCACCATATAAGGCGCTACCAAATATATAAGCAGCCTCTATGTTTGCTTTTTTTATCTTGGATTTTTCAACAATCCAAGCTTTATACTTTTCTAAGTTATTTTTCCCTGGAGAACAATAGCTCAATATCAAATCTGAAAAAGCGATGGGAAATTGATTTTGTGAATAATCGAAGTTTGGATCTTCGCAGTGCTTCTTAAATGCTTGAACATGAGACTTCATTGCAGAAACAACTAACTCTTCACGTTTATCGAGCTTTTTAACTCTATTTAATATACTCAATATACTGTCATTATTTGGAACAATTTGATCAAGCTTTAATTGTTCCCAAACCTCGTAATCGTGACGAAGTTCATCTGTGCTACCAGCACTTGTATTAGGTCCAAACGCCGTAAATATTCTTCGATTATCATCCATCAATGGTCGAATATCAGGAGCTGCTTTAGATAGCGTTTTTTATATTTTGGAAGGGCTTGTCTTATTACTCAACTGCTTTAATGTAAAAAAAGCAACTGAAGACAAGATCATAAAAGAACCAATAACTACAAATATGCTATCGACGCCCGAATTGAGCGAAAGCTTTATATACACATCTTCTTTGATGATCTCTAAACTTGAGCCTAACTGTATGACCCTCTGGTAACCTACAAGGGCTATTCCTGACGTCAACAACAACCATATAAACTTAGTATCGAAATTAGGATTTAAAAATCGATTAAGTTTTTCTAAAAGAATACCTTTTATGGTCAAATCGTTACTCATATCTTCCCTATAAAACTAACACATAAGCGTTTATCCGCTGTGAGCAGCATGGCGGATAAACGTCTGTTGGACGAAGCCATGTACCGCACGTCTTTATAATGGGGATTGTATTTTTGGCGGCGTGCCAGGCAGGCAATGAGCGGCCCTTTGGCAGGTGTGGATTACCTGTGCAGGTTCCTTCGGCCACTGTGGAGCCATGCTGGGGGGTCCTTGGCAAGGGTGTTTCGGCGGCTGTCAAGGTGGTTGGAACCCGGGTCATGCAGCCTCTAATGAAGCACGAGGATCATTTTGAATTTCAGGGTTGAGCCACACCGGACCCACCGGCGTCCAGTTACGGGTCTCACCG
>NZ_NRSM01000016.1 GCF_016584105.1 Ectothiorhodospira shaposhnikovii | reverse complement strand
CACAGGTGGATATTATGTGATATATGGTTAGGAGGCAACAAAACAACCAGCTTTTCCGTTGAGAAAGTGAAATTTGTGAATGAACGCCAAGGTAGAGATCAACCAGATATTCCGGTTACCCTAAAAATGCTTTTGCTGCTTTGTCTGGATTGCTCGTATAGCCTTCATCCTTGTCTACGTCCCAACCAGCTGCTATCTCCTGTAGTGCAAACGGCCGCATTCAGCGGCTCGTTCGCTGAAATGCTTTGTTGGCAGCCGTTTCCTCCAGGCGCTCAGCCAACCACACTTTTATAATTGACTGCCTAGTGACACCCAAACGACTCGCTTCCCGGTCAAGCGACTCAATCATCCAAGTAGGAAAGTCTACATTGACCCGTTTCTGCACCTGATTCGGGCGCTTTGCGGTGCTTAGATCAAGACATTCTAAAAGATCTTCTTTATCGTCATCGAAAGTTTTATCGAACTCTTCAGCTTTCATACAGTGCTACCTCTGATTTTCGTGCCCTCCTGACCGAAATGATACGAATAGCACCCTTTCGGTAAGTGATCACTGCGGACCAAACCTTGGCGTTTATTGCCCCAATGACCAGCGTTCTAGGTTCGTCCATTGGTTTGGCGTCAATTTCCACCACGTTTGGGTCCTGCCAAAGCTCCTGAGCATCATCAAAGTTAATGCCGTGCTTCTCTAGGTTCGCCTGGCTTTTAGAAGGGTCGTATTCAAATCGGCTCATGGTATATAAATTATACCTTTTCGGCAGGCCTTGCAATCATGTACTGAGGTAGGGCTGGAGGTTGATGTCGAAGTAGCCGTGGGCCATGCGATTTCGCATGCTGCGCCACGGCACTTCGGCATGCGCTTGCGTGAACTCGGCATAGCCGTCCATCACCTTCGTGGCTGCCTCGCCGATGATGATGAGGCTCATGATGACGGACTGCTGGGTGCGTTTGTCGGCCAGGGCCACCGGCACCGGGATCAGTCCTGTAGCAGCCCCTCCAGGCTCTCGGCCTCCAGGAGACGATCGGTCCAGATCTCCAGTTGCTCCGGGGTGGCAGACCGCAACCTGGTGGTTGCCCAGTCGGGCATTTCACCGAATTTCTGCCGGATCAGGCGGCTCAACAGCAGTACCTCCCCTTCCTGCCGCCCCTCCTGCCGCCCCTCCTGCCGCCCTTCCTGCCGCCCTTCGTCCCTGGCCTCATTCAGAAACGACACCTCATCCCGCAAGGCACGTTCCCGCACAAAGGCCAACCGGCGAGCCTCTTCGTCCGCACTCAACTGACGGATGCGGCTCATTGCCTGCTGCACAGGGGCATGGGAAATATCGGCCATCTTCAAGTCCTCCTGCCAATGCTCGAAAAACGTTACCCAGGCCGCCATCGGACCCGGCGACAACTGCAACTGATCGGCCTTTCTCAGTTCGATCAGATTCATCTGCAGGATGTTCCCGAGACTGACTTCCGGCTGACGCTCATCCCGCATCTCAAACCGCCACACCGCCTGGTTCCTGTGTGCCGGCGTATCGGTGAACAGATCAAAATCCAGCAGATGAATCCCTACCGCCGCCTTCAGGTTGCGGTAATCCTGCCCGGCCTCCAGTTGCAAACTCAGGCTCCGGGCCAGGTAATACAAACCGCGCTGATTCCAGGCCCCATAGCGACGTACCTGGATCTCGATGTTATACAGATTGCCCGCGGCATCCCGAGCCAACACGTCCAGAATGATGTACTTGCCGGCCAGTTCGGCAGGCTCGATATTGGGATTGAGCACCTCGACGGCGGTGATGTCGGGCAGATCCGGACGCAGATCATTGATCAACGCCAGCAGCAGATCTGGCGCCTCGGCAAAGAGGCGCTTGAAGACATAGTCATTTTTGGGGTCCAGCAACGAAGTCATGTCGCAGTCCGAGTCGGTTATGTGACGCAGGATTCATCCTTCACTTCCAGTGCGCAGACAGGCACCTGCCCGCCTGTACTCCGCCTCAGAATCCCGGCTGTTGTACCAGACAAACCGATAAAACCCCACTTCCGAGGCCTCCACCAAGCAGTGGTCTTTCGATAAGGCGATCCGTAAACCATCGGAAGGGTTTGGCGCAGCTTCCAGAGGTATGTCCCACCGGATGCCCTGGCAGTCCTCACATCGAACCACCGCCCGCAGCCGACCCGCCTCCAGATCCCATTCAACACGATGGGAGCGCATGTGGGGCCCACACACAGTGTCCGCAAACACCCTGACCTTCTTCCTGAACTCCTTGAGACCCAGCATCCAGATGTCTCCTGTACTCTCTGGTCATGTCCGTATCGTCAGCTTACCCATGCCCCTCGAAGCCCTTCAAGGAAAACACGTATCCTGATCCTGGGGTTTGGGGAGCGATGGGCGGTGAAGGTCGCGGCTTTCTTGTTAGATTTCGGTAAAACCCTCGTTTTATCGAACCATTGCCACACCGAAAAGGTCGGCGTATAAACACATAAACACCCATTTCCGGAGATCATCATGGAAACCGTTCGCTGGAACGTCGCCGTTTCGGCCGACACCGACCAGTCGCTGCGCATTTTTCTGGCCAGCCAGGGCGGTGGCCGGAAAGGCGACCTGTCACGCTTTATTGAGGAAGCGGTGCGCGCCCACATCCTGGAACTGAGTGCCGAACAGGCCAAGACCGTCAACGCCCAACTGAGTGAGACAGAGGTGGCGGACGCGATTGACGAGGCGCTAGCTTGGGCGCGTAAGCGCTGATGCGGGTCGTGTTGGATAGCAACATCCTGTTCAGTGCCCTGATTTCGCCCCACGGCGCGCCCGATGCGATCTATCGTGCCTGGCGGGCAGCACGCTTCGAGGTGATCACCTCGCGCATGCAACTCGATGAAATCCGCCGGGCCAGCCGCTACCCCAAACTCCAAGCCATTCTTCAGCCCGCCAAAGTTGGCACCATGATCAACAACCTGCAAAGGACCATAGTTCTGGATCGGCTGAGCATCGATGACGAAGCCGACGATCCCGACGATGCCTTTTTGCTGGCCATGGCCGTCGAAGGCGAGGCAGACTATCTGGTGACCGGGGATCGCTGCGCCGGCCTGTTGCAACGGAGCCACATCGGGCGTACGCGGATTGTCACGCCTGCCCAATTCTGCGCCGAGGTGCTGTGATCGATGCCGGTCGGGTTCCTGACGCAGGAGCAGCGCGATGGCTTTGGTCTTGATGTTGAGGCACCCAGACGTGAAGAGCTGGAGCGCTTTTTCCACCTGAGCGATGAAGACCGTGAGGTCATACAAACGCTCCGGGGCAACCATAACCGTCTGGGCTATGCCGTTCGCTGACCTCGGTTCGTTTCGTGGGCGTTTTCCCGGACAAGCCCACCGCCATGCCAGTTGAGGTTCATTTGGTCAGGGTGACTCAAGGTACCCATGCTGCCGCCGACGCCTGGCAATCCGCTCAATTTCCGCCAGCCCTGCCTCCTGACTGGACACAGGGATCGATTTGACCGCACCCTGCTTTGACGTGCTGCCGCCCCAGCACGTGGAAAGCACCCAGTCACCCAGCAGGTCCTGCTGCAGGTGAACCAGGTAGTACCGCGCATTGCCCGGGTTGTACCAGCGTCTGATCATCACCTCGCCCTCCAAGAGCCTGATCAAAAAACGTCCAGTCTGTTTCAAAACCTAGAGTTCATCCGCCAAAGCCGGTCTGACTCAGATCTTTTCCACAGGCTTATCCACCCGATCTGTGGATACCAGCGACGCCAGAAGCGCAGTGACCCTTCGTGTCATTTTTCAAGATGACGATTGCACTAACTGTCAGGAGTCGCTTGCATCGCTGCCTTGAATCACCGGCTTGTCAGCTTTCAAGGCGGCATACAAAGCCGTTTTCCCAATCTTGAGGCGGGCGGCCGCCTCACGGACGTTTAATCCCGCCGCGATGTACTGCCGTGCCCGCTGCAACTTCTCGTCGCTGACAACGGGTTTGCGCCCGCCTTTGCGGCCACGAGCGGCGGCGGCAGCCAGTCCCGCCCTTGTTCGGTCGCGGATCAGGTCACGCTCGAATTGACCCAAGGCGCCGAACACATGAAAGATGAGCCGCCCGCCAGGCGTGGTGGTGTCGATGCTTTCGGTGAGCGAGCGAAACCCGACGCTCCTTGCTTCCAGTGCGCCAATCACCTCGATCAGATGCGGAAGGGAACGCCCCAGCCGATCCAGCCGCCATACGACCAGCACGTCCCCTTCGCGCAGGTACGCCAGGGCCGCGGCCAAACCGGGACGTTCAATCTTGGCACCCGAAACAGTGTCGTCGAAAATCCGGTCACAGCCGGCCTTGAGCAGCGCATCCGTCTGCAAGGCAGTATCCTGCTCCGATGTTGATACCCGCGCATAACCAATGAGCGCCATAGGACTCGTCTTTGTCCGTTAATCCGTCCGCCTATCTTAATGTCCGGAAACCCGTCTCTCAAGGTAATTAACGGCCAATGTCCGGTATGACCGGCTAATGGTCGTTTGACGGACAGAACCAGAAGGACTAAGTTATCACTAGGTATTACTAAGTGATAGGAGAACGGCAATGGCAACATCGATCAAGATCGACGATGCGCTCAAAGGCCGCGTCCAACACCTCGCCAGCCAGCGCCGCCGCTCGCCTCACTGGATCATGCTCGAAGCGATCCGGCAGTACGTCGAGCGCGAGGAAGCCCGCGAGAGCTTCAAGCAGGAAGCCTTGGCGTCCTGGGCGGCCTACAAGGAGACCGGCCGCCACCTGACCGGCCAGGAAGTTCGCTCTTGGTTGAACACTTGGGGCACCAATGACGAAAGTGCGGCGCCTGAGTGCCACAAGTAATCGTCACCGAAGGCGCGGCGGAAGGCTTGGAACGATGCCGGCGGTTCCTGGCCGTCAAGGCACCGGACGCCACCAGGCGTGCCGGCCAGGCCATCGAGCGGCAATTCCTGCTGTTGGAAACGGCCCCCGACATTGGCCGGCCGTTCCCTGAAATGCCCGAGCTGCGCGAGCTATTGATTGCCTTCGGGGATTCCGGCTATGCGGCTTTGTACCGCCACGAACCGACCGACGATGCGGTATATGTTCTGGCCTTCCGACACCAGAAAGAGGCGGGCTACTGATCACCGGATTTTCGGCGGTTCTGGCTTCGTTGCTTTGTGCACTCGACTTCTGAGTAATTCCGACCTCTCGTGGCGCTTTGTGCATATCAAAAAAATGGCCCAAAGGGACAAAGGGCTGGAATGGAAGGGTTGTTGAATGGGAAGGGGCCTACCCCAAAGGGCCGCGCAGGCACCGGGTGCCTGCGAAAGGGGAAAAGGCCCTGCGTCTTTAACCCGAATTGTCCCCGCCCATCAACCATACCCGCCGTACACCCGCGTCATCGGTTCTCACTTCCGCAATGGCACCTAGAATCCGCGTCCGCATGGCTTTGTCATGGCCGAGATCGGCCAGAACTTGCCCCACCGCCGCCGCCAGATAACCTGTTTTTTGGCCGTGGGAACCAAGATGATGGCGAATGGCGCAGGTGGCTTTTTGCAGCACGGTGGAATCGATGACGTTAGCATCAGAAGTCATCGGTGGTGTCTTCTGGGTCTCAACAAACAGAATCACCACGGGAACCGTTGTGACCGGAGACGGCATGGCGGCACTGAGGGCAACCAGTACGGAATGCCCCCTTGCCGCCAGCAGTTCAGCGGCCGCCATCAGCAAATCATCACGGGACAGGATCAAGATCAGTGGCCTGTCATCCGTCGGTATCCGATAGAACTGGGCCATCTCAAACAGAAGGATGGCATCTGCGGATTGCTTTCGCATGGGCGCAATCCGAGGAAGGATTTCCACCCCGGGGCAGGTATCGCGCAGAGACGTTACCCAGTCCGTCACGCGCCGTCCGGCACCATTCCCTGCGATCACGGCGCGCTCTGCCGGTCGCCCAATGCTTTCAAGAAAGCGGACGGCGGAGGGTGCAAGCGAGGAAGGCTGATTATCCGCGTCGATGTACAGCCAAGAGTTTACCGACAAATATCAACTCCATATGAGCGTCCACCAAAGCGCTAATTCAACCTATCCCAAGCGTCATCGTCAAGGGCGGCCATTCCGACGTTTTTTCGGGGGCATGACTGTTATATAAAGTTTGAGCCTGCTTGAGGAATCCCCCCCTCATAGCAAGGAAATGGCGCCTGAATGCCACCCGCCCTTTCAGTCCTGAGCAAACAGATCCTTGAACATTTGACCTGACCCAGTACGCGGCAATCCCCGCCGTTCAAGGCGGGGAAGAATAGTGCCACTACACTGGCCATGTTCTTATGACCCTACGTAAACTTCCTTGCGATGGGCGATCCGCACAACCAAAACCACCAGTGTGGAGTCGCGCACCTCGCAGATCACACGGTAATTGCCGACCCGATATCTCCATAGTTCTGACAAATGCCCCGTCAGGGGCTTTCCCAACTGGCGTGGATCTTCAAGACTCGCAACTCGATGTTCGAGGTAGGAACGTATTCTCTTGCGAATCTGGGGATCCATTTTTCGTACCTCTTTCTGGACCGAACTGGCATATTCAATCCTCCAGGTCACGCCAGAAGTCCTCGGCACTGATCACGGTTTCCTCACCGCGACGAATCCGCTCCAGAGTCTGTTCGGCAAGATATACATCTTCCAAATCGTCCAGGTGCTCCTCGATGGCCTCACGGATGTAGTAGGTGGTCGTGCGACCCGTTCTGGCCGCAAGCACCTTCAGCCGCTCATAGGTCTCATCCGGGATTCTTACCGCCGTTTGCTTGCTCAATTCAGGCGCCTCCAAATGGGATGCGTGTATACCAGATGGTAGTATACCAGCCAAAGCTGGAGATATGATCTCGATTTGGGATGGGCTGTCCTGACGGCATCGCGCTCGCCCTGCCACCTTGCGGCCGTAGAAATGTACAGGCATGACTTGGTCACTCACGCACCCAGGAGGCCCACATGCCGACGACCTTCCCCCACGATGATGCGAACCACAGCCATGAGCGCAATACCGAGCGCTTCGCCTTCCGTACCGCACCACGCATCAAGCAGGCGATCGAGCGCGCGGCCGCACTGTCCGGACAGGACATGTCGTCCTTTGTACTGGCCGCAGCCTACGAACGCGCCCTAGCGACCATCCAGGCCCATGAAGTGACCCAGCTGACGACCGCTGATCACCAAGCCTTCTTTAATGCCCTGAAAAACCCGCCAGCACCGACCGACCGGCTGCGCGCGGCCTTCGCTCACCACCGGGAGACGGTTGAGAAGCACTGATGGTCATCATCGAGCCGCTCGACAAATCCAAACAGGATCGTGCGGCGTTTACGTCGGGTGTCCCCCAGGTAGATCGCTACCTGAAGGAGACGGCAAGTCGCCTGATGAAGGCCGGCACCGCGCGGGTCTTCGTCATGGTGGACCCTCAGCGTCCCGAGGAGATCCTTGGCTTCTACTCGATTAATGCGCATAGCGTGCGGGGCGGTGACCTGCCCAAATGTTATCGGCGTGTCGCCCTAGCCGACGGCACTCTGCCGGCGGCATTCATCGGCATGATCGGTGTCGCAGAGCACTCTCAGGGGCAAGGCATCGGCAGCCGACGCCTTGGGCGGGGCCTACCAGGCCTCACAACGGATCGGCACTGCGATGGTGCTGCTGGATATCCTCGACTGCGGCAACCCCGAAGCCGTGGCACGGCGACAGCAGTTGTACGTAGGCTTTGGCTTTCGGTCGCTGCCTTCACCACCGCTGACAGCGCCTCACCGAACAGGAATAAACACCCCCCGAAAACCGGCACGACATGGATAGACCAATAACCATGGTGGCCCCTTGGGCCGGGCTTTACCATTCCCTCCATGAACACCCTGAGATCCTGGTTCAGCCGATCCCTGGGCCGCCCACAACCCGGCGGCAGCACCTCCAATACCCCTGAAGTGACGGGGAGCCAGCTCATTCCCGTCCAGGACAGCACTGCCCTGCTCCAGCCATCCCACCGACAGGCTCTGCTGACCCAGATCTCCGCCCTGACCGCCCTGCCGGCCAGGCATTACCAGGCCCTGGTGATGGCGGCCATCCACCGCTATGCAGCCCATGTGCAATGTCTCCCGGCCTCAGAGGCCCATCACCATGCCGGACTAGGGGGTATGCTTGACCACGGTCTGGATGTACTGCTACAGGCGCTCTTGATCCGTCGGGGACGACTGTTGCCCGTGGGTGCCACGGCGGAACGCATCGCCCAATGCCAGGATGCCTGGACCTATGCCGTGGCCACTGCGGCTTTATTGCACGATATCGGCAAACCCGCCGTCGATCAGCAGGTGTCGTTGTACGACGGCCAGGGCCGTAGCCTGGGCCACTGGGAGCCATGGATCGGCCCCATGACCGCAGTCGATGGCTGCCGGCATTACAGCATCGAGTTTCGCCGCGGCCGCAGACACCGATTCCATGAGCGGGCAGCACCACTTCTGGCACACCAGATTATCCCCGCCCGAGGCATTGCCTGGCTGGCCTCGGACCAGGTGCTGTTCGCCGCCTGGCTCGCCACCCTCTCGGGTGACATGGACGACGCCGGTGCTCTGGGAGAGATCATCCAGCAGGCCGATGGCCTGTCCGTGGCCCGAAACCTGGGGGCTGGCGATACGGCGCGCCCCGTCGCCAGCCGGACCAAGCCTCTGTGGGAGCGGCTGCTGATCGGATTGCGATACCTGTTGGATCAGGGGGAACTACCACTCAACCGCAACGGCGCCGCCGGTTGGCTGGTGGGTGATGACCTCTGGCTGGTGTCCAAGCGCGCCGTGGATGCCCTGCGCGCCCATCTGGGGGCAGAGGGGCATGCCGGCATCCCCTCCTCCAATGACCGCATCTATGACACGCTCCAGGAGCATGGTGTCCTGGAACCTTGCGGAGACCGGGCCATCTGGCGGGCCACCGTGGCCGGTGATGGCTGGTCTCATGGATTGACGCTGATCCGCATCCCCGCTCAGCGGGTCTGGCCGAGTGTCGACACCAGACCCACGCCATTTGAAGGCTCCGTCACCCCCGACGCCGATGACGGAAGTGGCTCGGACAACTCTCATGGGGACGCGCCTTTCAGGGACATCACCCACCATGAAGCCCCGGCAGAAACGCTCCTCGACAAGGTGGCATCACATCGCCACATGGATTCGACGGGCAACCAGGTACCCCGGGAAAAAATCCCCCTCCTGGATGACCCGCTCTTTGAAGACCTGCCGATGCCACCCTGCCAGACTGAACCCGAAACCGCCTTACCAGTCCCTGCAACTGCATCGCCTTCACCGTCGGCGGCGACTCCACAAACCATGCTAGAACCCACTGATTCCGTGTCTGAGCCGCTTGCGCTCCCCAGCGACGGCACACCGTCAGACGAAGGCCGACGATTCCTGACCTGGCTGAAGGCCGAAGTGGCCCAGCGCCGGCTGGAGGTCAACAACACCGCAGCCCGGTTGCACGTGGTCGAAGAGGGCCTGCTGCTGGTCAGTCCCGGCATTTTCAGGGACTACGCCGCCCAGGTAAACGTGGAGGGCGGATGGGAGCATGTACAGAAGCGTTTCATGAAGCTCAAGCTCCACGCCAGGCAGGATGACGGCACCAACATCCACCGGTATATGGTTACCGGAGAGCGGCGCAGCTCGACGATCAAGGGCATCCTGCTACCGGATATCCGACGGGTGTTCGGCGAACAGGCTTCTCTACCACAACCCAACCCCCATCTGAAACCGACTGGCCGCCAAACGCCGTAAACCGGCCTATACTCGGAGGACCAGGGCATTTCCAGCACCCGTAGACTTGATCGTTCGTCCAAGGCTATGGGAACAACAAGGAGAAGCCCTGTGGAGAAGTCACAACGGACAGACATCGTCCCAATCTCCAGCATTCACGAACTGCTGAACCAATATCTCAGCGAAAACCTGCTCAGACCGGCCAGCGTCCACAACTACCGGAGCGTGGTCGCCATGATGACCCGGGAGTGCTTCGATGGCTTGGATATCAGCCTGACCGAGGTCACACCCGAAAAGTTGGCGGCATGGCGCACCACGGTTCTGGAGCGGGCCAGCCCCGCCACCTGGAATAATTACCGCAGACACCTGAGCGCCCTGTTCAACTACGCGGTGATGCTGGGAGTGCTGCCCCAGAATCCTCTCAAACGGGTACGTTCGGCGCCCTCCACCAGGAAGAAAAAACGCACCATCGCCCCCCAGGAACTCACCAACCTCATCAAACTCCTGGACCAGCACACGGAGGAAAGCCACAGCAACCCCGGATTGCTGTTCCCTCACTGGTTCTGGCGCGCCGCCATCAAGACACTCTATTACACCGGCATCCGGCGCCGCCAACTGGTGAATCTGAACTGGCAGGATATCGACCTGACAACGCGCGTCATCCATCTTCGTGCCAGCGGCAGCAAAACTCACAGGGAATGGCAGATTCCCATGGCCGATGAACTGGTGGCCGACCTCGAAGAGGTTCTGCGCCACACCCTCGCGCACTCCGGCAATCAATCCCAGGAAGATATCTTGGGGCGCCAGGTGTTCCAGATCAGCCTGTTCCACCCCCGCTACAAACACGGCCTGATGACCGAGGCCCAGCTGTCCGGCTTCTTCAGGCGGCTTTCGGAACATTCCGGGGTGCGCATCTCCAGTCACCGCATGCGGCACACCCTGGCCACCGAGCTGATGCGCGGCGAAAACCCCGACATCAAAGGTGTCCAGAGCCTTCTTGGCCACACAGACATCCGGGTCACTTTGGGGTACATTGAGACTGATGTGTCTCAGTTGCGACACCTGATGGGCAGACTGCGGCCGATTTAGGGACTCTCGGTGCGGGCTATCGCAGATGCTCCCGCTTCATACCATGCCAAGACCAGTTGCGATAGCCCTTCAAATCGGGGCAGAAGGATTTGCGCTCCAAGGGAAAATGGGGTAGATAGCGGCGGTACCCTATCAAAACAGGTTAGAGGAATTGGCGCGTGAACTTGTGCCACCCTACCGACCCTGGCATCAGAGTCTCATCAGTGATATCACATCCTGGCCTCAGAGGCCGGGTACCGGAATACCCTGAAATCCCGTTCCCGGCATTCCTCCCGCGTCTGAAATACCTTGCCATGAGCACTCAAGGGCACACCGGCAGGAACGGCGGAGCCTCCACCAAAACATGGTTGTCTCCATGACTTCATGTGGACTTGAACCTCGGGCGCGAAGCTCAAGACAAGCACCCATAAGACAGCATGAACACGGTGTCTCAGGCAATAACACCCTTGACAATCCCGGGGGCATAACATGCTGAAATCACTACACCTCAAGGGGGTTGGGCCGGCCAAGGTATTCGGCCCTGTCGAGTTTGCTTCGCGGCTCAACTTCATCACCGGGGACAATGGACTGGGCAAGAGTTTCCTGCTGGACATTGCCTGGTGGGTTCTCACCCGCACCTGGGCGAGAGATATGTCCGCCATGCCCCGGCCGGATTCAAAAAGACCGAGCGTAGGCTATGCCTACAGCAAATCAACGCCCGGTGATTTTTCGGAGAAAAGCTATTTCAAGCGGGCAGGACAGATCTGGCCCGTCAAACAAGGGCGCCCCCCCATTCCGGGAGTGGTGATTTACGCCGGAGTGGATGGCAGTTTCTCAGCCTGGGACCCCGCACGAAACTACTGGAATACCAAGGAAGCGCAAGGCTTTGAGCGTCTGAGTGCCTTCAACTTTACGCCGGAGCAGGTATGGAGGGGAATGGAGCGGGGAGGAATCCGCCACTGTAACGGCCTGATTCATGACTGGGTGCTCTGGCAAAAGGCCCAGGACCCCGCCTTCACTGACCTGACGAAGGTGTTGGACACCTTGTCGCCCTCGGGAACCGAAAAACTGACACCTGGCGAGCCCATGCGTGTCGGCCTTGATGTGACGGATTACCCTTCATTGCGCATGCCATACGGCCAGGATGTGCCGCTGATTCATGCCTCGGCGGGAATGCGCCGTATTGCCGCATTGGCCTATCTGCTGGTGTGGACATGGCGCGAACACCAGCTGGCCTGCAAGCAGACTGGGCGTCGAGCCGCCAAAGAAATCATCTTTCTGATCGACGAGATCGAATGCCACCTTCATCCACAATGGCAGCGTCGCATCGTACCGGCCCTCCTGCGCGTCATGCAGGCGCTGACGGGAAAAAAAGTGCCGGTGCAACTGATCGTTGCAACCCACTCCCCCCTGGTGCTTGCCTCGGCTGAACCGACATTCGATGCAGAAACCGACGCAATTTTCACCATCGGCTTGAGCCAGGGCCAGGCAGTGATTGAACAGGAGAGTTGGACCAAACAGGGAGATGTGGTCAACTGGTTGGTATCCCACGCTTTCGGCCTTCAACAAGCCCGCTCTGTGGAGGCGGAGGAAGCCATAGAAGCAGCGGAGGCCTGGATGCGAAATGAGCGGGATAATTTACCTCCTCACCTTGCCAGCAAAACAGCCATACACAAGATGCTGGAACGTACACTGCCTGGAGGTGACCATTTCTGGCCGCGCTGGATCGTATGGGTGGAGAATCATGCTCTCCAAGGAAGGAAGCGTTCGTGATTCCCGTTCCCAACCCTTATACCATTGACATATCCCTTGACCGGGATCAGAGTAGGATATACGCATTGGATATACATTAAGAGGCGCAAGCGGTGGAACGAGCAAGTATCTTCAAAAGCAACAAAAGTCAGGCATTACGACTCCCAAAGTCCGTAGCTTACCCTGAGACGGTTAAGCAAGTGGACATTGTTATCCAGGGCCGCGCCAGGATCATTACTCCGGCTGGCGAGTCATGGGATACCTGGTTCGACGGCGCCGGCGTTTCCGACGATTTCATGGAAAATCGTGAGCAGCCGGACCACCAAGAGCGTGAGGCCCTTTGATGCTGAAGTACATGCTCGACACGAATATCGCCATTTATACCATCAAGAATCGCCCACAGGAGGTTCGAGAGGCCTTTAAGGCGCATGACGGCCAGATGTGTATTTCGGCCGTCTCCCTGATGGAGCTGATATACGGCGCGGAGGCTTCTGCGGCTGTTGATCGAAACTTACGCGACATAGAAGGGTTTGCCGCTCGCCTTGAAGTCCTGCCCTATGACAATGGCGCGGCTACGCATACCGGGCAGCTTCGGGCAGAGCTTAGGAAAATAGGCCGACCTATTGGGCCATACGATGAAATGATCGCTGGCCACGCCCGCTCAAAGGGTTTGGTTGTTGTTACGAACAACACAAAGCAGTTTGAAAACGTGCCCGGCATACGCTTGGCAAACTGGGTAAATTGATTGGAAACCGAGTAAGGAAGCGTTCGTGATTCCCGTTCCGAACCCTATTCCCGAACCTGCGGCATTTGATGAGTTGTGGTGCTATCGAGTAGGCAATTACCTGGTTACCCCGAGCATTGAGGATCACGAGATCCGCATCCTAGTGTTGAGGGTCGGTCACCGGAGCACTGTTTATCGGTAGGGCATGGATGGCCTGCGGTGACTCAAGGTTTGTCCTACTCAAATAAAATGGCCTCTATTCTGGCCAGGGCTTCATCAACGATGTATTGCGGTACCACCTCCTTGAGGCGCGCATTCCGCGCCCGCCAGTCCAGCGACTTCAATTGGTGGCAGTGCACTGCGCCTTGGGTGTCGGTGCCAGCTCCCATCAGCGTGACCACCGTCCCATAGGTACGAGCAGCGGCGGCAGTTCCCTGCGAAATCGGGCAAATCATTGCCAGCCCTTGCTGGTTGAAGACCTTACCGCTCAGGACAAGCCCGAAGTGCGGGCCTTTCATCTCTCGACCAGAAGACGGGGCAAAATCGAGATGCACGATGTCACCACGGTTTGGCAGGTACGCCATCAGCCCTTCTCCAGTCCAGCCGAGGGCATTTCATCCCAGCCTTCGACACGCGGCAGTCCTTGCGGCATCTCAGCCATCAGGTCGGCCAGCTTGTAACGCGGGCGGGTCGGTGCTTCCACAGTCATCTTCTTGCCCAAGAGATTAAGCTCCACCTGGGAGCCTTCGGTCAGACCGTTCTGGTCGATAAAAGCCTTGGGCACCGTCATCACGAGCGAGCCACCGGCTTTGCGCAGGGTTTGAAGCATATAGGCCTCCTCTCAATCACAGTTCTATTCCAGGATAACTTGATATTATATTAAAATAGGACATATGATTTCCAGCGGTTCCCACACGGCCAGCGCCTGTTCCGGCATCCAGTGGCCCGGCAGGGGGAGAATGAGGTGCCGGTGGTTCATGGTCGCAGTTCCTCCAGGGCGGTCTGCAGGTGCTCGGCACTGACCCGGCAGACCTGATCCTGAGCGGCGCAGGTCAGGGCGTAATGGGCCAAGCGGCCGACGGAGCCCTTTTGACCACACAGACATCCGGGTCACTTTGGGTTACATTGAGACTGATGTGTCTCAGTTGCGACACCTGATGGGCAGACTGCGGCCGATTTAGGGCCAGCTGGGCCGGAAAAATTTGCGCGCAGGCGGGAAATGGAGTAGATAGAGGGGAAGCTTGATCCGCAAGTCTCGAACGTTTTCTGTGGCAGCTTGGATTTGATCGCCTTGGATAAAGGCGAGGGGGGCGCTATCCACACCCCCCTCCCGAGAACCGGGAAAGCCCCCGGATCTGTCCCTGGCGCTGCTATCGACGGAGAGGCCGTCGAAAAACTGGGAAAATGGAGCCGGCGACAGGAGTCGAACCCGCGACCTACTGATTACAAGTCAGTTGCTCTACCAACTGAGCTACGCCGGCTTTAACCGATTGACAGGATCGGCCCGATACTTTACCACTACCATCCCTGCTTGGATATACCTAACGTCCCATGTCGGCCCCAACATCCTCTTCTCCGACATCCGGCATTACCGTACAGGGCCGTTCCACCAGGACCACTTCCGCCGGGAGCGGCAGGGACAAACCGGCAAGACTCCCGGCATTCATCTCGACCTCCAGCCAATAGACGGGCACCTCCCGGTAGCGGGTCTTGATGACAGGCTCCAGCCCTACCCCGCGAACCTGCTCCAACCTCGTCAGGGCCCTGGCATGCTCCGAGAACAGCCCAAGGGAAAGACCATCCCGGTATGGGCCATCGGAGATAATGTAATGATCATTCATGCCTCGGGCCGTCAGCGTGCCGACAGCAGCCCGGGCCCCTGCGCGGCCACCCGAAGGCTCAAGGACCACCCAGTAGGAAATGGGCCTTGATTCGGTCAGGGGCAACAAGCTGAAGGCCACGCCCTCCCGTGATAACCCTGCCTGCAATGCAGCCGTTTCCTGGGAGGAATTGAACGGCCCCAGGCTGACGCAAGAAAGCCTGCCTTCACCCGATTCCCCGTCCATGCCCACATTCACGGGCGATGGCTCGTCATTCAGCAATTTCAGCAAAGGAACACCGTCGAGCTGACGCGGCATGACGACGATCTCGTGTCCCGTATCCTGCCGGTGCAATACCAGCCCATACAGCAGATAGACCAGATTCAGCACCAGCAACAAGAAAAACAGCCCGCGCATCAGTACTTGTCCGCCACAACTGCCAACCCCCGAAACACCAGGAAAGGTTCAATTTGCCAGCCTTCATCCAGCAAAGGGTGGATGCGCTGGGCATCTCCGCCGGTGAGCAATCTGGCAGGCGAAGGGCTTTGAGCATCCAGGCCTTCCAGCAGACGACGACTCAGATGAACGATGGCTCCCGCCAGACCCTGCAGAGTTCCGGAAGACACCGCATCCTCGGTACAGACCGCAACAGTGCGGTCATCCCTTCCCTCGGTCATTCCCGCCACGCCCTGCGCCAACCCCAGGCTGCGGCGCATGAGTCCAAGTCCCGGCAGGATCAAGCCGCCCCGATGACATCCTGCCGGCACCATCAGATCCAGAGTCACCGCCGTGCCACAGTCCACGATGATGGCGGTTTCATGCCCCAGCGCCCTGGCTCCCGCCATGGCGGCGTAGCGGTCCAGCCCGAGACGGGCAGGCTCGCGATAGTCACTGCGGATCCCGAGCCGTTCAGGATCCGGCGACAAAAAACGGGGGGCGGGCCAACCTAAAGACTCACACAGCCGATGGCAAGCCTGACGGAAACCGGATCCAAGTACCTCCACCACCCAAATCGTATCCGGCGTGAACACCGCCAGAGATGGCGCGAGATGCCGGGGAAGATCAGACCAGTCTTTACCACCATGAATCAGAACACCGGACGCACCCGGGGCATCACCTTCCCAGCAGACCCACTTGACCCGGGTGTTGCCACCATCCAGCAACAGTTTCATGGGCTGACCCGCAAGGTAACCTCCCCTGCCTCCACAAGCTCCATGCCTTCAGCGGTCAGGACCTGCAGACGCCCTCCCGCATCCACCCCGCATCCGACGCCTTCCAGGGTCCGGCCGCCACGGACCATCACAGACCGACCGGCACATGCGTCATGGGTCTGCCAATGGTCATGATAGGAAGAAAACCCGGGCTCAGGGTAGGTAACCAGCATGTGGTTCAGGGCCTCAAGAAGCCTGGCGACCAAAATGTTGCGGGACACGGTGGTGTCAAAACCGGCATCCTGCAGATCACCATAGGGCTGATCTATGGGCAAGTCCTTGGGCAGACGCAGATTAAGACCCAACCCCAGGATCAGACCGCTCCCCACTCCGCCGTGGGTATATCCCTCGACCAGTATGCCGCCCAACTTGCGGCCGTGGACCAATATGTCATTGGGCCATTTCAGACTCAGCCCCCGGGCCCCCAGGGACTCAAGCACCCCCAGGACCACAACCCCGGTCGCAAGGGTGATGGTGGGGTCAGGAGCCGGCCAGTGACGAATATCCCAAAGGACGGACAGCGCCAGACCGGCGCCTGGCGGCATCAGCCATTGGCGCCCCCGGCGTCCACGCCCTGCCCACTGGACCTCGGCTACACACGCCAGGGGAGGCCTCACACCCTGACGACGCTTCTGCTCCAGCCAGCTACTGGTGGAATCCACTTGCTCAAGGACATGGAGATCAATACCGTCAATACTGCCGGCACAGGCAGACTTGATGCGTGCCCCATCCAGTAATTCAATCGGCTCCCGAAGCCCCGCCTGCCCCTCCGCTCTGAACAAGGCAACACCCAGTGACTCCAGGCGGTCCAGACCGGCCATGACCTCATGTTCAGGAATGGCCAGACAGGCTGCCAACTCCGCCTGAGACCAGACCGCCCTTTGCGCCAGGGCCCTGAACAGACCATCCGGAAAACCCGGTCGATTATCGGTAAATGCAGTACCAGACATGTTTTAAACCGGGTTTTGGGTTATGCATAGGGTCTTTGCTGGGAGGTTCAAAAACAATGCATCCTGCTCCATGGGGCAAACTGGCGTCATTTACGCTGTCGGCACTCCTGCTGAGTCTGCCCGCAGGTCTTGGTGCGGAGATCTATATACATAAAGACCGTGACGGCACCACCTGGTTTACCGACCGACGCGACATGGGGCCAAACTATACGTTTGTCCGGCGTTATGGTCGCCCCACCGCCCGCCATGCCTGCCATGGCGTGAATCGCGCCATCATGGACCGCAGGGCCATGGACCACATGGTGACCATTCGTCATCAGGCCCGCCACCATGGCGTGGATGAGGAGATGATAAGGGCCATCATCATGGTGGAATCCTGTTTCGACCGCAACGCCGTGTCCCGTGTGGGCGCGCAGGGGCTGATGCAACTGATGCCAGGCACAGCCCGGGAACTGGGAGTCACCAACGCCTTCGACGCCGAGGAAAATATCCGCGGTGGAGTCACCTATTTTGCCCGAATGCTGGAGCGTTTCGACCATGATGTAACCCTGGCCCTTGCCGCCTATAATGCCGGCCCAGGAGCGGTGGAACGCCATGGGGGCATCCCCCCCTTCGCCGAAACCCGCCAGTACGTCACTCGCGTTCTGGAACTGTACCAGCATTTACGGGCCGACTCCGGGATATCACTCAGTCCCTCAACCAGATAAGACTGGCCATTCGACCGGTATTCCCGTCCCGACGATAGGAGTAGAAGCGGCGGTCATCACTGAAGGTGCAATCATCCGTTGCCCGAATCACACCGAGTCCACAGGCTGACAGTCGACGCCGAGCCAGCCCCCGCAAATCCGCCAGCCAACGACCGGCAGGTGAAGGGGTAAAGGCGTCATGGGCCCCGGGGTCTTGCTCCAGAAAAGCGGCCCGCACCTCATCGCCCACCTCGAAGGCCGCCGGACCGATGCAGGGCCCCATCCAGGCCATCACCTCTCCAGGATCACAGCCTAGCGCGTCAACCGTGGCCTCCAGGACACCGGCAACCAGTCCCCGCCAACCGGCGTGGGCCGCACCGACGCGGGTTCCGTTCCGGTCACAGAACAGCACCGGCAGGCAATCAGCAGTCATCACCACACAGACCACCCCCGGATCAAAAGCCACCGCCGCATCCGCTTCAGTCTCGCCATGGCAACGGGCGGCCTCCACCACCCGGATGCCATGTACTTGCCTGAGCCAGCGGGGCTCATGGGGCAATGCGAGCATCCCCCTCAATAGACGGCGATTGTGCATCACTGCCCGTGGATCATCACCGCCGGCCAATCCGAGATTGAAACCATCAAAGGGGGGCTGACTGACGCCACCTTCCCGGGTTGTTGACACGGCGCGCACACGCGCAGGAACCTCCCAGTCGGGTTGAAGCAATCCGGGCTGTTTACGTTGCATGGCTTCTGCTTGGGGAAAGTTGAAGATCCGACCACCATGGGGCACCTAAACCGCAGCTACCGCCACCTGATTTCGGCCATTATTCTTGGCTTTATAAAGGGCGAGATCTGCCCGGTTCAAGGCCGAATCCGGACAGGTATCGTCAGGGACCAGTACCGTAATGCCAATACTGACGGTCATGGCAATAATGGCCTCCGGGGTCACTGCGGGAGTGGATTTCACCTTTCGGCGAAGCCGTTCGGCAAGGACCACCGCATCCCGTTCCGAAGTACCCGGCAGCAACACCGCAAATTCTTCTCCACCGGTACGGGCAGGCAAATCAATCCTGCGCAGACAACTTCTCATGGTGTCCGCAAAGTGTTGCAACACCAGATCGCCGGCGGAATGACCATAAGTATCATTGATGTTCTTGAAGTAATCCAGATCCAGCATCAGCAAGGCTGCGTGCTGATTTGGCCGACGCCGGATACGGGCCAACTCATCGGCCATACGGGAGATGAAATGGCGACGGTTGTAAAGCCCGGTGAGGAAATCCGTGGTGGCCATGCGTCGCAATTCATACTCAAGTTTCTTGCGAGCCCCGATGTCCGACAGCGTTCCCACGACCCGGATGGGATATCCGTCGTCGTTGCGGCGGACGACACGCCCTCGTGCCAGAACCCACTGCCACCCTTCGTACTTGCACCGCATTCGGAATTCGCACGCGTAACGCAATGATTCTCCCTGCAGGTGATTTTGCATCGCAGCGGAAAAATCCCTCAGATCATCCGGATGTACCAGACTAACCCACTGCTCGAAGCTGTTGTCCAGCTCAGCGTCGGAAAAGCAGATGATCTGGCGAAAACGTGAGCAGTACACCACGTCGTTGGATTCCAGATCCCAGTCCCACACACCATCACCAGCACCGAACAGGGCAAATCGCCAGCGCAGCGAACTTTCCGTAAGGCCATCGGGCCAGGGATTGGCCCGGAAGGGCGGTTCATTCTGAGGCTCGCCGATTTCGATCAGCACACAAAGAAAGTGATGATCCGACGCTTCATCCAGGCGATTAAGATGGATCCAGACATCAAATTTCCGACCCCTGGCGTCCCGGCACCTTGCTTCCAGGCTGCGGGGACAAGACTTGACTGAACAGTCATCCATCAGGCCTGCCAGTTCGGCGGCATCCAATGACAGCAGAAAATGACTCAGATCAGGCCACTGCAAAAGGTCTTCCGGCAGGGCGAGCAGGTGACGCGCCAGGGGGTTTGCGTCAAGAATGGCACCGTCAATGCCCAGACTGAGCAGAGGCAGAGGCAGGTTATTGAAAACGACTTGCGCTCCGGTTGCGGCTTTTTCCATAAGCGGCCAATCCACAACACCCCTCCAGCCAAGCCTTTGGAGAATCTCTCGGAGCCACCAAGCATAGCGCTTTTCCACATGCTTGCGGACAAAAAAAACCCCGACTGAATTAACAGCCGGGGCCTTCAATGTGGTGGCCAGGGACGGAATCGAACCGCCGACACGGGGATTTTCAATCCCCTGCTCTACCAACTGAGCTACCTGGCCTTGTTGTCTTGTCTGCTGCTTCGGACTGCGTTGCAGCGAAGTTGCGTATTAAAGCGATATCAGGCGCCCTCGTCAAGCCCCCAACACTCAGCCCGCGTATTTTTTTCTACTTTGTGGGATCCACGTAGCCTTCAGGCATGCTGGCGCCACCGCCGAAGAAGAACTTTTCCATTTCCTCCTCCAGGAACTTGCGGGCCTTGGGATCAACCGTGGCCAAGCGATACTCGTTGATGAGCATGGTCTGATGACGGATCCACTTCTGCCACGCCTCCTTGGAGACGTTGTCGTAGATTTTCTTGCCCAGGTCGCCGGGATAAGGCGCAAAATCCAGCCCCTCGGCCTCGTTACCCAGGTAGACGCAATTCACCATGCGAGCCATTGATCTCTCCGTCCTCGTGCGCAATATGATCCAGGAGCCGGGCCACCGGCGCGGCAAGCCCCAGCTCCGAACGAGCTTCAGGTTTATACCAGACCCGGCCGGGGGCTTCCATCACGGAGGCCGTAGGGTCTTTCACCCACAGCCTCAGCGGGGTGATGTGCAACCGGAAATGGGTGAAGACATGCACGAAGGGTTCCAGTGAGCGCCCCTTGCACACCCCCGTGCCCAGATGATGCAGGCACCAGGATTCCGCCTCGTGACTGGATGACACCTCCGGAAACCCCCACAGCCCGCCCCATAGACCCGTCGGCGGGCGTTGCTCCAGCAACACCCCCTCGGGGCTGCGGATGATCAGCATCACCGTGGTGCGCAAGGGCTGCTCACGCCGGGGACGGGGCGAGGGGAGGAGGGACTGACATCCGCCGGCATGGGCCACGCAGTCCGACGCGACGGGGCAGGCCCCGCAGGCGGGTCGGCCACGGGTGCAGACGGTGGCCCCCAGATCCATGATGGCCTGAGTGTAGTCGGCCACCCGCGCTGCCGGCGTCATCGTCTCCGCCAGTGCCCAGAGTCGGCGGGAAACCGCCGTCGTGCCGGGCCACCCCTCCACACCTTGATGACGGGCCAGCACGCGCTTGACGTTGCCGTCGAGGATGGCATGGCGCTGACCACAGGCGATGGAGAGGATGGCCGCCGCCGTTGAGCGGCCGATACCGGGCAGGGCCTCCAGGCCATCGGGAGTCTCGGGAAAGCGGCCCTGATGCCGCTCCACCACCTGCCGCGCCGCCCGGTGCAGGTTGCGGGCACGGGCGTAATACCCCAGACCGGACCAGTGATGCAGTACCTCGTCGATGGGCGCCCGCGCCAGGGATGTCACATCCGGAAACCGGGCCATGAAGCGCTGGTAGTAGGGAATCACGGTAGCCACCTGGGTCTGCTGCAGCATGATCTCGGAGATCCAGACCCGGTAGGGGTTGATCTCCTGCTGCCAGGGCAGATCATGGCGCCCGTGCCGGTCAAACCACGCCAGCAGCCGGGCGCCGAAGTCCCCCGCGCCGCTCAACGGAGCCGATCCAGCAGACGGTCGCCCAGCTGATCGCGGATGCGGTCCGCTTCCTGCTGCACCCGGTCACGCTGCTGATCAATCAGTGGCTGCACCTTTTCCTCCACCCGCTCCTGCACCTGCTGCTCCAGGCGCTCCCGTTCCTGATCCAGACGGCCACCAAGCACGGAGGCCAGGTCCAGGCCGAAGCGGGGCTCACTGAAGGTCCCACGGATGGTGATGGGCAGATTCACGTTGCGCAGGTCATCCAGGGGACGCCCCCCCTGCCCTTCCAGGGTAGCCACCAGACTGGTATCAAGGCGATAGTCCAGACGCTCCCGGTTCAGGTCCACGGTGCCTCGTCCCTGTACCCGCAACAGCGGCGAAGCCGCCTGCAGGTCCTGGTTGCCCACCACACCATTGTCGATCCGGAAGCTGCCGGTCAGCTCGGTGAAATCGGTCTGTACCGGCGCGTCGGATGGCTCGACAGCACGTCCCCGTAGCCGGGCCTCCCCATCGCGGATGATCTGGGCCACATTGATCCCCTTCACCGCACCGTCGGCGAAGCGCAGATCCCCGTTGCCATTGAGTCCTGCGATCAGGGCCTTGATCGATTCGCCGCGGCTGTTCAGGTCAAAACGCAGGTTGGCGGTGCCGGTAACCACGGGTGTCTCTCCGGTAAGGTCCTGAAGCAGGTTCCCCATGCGCACCCCCTGCAGGTCGCTGCGGGCCTGGAAACGGGGGGTATCCCGACGGGCGTCCAGCCCCAGCGCACCTTCCACCCGACCGCCGTACAGCGCGGCACGGAAGGGACGCAGATCCATCTGGCCGTCCCGGGCCCGCAGCTCCAGCATCACGTCGGACAGGTCCAGGTTGCCGACCACCAGCCGACCGATGCTCAGATCGCCGCTGAGGTTCAGCGACCGCAGCAGCTCCAGCGGCAACTCAATGGTCTCCTCCGGCCACCCGTCCCGGGGAGCCGGGGCTTGACCGGTATCGGGCAAGGGCCTATCCCCGGCGGGAGGCAGGTAATGGTCCAGATTGATGCGATCCACCTGCAGGGACAGGCTGATGACCGGCGTGGTGAAATCGCGGATGGAGACGTTCCCGGTCATGCTGCTTTCATCCAGAGTGACCACGAGCCGGCTCAGATCCAGGTGCTCCCCCTGCATCGCAAAGGCCAGGTCCAGGGCGGCGTTCTTGAGTACATCGGGATTGGCGGTCTCGGGCGCTTCCATGCCCAGGGACTGCATCAACTGGCGTGGATTGACGCGGCCGCTGCGCAGCTCGCCATGCACACGAGACTCGCCGGTGAGCGATTCCACTTCCATAAGGCCAGTGATCTGGGTGTCGAAGGCGGTCAGGGTCAGGCGTTCCAGCTTGGCCATGTCGCTGCGCAGATCCGCCCACAGATCCCCTTCGAGGCGTGCCCGGATGGGGGCCGGCAGGGTCTCGCCCCGGGCATCCAGTGCTGCCGTCAGGCGCAGCAGCCCATAGCGCTGATTGGCCATATCCAGGTACAACAGGGCCGACAGATGGGTGGCTGCCGTCAGGGCAGGCTCCCCCAACCGGGTCTGGAAGGCGAGTTCCAGAGGGGTCTCCTGGCCCAGACGCAGACGCCCCAGGGTCAGATTGAAGGGGTCCACCACCAGGTCGGTACCCGCCTGGGCGTCACGCCAGCGCACCCGGGCATCGCGGATTTCGACGCCAGCAATGTCCAGGTCACGCAACATCGGCGGAACGGCGTCGGGATCCGACGGCGGGCGGGACACCGGCGGTGTCTCCGCGGGCAGATCCCGGGCATCCCCGTCTCCCAGCAGGTCATCCCAGTTGCTGCGTCCCTGGGCATCCCTTGCCAGATTCAGGTCCAGCCCTTCCAGACGCACCCGCTCCACCTGGAGTTCACGACGCAGCAGCGGCAGCATGGCCACGGCCACGTCCACCTCACGGATGCGGGCGAAATGCGCATCGGGGAAGCCTTCTCCATTGGCCAGGGTGGTTTCCCCCAGTGTCAGGGCCAGGCGCGGAAAGACGGACAGTCCGATATCACCGCTGATGGTGAGTTCCCGGCCGGTCTGTTCCTGGACGGCGGCACTGATGCGGTCCTTGTAGGCGTTGGGGTCGAAGGTGGCCAGCAGGAAGATCAGCAGGGCCACGAACAGCACCAGTACGACCGTCACCGCGACCAGGGCGCGTTTAATCCATTTCATCGGCTGCTTACCTCGCTTGGGTCGGAGTACATGTTGGGCCTGATCGCTTCCCAGTGTAACGTGATCGCATGTCAGGCGCAGGGCTGCCCTTTCAGCAAAATGCCAACCATCCGGGCACCCTATACGGCCGCATGGATAATCCACATCATGTGCGCGGCCAAGCGCTAAAATCCATCAAGCACCAGCGGTCATCCATCCCTGGAACATATCCGATGACATACAAACCGAATCTGCGGCGAAAACCCCAAATCCTGTTCCTGGGTCCCACCAATACCGCTCGAACACTGATGGCGGAAGCCTATGGCCGGGAATATCTTGCCGACCTGGCGAAGGTGCGTTCCGTCGGCATGCGGGCAGGAAACCAGGATGAAAGGACCCTGGCAGTGCTGCGGGAAGATGGCATAGACACATCGTCCCTCAAACCCAAGGATCTGGACGCGGAAGTGCTGGAATGGGCGGACCTCATCGTAACCCTCACTCAAAATCCGTCAACGCTTCCAGCCCCCAGGGGAGACAGCTTCATCAGCAAGAACTGGCCCATGGAGATTCCGAAAGAGCCATCAGGCATGGAACAGGATCTTGAGACCCATCGACGCTGCCGCGAGGAAATCAAGCGAAGAATCCGGCAATTGGCCAACTCCATCCGCCTGATGCAACGCTGAAGCCTGCACGCCCTACGGACGGGCAGCTTCACAATTCCAGCCCCCGGATCGCCCTCCGGACTTGTGCAGCAGACGGATGCCCTCCATCACCATCCCCCGATCCACTGCCTTGCACATGTCATACACGGTCAGCAGGGCCACCTGGACTGCCGTCAGGGCCTCCATTTCCACCCCGGTGGGCCCTCGTGTTTCCGCCGTCACCCGACAATGCACCGAGGGCGGCTGATCCCTGGTGTCCAGTTCCACCTCCAGCCGGGTCAGGGCCAGGGGATGACACAGGGGAATCAGCTCGGCGGTCTTCTTGCCGGCCATGATCCCCGCCACCCGGGCGATGCCCAGGACATCCCCCTTGTGATGGCCGCCGGCACGCACCAGCGCCAGAGTATCGGGGGCCATGACGATGCACCCCTCGGCCACGGCCACGCGGTGCGTGCTGTCCTTGCCGCCCACATCCACCATATGGGCATGGCCGGCCGGGTTGAAATGGGTCAGTCTGGACATGATGGACTATCCTTATGGCTGGGATGACGCCCATGGTCTCAGGCCCATCCCTGCAGGACAATATCCGACTTGCCGCAAATTGGAGCGTACGCCCCCGTGACCATCACCGTGCTTTACTTCGCCTCCCTGCGGGAGTTTTCGGGATGCCCCCGGGAGGAGATGGACGCCACGGGCATCCACTGCGTCCTGGATGTCTGGCGCAACGCCCAGGAAGGCCGCCCCCTGCCCCCCCGGACGCTGATCGCCGTAAACCAGGAATATGCCGCCGCCGATCATCCGGTGCGGGAAGGCGATGAAGTGGCCTTCTTCCCGCCGGTGACGGGGGGGTGACGCCGTGGCCGTCCATCTTTTTGCCGAAGCGCTGGATCCCTGGGAAACACTGATTCGTCATCAGCAGGGCCTGACTGCCGGGTGCTTCGGCGCCACCGCCATCTTCGTCGGGACCATGCGTGATTTCAACGAAGGCGACGATATCCAGGCCATGACCCTGGAACACTACCCCGGCATGACCGAGCGACAACTGGAGGCCATCGAGCAGGAAGCCCGGGAACAGTGGACACCGGAAGACGCGCTGATCGCCCATCGGGTGGGCCGGATACACCCCGGCGACCCCATCGTCCTGGTCGCTGTCTGGTCGGCCCATCGTCAGGCGGCCTTCGAGGCCTGCCGGTTCATCATGGAGGCCCTCAAGTCCAGGGCGCCCTTCTGGAAGCAGGAACGGCTGCAAAGCGGACAGCAACGCTGGGTAAGCGGCAACACGTCCGGCATGTAGGGGCGAAACCTACTGCAACAACAGGAAGAAGGCGCTGTTGTCACGGCGCAGGTTCAGCAGCAGGCGTTGCCCGCCGGCGCCCACGGCCTGCCTGAATTCATCCAGGCTGGTGACCGGGCGACGATTCGCCGACAAGATCAGATCACCGGGTCTGAGACCGGCCCGGGCAGCCGGTGAACCCGGCGCGACCCGGACCACCACCACCCCTTCCACCTCGCCGTGGAGGGGGGAATCTTCCTGGATCTCGCCCAGGGCCGCCCCTTCCAGACGGGGACTGATGCGCCCCCCCTCCAGCGTGGAGGACTGGATCTCGCCCACCTGGGTCCGGATCACCCGGGTCCGTTTGTCCCGCAGGATCTCCAGTTCCACGGTGGATCCCACCCGCAACAGCCCGATGGCGTTGCGCAGTTCGGCGGCGTTGCGAATGACACGACCGTTCACCCGGGTCACCACATCGCCTTCCTTGAGTCCCGCCCGAGCCCCGGGCGATCCCCGTTCCACCCGTGCGATGACCGCCCCTTGGGTCTGCTCGATGCCGAAGGCCCGGGCCAGGTCCGGGGTCAGGTTCTGCACCGACACACCCAGGCGTCCGCGCCGCACCTCGCCGTATTCAACCAGATGATCCATCACCTGCAGGGCCATGTTCACCGGGATGGCAAAGCCGATGCCGATGTTGCCGCCGCCGCGGGTGAGGATGGCGGAGTTGATGCCCACCAGCTCGCCCCGCAGATTCACCAGCGCCCCACCGGAATTGCCGGGATTGATGGAGGCATCGGTCTGGATGAAGTCCTCGTAGGCCTCTACGCTCAGCCCGCTCCGCCCCAGGGCGCTGACGATGCCCGAGGTCACGGTCTGCCCCAGGCCAAAAGGATTACCGATGGCCACCACGAAATCTCCCACCTTCAGGGCATCGGAATCGGCAACCGGGAGCGCCTTGAGTCCTTCCGCCTCCACCTGCAATACCGCCAGGTCGGTAGCCTGGTCGGTACCGATCACCTTCGCATCCAGGCGCCGGCCGTCGTGGAGGGTGACCACGATTTCATCGGCGTTGCGGATCACGTGGTCATTGGTGAGGATGAAGCCCTTCTCCGCGTCCAGGATCACGCCGGAACCCAACCCCTGGGTCTGACGTTCCCGGGGGGTTTGGGGCAGGTCGAAAAAGCGGCGGAAGAAGGGGTCATCAAACAACGGGCTACCCCGTTCCTGCACCCGCCCCCGGGTGGCCAGGTTCACCACACCGGGGATGGTCTGCTCCAGCATGGGGGCCAGGGACGGCAGGGGTTCGCCGTCCACTTTCACCGGCAGACGGGCGGTTGCCGGCAGGCTCAAGCCCAGCAGGAGTACCAGCAGGAGGGGCCACAGGAGAGGTTTGCACAACGGATGAAGGCGTTTCGTTCTCATGGCGAATTCGTCAAGACATTGAGTTGCTTGAAAGGAACGCCCCGCGCTTCCCTGGGACGTTTCCATCCCGTCCCGTCATTCCCGCGAACGCGGGAATCCAGTCACGGGCCGAAAACCCTGGACTCCCGCCTGCGCGGAAGTGACGACAAAGGGTCTGCCAGGGCCTCCATTGAGACTGTCGGGAAGCCTTCGGGTTCAATACCGACTATCGCCACCCCACCGCCCTCCGCGGCAGTTTCGGCCACGGGGCCGTCAGGACTGCAGATGCGCCCTGGGATCGAAAGGCATCTCCTTGCTCATGCGCTCGTAGAGGGAGCGGGCGGATTTCTCGTCCGCGGGCGGGGTATGAATCTGCAGCACCAGATACTGGTCCCCCGGCGGGGTTCCCGGCAGACCACGCCCCTTGAGCCGCAAACGGCGGCCGGACTGGGAACCGGCGGGGATCTTCATGTCCACCCGTCCGTCCAGGGTGGGCACGTTCACCGTCGCCCCCAGGGCCGCCTCCCAGGGCGTGATCGGCAGGTCCAGATGGACATCCCGACCTTCCAGGCGGAAATAGGGATGAGGCTTGATATGGACCTCCAGATACAGGTCCCCCGCGGGGCCGCCACCGATGCCCGGGGTGCCCTGCCCCACCAGGCGAATGCGCTGACCCTCGGTCACACCGGGAGGGACCTTCACCTGCAGGGTCCGGTCACCGGCGCGCACGGAGACGGAGCCGCCCTTCACCGCGCGTTCCAGATCCAGGCGGATGCGGGCGGTCCTGTCCTCGCCCTGGCCGGCAAAGCCCCGCTGGGTACGGTGGCCGCGAGTGCGCTGGGCACCCTGCCGACCGAACAGGGCCTCGAAGAATTCAGAAAAATCGCTCTGGGTGAAACCGTCCTGGAAGCCGCCGGAAAAACCCCCGGCGCGTCCGCCGGGCGCCCCTCCGAACCAGGCGTCAAAGTCCGGCGGCGGACGAAAATCCTGCCCCGGGCGCCAGTGGCTGCCCAGTTGATCGTAGGTCTTGCGCTTTTCCGGGTCGCCCAGGACCTCGTAGGCCTCGTTCACCTCCTTGAACCGCTCCTCGGCATTGGATTCCTTGCTCACGTCCGGATGATACTTGCGGGCAAGACGGCGATAGACCTTCTTGAGCTCGTCCTGGGTGGCCGTGCGCTCCACCCCCAGCACCTTGTAATAATCTTTGTATTCCATGGCCCGTCAGGATACTCCGAAAGCAAGTGCGCCGCGTGGGAACGCGGCGCACGGTGGGTGTCACGGGAAAAGGCCGTCGCCGGACATCAGCCTTCCACGGAGATGCGCCGGGGCTGAACCTTCTCCTGCTTGGGAATGCGGACCTCCAGTACACCGTTCACACTGCGGGCGGAGATGCGCTCGGCGTCCGCGGTATCCGGCAGGCTGAATCGACGGAAGAAGCTGCCGCGGATGCGCTCCACCCGCTTGTAGTTCTCCCGTTCTTCCTTGGTCTCGGCCTTGCGCTCGCCGCTGATGGTGAGCACACCGTTTTCCATGTGGACTTCAATATCCTTGGGATCCACGCCGGGGACATCCGCATGCAGGACATAGGCGTCCGTCTCTTCCCGGATATCCACCGCCGGCACCCAGTCGGCGGTGGCGGCGGTTTCCTCGTTGCCGTAGCCGCTGCCGTGCAGGCGATCGAGTTCACGGGACAACTGATTCAGAAGACTCCAGGGTTCATAGCGGGTCAACATGATAACGTCCTCCTGTTCACTGCTCGTCGGGTTGGGCTGCAAGCCCCTGTCGTGAGCAGATATAGGTCCGCCATGGAGGATTTCAAGGGGACGAGGCAGGTCAGAGACGCTCCAGTGACAGAAGTTTGAACTGGTCGTCAACAGTGAGCCGAAAGCGCCCATGGACTCCGTCGTGCAGCACGAACGGGCGCAGCGCGGAGGCCGGAAAACGCACCGTCTGCCCCTCTCGGGACATGGCCACCACCGCCGAGGCCGCGCCGCTGTAGTAGCGCAGGTAGTCGTCGCGGGAGATGCTGAGGTTGAAGTGAAAATGCTGCACGGGGGTGGCGGGTCGGCATCGGGCGGCGTGGATGGGGACAGGACCTCATTCGATGTTCTGGATCTGCTCCCGCATCTGTTCGATCAGCACCTTCAGTTCCACCGAGGCCTGAGTGGTTTCCATGTCATTGGCCTTGGAGCCCAGGGTATTGGCCTCCCGGTTGAACTCCTGCATGAGGAAGTCCAGGCGCCGCCCGACCGGTTCGTCCCGCCGCAGGCAGGCCAGGACCTCCTTCACATGGCCGTCCAGACGATCCAGCTCCTCGGCCACGTCCAGCTTTTGGGCCTGGAGGGCCAGCTCCTGCTCCAGACGTCCGGGTTCCAGATCCACACCCAGCTCACCGATACGGGTGCGCAGGCGCTCTCTCAGGGCCGTCACCACCTCCGGGCGACGGGCGCGCACCTGGGCCACCTGTTCGCCGATGGCCCGGCAGCGGCTTTCCAGCAGGCCATGGATATGGGCGCCTTCCCGGGCGCGATGGTCGATCAGTGCCTCCAGCGCCTGATCCAGAAGGCTCAGGGCGGCGGCATGCACCGGCTGCAGGTCGGGTTCGGACTGACGCACCACCCCGGGCCAGCGCAGGATCTCCATGGCACTCATGCGGGCGGCATTCATCATCCAGTGCTCCACCTTGACCGCGGTGGTGATGAGTTCCTTGGCCAGATCGTCGTTGATCTCCAGGGTGTTGTCGGCACTGTCCGCCTTGCGAAAACGAAGGGTGCACTCCACCTTGCCCCGCCCCAGACGGGCGGTGACCCGCTCGCGCACCGGCCCCTCCAGGGAGCGCAGCTCCTCGGGCAGGCGGGTGCTCACGTCCAGATAACGGTGATTAACGCTGCGCAGTTCCCAGGCCAGGGTGCCGACATCGCCGGAGGATTCACAACGGGCGAATCCGGTCATGCTGCGGATCATGGGGTGTCCTTGCGGTCTCGAATGTGGGGTTGATTGTAGCGCATTCATGCCCACCCCCGGACCGCGTCCCGTGTCAGTCTCCGGCAGCCGCGATTTCCTCGCCGGCGCGACGCCCCAGGTGCAGCGCCCACTGGATCGACGGGGCCGCCCCAAGTTCGCTGCAGGACCACAGGTGCTCGCCGTGGCGCAGCGGGACCTCGCCCGGCCAGGGAACCTGCGGTGCCTGGACCGGCAGGGCGTGGGGCAGTCGATAGCAGGCGAGGCGCTCCCATTGACTGACATCGGCGCCGAACCAGTCCGTCAGCTGGCGACGGATATCACTCTCCAGGACTTCCGGATCGTGTTCGGCGCCATGCACATTCACGGTCACCAGGGCACGTCCGACCGGGGCGTAATGGGAGGACAGCTCGGAGGGACACAGCACGCTGTTGACGATGCCATGCCCCTCCCCATTGAGCATCAGGTAGGCGCCCTCGAAAGGCGCCTGTCCGGTGGCAAAATGAACGCAGGTGGTCCCTCGGGTAGGCACCGGCTCCGATGCCTCCAGACCCAGCAGACGGGCGGCCTCGGGGCCGTCGGTGGCCACGACGATGTGACGGGCCTGCAATGGTTCGCCGGCGACCGGAAAGACCCGGTTACCCTCGATCCGATCCACCCGGGTGTCGAGCCGGATCGTGCCCACGGGCAGGCGCTGGGCCAGTTGCCGTGGAATCTGCTCCATACCCCGGGCGGGCAAGGCGGTATCTCCCAGGGCAAAGGCCCGGAACACGAACTCGAAGGCCCGGGAAGACACCTCCAGCTCCGGCTCGAAGAACACGCCGCTGAAAAAGGGCTTGAAAAACCGTTCGATGATGCGTTCGGAAAACCCCATTTCCCGCAGATGGGTCAGGGCATGGCGCTCATGACGATGATACAGCTCACGCAGGTCGCCCCGCAGACAGCGACGGCGCAGGTGCAAAAGATGCAGCTTGTCCGGCAGATGCCCCACCGGCGACCAGAGCATCTCCGGCAGTCTGGAAGGCTGCCGCCAGACATCGCTCACCCGGTGGGTGCGCCCATGGATCCTCACCAAAGCCCCGGTATGGAAGGGCTTGAGCTCCAGGGCCCCGTAGTCCAGAAAGCGCCGCGCTTCCGGATACCAGGTCTGCAACACCTGGAAGCCCCGATCCAGCAGATAGCCCCCCTGGTAGTCGGTGCGGATGCGGCCGCCGACCCCATCGGCGGCCTCCAGGATCAGCGGCTCACGCCCCTGTTCACACAGGGTCAGCGCGCAGGCCAGGCCGGAGAGTCCGGCGCCGATGATCACCACATCTGCAGTCATGTCGTCCAGCTCCTGATCATGGAGATATCAGAAATCCACCCGGAGGCTGACATAGGCCTCGGTGCTGCGACGGTTCGGCTTGATCAGCGAACCTTGCGGGCGGGTATCGTAACCTCGCGCCAGCACATCGGTCAGAGACAGGGCTGCCTGTACCCGGGGGCCCAGATCACGACGTAGATGCAGGTCCAGAAAGCCGTCACCGGCATCGGTGGCGGGGCCGGTCGGGTCATCGACCCACCGGACCGAGTCATAATGGTAATACTCGGCGGTCAGGAGCCAGGGCTCCACCGGTGAGTACGACAGGGCAAGGTTGAGGATATGAGACGGTACCGACTCAGCCTGCAGACGGGATTCCCGGTTGTCGCTGCGGGCGGACAACAGCGACAGGCCGCCATGCAACCATACGCGCGAACCGGGCCGGTATGTTACCTGGGTCTCGATGCCCTTCAGGGTCAGATCGCCGACATTGGCGAATTCTCCAGTCGGTTCTATACCATACAGCACCTCGTAAGGGACCCTGATCAAATCCTGCAACCTGTTCCGGAACAGCTTGATGTCTGCCTCCAGGCGTCCATCGGCCCAATGGCCGTGATATCCCAGTTCCAGGGACTGGATCACCTCGGGCGCCAGGCCGCTGACGGAAACGATGGCGCCATCGACGGTCCGGATCCTTTCTTCCACCAGGCTCGGGGTGCGGATCGCCCTGGAGGCCACCAGCCGGAAACTGTGGAATGCATCGGGCATGTAAATCAGCGCCGCCCGAGGCATCAAGTCATCTCCGGTGATGTCGTTATACTCGTACATGCCGCCCAGATTCATTAACCAACGCGGGTCGGGCGACCACTCCAGATTTGCAAATGCGCGATAAAGTCGATTATGAGTCCAGCCCAGACCGGAAAAGAAAAAGGGGGATTCAGCGCTGTCCTGCCGCGCCCCCATACCCCAGACCAGGCGGGTATCCCTGGAAGTCCTAAGATGCGATTCCAGTTCCAGGTCATGTCGTCTGGAACCGGAGTCGCGATTGATGAAAAAAGGATTCCCCTGTAAATCCTGGACCGTGTATTGGTCAGTTATCGCGTTGTGCTGATAGTAGTATTGCAACCGGTAAGTGGCGTCGGGGTCGCGGCTGTTTTGCAATTCCAGATGCACATGCCCTGCCTGGCGCTCGAAAGTCCGCGGGGGATTGGCGAGGCCCACGGCGCCATCAACCCCCTTGCGTGTCTGGTCAATGCCCAGATGCGTCACCAGTGTGATGCCCGATGCGGGCATCCAGTCAATTCGCGCACCCAGGTTGTCCAACTGCCGCTGGTCATTCTTGTGGCGGAACCCATCATCCTCCTGGCGGTTATAGGTCAACCTGTAGGCGGCGTTGGGCGTGCCCCCCCCATGACGCATCCTCAGATCCCGGACACCCTGGGAACCCAAACGGAAGACCATCTGCTGTCCCTGGGTTTCGGCCGGATGACGGGTCAGGATATTGACGATGGCAAAAAAGGCATTGGAGCCATAGCTGGCTGAATTGGGCCCCCGGATCACCTCAATGCGCTCAATATCATCCGGGCTCAACCCCAGGCTGCCCCATTGGGCACCGCCGTTGGTAGGCGCATAGATCGACCGGCCATCCACCAGCACCTGCATTTGGCGCGCAAACTGTTCCCCCAGTCCGTGGTAAGTGATGACCGGACGGTTTCCGTTCTCACCCCCCACCAGGAAACCCGGCACCATTCTGAGCACATCCGCCAGACTGCGCGCCTGACTCCTTTCCAGCCACTGTCGGTCAATCACGGTGACCGACGCAGGCGCTTCGATCAGAGGCTGCTGCAAACGTGTGGCCGTGAGGGCCACCGGCAAGTCCATGAAATAGTCCTGTTCCAGGGAGAGGAGATCATTCCCGATCGCAGGCAGACTTGCCCCGACCAACAGTGCTCCGAAGCCAACGCAAAACCACCGGTACCAACAATGGCCGTAAGGTTTGCGGGATGAAACCTGCCAAACAAGGGATCGACCTTTGCGATGGCGGCTCCAGACCGGCCGAAATCGCCCCTCAAAAGGTCCATGAAACTCGACGGAATGGAGGATGCCCCCCCCCTCTGTTGCCCCAGCGTGAATATCTACAGACCCCGTCAATGATCGACCCATGAAACATCCCATCCTGGTGGCTCTGCTCGTCGGTAACACCCTGCCGGTTCACCCGACATATCAACAGGACTGCGCCTCCGAACAATTGTTGACCAAACCAGAGGATAATTTCCAGAAGGGATCAGCGAAAGGGCTACGGGGCGTAGGTTGCTCCGACAGAGGCATTCTCCCGGAAGATGGACAGGATCAGCTCAAGGTCCTCCGATGAAACTTTGCGCCCCCCTCTTGTCGCCCCCCCTCAACGCAAATAGAATGAGAAATATTTTTATTATCCACATCAAAAGCGCCGTGCTGACCGTAATCCCGGAGAATTGTCGTGACAGCTGCCGAGTGGACACTTTAAGCGGCAAAGTCCCGAATGCGGTGGAAATGAGCGCCCCCCGTGCGCGGAATAAACGGCTCCAGTCCGGTCCAGGGTGCTGACACGTTAAAGACCCCCTTCCCATGAACACATACCTTGCCCTAGGGCTACTGCTGGCAACAGCCGGAAGTATCAGCCTCTATCTGACCTCGCCCAACCAGCGCTGGCTGGACGTTCCATGGCACCCCATGCCGGCCCGTCTGACGGGGGGCTTTCTGATGATAGCCGGCCTGATCCTGCCATGGCAGGCAATGCAACCCTTGGCGGCCGTCTTTACCTGGGGCATATGGGTGATGCTGGTGTTCCTGCTCTGTCCGGGTCTGGGTGTCCTTTTCTCCCTGCATAGAAAGGCCTGACATGAAGACAACCTCCCACCTGCAACGGGACTGGCTCACCAAAATACTGGCCGGCACCCTGCTGGGCTTGGGGCTGGCTCTGGGCTGCAGCGGCCTGATGATCCACTTCACCCCCGGTCTGGCACTGAGCATCCAGGCCCAACTCGCCATGTGGATGGTACCGCCGGTGTGGCTGGGCACCCTGAGCCTCTGCTTTCTCTTCCAGAGCGGCGCAAGGGCCTGGCTGTGGCTGGGCGTGGCCAATCTGCTGGTCTTCGGCGGTCTCGCCGTAGCCGGGCATCCATGATTCATCAAGGACACACAGTGATACGCTCCGATGTCATCCGCCTCTATAAGACGGTGCATACCTGGACCGGCATCCTGACAGGAATGGCCCTGTTCATCACCTTCTATGCCGGGGCACTGACCATCTTCAAAGAACCACTTGCCCGCTGGGCTTCACCTCCCGCAGCGCACATGGTCGCCGTCCCCCTGTCCGAGGCCGCCACCCTCATCGCCCGCACCCTGGAGGACCACCCCAAGGCGGCCCGGAATTTCCAGCTTCATCTTGAACAGGATGATCTCCGGCCGGAGCGGATGACCTGGAGGGAACGGCCCACCGACGCCGGTGACCACGACGAACTCTCGGCCCGTCACTACGCTGCTACTTTCCATGCCGATGGCACAGCACACATAGAGGAAGTCCATCCCTCCCAACTGGCCGAATTCATCGACGTCCTTCACCGTGTGGTGGGGCTGCCTCTGGACACCGACCCGCATCGCTGGATCATGGGAGTGGTGGTGTCCCTCTACGCCCTGGCATTGATCTCCGGGGTGGTCATCCTGCTGCCATCGCTGGTGAAAGACTTTTTCGCCCTGCGCATCGGCCAGAACCTCAAGCGCATGTGGCTGGACAGCCACAATGTGGTAGGCATCATCAGCCTCCCGTTCCACCTCATCATGGTCCTAACTGCCGCCGTGTTCGCCTTTCACGATGGCATTTACCATTTGCAGGACAGGCTCTTCCACGACGGCCGGCTCTCCACTGCCTGGGAGATGCGCCGGGAGACGCCGGAACAACCCAGCCCCCGCACTCCATCCGAACTGCTGCCGCCCGCCGAACTGGTGGCACAGGCCCTGGCAGTCTCCCCCAGCCTCGAACCCACCATGTTGCAGTACATTGGAGTTACCACACCCCGGGCGATGGTGCGGGTGTGGGGGCATGACCCCACCGCCATCTCCCCCCGGGCCCTGGGCGGTTTCGCGACGCTCGACCCCTACACCGGCGAAGTGCTGAATACGGACTATCTGCCGGGCAAGCAGGACGGAGCCCACACTACCGTCAGCAGCTTCTTTGCTCTGCACTTCGGCACCTTCGGCGGCACACCGGTGCAGTGGGCCTACTTCCTGCTGGCCCTGGCGGGGGCCTGGCTGTTTTACAGCGGCAACCTGCTGTGGATCGAAACTCGCCGCAGAAACGGGCCGAAGGGCGATCACCCTCCCGCTCAGCGTCGTGATACGCGATGGATGGCCTCCGGCACGGTGGGTGTATGCCTGGGTTGCGTCTGCGGCATCTCCCTCACCATAGCAGCTGCCAAGTGGCTGCATGGGCACGTGGACAATCTGGCCGCCTGGCATCAGTACGTCTACTACGCCGTATTTTTTGGCAGTATCGCCTGGGCCTTCAGACAGGGTGCAGCCCGGGCCGCCATCCATCTGCTCTGGCTGGCGGCTATCTTGACCTGGACCATCCCACTGACCACGCTGCTAGCCTGGATACTGCCATCCCTGGGGCTTTGGGGACATACCAGCGTGGCCAGCCTGGGCGTAGACCTGACTGCCGCCGTGGGTGGACTGTGCTTTGCCTGGCTGGCCCGGATCACCACTCAGCGGATACACAACGGCATGGAAGACGGCGTTTGGTCGGCGCCTACATCGGGAGCGGCCGGACGGGTATAATTCCCGGCCATTTGCCCATTTCAGGAGTTCCCCATGCGACCCAGCGGCCGTGCCCCGGACCAGCTTCGCCCCATCCGTTTCACCCGCGGGTTCACCCGGCATGCGGAAGGGTCCGTGCTGGTGGAATACGGCGATACCCGGGTGATCTGTACCGCCACCGTGGATGAGCGGGTGCCGCCGTTCCTGAAGGGCAAGGGCCGGGGCTGGGTGACGGCCGAATACGGCATGCTGCCTCGCGCCACCCATGAGCGCATGGGCCGGGAGGCGGCCCGAGGCAAACAGGGTGGGCGCACCCTGGAGATCCAGCGCCTGATCGGTCGCAGCCTGCGGGCGGCGGTGAATCTGGAGGGGATGGGCGAGCGCCAGATCACCGTGGACTGCGATGTCATCCAGGCCGACGGCGGTACCCGCACGGCCTCCATCAGCGGCGGCTACGTGGCCCTGTGCGATGCCATCTCCAGCCTCAAGGCCCGGGGACAGATCAAGCGGGACCCCATGTTCGGCAGTGTGGCGGCGGTCTCCGTGGGGATTTACAAGGGCGTGCCGGTGCTGGACCTGGACTATCTGGAGGATTCCGATGCCGAAACGGACATGAACGTGGTCATGAACGAGGCCGGCGGGTTCATCGAGATCCAGGGCACGGCGGAGGGCCATGCCTTCCGGGGCGAGGAACTGGACAGCATGCTGGCCCTGGCCCGCAAGGGGATCGCCGAGATCATCCAGGCCCAGCAGGCCGCGCTGGGCAACTGATTCCACCCAAAGGACTCATCAAGCCTCCCGCGGGTATGAGCACCCGCGGGAGCGGCCCTCGGCCGCGAAGGACCACTGACAACCCCCACCGTATCGCGTTTCGGAGCCAAGAATGAAAATCGTGCTCGCCACCGGCAATACCGGCAAGGTCAGGGAATTTTCGGATCTGCTGGCCGGCAGCGGCCATGAGGTCCTGCCCCAGTCCGATTTCCAGGTCAGGGAAGCCGAGGAAACCGGACTGAGCTTTGTGGAAAATGCCATCCTCAAGGCCCGCAATGCCGCCGAACAGACCGGTTTGCCGGCCATGGCCGATGACTCGGGAATCGAAGTGGATGCCCTGGACGGGGTGCCCGGGATCTACTCGGCCCGTTATGCCGGCCCCGGTGCCGATGCAGAGCAGAACAATGGCAAGCTACTGGAAGCCCTGAAAGGAGTTCCGGAGGATCGGCGCACCGCTCGCTTTCGCTGCGTCATCGCCTTTCTGCGCCATGCCCGGGATCCCTCTCCGATCATCTGTGAGGGGACCTGGGAGGGGGCCGTGGCCCTGCGACCGGCGGGAGATGGCGGACACGGCTACGACCCGGTGTTCCTGGTGCCGGAGCTGGGACTGACGGCGGCACAGATCAGCGCCGAGGAAAAGAACCGGCGCAGTCATCGGGGTCAGGCGCTCACCTCGCTGCTGACGCGTCTGGGCGGGTCGCGGTAGGGGCATCCGCGGAGAACCTGTCGGACCTGCATCCTTACGGGGAGCGGCGGCGATGGCTTGATCAGTGTTTCCCTCAGGCGGTCAGATCACGATAGCCCAAGAGCACGTCGGAAGCCTCCCCCTTGCTGCCATCGGTCCGCTCGAACTCCCCCTGCTGGGCCACCACGTCATAGGCATTCAGGGCCCGGGCGGTCTGGGCGTAACCCAGATGAATGGCGGCAACACCGGCCTCGTCCAGGGTCTTGAGCCGCTGGCTCCCGTCCGCCCCCATCTGGAACAGCCGCAGACGCTCGAACACACTGTCCTGGGCGTTGATCACGCCGTCACCGTTGTCATCAAACCTGGCCAGCTCCTCAAAGCCGTGAGCGGCACCGTGCTGATCTCCGAACAGTTCCCGACCATCATCAATGATACCGTTGCCGTTGCGGTCCAGAGCCAGGAACCAGCTGTTGCCGGTGACGAAGCTGACCTGCTCCTCCCGACCGTCGCCGGTGATGTCGAAGCGCACGCCGCGATCCACCCCGGTGGTGGCAATACCCTCGCCCCCCAGATCCAGCACCAAGGGGTCGGCCTGCTGTGGCTCCCCACCCAGACTGACCTGCAGACGCTCCATGCGCACGGACTCGAAGCGGATACGGGCGGCCTCCCCGATCTCGGCGCCACGGATCGTCACCTCCAGACGGGAGACACCCCATTGCTGCCGCTGGATATCCATGCCACGGCCAGATGCCGCTTCCGGCGCCGGCGGGTCGACAGGGGCGGCAGATGACCGGGGTGACGGGGGTTCGGTGTCGACTTTTGGCTTCTCCTGCAGCAGAACCTGCCGGATGATGCGATAGTCCTGATGTTCATTGAGTCGGGTTTCCTTGTCGGCCAGGACAGCGGCGGCCTCCCCGTCCGGCGGCGCTGATGGCACCGGATTGGCGGGTCTGGCGGTGGGTGGAAGGACGGGACTGGAGAGGGGTGGGATCATGGGGACCACCTGCCGGATACTATGAGCCTGATGGGGTTATCGGCGGGCCGGGATGAGACTTTAGGGAGGATTACCGAACTGCGGCGCAAAGCCCCCGGATTTATCCGTGGGGATATAAGCCGCGTCTTGCGCGATAGCGCAAGACGGTATACGTTTTGAATTGTGGCGATATTCACCAAGACAATCAAACTTCCCTTTCTTCGGTTAAATCAGTCGAAGGCGGACATGTTTGCTCGTCTTGAAAAGATCAACACAGAAGTTGCCAACTCGATCCTTGCCCTGCCCAAATCCGAGCGTCGCCAACTCACCAGCAAGGCATTTGCGGATATCGAAATCGGCTCGGCATGGATCAATCAGACCATTCGCAACGCCAACGCCCGCACCCAGGTGAAATGCTTTAAGCGCCTTCCCCTTGAAACCAACAACCAGAACTGGAGATTGCATCGTGTCGGTGACACCTTCAGCCTTGGTTTTGGATTGGTGCGGGGCATCAAGAAGCGAGTCCCGATAGAAGTTCATGGGGCTTCTCATCGGGATTGGCTGGAGGCGCTGCTGGAAGGAAAGGCCAAAGCGGGCAGTCTCAAGCTGGTTCAGTCCAAAAAAGGTATCTGGTATGCCTGCCTTTCGGTGTCGATGGAGGTTCCCGACGCCAAAGAGACAGAACACTGGATCGGAGTGGATCGAGGGCAGAATGTTCCGGCTGTGGCCGCAACACCCGATGGCCCCGTCATCTTCTGGAAAGCCAAGCAGATTCGTCATGTGCGAAGAATCTACGCCCATCGTCGCCGGAAGCTGCAAAAGGCAGGTAAACACCGGGCCGTCAAAAAGCTGGAATCGAAGGAACGGCGCATTGTCACCCACATCAACCATTGCATCAGCAAGGATCTGGTGGCCATGGCATCGCGCCTGGGGGCGGGCATCCGGCTGGAAGATTTGAGCGGTATCCGCCGCTCAACGAAACAGCGCAAGAAAACCAGATCGGACGCCGGTCAGAACCGGGACTATTGGCCGTTCTTCCAGTTGGAAACCTTCGTGGCCTACAAGGCGGTTCAGGCCGGTGTGGCCATCGACAAGATCCGTCCCCACTACACCAGCAAGACCTGCCACCGCTGTGGTGCGATCAATGATCGTAAAAAACATGCCTACGTCTGCACCCGTTGTGGACACAAGGCGCACGCCGATGCCAACGCGGCCATGAATGTCCGCGACTGGCATGGGCTGTGCTGCTCGCTGAATCTTGAGGATTTGGCGGGCGGGCTGCATGAGCCAGCCCTGAACCCGGTACGCGAAATCACCGCGAAAGCGGTGACGTAGCAAGAACGGGAATCCCCCGGCTTTAGCTGTGGGGAGGCTCAAAAAAGATAACCGGCTGCGGCACACTGAAGACCGGACCTTTGCCACCGCAAACTGAAATCCCATGCCCTCTTCCCAACCGCCACCGCCTCTGACCCTGTATGTGCACATCCCCTGGTGTGTGCGCAAGTGCCCCTACTGCGACTTCAATTCCCATGCCGCCGACGAGATTCCCGAACAGGCCTATGTGGAGGCCCTGATCGCGGACCTGGAGACGGAGCTGCCCATGGTCTGGGGGCGATGCATCGACAGTGTCTTCATCGGCGGCGGCACCCCCAGCCTGCTGAGCCCCGAGGCCATCGAACATCTGCTGTCGGCGATCCGCGCCCGCCTTATCTGCCGCCCCTATGCGGAAATCACCCTGGAAGCCAACCCCGGCACCGTGGAACAGGCCCGTTTCGAGGGCTACCGGGCGGCGGGGGTGAACCGCCTGTCCATGGGGATCCAGAGCTTTGACGATACCCTGCTCGGGGCACTGGGCCGCATCCATACGGGACGGGAGGCCCGGGAGGCGGTGGCCACGGCCCGTGCGGCGGGATTCGAGAACCTGAACCTGGACCTGATGTTCGGCCTGCCCGGACAGACGGTGGCCCAGGCCATGGCTGACCTGGACACGGCCATGGATCTGGGGCCTGAGCACCTGAGCTGGTATGAACTGACCCTGGAGCCCAACACGGCCTTTGCCGCCGCCCCTCCCGCCCTGCCCGACGAGGACACCCAGTGGGCGATGATGACCGAGGGGCAGGCGCGACTGGCATCCCGGGGGTTTGCGCACTACGAGGTCTCAGCCTATGCCGGGAACGGGCGACAGTGCCGACACAATCTCAACTACTGGCAGTTCGGGGATTATCTGGGCATCGGCGCCGGAGCTCATGGCAAGCTCACGTTACCGGCGGAGGGACGCATCCTGCGCCGCTGGCGTCATCGTCAACCCAGGGCCTTCATGGAGGGCGTCCGCTCCGGCCGGGCACTGAACGGCGAACGGGTGCTTGGCCCGGAAGAAACGGCATTCGAGTTCATGCTCAACGCCCTGCGGTTGGTGGAGGGCGTGCCGTCAACCCTGTTCACCCGCCATACGGGGCTGGGACTGAAGGCCCTGGAACCGGCAAGGTCGGAGGCGATGGCCCGGGGACTGCTGGAAGATGATCCGGCGCGACTGGTGGCGACTGCGACGGGGCGACAGTTCCTGAATGATCTGGTGGGCCTGTTCCTGCCGGCGGACGGGCCGGACGGGGGGGATTGAGGTGGAGGGGCGCGGGGAAAACAACGGCATCAGTCCGTCGGCTTCCTCGGCACCCACACCATCACCTTCTCCACCAGCCCCATGTCCAGCTCGGCCTCGGCGGTGAACTCGCCGGCGTAGGCGGCCTCCTCCTGATTCAGGTCGTAACAGTTCGCGCCGGTGATGTCCATGAGCACCGCCGGAATGCCGGCGGCACGGAAGGCATGGATGCGCTTCTGATAAAAATCCCGACAGCACATGCCCACATAAGCAGGCTCGCCGTCTGCCTGCATCTGCTCCAACACCCGGCACAGGTGCTCGTAACGGGTGATGGTCACCACCTTCATCCCCCGCTCCCGTGCCAGGCGATAGGCCTCCCCCACGTCACAACCACCGCATTCAGGGCAGGCATCCTCGTGGCGCCAGTCGCACCAGGCGGGCTTGGCGCAGTAGGGCACCAGCATGACCGAGGCCCGGTTCAGGATATCCTTGACCCCTTCCACACCGTCGGGCCGGTGGACCATGAGCCGGTTAGCCTGCCGGACATCCAGGCCCAGCCCCTGCTCCGCCCGGCGCCCCAGGGCCAGGCGCAGCAACCGACACAATTCGTCGGGACCGAATCCCGGAAGCTGAACGTCCTCCGCCCGCAGACGGCGGATCATGCGCACTTCGGCCGCATCCATGGGGGCACCGGCCAGGGTTTCGGCCAGGGACAGGAACAGATCCGGTGGCGCCACATGCACCGCGCCGGAGAAATGGGCCGCCCGGATCACCCGGCCGGTATCGTCCGGCAACAGACGCAACTGCAGGATGCCGCCGGGGGTGGGCAGGAACGCCTGCCAGCTACAGTCCGCGCTTGCCGACCAGTCTTCGTCCAGGGCAGGGTCCACGGGCATGTCCGGTGGTGGCCGTGCCCTGTCGTGCACCGGATCCGGCGCGGTCATCATGCCCTCCAGCGCCAACTCCCGAAGCAGAGAGTGGGTAACGGCCTCCTTCAGAGCCACCATGTCCAGATCCCTGATCGGCATCTCATCCAGAGTGATGAAACGATTGCGGGCACTGAGGATGCCCTGGGCGCTGAGTTTTTCCCGTGGCGCCCGAAGCACCTTGAGCAAAACTTCCGTATCCAGCGTTTCCAGGATCACCGCCTGGTAGAGCACGGCCTCGGCCTCGATGGCCAGAAAGCCCGCCCCCAGCTTGCGCCCGGACACTTCCAGGTCGTTGGGAAAGGCGGTATGGGCGGAAATGCCCAGGCCGGCCAGGGCCCGCACCAGGGCGCGGTTGAGCCGGGCCATCAGCGCCGTGAGGGTATCGCCCCCCCCCAGCCAGTGACGGGGCAGGGTCAGACTCAGGCAGCACTGCCCCGGCGCCAGATAGAGGGCCCCACCGCCGGTGAGCCGACGCACCACGGGAATGCCCGCCTCTTGGCAGTAGGTGCCGCGCACCCCGTGACAGACGGCTTCGTGACGGCCCAGGCTGGCGGTGGGCTCATAGCGATGGAATCGCAGCCTGGCCTCGTCGGCGGCCACGGAACCCGCCAGATGGCGAAGGTCCCGGGCCACCTGCTCGGCCCCCGGCGCGATGCCGTCGGTCCAGACCCGGCAGGGCCGGACCGTCATGCCGATACGCTCTCCCGCCAGTTCATGCCGGCGTCACCCTCCCAGTAGCCGTCGCAGAAGCGGGGGAACAGGGGCTTCATGGCATCCAGGGCCTGACGCGGGGTCAGGTTGCCGTCGATGCAGCCGCGGAAGGCCCTGACCACTGCCTCGGTGCCTTCCGGTTCCGGAGAAATGCGCACCACATCGATCCCCATGGCCTGCAGTTCGGGCATGGCCTCGATGAGGTTGTTGGGGTCGGCGGACTGGAGCTGGATGCCGTTGATGGTGAGGAAGCCGCTGCCGTCCTGGGTGGCCAGGGGCAGGCCCGCCGGATAGTCCAGGCAAGCCAACTCACAGCTGTCCTTGGGCAGGTTGCGGGCACGGGCGGTGAAGCAGCGGGCGGAGAAGGCCAGGGGCAGACGACCGAACACCAGCACCTCGGTTTCCAGTCCGTCGGGCCGAGCCTTGTGCATGCCTTCCAGGATATGCCGGGACAGCTCCACCGGCATCACCCAACGCACCGCGCCGATGTCCCGCAGTTCGCGCAGGGTACCGGCGTTGTAGGTGTTGATGTTGGGGCCCGCGACAAAGGGCTTGCCCAGGGACAGGCCCAGGGACGTGGCATCGTTGGCCTCGATCATGAAGCGACCGTTTTGCACCAGGCGTTCCAGGGCCAGGCGCTCGGATTCCGCTTCCATCAGGGCCAGGGTGGACATGACCACGGTCTTGCCGGCGGCGGCCAGACGATCGGCCACCTCCAGCCAGTCGGCGGCACGCAGCTCGCGACGCTTGGAGCAGACCGTCTCGCCCAGATAGACGATGTCCACCGGCCACTGTTCGACGGCGGCGTAGAATTCCATGACCCGCTCGCGGGGCCAGTAATACTGAATGGGTCCCAGGGAAAGTTTCATTGCCAGGCTCTGTGCAAGGCACCCAGGGTCTGGGTGCGTCCTTCGGACATGCCGGCGAGCTGGGAGGCCCATTCCGGCCGCGGGGTGTAGGCATCGGGGTTGGCGTGGCAGGCATCCAGGGCCTGGCGCATGACGCGCGTGGCCTGTCCCACATAGGCGGGGCTGCGCTGACGGCCTTCCAGCTTGATGGCCTTGACGCCGATCTTGAGCAGATCGGCCAGGATGTCCAGGGTGCTCAGGCTGGTGGGTTCCTCGATGGCGTAGATGGTGTCATCGCAACTGCCCACCTGATAGCGGCCCTTGCAGATGACCGGGTAGCCGGCGCTTTCGCCGGGCTTGAAGGTATCGATGAGTACGCCGTTCAGCCGCGCCTCGCGACCGCGACCGGTCTCGATCCAGCGCACGGCATGGGCGGGGGAGCAGGCCCCCTTGGTGTTGGGTGAGTCGCCGGTGGCATAGGAGGACAGCATGCAGCGGCCCTCCACCATCACGCACAGGCTACCGAAACCGAACACCTCGATGTCCAGCCTGGCCCGCTCGATCACCTGCGCCACCTGGGACATGGACAGCACCCGGGGCAGCACGGCGCGCACCACGCCGTAGCGCTCGTGGTAGAAGTTCAGGGCATCGGCGGTGGTGGCGGAACCCTGGACCGACAGATGCAGGGTGAGATCCTTGTGGGTATCGGCGGCATAGCGCAAAAGCCCCATGTCGGCGAGGATGACGGCGTTCACGCCCTCCTCGGCGGCCACATCCACCGCCTGGGTGGCGGCGGTCCAGATGTCCGGCTGGGGATAGGTATTGAGGGCCATGTAGACCTTCACGCCCTTGCCCCGGGCGTAGGCAATGCCCTTCTGCAGGGCCTTGCGGTCAAAGTTCAGGCCCGGGAAGTTACGGGCATTGGTCTCGCCGCGCAGGCTCAGATAAACGGCATCGGCGCCGTTGTCCACGGCTGCCCGGAGCGCCGGGAAGCCGCCCGCCGGACAGACCAGCTCCATACGATCTGGGTTCATCAACAACTCTCCTGGGTTCCTGGAAGGTGACTGTCTGAATGCAGGGGACGCGCACCCTGTCGGGTCCCCCGCCGTGTCAGCTCCTGTTCGATGGCGTTGATCACCGTCCACTTGCTGCCGCACCAGTCCGGTGCCAGCAGCAGGGGCTTGCGCGCCGTGGCGGTCAGGCGATGGAACACCACCTCGGGCGGGGTCATCTCGATCATGTCCACCGCCGTGTTCACATATTCGTTCAGGGTCCAGGGCCGGTATTCGCCGGCGCGCCACTGGCGGGACAGGCGGGTGCCCCGGACCACATGCAGGGGGTGAAGCTTGAGGCCATCGGTGCCTTCATTCAAGACCCGGGCCAGGGTTTCCCGCTGGTGCCAGGGGGTCTCGCCGGGCAGACCGATGATCAGGTGGGTGCAAACGGATAGCCCCCGGTCACGGGCACGCCGGACGGCGTCCTGGTATTCGGCAAAGCCGTGCCCCCGGTTGACCCGGACCAGGGTCTCGTCGAAGGCGGACTGCAGGCCCAGCTCCAGCCACAGGGTATGGCCCTGTTCCTGGTAGGAAACCAGCAGGTCCAGCACCTCGTCGGGCACGCAGTCGGGGCGGGTACCGATGGACAGCCCCACCACCCCCGGCTGTTCCAGGGCGGCATCATAGAGGGCCTTGAGGCGGGTGACCTCGGCGTAGGTATTGGTGTAGGCCTGAAAATAGGCCAGGTGCAGGCGGGCGCCGGTGCGCCGGGCCACCACTGCCCTGCCCTCGTCCAGCTGCCGGCGCACGGCGCCGCCGTCCTGCCCCTGGGGGGCAAAACTGGCGTTGTTGCAGAAGCTGCAACCGCCGCGGCCCTTGGTGCCGTCCATGTTGGGGCAGATGAATCCGGCGCTCACGGTGAGCTTGTGCACCCGCTGGCCGTACCGTGCCCGCAGGTGGCTGCCCAGGGTGTTGACGCGGTCGGTGAAGGTGGACATCGTCAGCCCACCAGGTCCAGGACCCGACGACGAAACCCCACCCCCAGTTCCCGGGCAATGGCTTCGCAGGCGGTGATATCCACCCCCGGAAGGCCGTCGACGGCGGTGACGGTGACCTCGGGCACATGGACACGGGCGGCACGCACGAAGTCCAGCAGGGCAGGATAGGCACCGGGCAGTTTGGGCCGGCAGTGCCGTTCGTAGGTGAAGGCATCCTGGGCATTGAGGGAGACGGACAGGGCATCGATGCAACCGGCCATCTCCGGGGTCACATCCCGGCCGTGGACCAGACTGGCCAGGCCGTCGGTATTGATGCGGATGGCGGGGGCGCCCCGGGCCTTGAGTTGCCGGGCCACGCTCAGGACGGCGTCCAGGCGCAGGGTGGGTTCGCCCAGGCCGCAAAACACCACGGCTTCGTAATCCTTCGGATCGCCCACTGCGTCGAGCATCTGTTCCACCGTGGGCTCCTGATACAGCCGCAGGGGGTATCCCTGCACCTCCCAGGTCTTGTTGAACTTGGGGCAGAAGGCGCAGCGCAGGGTGCAACGGTTGGTGACGTTCAGATAACGGCGGTTGTGTAGGCTGTAACCCACCACGGGGTCTGCGTGGTGGTCGGCCGTCTGTTGCTGCATCTTCAAGCTACCTCTTGGCTTGCGGCCCGGGGTCGGGGCCGCGACCCGACGCCCGAAACCGCGGCGGGGGCTCGCCGGGAAAATCGCCATTAAACATGAATTGGCGGTCGCTGTCATGTTCTGGAATCAGTCTTGGCCGGTGCCGCGGACCAACCCCGTCATGCGCGACCGGGGCCGCTCAGGTCTTGGGCAATGTCACGCCCCGTTGCCCCTGATACTTGCCGCCCCGATCCTTATAGGAAGTCTCGCAGACCTCGTCGGACTCCAGGAACAACATCTGCGCCACCCCTTCATTGGCATAGATCCGCGCTGGCAGGGGGGTGGTATTGGAAAATTCCAGGGTCACATGCCCCTCCCACTCCGGCTCCAGGGGGGTTACGTTCACGATGATGCCGCAGCGGGCATAGGTGCTCTTGCCCAGACAGATGGTCAGCACATTGCGGGGAATCCGGAAATACTCCACCGTCCGCGCCAGGGCGAAGGAGTTGGGGGGGATGATGCAGACGTCCGATTTGACGTCCACGAAACTGCGTTCGTCGAAGGACTTGGGGTCCACGATGGTGGAGTTGATGTTGGTGAACACCTTGAATTCGTCGGCGCAGCGCACGTCATAGCCATAGCTGGAGGTGCCGTAGGAGATGATGCGCTCCTCCCCGGCGTACCGCACCTGCCCCGGCTCGAAGGGTTCGATCATGCCCTGCGCCGCCATGCGGCGGATCCACTTGTCCGATTTGATCGACATGAAACGACCTGCCTTTACTGGATGACGATGTTGGGGAACTTGGCGCTGTAGTCCCGGGCCTGGGCGGCCAGGCGCGCGGCGGTGCGGCGGGCGATTTCCCGGTAGATCTCTGCGATGCGGCTATCGGGCTGGGCGATCACGGTGGGGCGGCCACCGTCGGCCTGTTCACGGATATGGATATCCAGCGGCAGGGCGCCGAGGAACTCCACGCCGTAGTCCCGGGCCATGCGCTCGCCGCCGCCCTGGCCGAAGATGTATTCCTCGTGACCGCAGTTGGAGCAGATGTGGATGCTCATGTTCTCCACCACCCCCAGCACCGGCACGTCCACCTTCTCGAACATCTTCAGACCCTTGCGGGCATCCAGCAGGGCGATGTCCTGGGGGGTGGTGACGATGACGGCACCGCTCACCGGAATCTTCTGGGCCAGGGTAAGCTGGGTGTCGCCGGTGCCCGGCGGCAGGTCGATGACCAGATAATCCAGCGCCTTCCAGTTGGTGTCCCGCAGCAGCTGTTCCAGGGCCTGGGTGACCATGGGGCCACGCCAGATCATGGGGGTGTCCTCATCGATGAGAAATCCGATGGACATGGCCTGGATGCCGTGGTTTTCCATCGGCTCCATGGTCTTGCCGTCACGGGTCTCCGGCTTGCCGGAGATGCCCAGCATGCGGGGCTGGCTGGGGCCGTAGATGTCGGCATCCAGGATGCCCACGCTGGCCCCCTCCCCCGCCAGGGCCAGGGCCAGGTTGACGGCGGTGGTGGACTTGCCCACTCCGCCCTTGCCGGAGGCCACGGCGATGATGTTCTTGATCCCCTGAAGGGGTTTGAGATTCTTCTGTACTGCGTGGGAGACGATGCGGGTCTCCACCTGTACATCCACCGTGGCGACACCCTGGATGCGCCCCACCTGCTCGGTCACGGCCCGGCGCAGCGCATCGTGCCAGCCGGCGGCGGCATAGCCCAGGGTCAGCCGGATGCCGACCCTGTCGCCATCCACCTGGATATCCTTGACGGCCTTGGTGGACATCAAGTCATTGTCCATGTAGGGATCCTGGATCTCCTTGAGAGCCGTTTCAACCTGCAAGCGGGACACCTGGGACATCAAACCTTCCTCGGGGAATTCGTCGGGGGATTCATCATGCAATGCCGGGATTCTACACCATGGGATCAGGGGAGGCTGCATCCCCCTGCCGATGAAGGGTTTGCCGGGGTCGCTCCCACGTCAAGGCTGCAACTGAAGTATCATCTCTCCCCATGAAGACCCCCGAACTCCTCGCCCCCGCCGGCACCCTGAAGAACCTGCGCTATGCCCTGGCCTACGGCGCCGATGCGGTGTATGCCGGCCTGCCCCGCTACTCCCTGCGGGTGCGCAACAACGACTTTTCCAGCCTGGAACAACTGCAGGCCGGGATCGAGGCCACCCACGCCGCGGGCCGCCGATTCTTCCTGGCCGCCAACATTGCCGCCCATCCCGCCAAGGTGCAGACCTTCCTCAGGGACATGACCCCGGTGGTGGAACTGGCACCGGATGCCCTGATCATGTCGGATCCGGGCCTGATCCTGATGGTGCGGGAGACCTGGCCGCAAGTCCCGGTGCATCTATCGGTACAGGCCAACACGGTGAACCAGGCATCGGTTCGCTTCTGGCAGGGGCTGGGTCTGTCCCGGGTGATCCTGTCCCGGGAGCTGTCCCTGGAGGAGATCAGCCGCATCCGCGAGGACTGCCCGGACACGGAACTGGAAGTGATGGTGCACGGCGCCATGTGCATCGCCTATTCCGGGCGCTGCCTGCTGTCGGGCTACTTCAATCACCGGGACGCCAACCAGGGGGCCTGCACCAATTCCTGCCGCTGGCGCTACCGTCTGCACCCCACCCGGACCGATGATGCCGGCGACCTGCTGCCGATGGAGGAAGCCGCCGGGGGACGTCACCCACAGGCAAACGAGGCATTCCTGCTGGAGGAAGGGGAACGGCCCGGACAGCTCATGCCGGTGGAAGAGGATGAGCACGGCACCTACATCCTCAACTCCATGGACCTGCGGGCGGTGCAGCATGTGCGGCGACTGACGGAGATCGGGGTGGACGCACTGAAGATCGAGGGCCGGACCAAATCCCACTATTACGCCGCCCGCGCCACCCAGGTGTATCGCCGCGCCATCGACGATGCGGCGGCGGGCCGGGACTTCGATCCGCGACTGCTGGATCACCTGGACGGATTGGCCAATCGGGGCTATACCGACGGCTTCCTGACCCGGGCCAGGGACCGCACGGCACAGAATTATACGCGGGGACATTCAGAATCCTCCCGCCAGCTGTTCGTGGGAGAGATCCTGGGCTTTGATCCCGACACCGGACTGGCGGAGATCGAGGTAAAGAACAAGTTCGCGGTGGGAGATCGCCTGGAGGTGATGACCCCGGCGGGCAGCCGCGAGCTGGTCCTGGAGACCTTGTTCAGCCTCGCGGGAGAAACAATGCCGGAAGCACCGGGTGCGGGCTACCGGGTCCGGATACCCCTGCCCGACGGGGATTACAGCCTGGGACTGGTGGTACGGTACATGGAACCGCAGACGCCTCAAGCACCTTGCGACGCCTCATCCTCCCAAGCCTGATCCTGCTGATCGCGGGCCTGCCCGGACCGGCCCCGGCCCTGGATGGCCTGCGTCTGGGCATCGGAGACATTCAGGGCGACGGCTGGTCCATGGAAGGCGTCAGCCTGGACCTGAACCTGGGACAGCGGGATACCCTGGATCTCCAGGTGGAACGACTCCGGCTCCCGGAACCCCTTGGGGCACTGCGGCAGATCCGGCTGCAATGCCGGGGAGGTGGACTGGACAACATCACCCTGGACTGTCCGCGGCTGCAGGTGACGTGGCGACACCCGGCATTGGGATATGGCAGCGGCACGGGCCGCATGACCCTGCGCCTGGATGGACGCCTTGACCTGGATCTGACGCTTGTCCTGGAACAGATGGACGGACTTCAGGTACGCCTTTTGCTGGGTCCGGGACACTGGCGGGCCACGGCGACCCTGCAGGCACTGCCTCTGGAAGGGGTCCCTCCCCTGCTCAGGGTCCTGGCCGCGCCGGATGCCCCCCTGAACGACCTTCTGCTGCAGGGTGTCCTGTCCGGCCACCTGCAGGCCACCGGTGGTGATGACGGCCTGGAGCATCTTTCATCCCGACTGTCCTTGCGCTCCGGCGCCTTCAGCGCCGCCGACGGCACCCTGGCGGGGGAAGACCTGGCCATGGATCTGGCACTGGAAGCCCGGCAACAGGCCGACCGCTGGCGGGGCCGACTGGATCTGACCTGGTCCGAAGGGGGAAGTTACATCCATCCGGTCTATGCCGAGTCCTCACCTGATGCCCCCGGCCGACTGGAGCTGGCCTTTACCGGTTCGCCGGAACACGGCGAACTGCGGGTGGATCAGCTGGATCTGACCTGGGGGGAGGCCCTGCAGGTGGTGGGCAGGCTGCATCTGGATAGCCGGCAGGATCCGCCCCTGCGGGAGGCCGACCTGATCCTGAGCCGGGGGCGGCTACCGGTGCTGTACGAGACCGTTCTCCAACCCTTTCTCTACGGCACGGTACTGGAAGACCTGGAAACCCAGGGACTGGTCTCGGCCCGGCTGCAGATCAGGGAGGGCGCGCTGTCCCAGGCGGCACTGACCGCCGTGGACGTCTACCTGGACGACCGGCTGGGACGCCTGGGCCTCTACGGCCTGGACGGACGCTTCCTGTGGAGTGCGACACAAAGCCCGCCACCCAGCAGCCTGGGCTTTGTCGGCGGGCACGTCTATCGCATTCCCCTGGGCAACACCCGCCTGCGCCTGCAACTGGAACAGGACGGCCTGCGACTGCTGGAGCCGGCCCGGATTCCGATCCTGGACGGAGCACTGGAAGTGGAGACACTCAAGGCGCAGGCCCTTTCCACGGATGACCCGGTAATGGAATTCGATGGCCGCATCACTCCCATTGCCATGGAGCTGCTGGCCGCCGCCATGGAGCGTCCCCTGTTCACCGGCACCCTGGCCGGGGTCATCCCCCGGGTGCGCTACCAGGGGGGTGAGCTGAGCGTCGGCGGACGGCTGCTGATCCATGCCTTCGACGGCCTCATCATGATGCGCAACCTGCACCTGCGGGACCCGTTCGGGGTGGCGCCGGTGCTCTCCGGCGACATGGACATCAACCACCTGGATCTGGCGGCCATCACCGGCACCTTTGCCTTCGGCAGGATCGAGGGACGACTGCAGGGCCACGTGCACGACCTGGTGCTGGTGAACTGGGAACCGGTCCGCTTCGACGCCGCCCTTTACACCCCCCTGGAAGGCAACTTCCGGCGCCGCATCAGCCAGCGGGCGGTGGATAATCTGGTGAGCCTGGGCGGCGGTGTGGGCGGAGTCCTGGGCACCGGCTTCCTGCGCTTCTTCGAGTCCTTCTCCTACCGCCAGCTGGGCCTGTCCTGCCACCTGCGCGGGGACGTGTGCGAGATGAGCGGGGTGGCACCGGCGCCCACGGGAGGTTATTTCATCGTCCAGGGGTCGGGACTACCCCGGATTCAGGTGGTGGGCTTCACCCGCCAGGTGGCCTGGCGGGATCTGGTACACCGGCTGGTCAGTGCGGTGCAGTCCGGGGAATTCTCGACGCACGCGGATGATTGAAACCGAGACTCAGTGGTACCTGAACCGGTACCAGACCATACCCAGATACTCATGCAGGGCAAAGCGGGTGCGTTCCAGGGCCACTGCCTGGGGAATCAGGCCACGTCCATCAAACCCCTCCGATGCCCCTGGATCCGGGCGGCGGGAATAGGTCGGCATGGCGGATACGGTCAATCCGGTCTGCTCGAAGCACCAGCGCGCCCGGGGTACATGCACCGCATGGGTGACAAGGACGGCATGCCCGATGCCCTCGGTCAGCAACAGTTCGGCACTGAACAGGGCGTTTTCACAGGTATTGCGGCTTCGATCCTCCACCCAGCGCACGGGCACGCCCCATTCCCCGGTAAGCACCTGCTGCATCAGTTCCGCCTCGCTCAAGGGTTCTTCGCCCCCCACCCGTCCGCCGCTGACCAGGATCGGCAGACCGGTCTGCCGATGCACCCAGGCGCCATACCTGGCCCGCTCCAGGGAAAAGTGGTTCACCGTGTCGGCGCCGTATTCCGGGGCATCCGCACGCCTTCCACCGGCAAGGATGACGACGGCACCGGCCTGATCCGGCGCAGCCTGCACGGCCCGGGCGCGGGCTTCCAGGGTGCCGGTCAGCGCATGGGACACCATCGGCAACGAAGCCAGGTAAAGGAGCAGCAGGCCAAGCACGAACAGGAGCCGTCCCATCCATGACCGCCGTAACAACACCCCCGCCAGCATCAATATCAGGGGACTTGCCGGCGGCATCAGCAACAGTTCCAGGGCCATGCATCTCTCCACGGACTTGACAGGCCATCGGGCCGACGACCGGCGACGTACCCGCTTCGGCATTGGTGACCTGACACGGTATGATCAGAACAAGTGTTTTGCAAACGGAGACCTTGCCCATGACCGTGATCGACCCCGGTCGTCGTCGCACCCTCAAGGCCCTGGTTACTGCTGCCCTCGTCCCCGCCCTGGCCGGTTTCCCCGATCCGGCCAGGGCTGACCGGACACCCCGCGTCGGGCTGGCACTGGGCAGCGGAGGTGCCCGGGGTCTGGCCCATGTCCTGGTGTTCGAGGTGCTGGAGGAACTGGGAGTGACCCCCCATCGCATCGCAGGCTCCAGCATAGGTGCTGTCATGGGGGCACTTTACGCGGCGGGCCTGTCGTCCCGGGATATCCACGATGCCATCGACGCCCTCACCGTGGCCCACGACGAATCCTGGTTCGAGTCCCTGCTGAACCGGGAATGGACCCGCTGGATCAAGTTCCTGGAACCCTTCGGCGCCAAGGGCGGACTGATGAAGTCGGACGCCTTCATCAAGTTCCTCAAGGATACCGCCGGCGTGAGCCATTTCGAGGAACTCAAGATCCCCTTGCAGGTGGTGGCCACCAACTTCTGGGAGCGACGCGCGGTGGTCTTTGACAGCGGAGACATCTGGACCGCCGTCCAGGGCAGCATGGCCATGCCGGGGCTGTTCAGCCCCGTGATCCTGAACGACAAGGTACTGGTGGACGGTGGCCTCACCAATCCCGTCCCCTATGATCTGCTGATGGATGATTGCGACATCACCATCGCCGTGGACGTGCTGGGCACGCGCAAACCGGACAACGGCAACGGGGACGGCAATGCCAGCCCGTCCTATTTCGATAACAGTTTCAACACCTTTCAGATCATGCAGTTCTCGATCCTGGAGGAAAAACTCAGGCGGCTCCCGCCTGACATCCTTGTCCGCCCCGAGATCAGCAATGTACGGGTGCTGGACTTTTATCGCTTTGAAACCATCTTCAAACAATCCCGTCCGGCGGTGGAACAGCTGCATCGGGAACTCAAGACGCAGCTTGGGATGATCTGAACCAGCCATTCCCGCGAAAGCGGCAACCCCGGACTCACTCCCTCGCCGTAGCGAAGGCAGGGGCCCCGTTCAGCCCATCCCTTGAGACAACCTGAGCCAACACCGTCACAAACCCATGAAATCCCTGAAAACAAGACTGGCTGAACACGGCTTTATTGCCAACGAGGACTACAGCTATCCGGTGCAGTGCCTGCTGTCGGCCCGCCTGGAACATCTGCGCTGCCTCAACATTGAAGGCCGTGGTGGTCGCCGGCGGGCGGCTTTTGCCCATGCCCTGGGACAGGCACTGTCTTTCGAGCACATCCTGTATCACGAACTCAACCCTCCCCGGCCGGACCCGCCCGTCCGCATTCCGGTCGAACAGGATGAAAACGGCCCCGGTGAGCGTCCCGTCGACCCGGTGGACCGGCCTCTTGGGGAAGCCTGCGCCCTGAGCGAGGGTGAGCCGGCACTGCTGATCCTGGACCAGATCCACAAGGCGGCCTTTGCCGAGCATCTGCGACTGGCAGAGTTCATCCGCACCGGATACTGGTATTCAGGAGATACCGTCCTCAAGGCCAATGCCTCTCATCTGATGATTTTTCTGATCTCCGACGAACCGCTGTTCCACAGCCTTCAGCAGATGAGTTTCAAGGTATGGGTGGACCCCGAACAACCCACACCGGAGCTCAAGCCTGAAACCCTGGGCCTGCCACCCGAGGCCTATCCCCTTCTGCAGGCGCTCAAGGCAATCTTCGATGCCCTGGATATTCAGCCCAACCTGAACGAATATGCACGGGTGATTCATGACATCCATGTCAACGTCAATACCCGGGAAGATCTTTGCCATTCCCTCTACGGCTGGGTGGAAGGCATCAACCGGGAACATCTGATGTCAAGGGACATGTCCCGGACACTGGAAACCCAGTTTTCCATCATCCGGAACTATATTGACCCAAAAGAAACGTTTTCCGTCTGAATGCCCGTGCGATCGGGCCGCCCCATCCACTCATTCACTGACGATCCTGACACCGATCCGTTATGATCGGAGCCGTGCCCCACTGACAGCCATTGATCAAGCCATGACACCAGAACAGGTACAAGCACTCATTGCCGCCGGGCTACCGGAAGCCCGCGTCACCGTCAGCGGCCAGGAAGGCCATTTCGAAGCGGAGATCGTTTCCGAATCCTTCAACGGGCTCAGTCGCCTCAAACGGGAACAAATGGTCAACGCCACGGTAAGGGACGAAATCACCAGCGGTGCCCTGCATGCCCTGACCATTCGCCCCCTGACCCCGGAAGAATGGGCGCAGAAAAAGCAGAACACCTGAAACCATAAAGACACTGCGAAACCGACGGAACCACCGATGAAATTCGAGACCCAGGCTATTCACGCCGGCTTCAGCCCGGACCCGACCACCAAGGCCGTGGCCGTGCCCATTTACCAGACCACGTCCTATGCCTTCGACGACACCCAGCACGGAGCGGACCTGTTCGACCTGAAGGTGGCAGGGAACATCTACACCCGTATCATGAACCCCACCACGGACGTGCTGGAAAAACGCCTGGCCACCCTGGAAGGCGGGGTGGGTGCCCTGGCCCTGGCCTCGGGTATGGCCGCGACCACCTACGCCATCATGACCATCGCCGAGGCGGGACATAACATCGTCACCACCAGCACCCTCTACGGCGGCACCTACAACCTGTTCGCCCACACCTTGCCCCGCTACGGCATTGAGGTCCGCTTCGCCGCCCCCGGCGACATTGATGGCATGCGCGCCCTGATGGACGACAACACCCGAGCGGTGTTCTGCGAATCCGTCGGCAACCCGGCCGGCAACGTGGCGGACCTGCAGGCCCTGGCTGACATGGCCCACGCCCACGGCGTGCCGCTGATCGTGGACAACACCGTGCCCACCCCCTACCTGTGCCGCCCCTTCGAGCACGGTGCCGACATCGTGGTGCATGCCCTCACCAAGTACATGGGCGGCCACGGCACCACCGTGGCCGGGGCCATCGTGGATTCGGGCAATTTCCCCTGGGCGGAACACAAGGACCGCTTCACCCGCCTGTGCGAACCGGACCCCTCCTACCATGGCGTGGTCTACACCGAGGCCTTCGGTGCCGCCGCCTTCATCGGCCGCGCCCGGGTGGTCCCCCTGCGCAACATGGGCGCCGCCCTGTCGCCGTTCAACAGTTTCCTGATCCTGCAGGGCATCGAGACCCTGGCAGTGCGCATGGACAGACATTGCGACAACGCCATGACCGTGGCCCGCTTCCTCAAAAACCATCCGAGCGTGAGCTGGGTACGCTTTGCCGGCCTGGAAGGCCATCCCGACCACGCCCTGGCGCAAAAGTACATGAACGGCCGCGCCGCCAGCATCCTGTCCTTCGGCATCAAGGGCGGCCGCGAGGCCGGTGCCCGCTTCATCGACGCCCTGAACCTGGCAGTGCGCCTGGTGAACATCGGCGATACCAAGACCCTGGCCTGCCACCCGGCCACCACCACCCATCGCCAGCTGTCACCGGAAGAACTGCAAAAAGCCGGCGTTTCCGAGGACATGGTCAGACTGTCCATTGGCATCGAGCATGTGGATGATATCCTTGCAGATCTGGATCAGGCTCTGGCAGCGGCGGGCTAAGGGCCATACCCGGACCGTATTCAACCGCCATCAGGAATCACATCATCATGGCCGCCAATATTGATGCTCCCTACCTCGAACATCTCGAGCCCATCGGTGAGCTATCCGAAGCCGGGCGCAAGCAGCTCAAGGGCCATCTTCGCCAGGAAATCCTGCATGCCGGCAACAAACTCAGTATCGGCAACGAGACCCCGGACCTGGTCTATCTGCTGTCCGGACGCTTGAGCCTGGTTTCCCGAGGCATTGCCGAAGAGATCAGCAGCCAGACGCAGCGGGCCAATCAATCCCTGTTTTCCAATTGTCAGCATGGCGCGTTTGCCGTTGCGGAAACCGACTGCACTCTTCTGCGTATCGACCAGCAGACCTTCACGGACCTGCTGAACCGTGAGCGCACGGCAGGCATCGAAGTGGTGGATGTGGACGTGGACGAGACCCAGAGTTCCATCTTTCAGGAACTCTACCAGGCCACGATCAATGGAACACTGGAACTGCCACCGATGCCGGAGGTGGCCATGCGTATCCAGCGCATGGCCCAGAATCCCGATATCGGGGTCACGGAAATCACCCAGGTGATCCAGACGGATCCGGTCGTGGCAGGCGCCCTGATCCATGCGACAAACACTCCCCTGTTCAGGGCAGGAGTTCCGATCAGCAACATTCGCGACGCGGTCATCCGACTGGGACTCAAAACCACGCAAAAGCTGGCCTTCAATATTGCCATGCGCCAGGCCTTTAAGGCCCGTTCTCCAAAAACCCAGCACCGCATGCATCAACTATGGGCGCATAGCGTCGACATATCCGCCATTGCATATGTCCTGGGCGGGTATCTGCGGGGATTCGACCCTGACCGTGCCCAATTGGCGGGTCTGATGCATGACATCGGCACCATTCCAATCCTGAACTATCTGGATCGGCACCAGATCAGTCTCAGTGACAGGCATATGGAGGACACCATCAACAAGTTGCGTGGTCTGGCCGGGGTGATGGTGTTGAATTTCTGGGGCATGGACGATGAAATCGTCACCGTTGCGGAACACGCCTGTAACTGGAAGCGGGATCATGAGGGGACCGGGGACTACTGCGACCTGGTAATCGTTTCACGGCTGCTCAGCCAGCAAATCACCTCGAAGGCCGGCCAGCCACTCCCACCTCTGGATCAGGCGCCCGCTTTCCGGAAGCTGGATCTGGGACCCTTTGACGAGAACATGAAACTGAGACTTCTCAAGGAAAAGGAGTCGGAAATCATGGCGCTCCGGAACATGCTCCATGGCTGACGGGATATCGGCAGACACGCTGTCCGACCTGCATCCCTTGCAGGAACTTGGCGAAACGGCCAGGCATAACCTGGCGCGCAAGGCCACGGTCATGTCGCTCAAGGCGGGCACTCGCCTGACGGCGGCGACAGAGAACCGATGGATGCTCTTCGTGCTGCAAGGGCGGGTCACGTTTGTGGCCCACGACAAGCCCACCCTGATCGAGTCAGGAAGCCCCAGGGCCAAGCACCCCCTTTTCAGTGGCGAGAACCTGCGTGAATTCGCGGTCTGTGCCTCCCCGGCGCAGATCCTGCGCATTGATCGCAACATGTATGAATCCCTCAACCGGCAGCAACGGGAAGACAATTTTGAGGTGGAAGAAACCATCCTGACCCCCACGGAAAGCGCCCTTTTCACGAAGATCTATCAGAACATCGTGACGGGGCGGCTGGATCTGCCGGCCCTGCCCGAAGTCGCCTTCAAGATCCAGAAGGCCATCCATTCTCCGGATACGGATGCCTATCGCCTTTCCCGCATCATCCAGATGGATGTCGCCGTCACTGGAGGCATGGTAAAGGCCGCAAACAGTGCACTGTACGGTGGCACCAGCCCGGTACAGAGCGTACGGGATGCCATCGTGAGACTGGGCTTTGACGTCACCCGCCAACTGGTGATCAGCATTGCCATGCGGCAGGTTTTCAAGACTGACTTGCCCATCCTGAAAAAACGCATGCAGGCACTTTGGGATCGAAGCGTGCATGTCTCGGCCCTGAGTTATGTGCTGGCCCGCCAAAGTGAACGCTTTGACCCGGAACATGCCATGCTGGCCGGACTGCTGTATCAGGTGGGCATGGTTCCACTGCTGGATCACATCGGTCGCAATCACCCCGAACTCTCCGAACCTGAGATGGACAGTATCGTGACGCGGCTACACCCTCTGGTGGGAGAACTGGTGATCAATTACTGGGGCCTGGGATCGGACATCTGCCAAGTGGTCCGGGAGTGCGGAAAACTGGATCGCAATGGCCACAACGCACCGGATTACTGCGATGTCGTCCTGGTGGCCGATCTCTATCGCAGGACACATGACCACACTGAAGACGACCTACCCCGCTATGACCAGGTACCCGCCTACGAAAAGCTGGGGCTGCCCGAACCGGATACGGACATGAAGATCGAGCTCTTCCATGAGGCGGAAGAAGAAATCCGTCTGGTCATGGATTTCCTCAAGGGTGTGGTCGTACACTGAAACGGCCCCATGCCAGCCCTATCCTTTTCAGCCACACAGCACATACCATGAGCCACACCCCCCATCGCCCCTCCCGGGGTGAGAAGCTGCGTGCCGCCGACAAGGTGGCCCGCATCCCGGTCAAGGTAGCCCCCACCACCCAGGTCCAGCGCAAGCCACCGTGGATTCGCGCCCGGGCCCAGGGCAGCCCGGAGGTTCAACGCCTCAAGCGGGTACTGCGGGACAGCCACCTGCATACCGTCTGCGAGGAAGCGGCCTGCCCCAACCTGGGGGAGTGTTTCGGCCACGGCACCGCCACCTTCATCATCATGGGTGACATCTGCACCCGGCGCTGCCCTTTTTGCGACGTGGCCCACGGCCGCCCCAACCCCCTGGATCCGGAAGAACCCGTGAACCTGGCCCGCACGGTGCAGGCCATGGGTCTGCGCTATGTGGTCATCACCTCGGTGGACCGGGACGACCTGCGGGACGGCGGCGCCGCCCATTTCGTCGACTGCATCCGCGAGACCCGTGCCTTGTGCCCGGATATCCGCATCGAGATCCTGGTACCGGACTTTCGCGGCCGCATGGAGATCGCTCTGGAGATCCTGGACCAGGCCCCGCCGGACGTCTTCAACCACAACATGGAGACCGTCCCGCGGCTGTATCGACAGGCCCGTCCCGGCGCCGACTACGCCTGGTCCCTGACCCTGCTCAAGGCCTTCAAGGCCCGGCACCCGGACATCCCCACCAAGTCGGGACTCATGCTGGGCCTGGGGGAGACGTCGGAGGAAGTGGAGGCCACGCTCAGGGATCTGCGGGACCATGACTGCGAGATGCTGACCCTGGGTCAGTACCTGCAACCCTCCCGGCACCACCTGCCGGTGAGCCGGTTCGTCACCCCGGAGGAATTCGAGCGTCTGGCCCAGGTGGCCTACGGGCTGGGGTTCTCCCAGGTGGCCAGCGGCCCCATGGTGCGTTCCTCCTATCATGCGGACCAGCAGGCGGCCGCCTATGGCCTGGGTGCCGGCACACGGGATCCCGCCGGTCATGGATGACCCGATCCTGCTGCGCTACAGCCGCCAGATCCTGCTGCCCCAGGTGGGCTACGAGGGTCAGGAGCGGCTGGGGCAATCCCATGCCCTGATCATCGGCCTGGGGGGGCTGGGCAGTCCCGTGGCCCTGTATCTGGCCGCCGCCGGCGTGGGCCGTCTCACCCTGGTGGACTTCGACCGGGTGGATCTGTCCAACCTGCAACGCCAGGTCATCCATCGCACCGACCGCATCGGCCGGCCCAAGGTAACCTCGGCCGCGGAATCCATTGCCGGGATCAATCCCCTGGTGCAGGTGACCTGCATCGACCAGGCCCTGGCGGGGGATGCCCTGGCCCGGGCCATGGGTGATGTGGACGTGGTGCTGGACTGTTCCGACAACTTCGCCACCCGTTTTGCGGTCAACCGGGCCTGTGTGGCCACGGGCACCCCGCTGGTATCGGCGGCGGTGATCCGGCTGGAGGGGCAGTTGTCGGTGTTCGAGCCCCAGGTGGCGGACAGCCCCTGCTATCACTGTCTCTACGGGGAAGGCGAGGAAACCGCCGAAACCTGCAGCCGCAACGGGGTCCTGGCCAGCCTGCCGGGGGTGATGGGGACACTGCAGGCCACCGAGGCCCTGAAACTGCTGCTGGGCCTGCCCACGGTGCGGGGACGCCTGCTGCTGCTGGATGCCCTGGCGATGGAATGGCGCAGCATCCGGGTGAAAAAAGACCCCGACTGCACCGTCTGCGGCGGGGGTGGGTGAGGGACAGCCCTGGCTTGCCCTCGCCCGGCCCCTCCCCCCTTGGGGAGAGGGGCCTGAACAGTGTCAGGACAACTTCTGCTTGAGCAAGTCGTTCACCTGCGCGGGGTTGGCCTTGCCGCCGGTACGCTTCATCACCTGACCGACGAAGAAGCCGAACAGCTTGTCCTTGCCGCTGCGATACTGCTCCAGCTGGGAAGGATTGTCAGCGATCACCTGATCGATCACCTGCTCAATGGCACCGGTATCGGTGATCTGCTTGAGCCCCTTGTGCTCGATCACCTGATCCGCGTCACCCTCGCCGGCCCACATGGCCTCGAAGACCTCCTTGGCGATCTTGCCGGAGATGGTGTTGTCCTGGATGCGTCGCAGCAGTCCCCCCAGGGCCTCGGCGGAGACGGGGCTGTCGGTGATCTCCCGACCTTCCCGGTTGAGGGCGCCGGCCAGCTCCCCCATCACCCAGTTGGCCGCCAGCTTGGCCTGCCCTTCCACGGCGGCCGCCACCTGCTCGAAGTATTCGGCCATTTCCCGACTGGCGGTGAGTACGCCGGCATCATAGGCGGACAGGCCGTGATCGCTCATGAAGCGGTGCTTCTTCTCGTCCGGCAGCTCCGGCAGGGAGCCTCGGACCTGCTCGATGAAGGCGGGCTCGATGTCCAGGGGCAACAGATCGGGATCGGGGAAATAGCGATAGTCGTTGGCCTCCTCCTTGGAACGCATGGAGCGGGTCTCGCCCTTGTCCGGATCGAACAGGCGGGTCTCCTGCACCACCGCGCCGCCGCCTTCCAGGATGTCGATCTGACGCTCCACCTCGAAGTTGATGGCCCGCTCCAGAAACCGGAAGGAATTGAGGTTCTTGATCTCGGCCCGGGTGCCGAACTTCTCGGTGCCCTTGCGGCGCACGGACACATTGGCATCACAACGGAAGGAGCCTTCCTGCATGTTGCCGTCGCAGATCTCCAGATAGCGCACCAGGGCATGGATCTTCTTCATGTAGGCCACCGCCTCGCGGGCGGAACGCATGTCTGGCTCGGAGACGATCTCCAGCAAGGGGGTGCCGGCACGGTTCAGATCCACCCCGGTCATGCCGTGGTAATCCTCGTGCAGACTCTTGCCCGCATCTTCTTCCAGGTGAGCCCGGGTGACACCGATGGTGCGGCTCTCGCCGTCTTCCAGCTCGATTTCCACCTGACCGCGCCCCACCACGGGCAACTCATACTGGGAGATCTGATACCCCTTGGGCAGGTCCGGATAGAAGTAGTTCTTGCGGGCGAAGATCGAACGGGGCGCAATGGGCGCACCGATGGCCAGACCGAACCTGACGGCCATGCCCACCGCCTCCCGGTTCAGCACCGGCAGCACTCCAGGCAACCCCAGATCCACCGCGCAGGCCTGGGTGTTGGGCTCGGCACCGTAGGCGGTGGAAGCGCCGGAAAAGATCTTGGATTTCGTGGACAGCTGGGCGTGGATTTCCAGCCCGATGACCGTTTCCCATTCCATAATTATGAGACCCCAGGTCTGCTAAACAGTTATTCAAAGCCCGCGGGGGCCATCTGATGCCACTCGGTGCCCAGCTGGTACTGGTGGGCCACTCCCAGCAGGCGAGCCTCGTCGAAATAGTTGCCGATCAGCTGCATGCCCACGGGCAGTCCCTGTGAAAAACCGGCGGGCAGGGACATGGCCGGCAGTCCGGCCAGATTGACCGCGATGGTGTAGACGTCCGACAGGTACATGGTCACCGGGTCGGCGGTCTTCTCACCCAGGCGGAAGGCGGTGGTCGGGGTGGTGGGCGCCAGGATCACATCCACCTGCTCGAAGGCCTGGCGAAAATCGTCGGCGATCAGGCGACGGATCTTCTGAGCCTTGAGGTAATAGGCATCGAAATACCCGGCCGAGAGGGCATAGGTGCCCACCATGATGCGGCGCTGCACCTCGGGTCCGAAGCCTTCCCCCCGGGAGCGCATGTAGAGGTCCATCAGGTCCTTGGGGTCCTCGCAGCGGTAACCGTAGCGAACGCCGTCAAAACGCGCCAGGTTGGAGGAACACTCCGCCGGCGCCACCACATAGTAGACCGGCACCGACAGACCGGAATGGGGCAACGCCACCTCGACGAACTCAGCCCCCAGCTTCTTGTAGAAATCAATGGCCTCATCGATCACCCGGGCCACGCCCGGATCCATGCCCTCGCCGAAGAACTCCCGCGGCAGGCCGATCCTCAGGCCCTTGAGGGTGGTATTAAGGCGGGCATTGAAGTCTTCAGCCGGGCGCTCCAGGCTGGTGGAATCCCGCTCGTCGAAACCGGCCATGACGTTGAGCATCAGGCCGCAGTCCTCGGCGGTACGGGCCATGGGGCCGCCCTGGTCCAGACTGGAGGCAAAGGCGATCATGCCCCAGCGGGAGACCCGTCCGTAGGTGGGCTTGAGGCCGGTGATGCCGGTCAGGGCCGCCGGCTGGCGGATGGAGCCGCCGGTATCGGTCCCCGTCGCTCCCGGGGCGAGGCGGGCCGCCACCGCGGCGGCGGAACCCCCGGAGGAGCCACCGGGTACCCTCTGGGTGTCCCAGGGATTGTTCACCGGACCGTAGTAACTGGTTTCGTTGGAAGACCCCATGGCGAACTCGTCCATGTTGGTCTTGCCCAGCACCGGGCAGCCGGCGGCCTTGAAGCGCTCCACCACACCGGCATCGTAGGGGGAAATGAAGTTGTCCAGCATGCGGGAACCACAGGAGGTCCGCACGCCATCGGTACAGAAGATGTCCTTGTGGACGATGGGCACGCCGGTCAGCGGCCCGGCCTCGCCCCTGGCCCGGGCGGCGTCGGCGGCCCGGGCCGTCTCCAGGGCCTGCTCCGCGGTGACGGTGATCAGGCTGTTGAGGCGATTGTCCAGGGATTCAATGCGCCGCAGATAGTGCCCGGTGAGTTCAACACTGGACACTTTGCCGTCCCTGAGGTCGGCGGCAAGTTCAGCGATGGTCTTGTCGTGCATGGGAAATTCCGTGTTTGAAGGCCGTTGGGCAGGTCAGGCCGGCTGCAGCAGGCCACCATCCCTGATCATTCTATGACCCTGGGTACCAGGTAGAGGCCGTCCTCCACCGCCGGGGCGATGCGCTGGAAATGCGCCCGTCGGTCCGGCTCGGTGGGGGCATCGGCGCGCAGGCGCTGGGACAGTGCCAGGGGATGGGCCATCGGCTCCACGCCTTCGGTATCCACGCCCTCCATCTGCTCCACGAAGTCAAGGATGTCCGACAGGGTGCGGGCGTAGGTATCCAGGTCCTCTTCCCGCACGTTTAATCGTGCCAGGTGGGCGATCTTCTTGACCTGTTCTTGTGACAGGGACATGGCGCGCTCCGGAATGTGTCCGATATTCGTTGTTAAGCCGATTAAAGTAGCACAGTCCATGCCTTGCCCAAAGTATCCCCCGGTTGCTAGAGTAGCGCCTTTCGCAGGCGACGCCCCAAAACCATCATGCTCAGCCGCATACTCGGTCTCCTCTCCAACGACATCTCCATTGATCTTGGCACCGCCAACACGCTGATCTACATGCGTGGCAAGGGTATCGTGCTCAACGAACCCTCCGTCGTGGCCATCCGCCAGGACCGTGGTCCCGGCGGCCCCCGCTCCATCGAGGCGGTGGGCTCGTCCGCCAAGAAGATGATCGGCCGGACGCCGGAGAACATCCAGGCCATCCGCCCGATGAAGGACGGCGTCATCGCCGACTTCACCACCACCGAGAAGATGCTGCAGCACTTCATCCGCAAGGTCCACAGCAACCATCTGTTCCGGCCCAGCCCCCGCGTGCTGGTCTGTGTGCCCTGCGGCGCCACCCAGGTGGAGCGACGTGCCATCCGTGAATCCGCCGCCGGCGCCGGCGCCCGCAAGGTCTACCTGATGGAAGAACCCATGGCCGCCGCCGTGGGCGCGGGCATCCCGGTGGACGAGGCCCGTGGTGCCATGGTGCTGGACATCGGCGGCGGCACCTCCGAAGTGGCGGTGCTTTCCCTCAACGGCATCGTCTATTCCGCCTCCGTGCGCATCGGTGGGGACACCTTTGATGACTCCATCATCTCCTATGTACGCCGGAATTACGGCATCCTCATCGGCGAGGCCACGGCCGAACGCATCAAGCACGAAATCGGCTCCGCCTACCCGGGCAAGGAACTGCTGGAGATCGAGGTCAAGGGCCGCAACCTGGCCGAGGGCGTGCCCCGCGCATTCACCCTCAACAGCAACGAAATCCTGGAATCCCTGCAGGAACCCCTGCACGGTATCGTCAGTGCCGTACGCACCGCACTGGAACAGACGCCCCCCGAGCTGGGCTCCGATGTGGCGGAAAGAGGTATCGTGCTCACCGGCGGCGGCGCCCTGCTGCGGGATCTGGACCGCCTGCTGATGGAGGAAACCGGCATCCCCGTGGTGGTGGCAGATGATCCCCTCACCTGTGTCGCCCGCGGCGGCGGCAAGGTGCTGGAGATGCTGGACGAACACGGCGCGGACTTCCTTTCCATCGAATAAACACCCGACAACCTGACATCCTCCAGCCCATTACAGCCGGCGGGGCATGACTGTTGTCCCCAAGCCACCAGAGATACGTTCCCGCAGGAGGGCCTGCCATCAAACAGCCGCTCTTCAATCTGGGACCTTCTCCCGCTTTCCGGCTGGCGCTGTGCGTGATTCTGTCCCTGGTGATCATGACCCTTGATCACCGCCATCATCACCTGCAGCAGGCCAGAACCACCCTCGCCCTGCTGGTATATCCCGTGCAATATCTGGCGGACCTGCCGGTGAGGGCCGGTGACTGGATGATGGAACAGTTTTCCACCCATCAGACCTTGATCGCGGAAAATCGGGCGCTGCGTGAAGAGCAGTTCAGGATGCGCAGCCTGCTGCTGCGCTTTGAGGCTCTGGAAACAGAGAACGCCCGTCTGCGGGAACTTCTGGACACATCCTCTCGATTGCGGGAACAAGTGGTGATCGCGGAACTGCTATCCGTGGATCTGGACCCTTTCCGGCAACAGATTCTGGTCAACAAGGGACATTTTCACGGTGTCTACGCCGGACAACCCCTGATCAATGCCGCCGGGGTGGTGGGGCAGATCCTGGAAGTCAACGCCATGCACAGTGTCGCCCTGCTGATCTCCGATCCCAGTCACGCACTGCCGGTACAGGTCAACCGTACCGGTCTGCGTACGCTGGCTGTGGGCACCGGTCATCCTGAACGCCTGTCACTCAGGTTCATCCCACCCAGCGAGGACATAGAACCCGGTGACATCATCAGCACATCAGGCCTGGGCGGACGATTCCCTGCCGATTATCCGGTGGCAAAAATCACCCGGGTCGACCGCCCCTCCGGAGAGGCCTTTGCACTCGTGGAGGCAAGACCGCTGGCCCGGCTGGATCGCTCCAGGGAAGTATTGCTGCTGTGGCCGGCAGAGGGGGAAACCCATGCAACGGATCCAGACACCACAGCGCCCGCGGAGGACGACTGATGGACAAGATCCGGGGCCTGCTGCTGGTCATCCCTCTGACCATTCTTGTGGCCTTCGTACTGACAATCATCCCTCTGCCTGACTGGGCCACCCCCTGGCGCCCGGAATGGGTCGCCATGACGATCATCTACTGGAACATGGCCCTGCCCCGGCGGGTGGGCGTGGGTACCGCCTGGATCCTCGGCCTGCTGCTGGATGTGACCAAGGGCGCCCTGCTGGGCCAGCACGCCCTGGCCATGGCGCTGATCGCCTGGATCAGCATCCGCCTGCATCAGCGAATCCGGGTCTACCCCCTGTGGCAACAGGCCATCACCGTCGGCGCCCTGCTCGCCCTGTTCAAGCTGATGGTACTGTGGGTCTACGGCATCACCGGGCATGCGCCGGGTACCTGGCTGTACTGGGCCCCGCTGGCCGCCAGCACCCTGCTCTGGCCGCTGATCTTCGTACTCCTGCGGCGGATACGCCGCCGCTGGTGCCTGAGCCTGGCCTGAGTGCCCCGGATCAACCCGACCGCATCCGTTCCAGCTGTTCACGAAAGTCATCACAGGGATCGGTGATGCGCAACCTCGGCGTGAACCAGACCCAGTGATGGGCCTGGGGTGTGGCGGAGGCATAGTCGGCCATCGACGCCGCCTCTTCCCTCACCTCCACAAAGGCAAGACTCAGCACCGTCCGCTCCGGGACCTGCCGATGCAGATAGAGGGGTACCCCATGATCCAGCCGGACATGACCACTGCCTGCAATGAGGATGACCGGCCGCCCTGTCACCGCCGCCATGCGCCGGGCCATGTAGGCATCCCGGGCGCGCTGGGCGTCGACCATGCCTGACGCCCGGGCCTCGGGCAGATAACCGCAGTGCGCATCCAGGATGCGCCGGGTCAGGGTCGACAGGGCCGTCTCGGGCAACGGCGCGTCCAGCCCCAGTTCCGCCGGGGCCTGATCCAGCGCCTGGAAGCCTTCGCGGGCCACCGCCAGGGCGTCACTGCTGGAGAGATTCCCGGCGATGATCGGCAACCCATGGTCCAGGGCATGCTGCACCAGCGCCCGGTACTCGTCCCAAGGCCACTGCCGCCCCATCACCCCGGCCCGCTCCGCCAACTCATCCGCATCATGCCCCTCCTCGGCCCGATAGGCATCAATGGCCGGCTGATCCTCCAGATCGAAGATCTCGAACACCAGGGCCGGCTTGAGATCCGTCATCGCCTCCACCAGGGCCAGCTGCAGACGATGATGATCCGGATTGCCGTGGACCTCCCCCAGCAGCAGAAAATCCGCCCGTCGCAGGTCGGCGATCAGGTCCGTGCCGACATCCCCGAGCGGATCATGGTGGGACCAGCGCTGCCCCACCAGCGGGTGGTCCTGAAGATGAGGCGCCAGCCACGACTCTCCGGACCAGACCGGCACCGGCAGAAACAGGGCGATCAACAGCAGGCAATGGAACGACCATCGATGCAAAGACATGGGCAGGATCCTTGTGCAACCGAAGGGAAGGTGGTGATGTCAACGGTATACTATTGCCCCGAAGGCCCGCCAGGCCAAGCCCACAGACCGGAGCCAACACTTGCCTCCGGCAGGAGACCGTGACCCATCCATGGACCATGCACGTTTCATCGACACCCCCGAGGCCCTCGAAGCCCTTTGCCGCGAGCTGGAAGCCTGCTCTTGGCTTGCCCTGGACACGGAGTTCATCCGCGAAAAGACCTACTATCCCCAGCTCTGCCTGATCCAGGTTGCCACCCCTGACCTGGTGGCCTGCATCGACCCGCTGGCCCTGGAAGACCTGGCCCCGCTCGACCGGCTGCTCCGGCGTCCCGATCTGCTCAAGGTCCTGCACGCCGCGGGACAGGACCTGGAGATCTTCTACCACCGGGACGGTACCGTGCCCGCGCCGATATTCGATACTCAGGTGGCCGCCTCCCTGCTGGGTCACGGCGATCAGATCGGTTACGGCAAGCTGATCCAGGCCGTACTGCAGGTGGAACTGGAAAAGGGCCATTCCCGCACCGACTGGGCCCGTCGTCCACTGGACCCCGAGCAACTGGCCTATGCGGCGGATGATGTCCGCTATCTGGCCCAGGCCTACCCCCTGATCCACGACGGACTGGAACGCAGCGGCCGCCTGCCCTGGCTGGAAGAAGACTTCGCGCGCCTCGCCGACCCGGCCAGCTACGAGCCGGCCCCGGACACCATGTGGCGCCGCCTGAAGGGCATCAACACCCTGCGCGGCATCCAGCTGGCGATCGCACGGGAACTGGCACGCTGGCGCGAGCAGGAGGCCATGCGGGCAGATCGTCCCCGCCGCTGGTTACTGCAGGACGAGGTGATCCTGGATCTGGCTCGCCGCAAGCCGTCCACCCCGGCAAACCTGGAGCGTATCCGGGGACTGCAGGAACAGACCCTGCGCCGACACGGCCAGACCCTGCTGGATCTGGTGCGCACGGGTCTGTCCTGCCCGCAAGAGGCATGGCCCGTACTGCCGCCCAGAATCCAGCTCTCACCGGCCCAGGAGGCCCTGGCGGACGTGGCCATGGGACTGCTGCGTCATCAGGCCCAGCAGAACGATATCAGCCCGGCGGCCATTGCCACCCGCAAAGATGTGGAAAGCCTGGTCGCCGGCAATGCAGACTGCCCCCTGCTCAAGGGCTGGCGCGCCCGCCTGGCGGGCAAGACCCTGCAGCAATGGTTGCAGGGAGAACGCGCCATGCGGGTGAAGTCGGGACAATTGCACCTGGACTGACAGGGTTATTATGGTCCCGCAGGTGATCTATACATGCCAGGCGCGTTAGACTGGCGGTTCATTCAAAATCAGAGGATCGGCCTCATGCAGATCGGCAGCAACAAGGTAGTCAGCATTGCGTACACGCTTACCGACGAAGAAGGCCGCGTGATCGACCAGTCATCCGAACAGGCCCCCTTCGCCTATCTCCACGGCGCCAGCAACATCATTCCGGGGCTGGAAAAGGCCCTGGAGGGGAAGCAGGCCGGCGATGAACTGGAAGTGAAAGTAACTCCCGAACAGGCCTATGGAGAGCGGGACGACAGCCTTGTTCACACCCTCAATCGCAGTCAGTTCCAGGGGGTGGATGAACTGGAGGTGGGGATGCAGTTTCATGCCGGCGGTGACAACGGCGGCATGCAGGTGGTCACCATCACCGCCATCGACGGGGACGATGTGGTGATCGACGCCAATCATCCTCTGGCGGGTGTCACCCTGAACTTCCAGGTGAAAATCCATGAGGTACGGGACGCCACTCCGGAAGAACTGGACCATGGCCATGCCCACGGAGCCGGCGCAGCCAACGACCATTAATAAGGCGATACGGAAGCGGAGGGTGCAGGGAAGCGCCCTTGCGGCCGGGGAGGGAGGGAATGAACACGCCTCTGTCCAGCCGGGATCAGAGAGGCTCGGTGTGGACTGTCACTGCCCCGGCATGAAAAGGGCATAAAAAAAGCTGGGACCCGCAAGACGCAGGCCCCAGCTCAGGCAAGGACAGAACTCAGGCGTCGATGGTCACATTGACGGCCTGCAGGCCCTTGGGACCCTGCTGAACCTGGTAGTTGACCTTCTGGCCTTCGGCCAGGGTCTTGAAGCCATCGGAGTTGATGGCCGAATAATGCACGAACACGTCGGCACCGCCGTCCGCAGGGGCGATAAAGCCAAAACCCTTCGTTTCATTGAACCACTTAACAGTACCGGTAGACATTGACTAAACCTCAATCTGATCTTTCAAGTTAACTACAGCTCCATGCAGCGGTCCCCGTGCCGACGTAAAACGGACAACCTGCACCACCACACAGGAGCCAGTCTATCCGCTTAGTGGCCCACATGCCATAGCGTTATGCGCTCCAAACCACCCCGCCCAGGCAAAATCCCCAGTTAAAATCAGGATTTTTTCTCTAGCATCAAGTCGTTGCCGAGACAGAACCCAAACGGAAGCAGCTCGCATAAATGCTAAAAAAATCCCTCGCCACCCTGCCACATGCCCTGAAACCGATCCAGGGGTGGCCCCGGGAGACCTTGCTCCCTCTCCCGAAGCCATCCATTGTGCCGGCCTCAAGCGGCGGCGTAGACTCCCCGCCCCGTGTTGCGTACACGACCATTACGCTTGAGGTAAGCCAGGGTCTGGCTGATATTGCGAGGCTCCACGCCCTGGGACTCAAGCTTGCTCTTCAGTTCCTTGGTGGTCATCTCGCCCTGCTCATTGATAAGCTCCACCACCATGCGACTCAGATTGGAGGCACCGATACTGCGGCTCGCCCCTGCCTTCACCGCACGCTTGCGACGTGACGTCGTACGCCCGCCCAGAGACTTGATCTCCTTGTCGATAGCAGCCAGTTCGGCCGCCTGACGTGCCAGCACCTCCTTGCGCCGTGTCTGAAGGGCTTCCAACTGTTCACGGCGCTCCTGTGCCGCAAGCTCTTTTTCCTGCTCTTCCCGCTGGCGGGCCAGCTCAAAGAGTTCTTCGGCAGACATGCTGTCCAAAGTCTTGTTCATTTCTTACAACTCCTGCAACAGAGATCTTCTGCTTCGAGAATTCGAAAACAAAAAAAGCACCGGACTCCAAACCCCCGATGCGCTTTTGCATGTTTGATTGATACAGCCGGAATAGACTCTTCCTTGAGTGGCCAGCATTTTCCGCGACCCCATTACAAATGTCAAAACCACCGACAGCCCCATTCACCAGTTCAGAAAATCCGGCAACCGCCAGCATGACGGCACACCTTCAAAACTAAGGATTGTTCAGGATAAGTGCCCGAACAAGTCATGCCACAATCTGAACGGATCATTCCCGAACCTGAACAAGTCATTCCCGTCATTCCCGCGAAGGCGGGAACCCGATCACAGACTGACAGCGGGAGACTTCCCCGGTGTTCACTGACATTGATGACTCCATAACAGCTACAGCAAGCATTCCCGAGCACGGACAACAAGCCGATGTCGAAACCAGCCGTTGCGATCCTGCCAACCCCGCTTCACAATCGGCCTTCGAATCATCCGAATGCTGACCGCCCATGCCCCTCAATCCCGAACAACAACAACATATTCAGGACAAGGCCCTGGAACTGTACGCACGGGCGGCACGACTCTACCGGCTTCAGGAAACACCTCCCGAGGTACGCCTGGATCTACGTGGACGGGCGGCGGGGCAATGGCGGGTCACGGCGGGCCGGGAATCCCTGCGTTTCAATCCGCACATCTTTGCCCTGGACTGGCACAATCATTTTCCGGACACCATCGCCCATGAAGTGGCCCACAGCGTGATCTACCGCCGTTTCGGCCTGGGTTCCGGACGCCGCCGCCCCCATGGCCCGGAATGGCGGGAAGTGATGACGAGACTGGGATTCGAGCCTCGCGTCACCCATGACACCGATCTCAGCCTGATCCCCACCCGGCAGGTCAGGACCTACCCCTACCGTTGTACCTGCCGGGTTTATGCCCTGGGGGTGCGACGACATGGCAACGCCCAGCGGGGAGAACGGATCTACTACTGCCGCAGTTGTGGAGACAAGCTCCGGTTCGATCCCGACGCGGATGGGGGCGCACCGAAGAAAAAGTCGGCCTGATGCAAAACTATCCCCTGGAACGCCCTTCCAGGTCTTCCCAACGGGCATAGGCGGCATTGAGTTCCGCTTCCTTGTCCGCCAGGGCCGACTGCATGGCGGCAATCTCGTCACCGCCGCGCTGATAGAAAGTGGGATCGCCCAGGGTGGCCTGAATCCCCGCCAGCGCCTCTTCCAGGGTCTCGATCCGCTGGGGCAACGCCTCCAGTTCCCGCTGCTCCTTGTAACTGAGTTTCACCGCCCTTGGTGCCGCCGGTTTCGGTGCCGGCACGGGCGCAGCCGCCGGCCGCGCCGGCTCGGCGGGCACCGCCCTGGGAGCCGGGCACTGACGCAGCCAGTCACTGTAACCGCCCACATATTCCTGGAAACGCCCATCCCCTTCCCAGGCGATGACGCTGGTGGCCACATTATCCAGAAAGTCCCGGTCATGGCTCACCACCAGCACCGTGCCGTCAAACTCCACCAGACGGGACTCCAGCATCTCCAGGGTATCCGCATCCAGATCATTGGTGGGTTCGTCCAGCACCAGCACGTTGGCGGGCCGGGTGAACAGCTTGGCCAGCAGCAGGCGGTTGCGCTCACCTCCGGAAAGGGCCTTCACCGGCTGGCGGGCACGGGCCGGCTCGAACAGGAAGTCCTGCAACCAGGACAGCACATGGCGACTCTCGCCGCCCACGGTGACCCGGTCACGACCCTCGCCCACGTTGTCCACCACGCTGACCTCCTCGTCCAGGGCGGCCCGGTGCTGATCGAAATAGGCCACTTCCAGGTGCGTCCCCTGGCGGACCCGCCCCCCTTCGGGCTGCAACTGGCCCAGCAACAACCGCAGCAATGTGGTCTTCCCCACCCCGTTGGGACCGATGATGCCCACCTTGTCACCCCGCAGAATCAGGCTGGAGAAGTCACGGATCACCGGTTTCCCGGCGTAGCTGAAGCACAGGTTCTCGGCTTCCACCACGATGCGTCCGGAAGGGGCCGCCGACTGGGTCTGCAGGCGGGCGGTGCCCAGACGCTCCCGACGCTCGGATCGTTCGGCCCGCAGGGCCTTGAGGGCGCGCACCCGGCCCTCGTTGCGGGTCCGCCGGGCCTTGATCCCTTGGCGAATCCAGACCTCTTCCTGGGCCAGTTTCTTGTCGAACAGGGCGTTCTGGCGTTCCTCCGCCTCCAGGGCCTCGGCCTTGCGCTGCAGGTAAGTGTCATAGTCACCGGGCCAACTGGTGAGCCGGCCCCGATCCAGCTCGATGATGCGGGTCGCCAGACGGCGCAGAAAAGCCCGGTCATGGGTGATGAACAGCAGGCTGCCCTCGAATCCCAGCAAAAAACCTTCCAGCCACTGGATCGCATCCACGTCGAGATGGTTGGTGGGTTCGTCCAACAGCAGAAGGTCCGGCGCCGTCACCAGGGCGCGGGCCAGCAACACGCGGCGCTTGAGCCCACCGGAAAGACTGTCGAAGGGCACCTCCCCCTGGAGTTCCAGGCGTGACAGCACCGTCTCCACCCGCTGCTCCAGGGTCCAGCCGCTCACCGCCTCCAGTTCATGCTGGCAGCGCTCCAGGGCCTGCAGCGCCTGGGTGTCGTCGGGCCGCTCGCCCAGGTCATGCACCAGCCGGTGATAGCGACGCACCAGTTCGCCCACATTGCCCAGCCCGTCGGCCACCACATCGAAGACACTACCGCCGAGCCCCTCCGGCACCGCCTGCTCCAGCATGGCCACCCTGAGACCGTCCCGACGCACGATCTCGCCGTCATCGGCCTGCATGTCGCCGGTGATCAGGCGCATGAAGGTGGATTTGCCCACCCCGTTGCGCCCCACCAGGCACAGGCGCTCCCCCGGCTCGATGGACAGATCCACGCCGTCCAGCAAGTGATGCTGACCGAAACCGAGCTTGATATTGCGAAAGACGAGCAGAGGCATGGAGAGTATCCGGAAAGTAAAACCCCATTGTAACGCAGGGCAGATACGGGGATCGGGGCGGCGAGGATCGCCACTTTTCAGGCGTATCCCGTAAAATGCGGCCTGATCCATTCATCAATGACGGAATCCCCCCTTGAGACTCACGGCCTCCGAATACCGGCACTGGAAGAACAAGTCCATCACCCTGCTGGGCATGTCCGGCGTGGGCAAGACCCGCCTCGCCCACCAGCTCCGCCGCGCCCACTGGTTTCACTTCTCCGGGGACTACCGTATCGGCAGCCGCTATCTGGATGAGCCGATCCTGGACAACATCAAGCGCCAGGTGATGCACATTCCCTTTCTCAAGGAACTGCTGCGCTCCGACTCCATCAGCATCGTCAATAACCTGTCGGTGGACAACCTGCAGCCGGTCTCCAGCTTTCTCGGCAAGCTGGGCAATCCCGAACGGGGCGGCCTCTCCCTGGGGGAGTTCAAGCGCCGCCAACGCCTGCACCATGACGCCGAAGTGGCCGCCATGCGCGATGTGCCCGAGTTCATCCTCAAGGCCCAGGATATCTATGGTTTCGATCACGTCATCAACGACGCCGGCGGCAGCGTCTGCGAACTGGATGACCCCGGCGTCATGGAACTGCTGGCGGAACACACCCTGATCATCTACATCAAGGCCACCGAGGCCAACGAGCAGGAACTGATCCGCCGCGCCGAGGAAAGCCCCAAGCCCCTGTATTACCGGGAAGACTTCCTGGATCGGGAGCTGGCCCGCTATCTGGAAGAGAAGCAGCTGGAATACGTGGCCCAAATGGATCCGGACGATTTTGTGCGCTGGACCTTCCCGCGCCTGTTCCGGGATCGTCTGCCCCGCTACGAGACCCTGGCCAGGCGCTATGGCTACACCATCAATTCCGATGCCATCGCCCAGGTCCGCACCGAAGCGGATTTCAACAGTCTGATCGAACAGGCCCTGGACAGCCAGCGCCCGGAGCGCTGACGCCACGGCCTTCGACCCCTCCCGTCAAACCCGCAGTCAGGACACCCGCCATGCCGCTCGTTGCCCATTCGGAACTGCCCACCTTCTCGCGCCTGAAGCAGGAAGGTCAGACGGTGCTGCCTTCGGACTATGCCCTCAAGCAGGACATCCGCGCCATGCACATCGGGCTGCTGAACATGATGCCCGATGCCGCCCTGGCGGCCACGGAGCGCCAGTTCTGCCGTCTGGTGGGGGAAAGTAACCAGATTGCCCAGTTCTACATCCATCCCTTCACCCTGGACGCCCTGGAACGGGGTCCCCAGGGGCGGGCGCATGTGGCCCGGTACTATGAACCGCTGGAAAAGATCCAGGAACAGGGGCTGGACGCCCTCATCATCACCGGCGCCAACGTCACCCAGCCGGACCTGTCCCTGGAGCCCTTCTGGGAACCGCTGGCCCAGGTCATCGACTGGGCCCATGCCAATGTCACCTCCACCCTGTGCTCCTGCCTGGCCACCCACGCGGTGATGCAGTTCCGCTACGGCCAGACCCGCAGTCCGCTGGGTTTCAAGCGCTGGGGGGTCTACCCCCACCGGGTGGTGGATCGCACCCACCCCCTGGTGGCCGGGGTCAATACCCGCTTCGACGTGCCCCACTCCCGTTTCAACCACATCTCACGGCAGCAGTTCGAGGCCGCCGGACTCAAGGTGCTGGTGGAAAGCGAGGAGGCCGGGGTGCATCTGGCGGTGAGCGAGGACGAGTTCCGCATCGTCTTCTTCCAGGGGCATCCGGAGTACGACATCATCAGCCTGCTCAAGGAATACAAGCGGGAGGTGGCCCGCTATGCCCGGGGCGAGCGCAAGGACTACCCGCCCTTCGTGGACAATTATTTCTGTCCCCGCAGTCAGGCGATCCTGGAAGAATACCGGGACCGCCTGGACCTGGCCCTGAAACGGGGCACCACACCCCCCGACTTTCCGGAACAGCTCATCTGCGAGCACCTGGACAACACCTGGCACGACACCGCCGAGGCCGTCATCAACAACTGGATGGGCAACGTCTACCAGTACACCCACATCGACCGCAAGAAACCGTTTCGCGACGAGGTGGACCCGGATGATCCGCTGGGGCGTGTGAAGGCCTGAGCCGTAGCCGCTCCCGGCTACGCCGCGCTCACCCGGCCCAGGGACTCGCGGGCCTCCGGCGCCGCCTGCAGGGCCGCCAGGTGTTCCACATCCCACAGCTTTTCCAGCTGCCGGGCCAACATCCCCGGGTCCCGCCGACCGGCCACCCGCAGGCGCACGTGGTAACGCCCGCCCTCCAGGCGCACGTTCATGTCCTGCACCTCGAACCCGCGGGCACGCACGGTGCGCAGGATCCGCTCAAGGCTGCCCTCGGCCGGGCGGGCGAACAACTGGAACTGATGGCTCATGCCACATCCTCCTGAATCATCTGGTCATTGGACATGCCCGGCCCGACGATGGGCCAGACGTTCTGTTCACGTTCAATGGGCAGGTGCAGCAGCAACGGCCCGGGGGTTTCCAGACAGGCCCGGATGGCCGCCTCCATGGCATCCGCGCCCTCGAAGCGGCGGGCCGGAATGCCGAAGGCCCGGGCCACCTGGACGAAATCCGGGTTGTCGGACAGATCCACCGAGGACAGGCGGCCCTCGTAGAACAGTTCCTGCTGCTGACGCACCATGCCCAGGTACTGGTTGTCGAACAGCACGATCTTCACCGGCAGTCCGTAGCGACCCAGGGTGGCCAACTCCTGCACGTTCATCATGAAGGAGCCGTCACCGCTGACGTTGATCACCCGGGCGTCGGGGTGGGCCAGCTGGGCACCGATGGCCGCCGGCAGGCCGAAGCCCATGGCACCCAGGCCACCACTGGTCAGGTGCCGACGGGGATGATGGAAACCGTAATACTGGGCCACCCACATCTGGTGCTGCCCCACGTCACAGGCCACATAGGTCTGATCCCCGGCCCGGCGGGACAGGGCATCCAGGAACCGCAGGGCCGGGAAACCGCCCTCGGGCCGCTCCGGCGGCAACCTGAACCCCTCCGTCCGGCGGGAACGGGCACACCGCTCGCGCCAGTCATCAATGGACAGCGGCAGGGCCAGGCGCGGCAGCCACTGATTGAGATCCCCCACCAGGGCCACTTCAGGTGCCCGCAGCTTGGCCATTTCCGCCGCATCCACATCCAGGTGGATCACCCGGGCGTCGGGGGCGAAGGCCGCCAGGCGGCCGGTGGCACGGTCATCGAAACGGGCACCCACCACCAGCAACAGGTCCGAGGCCTGCACCGCCCGGTTGGCACAGGGGGCGCCATGCATGCCCAGCATGCCCAGATTGAGGGGATCATCGGGCGGCAGCAGACCGACCCCCTTCAAGGTGGTCACCACCGGCGCGCCGGTACGGGCGACGAAATCACGAAACGCCGCCACCCCATGGCCCAGGGCGACACCGCCACCGGCATAGATCACCGGTCGCCGGGCGGCCCCCAGCAGGTCGAGGGCGCGGGCCAGTGCCGCCTCGTCCGGTGTCTCGGCCTCGCCGGATGTCCGGTGCCCGAGAGCCGAACCGGAGGACAGTTGGGCGGGGGCCAGCTGCACGTCCTTGGGGATATCCACCCATACCGGACCGGGGCGCCCTTCCTGAGCCAGATGAATGGCCTCTTCCAGGACGGCTTCCAGATCGTCCACATGACGCACCAGATAGCTGTGCTTGGTGATGGGCAAGGTCAGCCCCAGGACATCGGTCTCCTGGAAGGCATCGGTGCCCAGCAGGCCGGTGGGTACCTGGCCGGTAATCACCAGCAGGGGAATGGAGTCCATGTGGGCGTCGGCCACGGCGGTGATGAGGTTGGTGGCGCCGGGTCCGGAGGTGGCGATGCAGACACCCAGACGACCGCTGGCGCGGGCATGGCCATTGGCGGCAAATGCCGCCCCCTGCTCATGGCGGGTGAGAATATGGCGGATGGGGGCGGCATCCTGGGCCATGGCATCGTAGAGGGGCATGATGGCGCCGCCGGGATAGCCGAACACCGTCTCCACCCGATGGCGCTTGAGCACCTCCAGAACCACCCAGGCACCATTTCGGGTGGGGCTGTCCGACATTGGGTGGGGTGAAGCGGTGTCGGCGTCGGCGGGCATGGGCGATATCTCCTGCGGTGATGTCGGTTGACGAAAAAGTCATGGGCAATAAAAAACCCCGGGTTTCAAGGCCCGGGGTTTTTTGGATTCTGATCAGTGTTGCTGGATCGTCAGCGCAATAAGCCCCCGGGCCGTGGTGTGTCCACGACTACCAGTACCAGGAAGCTGACTACACTGTGAATCATGTGTCTGGAGTGCTCGGGGTTTGGTGAGAGCTTGAGTTCGATATTAGGCAGACACGACGATGAGCGCAAGAAAAAATCCGTCGCTCAGCCATCATCCGGCAGGCCGGCAACGGCACGGCGCAGCGCAGCGATCACCGGCTTGCGCCCGGACACCCCCAGATGCCCGGCCACCACTTCCCAGGGACGCTGCTGGATCACCCGCATCACCAGGACATCCCCGTGGTCCTCCGCCAGGGGTGCGGAGGACGCCGCCAGGCCGCGAATCACGCCGGCATGGAGAGCGGGCAGGCAGGCCTCATAGACCCGTCGTCCCCGGGCAAAGGCGGCAATTACCCGGCGATCTTCAGCGGACAGGGGCGGAAGCTTCAGGCCGTGGAACAGGCCGGCCGCCAGATCCGGCGCCATCCCCCGCAGGGGATCGGACAGCAGCATCGGCAGGGTGCGGCCAAATCCGGCATGCACCGGGTCCAGCACCCCCTGCCCTTCCGCGGTCAGGGCCTGCAGCACGGTCACCGCCCAGCCCCCGCTGCTCACTTCCGGCTTCACCCCCACCCGCACCGGACAAAAACCCTGCCCGATCCAGAAACGCAGCAACGGGGCCGTCCCGCCGAAACCCGCCCCGATCAGGTCGATGCCCGCCTCCCGTGCCTCCTCGACCAGGCCCTGCAACAGGGCAGTGCCCAATCCCCGCCCCTGGGCGGCGGGATGGACGGCAATGCGCACCACGCGGCGATAGCGCAGCAGCCCCCCCGAGGGCGGCATGTCGCCGTAAAGCATCAGACTCACGGGCAGAAAATGCCCCTGGGGACGTCGCTCTCCCGCCCAGACGGACCGGCACAGCCCCGCCCCCAGTTCACCTTCATCCGCCAGCAGGGCCACGGCGGCCACCCGCCCCCGATGCACCAGGCCAACCACCTTCAGGGCCGGGTCATCCAGCATCCGCTGCAGATCCGACGGACGGGTGCGGTAATGGGCCAGGGTCAACAGACCGAAAATATCTCCAAGCAGGGCCTCGTCCGCAGCCAGTTGCTCGCGGGAAAAGGCTTTGTGCTCACAGGTCCCGGGCCGGGCATCGGTCATGGCCCCATCCTCCGCCGCCTCCGCGTCCAGCAGCAGACAGCGGGCCATGAGGGCCTCCAGCGGATCATCCACGGCCCAGCGCACAGGGGTTTCCAGATGCAGGTAACGGGTATCGGGCACGCGCCGCGCCAGGGTGCGGCGAAAGCGCACGGCAAATCCCCGCCCTCCCCCCTCGTAGCCGTGAATGGTTCCCGTGAAGGCGATGGGACGGCGAGCCGCCAGACAGACGGTGAGCCACTGATCCAGCCACTGCACGGGGATGCCCGCGGCCTCGTCCACCAGCATCAGATCCGGGACCGGGTCGGGGACACCATCGGGCGGGACATATTGCAATGTCGAGCCTCCCAGGCGCAGCCGCCCCGGCTCGTGTACTGCGGTGGCGGGGAGCAGCCCCTTCGCCTGCTCAAACAGTGGTCCCAAGGCCGAGAGCCGGGGTGCCGTCACACCGATATGAATGCCATCACCATCGGGCCGGGAGGCCATCATGAGTCGTGCCGAGGCAATGCCCAGGGCCGCGGTCTTGCCGCGGCCGCGATCGGCCGTGATCACCAGTACCGACGCGGCCCGTCCTTCGGCAAGATCCCTGACGGCCTGCACGGCATCGCGCTGATCTTCGGTCCGGCAGGGGTCCCCAGCCGGATCTTGAGGTGGCCGCTCCTGGGGTACGGGCCATGATGACACGGCCGCGCCCGGTCCAGGGAACGGCACGGCGGCACGATGCAGTTGTTGCCGGAAACGCTGCAGGAACAGGGAGGCTGGAGGGTTCTTGGCGGCAGGCAGGATCAGCAGCAGGACACCCCCTCCCCGCAACGCCCCGGAGGCGGCGCCCAGGGCATCGGCGGACAGCCCGGCAGAGGCATCGAAGACCAGGGCATCCAGATCCCTGCCCAGCAGGCTGTCGGCCTGGGGCAACGGCACATGCTCGACAGCCACCGGAGGCGCCCCCCCGACCCAGGCCACCCGGCTGTCGGCAGGCAGGGCAGCGCACCACTGCGCCACTTTGACATCCAGTGAAGCCTCAAGGGCCTCCAGACAGATCAAGCGGCGATGAAGAATGAAAGCTGGCGGCATGGGTACATTTCCGGTGAAGCAGGAAGCAACGGGGCAACCGTCCTGTTTGTGACGAAGTTTGCAATTTCCGCACATACATCACGAAATTGAAAAACAATCAGGGCAAATTAGTGATGGCGCCCCGTCAAGGTCGGGCGTATGATGAGAAGCGCAGTTGCCCTGTTAATTACCATGCACGGAAGTCAGCCTGTATTTTCAAGGCAATCTACCGACGACGGGTCCGGCAGGAACGCTGCGAGTGTATTTTTTTCCATGAGGTAATACGCAGTGCTGACCGGTACCGTGAAGTGGTTCAACGAAGGCAAGGGCTTTGGTTTCATCACGCCCGACGACGGTGGCAAGGATATCTTTGTCCACTTCTCCGCAATCGAGGGGAGCGGTTTCAAGACCCTGGCCGAAGGCCAGAAGGTGACCTTTGAAACCCAGAAGACCCCGAAAGGCCTGGCGGCTTCCAACGTCAAGCCTGCCTGACGTCAGGGATGGCTGGATCCTGATCCGCACGGATCCCATTTGATCCGTCGGGTTGGCATGCACCGAATCCGCAGACAGGAACCCCGCCAGTGGCGGGGTTCTTTATTTACATGATTTACATGTACCGGCTTTATACCTACAGTTGCAATGCACCTTATCGGTTCAGCAGCTTCTCGATCTGGGCAAAGCTCTGCACTGGCCCCTCGGCGGAGATCTCCACCCCCAGCTGACGCCCGATCTGGGTCAGCGAGAACACGCCACGCACCACTTCGCGGCCATTTTCAAACTCCACCACCAGACCATGCTGACGCCCGGCCTCCCGCAGGGTGGCAACGATATCCCCGACCCGTGCCAGCACCACGTCATAATGATCAATGGCGCTGATGTCGTTGCGGTGAGTCATCACATGCTTGACCGCCAGTTCATTGTGGGCGATGCGCTCGTCGGACACCACCTTCACCGGGCGCTCGCCCAGGATGTCTCGGGCAGTGACCACGCCCTGGATCTGGTCGTCGTCGGAAACCACGATCAGCAGACGCACACCGGAGTGGATCATCTTCTGCAGCGCAGCGTCCATGGCGGCTTCGGGAGAGACGGTGACGGCCTCCACCCGACGAAAGTCCGTCATCACATCCACGGCCGGGTCTTCCATGGTGACCCGCTGCGGCAACCCCTGACGGAAGCGATGTACCACCGCATCGTCAGTGAGGGCGTGGGAAGGAACGAGAGTGTATCGAGCCATCAAAACCTCCTGATCATGGCGGGAAACCCGGCCTTGTTGTTATGTCGCCTTCGTTAACAGCGAGTCTAGCACGGCTCAGGGATCAGGCATCGAACAGGGCGCGCAACTGCAGGCCTGGGTCCGGCGCCTTCATCAGGGCTTCTCCCACCAGGAAGGCGTGCACTCCGGCCCGGCGCATGCGGGCCACATCCTCCGGGGTGTGAATGCCGCTCTCCGTCACTACCAGTCGGTTCTTCGGCATCATTGCCAGCAGATCCAGCGTGGTGTCCAGGCGGGTTTCGAAGGTCCGCAGGCTGCGATTGTTGATGCCGATGATGCAGGCATCCAGGGCCAGGGCACGTTCCAGCTCGGGAGCATCATGGACCTCCACCAGGACGTTCATGCCCAGGTCATGGGAGAGCTTGAGCAATTCAGACAATTGGGTATCGTCCAGGGCGGACACGATCAGGAGCACGCAGTCAGCCCCCATCGCCCGGGCTTCGTAGACCTGATAGGGGTCGATGATGAAGTCCTTGCGCAGCACCGGCAGGGCACAGGCGGCGCGGGCGGCTTCCAGATAGGCCTCATGGCCCTGGAAAAAGTCATGGTCCGTCAGCACCGACAGACAGGCGGCACCGTGCTGCTCATAAGTACGGGCGATAGCCACCGGGTCGAAGTCCTCCCGCAGCAAGCCCTTGCTGGGACTGGCCTTCTTGATCTCGGCGATCACCGCGGGACGCCCGGCGTTCACGCGGTCCTCCAGGGCCTGCAGGAAGGGACGCACCGCCGGCGCGGCGTCCACGAAACGGACCAGATCCTCCAGGGAGGTCCGGGCGCTGCGCTCTGCCACCTCCTCACGCTTGCGGGCCAGGATCTTCCTGAGAATATCGGGGGTATCGGTCATGGGGTTCACGCCTTCAGGGATTGGGAGACACGGGCCAGCTCATCCATGCGGGCCGCGGCGGCCCCGCTGTCGATTACCTCGCCGGCATGGCGGATTCCCGCCTCCATGGAGTCCGACAGGCCCGCCACGTGGATGGCGGCCCCGGCATTGAGCATGACGATGTCACGGGCCGGCCCCGGCTCGCCGGCAAAGACCCGACGGATCAGGGCCAGGCTCTCCTCGGCACCATCCACCCGGATGGCGTCCAGGGGGGTACGCTGCATGCCGAACTGCTCGGGGGCGATGATACGGCTGGTCACCTCGCCGTCACGCAGCTCCGCCACCCGGGTGGGTGCGCCGATGCTGATCTCGTCCAGGCCGTCCTCCGCGTGCACCACCATCACATGCCGACTGCCCAGCAGCTTGAGCACCTGGGCCAGGGGCTCCAGCCAGTGGGTGCTGAACACCCCCAGCACCTGATTGGGGGCACCGGCGGGGTTGGTCAGCGGCCCCAGCACATTGAACAGGGTGCGCACCCCCATCTCCCGGCGGGGACCCACCGCATGCTTCATGGCACCATGGTGCCTGGGGGCAAACAGGAAACCCACGCCCACCTGGTTGATGCACTGGGCCACCTGCTCCGGCCCCAGATCCAGATTGACCCCGGCGGCCTCCAGCACGTCGGCACTGCCGGACTTGCTGGACACGGAGCGGTTGCCGTGCTTGGCCACCCGCCCGCCAGCGGCCGCCACCACGAAGGCGGAGGCGGTGGAGATGTTGAAGCTGCCGGAGGCATCCCCCCCGGTGCCGCAGGTATCCACCAGATGCCCGGCCTCCACCTCCACCCGGGTGGCCAGTTCCCGCATCACCGAGGCGGCGGCGGCCACTTCATCCACCGTCTCCCCCTTCATGCGCAGACCCACCAGGAAACCACCGATCTGGGCCGGGGTGGCCTCGCCGGTCATGATCTGGCGCATCACGTGGACCATCTCGGGTCCGCTGAGATCACGCTGTTCGGTGACTGCGCGAATGGCTTCCTGCATGTTCATGATATGGCCCGCCCCCTGTCGTCGTGTGTGATCGGATTGTTGCGGCCACCCGGGGAGGGGTCAACCCTCAGCGGGGACTCCAGGAAATTCCTCAGCAGGTCGTGGCCATGTTGGGTGAGGATGGATTCCGGGTGGAACTGGACGCCTTCCACGTCCAGGGTGCGATGACGCACCCCCATGATCTCGTCCAGGGCCCCGTCCGGGGTCTCGGTCCAGGCAGTAACCTCCAGACAGTCCGGCAAAGAGGTCTTCTCGATCACCAGGGAGTGGTAACGGGTGGCCTCGAAGGGATCGGTCAGGCCCCGGAACACCCCCATGTCCTTGTGGTGAATCAGGGAGGTCTTGCCGTGCATGATCTCGCGGGCATGGACAATGCGGCCGCCGAAGGCCTGGCCGATGGACTGATGCCCCAGACAGACCCCAAGGATCGGGATCCTGCCGGCAAAATGACGGATGGCGGCCAGGGAAATGCCCGCCTGATCCGGGGCGCAGGGACCGGGGGAGATGAAGATCCGCTCCGGCGCCATGGCCTCGATCTCGTCCAGGGTGATGGCGTCGTTGCGCCGCACCTCCACATCGGCCCCCAGCTCACCCAGATACTGGACCAGGTTGTAGGTGAAGGAGTCGTAGTTGTCGATCATCAGGATTTCATTCATTCCACTCCCTCAATCTTAATTAAATTCAAATAGTTATAGCAAAATTGATATGCAAATTGGTCAGCGATTGCAGTGGAATACCCCCATCAGCTCCCGGCTGGGCATATGGCGCGCATCCTCGGCGTTCCGCAGGTAAAACAGATCATCACTGGCGAAAAATCGGCGATAGTCGAACCACGTCACAAACGCGCACGACATATTGGCGCCATCGGGAACTCGGGAGCGGGTATCGTGAAACAAGACTGTGTGGCGGCAAAGGGCGCGGGGGTACACAGCCACCAGGTTGGGGCATGCGTAGCGAATCAACGTGTGTTAAGGGCATCAAGCAATCTCCTTTGGTCTTGGAGCCGCCGTGCCGGAGGGCCATCTGCTGGACCTTGTCCACCGATACGGCGGCAAGGTGCGGTTCGAGGCCGCAACAACGTGCCGCTTCCTACTGGAAGCGCCACCACTGAGCAACGTTGATCGAAGTGGTACGGGTCATGGCAGACCGCAGTTCAATTAACCGGGAAGGTGCTTGTGGAAGCAAGGTTTTCCACAGCAACTCAATGTTCGCGCCATTCTAACACGCACCACCTGTTTGCCGTCTACAGCCACCTGCGGCATTGATAACTTGCTCCCCCGAGGAAGAATCGCCCTGGCGACGCAGCAGATAGGTCGTCAGCGTCGGTGATGTACCCGCCAGAGGGCGGATGGCGATGTCGGAACATTGCAACGTCTGCACCTGCGAGGCGATAGCGAGGACACGCCTGAACTCGTCGAGCAACGCATGCCTTGGCCAGGCCAAGCGGTTTTTCTGGACGCTACGATCAAGCAGTTGCACTTCCAACAGATCTTCCTGGGCATGCACAGCGCGCGCGACGCGGGGACTGCTCAATACCCATACGTTCATCCGCACGGGCGAAGTACAGTTCCTTGGCGACGGCAACGTGATAACGCAGGAGCCGCGCAAGTCGATATCACGCCCTCAGCCCGAGGAGGGGACATGGCTGGCCCTACCCTTCTGACTCACCAGTCGCTTCCCTGATGCACGCCAGCAGGGAAGACGGCACTAAATAGCGCGGTCGGTAAGACAGCAAAAGCACGATCACCAGTGCAGTCAGGCTTAACAGACCCAACCACAGCGCCGGGCCGACTGACCAGCCAGCATGGGCGACACTGAGTGCGAACGACACGCCGAGGCCGGTCATGCCAACCATATTCAGCAATCGGCGCGCGCGGGGCGATGGGGGGCGTTGCCAGATCTGGCGATGATGGCGGTCCATGGCCAGCGCAAGTGCGACGAGGCCGGAGTAGGAAAAAAACAATGCAAAGGCCGGCATCATTCACTTAACCTCGCGGGAACCGTAGTGTTCGTGACCATCAGGGAAGACCTCGCGTCGCGCTTGTGTGACAGCCCGGAACGCATCCTGCGCCCCAACATCCAGGCTATGGCCGCGAAGGTTCCCCCCAACCCCAGCATCGCAAGATCGAAGCCCGCCATCACCCAGTCGCCCTCTGGCAGGGACTGGCCGAGATGACGATCGGTCGTCAGCGCATTCAGCACAGGCAATAGCGCGAATGCCGCCGCTGCGAGCCAGCACTGCTCAACCCAAGCCCGCGCCCTCGGTCGCACTGTTGCATGCGCAAGCATCGCTATGAAGTGGTCCAATTGTAGCGGACACCCCGTTAAGCCCTCGTAGGCTATGCATTGGAGGTGTTCATGAGCAAGAAGGCACGACGTCGATACACGGCGGAATGAAGTGGTCCAATTGTAGCGGAC
>NZ_NRSM01000015.1 GCF_016584105.1 Ectothiorhodospira shaposhnikovii | reverse complement strand
GGGAAGGGGGTGAAGGTCTTTGACTGATCCATCCTGACTGCGGCCCGGCGGCTTCATTGATGAGCGCAGATTATACCCGGATGGGCAGGGGGTGTCGGCAGCCGGGGAAGCACTGCCCCGCCGATGGCGGGGCAGTGGTGGCTCAGGAGGATTCCTTGTCGTCGGTTCTGATGTTGAACAGGGTGTAGACGGGGCACCAGCTCATGAGGGCGCTGGCCAGGGGAATCAGGCCCAGCCAGCCCCAGGGGGTTTGAGGACCGACAAACACGATGGCGATCAGGCCAAGACCGACCACGAGGCGGATCAGGCGGTCATTGGGGCCCATGTTCTTCAGTTCTTCCAGGTTCATGCGGTGTGCTCCTCAGGTTGGATAACAGCTTAGGATCATAACGGTTACAGGACTATTCTGATTGATCAGGGGCAAGGGTTTTTGGGATTCATTCTCTTTTGATTAAGGCATTAGTCCCTGTAACGCTTGAGAAGATCCCCATAGGCGTCGATCCGCCGGTCCCGCAGATAGGGCCAGATCCTCCGCACTGCCTCGCTGCGAGCCTTGTCGATATCCACCACCAGTACCTGTTCCTGGCTGTCCGAGGCCTGGGCCAGGAATTCTCCCTGGGGACCGCAAACGAAGCTGGATCCCCAGAATTGACTGCCGGCAGTCACGCCGGACGGGTCCGCCTCGAATCCCACCCGATTGCAGGCTGCCACCGGGATCCCGTTGGCCACAGCGTGGGCACGCTGGACAGTGATCCAGGCCTCCCGCTGACGGGCCTGTTCATCTGCCGTGTCGTTGGGATCCCAGCCGATGGCAGTGGGGTAGATCAGCAGTTCCGCTCCGGCCAGGGCCATCAGACGTGCCGCTTCCGGGAACCACTGATCCCAGCACACCAGCACGCCCAGCCGCCCCACTCGGGTGTCCACCGGCTCGAAACCCAGATCCCCGGGCGTGAAGTAGAACTTCTCGTAATAGCCGGGATCATCCGGGATATGCATCTTGCGATAGACCCCGGCCAGGCGCCCGTCGCTGTCCAGCACCACGGCGGTGTTGTGATACAGGCCCGGGGCACGCCGCTCGAACAGGGAACCGACGATCACCACCCCCAGTTCCGCCGCCACCTCGGACAGGGCCTGAGTGCTGGGGCCGGGAATCGGCTCGGCCAGATTGAACAGCTCGGTATCCTCCGTCTGGCAGAAATACAGGCCGGTGTGCAGCTCCTGCAGGATGACGAGTTCGGTCCCCTGGGCGGCGGCCTCGCGGATGCCCCGCAGGCTCTTGTCCAGATTGGAGCGGGTATCGTCCGTGTTGGAATGCTGAATCAGTGCGATGCGCATGATGAGGTTTTGGGTCGGTTCAGTGGTTGGGAATGAAGGAAAGGCGAAGCCCGTTTCAACTGGAGCGCAGGGAGTGCCGGTCCGGTGCGGGTGGCCCCTTGCGGGTCGCCAGATAAAAGTGGAAGCAGGCCAGGCAGAGCATGAGCAGGCTCATCAGCATGGCGCCCCGGTAGGGGCCGAAGAAGATCCATACCCCCAGCAACAGAAAGGCGATGCCTGTGCTGCCCTGGATGATGAGTTTCTTCACCCGTCCGGCATTCCAGGTGGACATGGTGATGAACCACCACCCCATGGGCAGGCCGGGGGCGGAGAACAGCACCACCAGCTGCCGGAAGATTCCCTCCAGATGGCCCAGGGCCAGGTGAATGCCCAGGCTGCCGGCCATCAGCAGCAGCACACCGACGGCGGCGATCCGGTAGCTGGGCTGACGTGAGCGATACCAGGGACGTTTGACCGGGGTGTTCATCGGAGTTGGATACCTCAAGGATGTTCTGAGCAAGCTATTCCCGCCTCAAAACCGTCATTCCCGCCCAAGCGGGAATCCAGTCACGGGCCGATTGATCCATTGCCGCACACACGTTTGATCAATCGGAGCAAAAAGCGTTCAGAGGTCGGACCTGGATACCTTGATCAAGGATCAAATCGTTGCAAAACAGGGTTGCACCATAACTGAATCATGCCGGATTGCCCATATTGTTTCCCTCATTGCGAAACAGGCGTTTGGGAACCCACCACAGGAAGACGGCCATCCCCAGCAGTTCCACCAGACTCTGGAACACGATCACCACCACGGCCACCTCAAGGGAAGCCGGCAGCGCCAGGGCCAGCGGCAATACCACGAAAGAGTTACGGGTCCCGAAGCTGAAAGCCAGGACCCGGCCCTGTTGCGGGGGTAATCGGAACAGCCTGCTCATTGCCCAGGCCAGCCATCCCGCCGCGAGCAGGAACAGGGTGAAAATCAGCAGCAGATGCAGCAGCAGGGGGAGGGCGCCCACCACCAGATGGACCTGGGAGGTCGCCACGATGAACACCACCACCGCCAGCAGCGGCACCGGCAGGTCCCCCAGCCTGTTCACGAGCCTTCTGGGCCTGTCGGACCTTGCGGCCCAGTGCTCGGTGCCCAGTGCCAGCAGCAACGGCACGATGATCAGACCGAAAAACGCCAGCAGCATCTCGTCCCGGGCCAGGGCAAGAGTCAGGTCACCGGGAAACAGGAACCACAGGTAGATGGGCAGCAGGAGGATCTGAAGCAGCAGGCTGACGGGGGAAAAGGCGATGGCCCGCCGGGTGTCACCCCCGCCCAGCTGAGTGAAGGTGATGAACCAGTCCGTGCAGGGGACCAGCAGCACCAGGAGTATCCCCAGACGCACGGCGGGATCGTCGGGCACCAGCAGCATCAATGCCCAGGCCAGCAGGGGGATGAGCACAAAGTTGCCCAGCGTGGCCGCGGCAAGAAACCGCACGTCCCGGAAGGCATCCCGCAGGTGGTTCAGCGGCACCAGGGTGAAGGTGGCGTATAGCAGCAGGCCCAATACGGGCCACAGCAGAGGTTCCAGCACCGCTCCGGCCGCCGGCAGGGCGGTGCCGAGCATGAGGCCTGTAAGAATGGCGACAAGGTAGACGAAGACCTGGTGGCGTTCCAGGGCCTGGCGGTTCAAGTGACACCTCTCTTTAAGTGCTTTCTGAGGGCAAGAGTTTCATCTTTCAGGGATGTGGTTACCGTTTTGTCCCAGAGAGGCCACAGCATAGTCGACACCGGTTTCGAAGATACGGGTGCCGCCCCCTTCGCCCACCGTTTTGCGCAGACTCGTGCTGTCCACCACGCGAACCCCGGCCAGATAATCCACGCCCCAGTCCGCCAGTTCCCCGAGCCAGGGCAACGTGGGGCCCATGAGTACCAGAGTGGCCTCCCGGGCACAGGCGACCAGGCGGGGGAAAGTCTTGTTGATCAGGCTGGTGGCGGTGAGGAACACCCAGTCTGCTTCCGCCAGTACAAATTCGGCGGCCTGGGCGGGCAGATCCTCGGGGCCGGGCTGGCATTCCAGTACCGTGAGGTGCCAGTCCAGCTGAAGGCTGTCCAGGCCAGGATAGCGGCCCACTACCACTACGCGGCGGCCGGCGAGTCGTGGGGCGAAATGCTCGAATACCGCCAGGTTGGCGGAGCCCTGAACATGGATGGGCATTGCCCTGGCCGCCAGCTGGGAGGTCGGGTTGATCACCGCGTTGATGGCGGCCATCCCCACGCAGGCCTCGTGGGGATTCCAGGAACGTATCCACGGGCTCAGTGCCCCCACGGAGCGTCCGGCCAGTGTGCCCGGCCAGGGCAGGGTGCGGGTGCCCCGGGTTGGACTCATGGCCAGCCCAAACCCCCGATCCGTTTCGCACAGGGTCCAGGTCAGGCCGATGAGCACCTCGTGGATGCGGGCGTTGTCGGCGGCGGCATCTTCCAGCAGTTCGTAGATTGACCAAGGGCTCGCGTTCATCGGCCCGCCTTCCGGGGGGTACGCAATTTCACCATGGCCAGCTTCCAGGCAGAGATGAGCAGGATGATCCCCAGCAGGACATGCAGGGCCGTGCTGGGGGTGTACACCATCAGCAGGGCACCGATCAATGCGCCCAGGATCGAGCCCGCCGCCATCCAGCCGATGAAGCCGCCGAACTGCTGGAGTTCGCCGAAGGTCTGCCTCGCGCGATAGCGGGACAGGCCCATGAGGATGGTGGGAATACTGATGGCCAGACTCAGGCTCCCCGCTACTTTGATGTCCAGCCCATACAGCAGCAGGATGGTGGGAATGATGAGTTCTCCACCAGCCACCCCGAGCATGCTGCTGAACAGTCCGATGACGATCCCGGCGAAAAACCCCAGTACCACCGCCACCGGTAGGGGAATGTCCAGCCCCAGTCCGCTGAATATGAACTCATGACCGATGAGTACCGCGCTGAGGAAGACCAGAAACACTACCACCACCTGGGTCAGCAGGCGCTCATTGACCCGGGTGGCGAAATGTACCCCCATCCAGGAGCCGATCAGGGAGCCGGAAAGGATGTTTGCCACCACCCACAGATAGGGCAGCAGTTCGGCGATGCCCGTCATGCCGATGCGAAACAGAAAGGCAAAGATCACCGTGACCAGGCTGACCATCAGATTGATGATGATGGCGTCCAGCATCTTGAACCGGAAGATGGCCGCCAGTACCGGCAGACGAAATTCCGCCCCGCCCAGCCCGATCAATCCCCCGAGGCTGCCGATAGCGGCACCCCACCCAAAGGCCGGGCCGTGGAATGCTCTTGAACGTGATGTGTTGTCCGGTTGCGCCATCAATACTCTCCCATGAAAACCTGAAACGAATGATCGGGTACTTTTCAGTGAGGTTTAAGCAATATTCGAGCCATGGATTGGCACCCGTCATGGACTGTGTCCCGATCATGTTTTTATGTTGCGTTGTATACAAGACGACATAACGGGGGGTGTCATTTCAGACAAAGGCAACCGCTTGTGCCCTCTCCGGGTGACCGCCAAACACCATGACAGCGGGGTTTCATCGCCACTGTATGGTCACTGACAAGATGGCCCGCATCCTGCAATTCACCATCTTGACCGTGCCCATTACCCATATCGTCTGGAGATACCCGATGAGAATCCTGATCCTGTTTGCCCTGCTGTGTTGCAGCCTGACGCTTCAGGCCGCCGAGGTCATGATCGCCGCCGGTGCGGGATACAAAAGGCCATTGATGGAGGTGTATGCGGCTTTTACCGATCGCTCGGGGCACAAGGTGGAGGCCGTTTTCGGCAATATGCAGCAGATCACGGCCCAGACCCGGAGCAGTGGTCGTGTGGATCTGGTGGTGGGTGAGTTGGGATTTCTGCGGCAGACCGGGCTGTTTGAGAATTTCGTACCGCTGGGCACCGGCAGGCTGGTGCTGGCCTATGCCGTTCGGCCGCGCGATGGATACAGGGAGCTTCTGGCCGAGGATGTGCGCAGGATCGCCCTGCCTGATCCCGCTAAGGCCATCTTCGGAATGGCGGCCATGCAGTTTCTCCAACGCAGCGGTTTGCTGGAGGGGGTGCAAGAGAAGCTGATGCCCATGGCCACCGTGCCCCAGGTCTCGGCACATCTGGTGGCCGGCACCGTGGACGCCGGATTCATCAACTTGACCGACGCCCTCGGGCTGGGCGAGCGGATCGCCGGTTTCGAAGAACTTCCCACGCAATATTATGACCCGCCAACGATCGTGCTGGCCCATCCCAAGGACCGGCCCATGGGGGAGGCGGCACAGGCCTTTGCGGCCTTTCTGACCACGGAGCAGGCCCGGGCCATCCTTGCTCGGCACGGGCTGTGATGGGCGAAACCTTCGCCTGTTCTCCCGGCGCCTGGTGGCTGAGCCTGCAGGTGGCCGGGGTTGTGCTGGTCCTGTTCCTGACCCTGGGGATCGGGCTGGCCTATGTGCTCACCTTGCCCATCCCCTTGCGAGGATTGCTGGACAGCATGGTGTCTCTACTGCTGGTCTTCCCCCCGATTGCCGTCGGCTTCGTCCTGCTGATGATATTCAGCCGGCACGGCCCGGTGGGGGGGTGGATGGATGAGATGCTGGGCTGGAATATGGTGTTTTCATTCCCTGCCCTGGTGCTCGCCGCCTTTATTGCCGGCCTGCCCCTGGTGGTCAAACCGATCCAGGCCGCCATCGAAGGCAGTGCCAGGGATCTGGTGGAAGTGTCACAGACGCTGGGCAAGGGGCGCATGGCCACCTTGATCCTGGTGGTAATTCCGGCGGTTCGGGGCAGCATCGTCGCCGGGTTGGTCCTGGGCGTGGGGCGCTCCTTCGGCGAGGTGGGTATCACGCTGATGCTGGGCGGTAACATCATCGGTGCCACCGAGACCCTGTCCCTGGCCATCTACAACCATGTCCTGGATGGCGATTTCACCTGTGCCGGCCACGTCTCGGCCATGCTGGGCGGGGTGTCCCTGCTCCTGTTCCTGTTGTTGCAGCACTTCGGAGTCCGTCGATGAACGGGCTCATGGTCGATGTGCGCTTTCGGCACCGGGGATTCTCTCTGGATGTGGCGCTGGGTGTGCCTCCGGGCGGGGTCACGGCCCTTCTGGGGCCTTCGGGATGCGGCAAGACCACGTTGCTGCGTCTGCTGGCGGGCCTGGAAAGGCCTGGCGACGGTGTCATCCAGCAGGGGGGGCGGATCTGGTTCGACTCCTCAAGGCGGGTCCACCTGCCCACCCGTCGGCGGCGGGTGGGATTCATGTTTCAGCAGTACGCCCTGTTTCCCCATCTGACGGTGGCCGACAACATCGCCTTCGGCCTGCCGTCGAAGCGGGACCGCCTCGCCAGGGTCAATCTCTGGCTGGAGCGTCTGCACCTGCAAGGGCTGGAAAGGCGCTACCCGGGATCACTCTCCGGTGGACAGAAACAGCGGGTGGCCCTGGCGCGGGCGTTGGCCCCGGAACCGGACGTGCTGTTGCTGGACGAACCCTTCTCCGCCGTGGATCAGGGGTTGCGACGGGATTTGCGTCTGCTGTTTCAGGAGGTCATCGCCGCCCAGGGCATCCCGGTGATCGTCGTCACCCATGACCTGGATGATGCCCGTTACATCGCTGATCGTGCAGGCGTGATGATCCAGGGGCGATTGCGTCGTCTGGGTCCCACCGAGCAGGTCTTTGCCCAGCCTGGGGATGTTCAGGTGGCCCAGGTGCTGGGCTGGAGCAATCTGCTGCCGGTGGCCGGTGTGGACCAGGGACATGCCTGGGGGGGCTGGGGGCGGTTGCCGTTGCCTGCGTCCGCCCGAGGCAGGCATCCCGACCGTCTGGCTGTCCACCCTGAAGGCCCCCGTTTGGTGAGCGACGGCGATGGGTTGGCCGGGCAGGTGACTCGGGTGATGGGTCTGGGACGGCGTACGCTGGTGATCTGTCGCCTTGAGGATCGCACCCCGCTGCAGATCGTGCTGACAGATGGGTGTGCGGTGCCCCGGCTGGGGGAGTGCATGCATGTCCGGATCCCCCTTGATTGTGTCACCCCATTGCACAATGGATCGCTGCCATAGGGCGGCAAGGAGAGGAATACATGGCTGTATTGCGTTGTCGTTTCGGGGAGATCTTCCCTGGTGGACGCTCCCGGGACTGTGTGCCCCGCTGCTGGTTTGAGCTGGAAAAACCCTGGCTTGACCGGGCGGTCAAACCCTACGGTTTCAAGGTATTCCAGGAGCACGAAGTCATGGCGCGGCGTGTGCTGGGACATGACCGGGCGGGCACGGCCTGTTTTCATGCCTATGATTACCAGCTGACCGAACCCCGTTCGGATGATGACATGGAGTTCTACGCAGCGGTCACCTACGCGGAGTCACTGGTTGCCTGGCGTCTCCTGGACGGCCGCTGGCTGGTGCGCCATCAGGTGATGCCGTTCGGGGATGAGGGCGAGGGGAGCATACAGATACGTCTGACCCGGCGGATGCCTTGAATCGTCACGGGGTGCCGGCATTACCGGCCCCCGTGGAGCGACTTTCGGCCTTTATCGAATCAATCGGCGATCTGGACGACCTCGATCTCGTTGAGCCATTTCACATGACGCGGCCCGGTGCGGGTATCCGTGGGTGTGATCAGTGCGATCAGGCCTTCGGCCTCACTCAAGGGTTCTCCCCCCTGGCCGTAGTACACCATGACCTCGTCACCGGCGGCGGCGTTGAAGACTTCCCCCCAGGAAAACACCACTTTGTAATCATCTGTGGCCTTGGCAACGAACACCATTTTGCGGAAATCCCTTGGGGATGCCGCTTTGAGTTGGGCCTTTTCCAGGATGTCTCGCAGCAACACCCCTTGCAGATCCTCCTTGGTGCCCCGGTGGATGCCGCGCATGCAGACCATGTCGACCTTTTCGATGTACTGGGTGTTCAGGGTTTGCAGATCGGCAACCGATAGGGTGAGGGGTTGTTCTACGGCGCCGGTGATAGTGATCGATTCCGATAGCCTGTGTGGGGCGTCGGCCGCGAATCCTGCGCCGGTGACGAGGGTGGCGATGATGAAAATGATGGATCTTGGAAATGGCATCGGAAATACCTCATGTTGTGGTGTGGGTGTAAAACGGGTGGGTAATAAAAGCGGCTAGAATTCATAGCGGGCGTTGAAGAACCACATGCGCCCGGGACTGGGGAAGCCGCTGGATACCTCGTAGTCCTCATCGAACAGGTTGTCGACGCGGGCCTCCAGGCGCAGTTGTGGGAAGGGTTCGAAGGCCAGCCCCAGGTCTGCGGTGGTGTGGCCAGACAGCCGGATCGTGTCGGAATCCCACCGGCTGCTCTCGTTCTTCAGTACCAGCAGGATTTCCCAAGGGGCACTGGGGGTGTACGTCCCGTGGAGCAGGAGTTTTCGCTCCGGTACGCCGGTCAGGCGGGTGTCAGGATCGCTGCGATTGTCACGGTCCAGCAGGGTCAGGTTGCCTCCCAAACGCCACCGGGGACCGACATTTGAACTCAGAGCCAACTCCAGACCCTTGATTCTTCCCTCTCCCACGTTCTGCATCTGGTAACGCCCCGGTTCCACTTCGTCGACCCGTTGGATCAGATCCGTGACCTCGCTCATGAAGACCGCCGCTTCGAGCCGGGCCGATTGATGGCGGTGGAACGCTCGTTGCCTTGCCCGGCGCCCAAGGTGATGTCCCCTTCAAAACGCTGCTGAGGTTTCCTGGAAACCAGATTGATGGCCCCACCCAGGGTATTGGGCCCGTAGACCACGGAACTGAACCCCTTGGCCACCTGGATGGCAGCCAGGTCGGCCGTAGTGAAGCGATTGAAATCGATGTAGCCGTCGTAGGGGACGTAGACGGGGATGCCGTCGATGAACAGTGGGATCTGCCGTGCATCAAAGCCGCGGACATGCACGACCTGCTCGTTTCTGGAATTTGTTGAAACGTGGATGCCGGGCAATAAATCCAGGGCCTGACCCACCGTGTTGCGATTGAAGTGGCGGAACTCGTGCAGGGTGAGGACCGATGAGGCCTGATCCTTGGCCATGCCGCCCAGTTCCTGCCCCTGTGGTGCCACATGGATGGTTCCCAGTTCATAGATCGGCATTGCGTTGTCCGCGAGAGCTGGAAGCGTGGTGCCCAACAGGGTGATACCCATGGCATATGCACATCGCATGAAATGAGGCATGACGTTTTTGCTCCTGATGATGCTGGTGATTCATGGCGGTCAATCGCTATGTTTTTTTCTATATAACGGTTGGCGTGCCAGATATGTGGTAGGCCTTTGACCCCTCGGATTGAAGTGTCCTGGTTCGGAGGCTAGTGGCGGTAACGCAAGCCCAGCCGCACGAAGCGTCCCGGGTCTGCCAGTAGCGAACTGTCGTTACCGCTATCGAACAGATTGTCGATGGCGGCAAAGACTTCCAGATCCCGCTGCGGCTCCGGGAAGAAGGAGAGGGTCAGGTCCACCCGGTCGTAGGCTTCCAAGGCCTCGGTATTGTCGGCGTCGGCGTACTGCCGGCCAGCGTGGTGCCAGTTCAGGCTCCACATCCACGGGTCCGAAGGTGTCCAGGTGGCACCGAGCATGACCAGGAATTCGGGTGAACTGGTGAGGGTGTTGCCCGTGGTACGGTTTTCCGTATCCAGCCAGGTGGCGTTCCCCCGGAAGTGGAGAGAGCGGTTTGGACGCATCTCTGCACTGACCTCCACGCCCTGAATGCGCGCCTCGGCCACGTTCTTGAAGGTCCGGTAGCGCTGCCCCGCAGGGGCATCGACCCAGACCGGCTCGATGCGATCATTGATGTCGCTGTGAAACAGGGTGATCCGGTGTCGGAACGTGCCCGCTTCTCCGCTTAATCCCAACTCCCAGGTCTCGTTGGTCTCTGGGCGCAGAGTGTGGGCTTCCTTGTCCAGCGACGGCTCGACGATCAATGCGCCCATCTGCCGCTCGCCGTTGGGCATCAGGTGGTCCACCAGTAAATCCCGCTCCTGGGGCACCTTGAATCCCTGGGCATAGTTGAGGTTGATCCCCAGCCCCGGTGTCAGTCGATAGACCCCGCCGGCCTTGAAGGAGGTCTCCTGATAATCAATGTTGGTGTCATCCAGTCTGGCCCCGTACACCACGTCCAGATGGGGAGTGACGGCCCACTCATGCTGGGCAAACAGGGCGGATTCCTCTCGTCTGCCGGTAAAGGCGCTGGCCGTCCTTTCCCGGTATTCGCCGCCGACGGTGAACCGATGGATCTGGCTGGGAGCCCAGCGGCCGATGAGTTCGTGTGTATCCATCTCGATCTTCTGCCCGAACCCTCCCGACTCGGTCTGGTCGGCGTTGGTAAAGCCGATATCTTGGTAATGAATGACGTAGATGGAACGGTCTTTGTCGTAGTGACTGCGGGCCCATTGGTAGCGGATGTCCAGGTCATCCGCCGCCTGCCACTGGAGGTGGACAGCGGTATTCAGGCGAGTGTTGTCATCGTCCCAGCGGGTGGGCAGACCGAAGACCGCGGGGCCGCCGAAGGCGGTATCCTGACGGCCGCCGATATAGTTCTGGGATCGCTCTTCCAGGGTGTAGTCCAGGTCCACGCCCAATTGGAGGCGAGTCGTCGCCTGGTGCTGCAGGGACACCCCTGCGGTATAGACATCGGCTTGGTCGACCCGGGTGGCGTCCAGGGTGTATTCGTCGGGGATGGCCCTGATTTGCGGATTGTTGTGCTGGGAAGGCGGTGTGCGGCCGCCACCCACACCGACAGTGGTGTGCGTGCGTTCGGTAATGGGGTCGCGGCTGTCGGCCCCCAGGCGAAGCTGGACCTGGGTGCGGTCGCTGCCGCCGGAGAGTCCCAGGAACAAGGTACGGCGTTCCCCGTCTCCGTCCGTGGTCATGCCCCATTGGATATCGGCCTCGGCATTCAGGCCCGGACGTGGCTTGCGGGTGATGATGTTGATCACTCCGCCAAGGGCGTCGGAGCCATAGAGCACGCTGGCAGGACCCTTGACGATCTCGATGCGTTCCACCTGGGTCATGAGGATGCGGTTGAATTCGTACTGACGACTAAATTCACCGGCCAGTCTTCGGCCGTTGATCAGGATGATCACGTCTTCCCGACTGGTGCCGCGAATCGAGATGCTGCCGCCGTCCGGGCTGACGAAAACCCCTGATGCCTCTCGCAGTGCATCGGCCAGGGTGACGGCACCCCGTGCCTCCAGCATGGCACTGTCGATGACCTCGACGGAGCCGGGCGTGCGTTCCAGGGGGCGTTCACTGCCGGTACTGGCGGTGACGGTGATGGGTGTCAGTACCCAAGGCGTCTCTTCGGCGTGGGTGGGACTCAAAGCCGATAACACGGCCAGGCCAAGTACTGTCCGTGGCCGAGGCAAGGCGGTTTTTCGGCCCTGGGTTTGGTGTTTTCTCATGAATGCCCCCGGTTTGCTTGCTGTTATGTACTCGGTGTGTGGTGATCCTTTTCCTCGTTATATTTGTTTTTATATAGCGATGGTCAAAATGCGACCAGGCGTCCCGCCGGATTGCATTTAGCAGGAGTCATGCCATGGACGGCCTGCTGAAGGAAAGGTCACGCAATTAAGGGTAAATGGCCATGAAAAAGGCCTTATATGCAGCGAAAGGCGCAAACGGGAGGGGGTAGGTCAGGGCTGTGGATGCAGGGGGATTGAGGGAGGATACTGTAGCGTTGTATACAATGAAACATAACGATCCGTGGCATAACCGACAGCAGTACAAGAAAGACACTTGGGGGAATTTGCCTAAGTCACCGCTACACCCTTGACCATGGCCCATAGGATCTGCCCCTTTTCCAGTGCCAGTTGTCGGCAGGAGCGCAGGCTGATACGGGCCAGCAGGGTCTGGCCACCGGCATCCAGATTCAGGATCACGTGTCCGGGCTGGGGGTCATCACTGATGTCACTGATCCGGACCTGAAGGGCGTTGAGTACGCTGCTGGCATCGGGCCGGGTCAGGGCCACGGATACATCTCGGGCGAGAATGCGTGCCCTCAGGGGAGTGCCGACGGCCCGCTGCTGACGGGAGATCAGCAGACTGCCGCCAGCAAAGGCCAACTCCGTCAGGTGATCGGGTGCGTGGTGAACGGCCACGGTGCCTTCGATGACCGCCGATGCCTGTTCGCTGTGGGCCAGGGGCAGGTCGGTGCGGGTCAGCAGGGTCTGCAACGGCCCCTGGGCCAGGGCGCGTCCCGCCTCCAGCAACACCATGTGGTCCGCCAGGCGTGCCACTTCCTCGATGGAGTGGCTGACGTAGACCACCGGGATGGACAGCTCATCTCTTAGCCGTTCCAGATAGGGCAGGATCTCCCCCTTGCTGGTCACGTCCAGGGAGGCCATGGGCTCGTCCATCAGTAACAGTTGCGGGCTGGTGAGCAGGGCGCGGCCGATGGCCACCCGCTGGCGCTGGCCACCGGAAAGGGCGTCCGGATAGCGGTCCAGCAAGGTTTCCAGGCCCAGCAGGGTCACCACGTCATCCAGTTTCACACGCCGTTCCCCGGCGGGAATGCGTTTGAACCCGTACAGCAGGTTGTTCCTTGCGTTGAGGTGAGGGAACAGGCTGGCCTCCTGGAACACATAGCCCAGGGGCCGTTGATGCACCGGGAGAAAGAATGTCGCATCCTGCCAGAGATCGCCGTTGAATTGCAGGCGGGCATCTTCAATGTGCTCCAGGCCAGCCAGGCAACGAAGGATGGTGGTCTTGCCGGAACCGGAGCGCCCGAACAGCGCGGTGACGCCTTTTCCGGGGATCTGAAGATCCACATCCAGGGTGAAGTCACCCCGTTCCAGACGGAATCTGGCCTGAATGCTCATGATCCCACCCCCACCACCTTGAATTTCCTGTTCAATCCATAGACTGCCAGCAGCAGTGAGAAGGACAGTATCACCAGGATCAGCGCCAGGGCATGGGCCGACTGATAATCCATGGCTTCCACATGATCGTAAATGGCAATGGAGGCCACCTGGGTCTGGCCGGGGATATTGCCGCCCACCATGATGATGACCCCGAATTCACCCAGGGTGTGGGCGAAGGAAAGCACCGCGGCGGTGAGAAATCCCCGTCGGGCCAATGGCGCTACGATGGTGAAGAATCGATCCAGCGGCGATGCCCGCAAGGTAGCGGCTACCTCCAGCACCCGCGTCCCGGTTGCCTGAAACGCGTTGGTCAGCGGCTGCATGACAAAGGGCAGGGAGTAGATCATGGAGCCGATCACCAGCCCGGTGAAACTGAAGGCCAGGTGGTTGAACCCCATGGATTCCAGCGTGCCGCCCACCCAGCCCCGGGGTCCCAGCAGGAGCAGAAGATAAAACCCGAGCACGGTGGGAGGCAGGACCAGTGGCAGGGTGACCAGGGCCTCCACAACCACCTTGCCCCGCCACCGGGTATGTGCAAGCCACCATGCCGCCGGTGCGCACAGTACCAGTAATATGGTGGTGCTGATGACCGCCAGCTTGAAAGTGACCCATAGGGCCATGGTGTCTTGGGGGGAGAGTGAAATGGGCATCATGGGCCTGAGAATGTCCAATGGGCAGTCAAAACCCGGCCCGATACCCGGAACAATGCCGCCGGGTATCGGGCCGGCGATGGGTCAGGGTATGCTGTAGCCCGCGGCCTCAATGACCCGCACGGCTTCCGGGCTGCGGATCCAGGCCATAAAATCCCGGGCCACTTCCATGTCGACGGCCCGCTTGAGAATCACCGCCTGCTGTTCGATGGGGTCAAACCACTCCGCCGGTGGAATCCAGTGGGACCCAGGAATGGTGCCATCGTCAGCCTTGACCTGGGCCAGGGCCACAAACCCCAGTTCCGCCGCGCCGGAGGCAATCTGCGAGTAGGCCTGTCCGATGGACTGGGCGCGTACCAGACGGCCCGCCCTGTCCAGGCTTTCCCAGATGCCCATGCCGGTGAGAATCTGCCGAGCGGCCACGCCGTAAGGGGCGTTGCGCGGATCGGCAATGCTGAGGAAACGGTAGCTTCCGGAGCGCAGTAGTGTTTCCGGATCATTGAGGTAACCTTCCCGGCTGGACCACAGCACGGGTACGCCCACGGCGTAGGTGAACCGGGAATCTTCCAGGGCCAGTCCATCCGCGACCAGTGTTTCGGCGCGCAGGGTATCCGCGGAGAAGAACAGATCAAAGGGGGCGCCGTTGACCACCTGGGCGTACAAGGCACCGGATGCTCCGGCGCTGAGATTGATCTTATGGCCGGTTTCGGCCTCGTAGGCGGCGGTGAGGGTCTGCAGGGTGCCCAGGAAGTTGGCGGCTACGGCGGCCCGAAGTTCAGCGGCGGAAGCGGTCGTGATGCTGGTGAACAGCAAGAATAGAAACAGGATGACGTGTCTGGGTTTCATGTTTGAGCCTCCAGCAGGGTGGGTTCAGTCATTGACGGCCAGGATGACGTGGGGCGCCTTGATCAGGGCACAGGCCCGAGACCCCTGGGTGAGCCAGCCTTCGTCCAGGGCCTCCCGGGTGACGACGGCGGTGAGGACCCGGCCATGGCCCAGGTCCAGCTTGACCTCCGCGTTCACGGGGCCGGCCTCGATGTGGCTGACAACGCCCTGGAGGCGGTTACGGGCGGAAAAGCGCAGCGCGTCGGCCACTTCGCTCAGAATCACGAAGGAAGACTTGATCAGTGCATGGACTTCCCGGCCCACCTGCAGCCCCAGTTCCAGGCCGGCCTCATGGGTGACCACGGCGTGGATCTCCAGCCCATGGCCGATATCCACGGTGATCTCGTCGCTGACCGCGCCCTGCGTGACGCGGGAGATCTTGCCTTGGTAGTGGTTTCTTGCCGTTGTGCGCATGGATAGTTTCCTCATCAGTGTCCAGACATCGCCTAATTCGCCCGTGGACCGGGCCATTTGCTGCAAAAATTGCTGGTACGCCTGTTCGGCGGCCCGGTACTGCGCAATCACCTGTTCGCCGTGGGCGGTCAGTCGGGTGCCGCCGCCGTGCTTTCCCCCCGCCTGCCGCAGCAACAGGGGTTTGTCCGCCAGATTGTTCATGGCGTCGATGGCGTCCCAGGCCGCCTTGTAGCTCATGCCAATGGCCCGGGCCGCGGCGGAGATGGAGCCGGTGGCGGCGATCTGCTCCAGCAATTGGATGCGGGCGCCGCCAAGGAAGGTCTGGCCGTGCAGCTTGAACCAGAACTGGCCGTCGATTTCAGGTTGCATGAGAGGTTCCTGATCGGGGTTCGTTATGTATTTCTGTATATAGCGCATGACAAGATAAATCCAGGCTCCAGTATGGCAAAGCACTTTGCGGGCCAATCCGGTATTTTTCTTAACTATTTATTTTTGAATGAATTTATTATTTCAGCCCCTGGGCTGTAAGGAGGGATTTGCGACAGTAACAGGGGGATGATCCAGTCCGTGTCGGAAAACCTACATTTTCCGGGTGATCAATTCGGCGGGAGGTGCGCCTGGAATAATGCGGTCTTTGACGTGTATTGATTTATTCTTATTCCTTGGCACTATATGGCGTTTCGCCAATGTCCTGGAGCATGGTATGGAGCCAATAGCAAATCCATGATCCCCACCTTCCTGCGCCGTCATCCCCTGACCGTCATCGTGCTGGCCCAGCTTTGCGGCACATCCTTATGGTTCAGCATCAATGGTGTGTGGTGGTCGATGGCCCCGGACCTGGGTCTGTCGGATGCGGACCTGGGGTATCTGACCCTGACCGTGCAACTCGGATTCATCGTCGGCACCTTGACCATGGCGGCCACCGGCTTGGCGGATCGCTTTCACGCCAGTGTCATCTTCGCCGTGGCTTGTCTGTGCGGCGCGCTGGTCAATGGTGTCTTTCTGCTGGTGGCCGCCCAGCCGCCCTTTGATCTGCTGCTGCGGTTTCTGACCGGTCTTTGCCTGGCCGGGATTTATCCCCTGGGGATGAAACTGATCATCTCCTGGGTGCCCCGGCATGCGGGGGCGGCGCTGTCCTGGCTGGTGGGCATGCTGACCCTGGGCACGGCGTTGCCGCACCTGATGCAGGGGATGACGCTGGGCATGCCCTGGCAATGGCCTTTGCTGGGGGCCTCGGTGCTGGCGCTGCTGGGGGGCGTGCTGGTCCTGCTGTTGGGCGATGGTCCCCATCTGCCCAAGGCCGGTGGGAAAATCCCGCTACGCCAGGGACTTTCAGGACTGAAGATCCCGCGTTTTCGTGCCGTGGCCGGGGGGTATTTCGGTCATTGCTGGGAGCTCTATGCCTTCTGGATGCTGGTGCCGTTGCTGGTGGGGCGGGAGATTGGCCGTCTGGGTGCCGCGGATGCCTGGATACCCTGGCTGGCGTTCGCCGTCATTGCCCTGGGGTTTGCGGGGTGTGTGGGCGGCGGTGTGATCAGTCGTTACCGGGGGAGTGAGTGGGTGGCCCGCCGTGCTTTGGCGATGTCCGGTGCCCTGTGTCTGGCCTATCCGTTCTTGACTTGGGCACCCGCCGGTTTATTGCTGATCCTGCTGGCCCTGTGGGGGGTGGCCGTGATTGCCGATTCGCCCCAGTTCTCCGCCCTGGCGGCAGCCAATGCCCCGCAGGAGCTGGTGGGTTCATCGCTGGCGGTGATGAATGCCATCGGCTTTGCCCTGACGGTGCCCGCCATCTGGCTGACCAGCCTGTTGTGGGAATTGCAAGGTGCCTGGGTCATTCTGTGGCTGCTGCCGGGACCCTTGCTGGGCCTGTGGGCGATGCGGGGTTTGAAGATGGGTTGAAAAATTTACCCCGAATCCCGGTTTTCCGCGCAGGTGATGCACAGGGTGGCCGCCGGGTCCAGATCCAGGCGACGGGGGTTGATGGGCTCGCCGCAGTCCAGGCAATCCCCGTAGCTGCCGTCATCGCAGCGGCGCAGGGCGGCCTCGATGCGCAGCAGGGATTGCCGGGCCCTTTGTCGGGTGTTTTGCGCCATGGCCTGTTGTTGCAGGGCATCCATGCGGGACAGCCTGCCCACACTGGATTGGTCCAGCACCACGGTGGCGGTGGAGGCCCTGCGGGCATCCTCCAGGCCGAGGATGTCATCCCGCGCGGCCAGCAGGCTGGCGCGATAACGTGCGATATCCGGTGGCTCTGGTGGCTCTGGTGGCTCTGTCATGAGTTTCAGTCCTTTATGGCGGGTTGGCGTGATGCATGGGGCCGGCGGCATCCCTGTTGCCGGCCCCACACCCATCCTCAGCGCAGGATCAGCAGGGCGATGGGTGAGTTAATGATCATCTTGGTGGTGGTGCTGCCGATGAAGAACTGACGCAGGCGGGAGTGTCCGTACGCGCCCATGGCCAGCAGGTGGATGTCATGGGCCTGGCGGTAGGCACAGACCTGTTCGCAGACTTCGCCGGACTGGAGCACGGCCTTGACCGTAAACCCCTGGTTTTCCAGCGTGCGGCGGGCGTTGTCGAGCTTGGCCCGGTTGTCGCCGCTGTCTTCGCCCACCATGAGCAGATGGGCCTCCAGGCCCTTGAGCATGGGGCTCTGGGCCACCCGTTCCACCACCGTGTGCGCGGTGCTGCTGCCGTCGTAGGCGATCATGAACCGCTGTGGCTCCGTGAACTCCAACGGACAGACCAGTACCGCCCGCTTCACGGTGCGGATGATGCTTTCCAGGTGGGAGCCGATATGGCGGGCCACCTTGTCACCGTCCTGGCCCTGCTTGCCCACCACCAGCAGGCGGGCCTCTTCCTGAAGCTCATCGAGCGCCTCGGTGACCCGGTCATTGCGCAGCAGGCTGCCGGGGTCGGCGATGCCGGCCTGTTTCACCCGTTCCAGGGCGTCCGCCAGGATGGCCCGGCCCTGCTCACGGATCAGCTTGCCGCGCTTTTCCTCCGTTTCCACCATCTGCTGCAGCAGGGCTTCCCGCCCACCTAGGACCAGGTTGCCGCTCAGGTCCTTCTGCGACTCCGCATGGGGGTTGTGGACCACATGCAGCAGGGTCAGGGGACTGCCCAGGCGCCGTGCGGCCCAGGCGGCATGGTCGCACACCGACAGGGAGGAGCGGGAACCATCGATACAGGCAATTACCTTGTTCATCAAAACGGCTTCCTTCTTCATCTCAATGCCCCATCAGCCGGTCGGCGGCATCGGGCTTGTCATGGACGGCATGGCGGTCAACGATGGTGGCAGTGGCCTCGTTCATGCCGATGATTTCCACCTCGGTACCTTCACGGCGGAAGTTGATCACCACCCGGTCCAGCGCCGACACGGAGCTGATGTCCCAGAAATGGGCGCGGGACAGATCGATGGTCACCTTATCCAGATCCTCGCGGAAATTGAAGGCGGCCATGAATTTTTCCGTGGAGGCGAAGAACACCTGACCATAAACCCGGTAGGTGCGATGCAGGGTTTTGTCATCCGGATTGGTATCGGAGTCGGCGCCCACGAACATGAACTGGCTCACCTTGTTGGCGAAGAACAGGGAAGCCAGCAGCACCCCGGTGAGCACGCCGATGGCCAGGTTGTGGGTGAACACCGTCACGCCTACGGTGGCGATCATGACGATGTTGGTGCTCAGCGGATGGGCCTTCATGTTCTTGATGGAGTTCCAGCTGAAGGTCCCGATGGCCACCATGATCATCACCGCCACCAGGGCCGCCATGGGGACAATGCTCAGGACGGGGCTCAGGAAGACCACCATGATCAAGAGGAAGATACCGGCCGAGAAGGTGGACAAACGCCCGCGGCCGCCGGATTTGATGTTGATCACCGACTGGCCGATCATAGCGCAGCCCGCCATGCCGCCGAAACTGCCGGCGACGATGTTGGAGATGCCCTGGCCCTTGCATTCCCGATCCCGGTCGGTCTTGGTGTCGGTCAGGTCATCGACGATGTTCTGGGTCATCATGGATTCCAGCAGGCCCACCACGGTGAGCGCCAGGGCGTAGGGCAGGATGATCCACAGGGTTTCCAGGTTCAAAGGAATGTCCGGCAGCAGGAAGACCGGCAGGGTATCGGGCAATTCACCCATATCGCCCACGGTGCGGATGTCCAGTTGCAGCAGCCAGGCCAGCAGGGTCAGCACCACGATGGTGACCAGGGGGGAGGGGATGGATTTGGTCACGTAGGGGAACAGATAGATGATGCCCAGGCCCAGGGCGGTCATGGCATAGACGTGCCAGGTCACGCCGGTCAACTCCGGCAACTGGGCCAGGAAGATCAGGATGGCCAGGGCGTTGACGAAGCCGGTCATGACCGAGTTGGAGATGAACCGCATCACCCGTCCCAGCTTCAGATAGCCGGCCAGGATCTGCAGAAAGCCGGTAAGGATGGTGGCCGCCAGCAGATATTCCAGCCCGTGCTCCTTGACCAGGGTGATCATGAGCAGGGCCATGGCGGCAGTGGCGGCGGAGATCATGCCGGGCCGTCCCCCGGTGAAGGCGATCACCACGGCGATACAGAAAGAGGCATACAGACCCACCTTGGGGTCAACACCGGCGATGATGGAGAAGGCGATGGCCTCGGGGATCAGGGCCAGGGCCACCACCAGGCCGGCCAGCAGGTCTCCCCGGATATTGGAAAACCATTCCCGTTTGATTCTTTGCCACTGTATCAAGGGTGAGTCCTTCTATTTGGTCCGGGCCGCGTGGCCTTGGATATCACGATGCAGCGCGCCCCCCGGCGTTCGGTGGCCTGAGCCTTGACCCGCCGGGGTCGCACTGCATCATCCGATGTTTGCTGCATTCGGGGATTTGGGGCGGAAGCGCCCGGGAAACCTCTGATCAATCAGAGCGATGCCGGTCAAGAAGATGTCCGACACGAACCGGCTATCAAGTGCCGGGTGAAATGCTAAATTCAGGGGCATTATTCTATGGGTAACGGGCGCCTCCGTCAACGCCAGTGTGCTGGGCGATGGCCGTTTGCAGGGCGATCGTCCCGCTGTGCCGTCTGCCGATGGCGCCTTCAGGAATTTGCAGGGGAGGCTGGCTACCCAGATAGCGCAGATGGCTGCCGCAGCGCGCGCGGCAATCGGTGGCGCCAAAACCGGCAATCAGCACCTCGCCGCCCGTGGCTGCGTTGAGGTCGCATTCGGCTTCATGATGCAGGCTGACGTGGATCACCCGCGCCTCCCGTCGACTCAGCAACCAGTCGATATGCCAGCGCAGCGTCTTGTCCCGGCTCAGGTGTCGCTCCACCCGGGCCACCAGATTGCGTCGGGCACTTCCGGTATAGACATACCAGCCAGCGGGCAACCGGTGTGGTGCCAGTCGCCCTGCCTGGATGCGGCAGGGGCGACTGAGACGGATATAGAGCCGGTAGGTCGTCGGCAGGGCCAACAGAGAGCGATCCCGGGCAGGGCGACCTGCCCGATGCTTCAGGGGAACATGGACTTGAAAGTGGCCCTGATCTCTTCCCGGATAATCTCCCGAATCCGCTCTTCGGGGATCGGCGGTTCCTGCTTGGGCAGGGCGTCCAGCTCGGCCTGGATCATGGCATGGATGGCGGCTTCGATGGCACCGGGGGTGGATGCGGATGCCGCATCAGGTGCGGCGGCCGGTGCTTCATCGATCCGTGACATTTCTTCCGGTTCGGACATGGGGGCCTCGATTGCCTGTTCTGGCGTGGTGTTATCAGGAGTGAGTGTATCTTCTTCCGGTTCCGGTTCCGGTTCCGGTTCCGGTTCCGGCTCCTCCGGCTCCGGTTCCTCCGGCTCTGCTTCCATCATGGGAGTTTCCATGGTCGCTTCCGTTTCCGGCATGGCCTCATCCACTTCCAGGGTGGGCTGGGGCTCGGTTTCCACGATCATTTCTTCTTCCGCCAGCGCCTCCTCAATCACCGGCGTGGGTGGTGTCACATCTTCTTCAGGTTCCGGCGACTCTTCACCGGCCTGCTGCAGCAACATGTCCAGGACTGGATCGTGGTCTTGATCGGTATCCGGGGTTGTCGGCTTTTCTTCGGCCTCCCGGGCCCACATGGGATCATCAACCAGTTCCAGTTTTTCTATGGACGGCTCCGGTGCGGCCAGCATATCTTCGATATCCGGTTCCGGTTCCGGTTCCGGTTCCGGTTCCGGTTCCGGCTGGCGTGTGGGGGCTGCCGCTTCATTAACGATGAATCGGTCAAAGTCACCGTTTTCGATCCAGTCTGCCCATTCATCATAGAGGGCATTTTTGTCCGTGACGCCCTGGACATCCCCGGAAATGAAGGCTGAGACATCCGAGACCTTGTACTTCTTCCGGACGTACTCCGCCAGAATGACACCGATATCCTTGTTTTCGCGGGTCAGCGCCACCAGACGCATCAGGCTCTCGGATTTTGCATTCATGTCGGTTCCCTTCACGGCTGTGCCGGCCGGCTGAGTGTATGGGTCGCCATGGCCCACGCCAGGCTCCTGATGAACACCTTATCGGCAAGTAGGCAGGGAAATTGAGGCTCATCTGCCGGTTCAATTCAAACCGAAAATCCAGCCCTCGACCTGGGCAATGAGGGATTCGGCGTGTGTGAGCGGAGGAGAAAGACAGGAGGCAAGACTGCCGTCCAGGTCGAAACGGCGTAGCTGCAGGGCGACCACGTAGGCGTCATGCTGGTCGGGTGTGCGGCCGTCCCGTGGATGTGCCTTGCTCCACAGGGAAGGGTAGACCTCGAAAAGGACGGCGCGACCCGGGGGGATGTTCCAGCCATCGAAGGGCCAGACATGCAGCCGCTGCCCCAGTGCCAGCCGCAGCAGGCGTAGCCAGGGAAGTCCGGCATGGGTTGATTTGGCCACCGAGCCGGGGACGTCGAAATGAAACACGGACTTCGCCCCCGCCCGTTCCTCGGTAAGGCGACGCCAGCGGGTGTTGCCGGAACGGTCCTGAGCATATCCGCACGAACCGTCGCGGACAAAATCCACATAGGTGTGTTGATCGTCGGTGGGCCAGTGTTGGTGAAAATCATCCAGGAAGGCGGCCCAGTCCGATGGTGTAGGGTGGCTGATATTTCATTGGCAAGCACCTCACTCCGGTGCCGCGAAGCCCCGACTCAATGCCTGCTGCCAGATGTGGCCATAAATCATGCGCTGATGCTCCCGTGAGGTGAGCAGGCAGGACAAGCACTTTCAGGATTGTGGGAGGCAGCGTGGGAACGAAAAAAGGCCCGACCGTAACTTTTGCTGAAACGGACGGGCCTTTTCGTTTGACTGGTGGAGCGGATGGGAATCGAACCCACGACCTCAGCAGTGCGATTGCTGCGCTCTCCCAACTGAGCTACCGCCCCATGGGGTGAAAGTATACTCCAGGGTTCCGGCTTGTCACCAGTGCCGGGGGCGGTGCCTCAGCCGGTCGCCGGCTGGAGCAGGATGCCCGCCAGCGGCGGCAGGGTGAGCACCACGGAGTAGGGTTTCCCCATCCAGGGAATGTCTTCGGCTTCCACTTCCAGGTTGCCCAGGTTGCCGCCGCCGTAGTAGTGGGAGTCGGAGTTGAAGATCTCCCGATAGCGGCCGGGGGCCGGTACGCCGATGCGATAGCCTTCCCGGGGTACGGGGGTGAAGTTAAGGGCGCTGATGATGAACTGGTTGCCATCTTCGGTCTTGCGCAGGTAACTGAGGACCGACTGGGCAGCGTCGTGACAGTCGATCCAGTCGAAGCCCTGCCATTCGAAGTCGAGGTGGTGTAGCGCGGGCTGTTCCCGGTAGAGACGGTTGAGGTCGGCGACCAGGCGTTGGACGCCTTCATGGAAGGGGTACTGGAGCAGGTGCCATTCCATTTCCCGGGATGCGTCCCATTCGTTGCCCTGACCGATCTCGCAGCCCATGAACAGCAGTTTCTTGCCCGGGTAGCTCCACATGAGGGTGTAGAGCAGGCGCAGGTTGGCAAACCGCTGCCACTCATCGCCGGGCATGCGGTAGAGCAGGGAGCGCTTGCCGTGGACCACTTCGTCGTGGGAGAAGGGCAGCACGAAATTTTCGGTGAAGGCATAGAGCAGACCGAAGGTGAGCCGGTCGTGATGGTAGTGGCGGTGGATGGGATCCTTACTGAAATAATCCAGGGTGTCGTTCATCCAGCCCATGTTCCACTTCATGGCAAAGCCCAGGCCTCCCAGCCAGGTGGGACGGGTGACCTGGGGCCAGGAGGTGGATTCCTCGGCGATGATCAGGGCCCCGGGATGGCGGCCCTGGACGGTACTGTTCAACTCCCGCAGGAACTCGATGGCATCCAGGTTTTCGTTGCCGCCGAACTTGTTGGGTACCCAGTCACCGGGTTCCCGGGAATAGTCCAGGTAGAGCATGGAGGCCACGGCGTCCACCCGCAGACCGTCGATATGGAATTCCTCCACCCAGTACATGGCGCTGGAGACGAGGAAGTTCCTCACCTCGTTGCGGCCGTAATTGAAGATCAGGGTGCCCCAGTCACGATGTTCGCCCAGGCGAGGGTCTTCATGCTCATACAGGGCGCTGCCGTCAAAGCGGGCCAGCCCGTGGGCGTCCTTGGGAAAATGTCCCGGCGCCCAGTCCAGCAATACGCCGATGCCGTGTTCGTGACAGAGATTGACGAAATAGCGGAAGTCATCCGGTTCGCCGAAGCGGCTGGTGGGGGCGTAATAGCCGGTGGTCTGGTAGCCCCAGGAGCCGTCATAGGGGTGTTCGGTGATCGGCAGCAGTTCCACATGGGTGAAGCCCATGCGGGTGACATAGGCCACCAGTTCCCGGGCCAGTTCCCGGTAATTGAGAAACTGGCCGTCTGCGTCCCGCCGCCAGGAACCCAGGTGTACCTCATAGACGGACATGGGGCGGTGCAGCCAGGCCTCGTTGCAGCGATCCGCCAGCCAGGCCTGGTCGGACCACTGGAAGCGGCTGGGATGGTTGACCACCGCCGCGGTGCGGGGGCGCAGTTCAAAGCGCTGACCGTAAGGGTCGGCCTTGAGCAGGATGGCGTCGGTGTCGCGGTTGCGGATTTCGTACTTGTAGAGGGCGCCGGGCGCCATGCCGGGGATGAACAGCTCCCACACCCCGCTGCCACCGCGTACCCGCATGGGATGGCAGCGGCCGTCCCAGCGGTTGAAATCGCCGACCACGGACACCCGTTCCGCGGCGGGTGCCCAGACCGCGAACCGGACGCCCTGAATGCCGTCTACTTCATGAGGATGGGCGCCCAGGAAGCGGTAGGCGTGCCAGTGGCGCCCCTCGTTGAACAGGTGGATGTCGAAATCCGGCACCTGGGGGGCGAAACAGTAGGGATCGTAGGCAATCTGCTCGTGGCCATGACCATCGCTCCATCGTATGCGATAGTGTAAGGGCAGGGCGTCGCGGGGGCCGCGCCACTCGAACAGCCCCTGTTTGCCGACGGGCTTCATGGGGGCGTTGAGTTCCACGATGTCGGCCTCGCGGGCGAAGGGCAGCAAGGCGCGCACCACGCACTGGCCCGCTTCCATGTGGCGTCCCAGAAAGGCAAAGGGGTCGTGATGCCGTGAGTCAAGGATACGCTTGAGGTGTTCGTTGTACGATGTAGGCATGGGACGTTCCGTGGCTGGCGCGGCAGTGTGGCGGCACTTTCCGTGGCTGCAGAAATGATGTAATAGATTCGAAACAGGGACAGCGCACTATGATAAGCGGGCCATGCGGGGGGCTAAAGTACCCGGTTCAGTTAAACCCTATCATGAGCAGTGTGACCGAGTCCCCCATTCACCCGGGTCCGGGAAAGTCAGCATGAAATCACAATCTCAACGTTTCGTCAGTCGTATTACCCGAGACACCCTGGCATTGATCCTTGCCGGGGGGCGGGGGTCCCGCCTCAAGCAGCTTACCCTGTGGCGCGCCAAGCCGGCGGTGCCCTTCGGCGGCAAGTTCCGGATCATCGACTTCCCGCTGTCCAACTGCATCAATTCGGGTATTCGCCAGGTGGGGGTCCTCACCCAGTACAAGTCCCATTCCCTGATCCAGCACATCCAGCGTGGCTGGGGGTTCCTGCGGGGGGAGTTCGGCGAGTTCGTGGAACTGCTGCCGGCCCAGCAGCGCATCGAGACTTCCTGGTATGAAGGGACGGCGGACGCAGTCTATCAGAACCTGGACATCATCCGTGACCATGACCCGGGATACGTTCTTATCCTGGCCGGCGACCATATCTACAAGATGGACTATGGCGACATGATCGCCTACCACGTGGAGTCCGGCGCCGACATGACCGTCGGATGCCTGGAGGTGGATCTGGAGACCGCCAGGGGGTTTGGTGTCATGGCGGTGGACGGAGACGGCCGGGTGCGTCAGTTCACGGAAAAGCCGGCGCAGCCCCAGAGCATTCCCGACAAGCCGGACAAGGCCCTCGCCTCCATGGGGATCTATGTCTTCAATACCCGCTTCCTGTTCGAACAGCTGATCAAGGATGCGGATACCCCCGGTTCCAGCCACGACTTCGGCAAGGACATCATCCCCAGCGTGATCAAGCCCTATCGGGTCATGGCCTATCCCTTCCGGGATGTGCAGACCGGCTCCCAGGCCTACTGGCGCGATGTGGGGACCATCGACTCCTACTGGCAGGCCAATCTGGAGCTGATCGGCGTGACGCCGGAATTGAATCTTTACGACATGGACTGGCCCATCTGGACCTACCAGGAACAGCTGCCGCCGGCCAAGTTCGTGTTCGATGACGATGACCGTCGCGGCATGGCGGTGGATTCCATGGTATCGGGGGGGTGCATCATTTCGGGTTCCCAGGTACGGCATTCCCTGCTGTTTTCCAACGTGATCGTCAATTCTTACAGCAGTGTGAGTGATTCGGTGGTGCTGCCCGACGTGGAGATTGGACGTCATTGCCGGATTCACAAGGCGGTCATCGACAAGGGTTGCCGGATTCCCGAAGGCATGGTGATAGGCGAAAACCCGAGCGAGGATGCCAGACGCTTCTATGTTTCCGAAGGGGGGGTGACCGTCGTGACGCCCGAAATGCTCGGTAATATCACACGCTATGCCCGTTGATCCCGTGCGGAAGGATTCAGTGGCTGTCAGGCTGGTGTTGTGCTGGCACATGCACCAGCCCGAGTATCGCGAGGCGGGTACGGGACGTTATGCCCTGCCATGGACCTATCTGCATGCCATCAAGGATTACGTGGATATGGCGGCTCACCTGGAGGCGACCCCCGGAGCTCGGGCCGTGGTCAACTTCGCGCCGGTCCTGCTGGAGCAGATCAGGGATTACGCCGGCCGCGTGAGCGCCTTTCTGCATCAGGGTGATCCCATTCCCGACCCGGTGCTTGCCCTGCTGGGTGCGCAATCGGCTCCGGCCGGGTCCACAGAGCGCATGCAACTGGCCGAGGCCTGCACGAGGGCGAACCGAAAACGCCTGATCGACCCCCATCAGGATTACCGGATGCTTGCCGACATGCTCCCCTGGTTGCGACAGCATCCGGAGGCTGCCACCTATCTGTCGGATCAGTTTTTCTTCGATCTTGTGACCTGGTATCACCTGGTGTGGCTGGGTGAGACGGTCCGTCGCTCCGATCCCCGGATTGCACCCTTGATGAAGCAGGGCAGGAACTTCACGCCGGGGCAGCGCAGGATGCTTCTGGAAATCATCGGGGATCTGCTGGAAAACCTGATTGCCCGTTATCGGCGCCTGGCCCAATCCGGACAGGTGGAGTTGTCGTTTTCCCCTTATGCCCACCCCATCATGCCCTTGATGCTGGATCTGACATCCGCCCGGGAAGCGGTGCCGGAGGTGTTGCTCCCCCAAGCTCAGGCCTACCCAGGCGGGGATGAGCGGGTGAGGTGGCATGTGGCACGGGGGATGGAGGTATTCGAGGAGCACTTCGGATTGCGCCCTGTCGGCTGCTGGCCTTCCGAGGGCAGTGTCAGTGAGGCCACCCTGCGTCTGCTGGCCCAGGAAGGCGTTCAGTGGACGGCTACCGGCGAGGGGGTGTTGGTCAATTCCCTGCACAAGTCTTCCGATCAGCCCCTGGCGGCGGATCGGCGTTGGCTTTATCGTCCCTATCGTTATGATGCCGAGCGGTTGACGGTCTTCTTTCGGGATGAGGGGCTATCGGATTCCATCGGTTTTCGTTACGCCGACTGGCATGGGGACGATGCCGTGGCCGATTTCATTCATCAACTGGAGCAGATCGCCGGTCAGTTGGCCGGCTCGCGCAGGCCGCAGGATCCGCCGCCAGTGGTTTCCGTTATCCTGGATGGAGAGAATGCCTGGGAATACTATCCCAATAATGGCTTCTATTTTCTTTCCGCGCTGTATCGCAAGCTGGTGAATCACCCTGCCATCGAACTGACGACTTTCTCCGACTGTCTTGACGAACATCCCGCCCTGCCATTGCCGCGGATCGTGGCCGGCAGCTGGGTCTATGGTAATTTTGAAACCTGGATCGGCTCCGTGGACAAGAACCGGGGCTGGGACATGCTTGTTGAAGCCAAGGTCCGGGTGGATCGGGTGATGTCCGAGAGCAGGCTGACCCATGCGGAAAAGGCTGCTGTCCTGGAGCAGCTGGCCGTTTGCGAGGGTTCCGACTGGTGCTGGTGGTTTGGTGATTACAATCCTTCAGCGTCGGTGAGCCTCTTTGAGCGTCTGTATCGTCAGCATCTGACCCGCCTGTATCAGCTCCTGGGAGAAACACCCCCCGGCTACCTGGCCATGACGGTGAGTCGGGGAAGCGAAGCATCGGTGGCAACCGGGGCCATGCGGCCCGGCCAGAAGCCTGAATGATTGCCCGAGTCCCTGCCTTGTCTGATACCCTCGTCCGGGCCGACTGTCAGGTCAGGCTATCATTCAAGGTTCAAGATTCCCGATTTTCCGGTGTGAGCCCGATCATGTCACCGGTTTGAGTCACGCATAATGGACGGAGGCACTGTGTCCGAACGCGTTCCAAAAGCCCAGTCAGTTCTGGACAGGCGCCGTGCCGGAATTCTACTGCATCCGACCTCGCTGCCGGGGCATGGCTTGCAGGGTGCCCTTGGGATAGAAGCGCATCGGTTCATCGAATTTCTTGAAGCCAGCGGGGTGAGTGTATGGCAGGTTCTGCCCCTGAATCAGCCCCATGATGGCGGGTCACCCTATCAGTGCATGTCCGTGCATGCGGGGCATACCGGCCTGATCTGCCTGGATGAATTGCGTCATCGAGGCTGGCTTGAGTGCGAAACGGTCGACCAGCCGGATCCACCACCGAATAATCCCTTTGACAGCCCGGTGCTGCGGCAGGCGAGGGCAGGATTTGAGGCGCGGGCATCCAGTGAGGAGCGTGCCGAGTTTTCTGCGTTCAAATCCCACCATGCCCATTGGCTGGAGGATTATGTGCTGTATCTGGGGCTCAAGGCCGAGCAGGGAATGTCACCGTGGTGGGACTGGCCGGTTCCTTTGCGGGACCGCCATGCCAGTGCCCTGGAAAAAGCAGGCCAACGACTGGAACACGGCCTGGAACAGTATCGGTTTGAGCAGTTTCTGTTCTACGTGCAACTGCATGCCGTGAAACGGCATGCCAATCATCGGGGCATTCTGCTCTTTGGCGACATGCCTATCTTCGTGGCCAGTGACAGCGCCGATGTGTGGACCCATCGGCAGCTGTTTGACCTGGGCCCCCAGGGGATGCCTAACAGCGTGGCGGGCGTGCCCCCGGATTACTTCTCCGCCACGGGGCAGCGCTGGGGCAACCCCCATTATCATTGGCAAAACATGGAGGCCGATGGTTTCCGCTGGTGGATCGAGCGCATCAATGCAGCTCTTGAGATGGTGGATCTGATACGCATTGATCATTTCCGGGGGTTTGAAGCCTATTGGTCGATTCCGGCCCATGAGGAAACCGCGATCAACGGCCATTGGGTGCCTGCCCCCGGCAAGGCACTGTTCGATACCCTGCGGGACCGCTTTGGCACGCTGCCGCTGGTGGCGGAGGATCTTGGCGTCATTACGCCGGAAGTAGATGCCTTGAGGGATGAAAGTGGTCTGCCGGGGATGAAGATCCTGCAGTTTGCCTTTGAAGGGGGGGCCGACAACCCCTATCTGCCCCATCACCACGGGGAAAACTCCGTGGTGTATACCGGCACCCATGATAACGACACCACGTTGGGCTGGTTCTCGTCCTGTAACGAGGCACTTCAGTCGAGGGTGCTGGAATATCTGGGGTATCCGGATGAGTCCATGCCGTGGCCCCTGGTTCGCAGTGCGCTGGCTTCCGTATCCCGTCTGGCCGTTCTGCCGATGCAGGATGTGCTGGAACTGGATGGACGGCATCGCATGAACGTTCCCGGGACCCAGGAAGGCAACTGGCGCTGGCGTTTCACCTGGGATCAGGTGCCCGACACGCTGGTCGGGCGTCTACACCACATGATGATGCTCTATGGTCGCACCTGATGCGAGGCAACGGGCAGCAGGGTACTGTCCCTGAGCCGGGCGCCGATCACTTCCGCCGGTTGCGGATGACTGAACAGGAAGCCCTGTCCGCAGGTGCAGCGGTGGCCGATCAGGAAATCCTTCTGCACCGTGGTTTCCACGCCTTCGGCCACGACCTGCAGGCCCAGGTTGATCCCCAGCCCGATCATGGCATCGACGATGGCCGTGGCCTGTCTGCGTCGTGAAGGATCACGTTCCAGGCTGGCGATGAAAGATTGATCGATCTTGAGGCCATGGACCGGCAGATTGCCCAGGTAGCTCATGGAGGCATACCCCGTACCGAAATCGTCCAGTGACAGGGTAAATCCTGCCGCATTCAGTTCGGACAGGATGGTAATGGCATCATCGATGGAACGCATCGCGGTGCTTTCGGTGATCTCGAACTCAAGCATTGCCGGTTCAATGCCGTAGCGGGCCACGGTCGCCAGGATGTCGGAAACCAGGCTTCTTTTATAGAGTTCCTGGGTGGTCAGATTGATGGAGACGGGCACGGTGGGTATGCCGGCTTCGCGCCAGCGCTGAATCTGTTCGCAGGTCTTGCTCAATACCTGTGGGCCAAGGCTGAGAATGAGGCCGCTACTTTCCGCGACCGGTATGAAACGGCCGGGGGGCAGAAGCCCCAGTTCCGGGTGATTCCAGCGCACCAATGCCTCAAGACTCAGGATCTGCCCGGTGGTCATGTCGACGCGGGGCTGATAGTGGAGCAGCAGTTCGTCTTGTTCCAGGCCCCGGCGAAGTGCCTGTTCCATCTGGAATTGTTGTTTGAGCTGCTTGTCCATGCTGGGGGTGAAGAAACAGTAGAAACGCCCTCCGCCGTCAGTCTTGCTGCGGTGCAGGGCGGCGTCGCTACGGCGAAGCAGCTCGTCCACATTGTCCGCATCACCCGGGAAGAGGGCGATGCCGGTGCTGGCGGTGATGACCAGCGACTGATCCTGAATGGTCAGGGGTTGTTCCATCACCTGATTGATGCGCTCGGCAAGATGGAGCGCATCCTGGGTTTGCTTCATGGTCGCCTTGAGTAACAGAAAATGGTCTCCTCCCATCCTCGCCAGGCTGTCTTGCGCTTCGAGCAGGCCCTGAAGACGGCTGGAAAGCATTCTCAGAAGTTCATCACCCGCCGCATGTCCCAACGTGTCGTTGACGCGTTTGAGATCATCCACGTCAATGGAAAAGATCGCCAGATGGTGCCCATTCTGGCGTGCCTTGGCCATGGCCTGCTGGATGCGATCACGTATGACAGCCCGCTTGGGCAGTTCGGTCAGGGGGTCGTAATGGGACAGGTAACTGAGTTGTTCCGACAGGGCCTTGCGGGCACTGAGATCCTCGGACATCTTGACGAAATGGGTGATCTCTCCCTGGGCATTTTTCAGCGGCGCGAACGTTGCCTGCTCCCAGAAATGTTCCCCCGATTTCTTGCGTACGGACAGCTCGCCGTTCCAGATTTTCCCCGCCATCATCTCTCGCAGGATGTCATCCAGCGTGGATTTCATGGATGAGTCGTCGCCGTGGATCAGGGAAAGGGATTGTCCCTGGGCTTCCTCGCGGCTGAAGCCGGTGAGTTGGCTGAAGCGGGTGTTGGCGTACTCGATTCGTGCCTGCCGGTCAGAAATGAGTACGATGCTGGGACTTTGCTCCACCACCAGCGCCAGCCGCTGAATCAGGCTCTGCTGGCGATTTTGATCGGTAATGTCCACCAGGCCGCCGAAAAGCCGGGTCTGGTGTGGGGCGTCCTTCAGTTGGATGCATTCCGTGGTTGCCCTGACCCAACGCGGAGGACCCATCTTGCAGCGAAGGCGCAATTCGCAGCAGGAGGCCTGGCCGGGCCCGAGATTGAGGATTTCCTTCCTGAAGATATCCTGATCCTCTTCCTGGACGAGAAACCCCCAACAGCCGCGGCTACGGATGTCGGCGACACTGTAGCCAGTGACCGTCTGGATGGAATCGGTAATCCAGTCAATCTGCAGGTGACCCTGATCGTCCTTCCGGCACGAGTAACCGATGTCATTGGTGACGGCGCAGATGTGACGGTAGCGCGTCTCGCTTTCCTGGAGTTCGTGCTGGGTGCGATAGCGCATGATCATGCTTACCAGACTTTCCGAGACCACCCGCATCTGGTCGGGTTGTTCCTGCCAGTGGTGATCCGGCAGCTGCGCAAAACTCTCCAGCAGCAGCATGCCCAGGATTTCACCATCGCTGATCATGGGTATCAGGCGAACCGAGCGGGCGTTGTCAGGGCTCAGCAGCTGATGCTCCCGGGCAAATTCGGGGGGCTGTCCAGGGCCCTTTTCCAGCAGCAATACCTCACGGTTCCGCATCCGGTGGGTGGTCCAGGGGAGTTGCGTGACGTGCCATTGACGGGGTGGGTCGGTTTCAGCGGATTCCTCTTCCAGGCCGGACCAGTGATGAGTGAGCTCCAGGGCATTTCGATCCGGGGTATATTCCAGGATGCGGCAGCGGTCTGCCTGGAAAAATCGTCCGATCTGTTGTAGTGCCTGCGTCATGGCAGGGCCCATGTGTTCGATCCGGGTATTGACGAACAGGGATGAGATATTGGCCAGCATGGCCTGGAAGCTCAGTTGATGCTCCAGGGACGTCTGCACCTTTTGCCGGTCGGTAATGTCCCGGTTGATCCCCCGATGCCCCATGAACTGGCCATGGGCGTCCATCACCGGATTGCAGATATGCTCGACCCAGCGGACCTCGCCCCCCTTGGTCAGGATCCGGAACAGTACCGGGGTGTTCAGGGTCCTTTCCGTAGCCGACTTGTGTGCCTGGTAGCATGGCAGGTCATCGGGATGAATGATCCGTTCCAGCAGATCGGGATCATCCATGAATTCCTCGGCACTGTAACCGGTGATGCGCGCGCAGGCCGGTGAGATATAGCGAAACTCCCCATCCTGCCCGATCCAGAAATCCCAGTCGGGGGAGAAGGTTGCCAGGATGCGGTAGTTGTCCTCGCTCTCTTGCAGGCGGGCATAGGATTCCAGCAGGGCGTCGCGCTGCTGGATGAGCAGGGTCCGGTCCACGATGCTGCAGATGAAACCCGGTTTGGCGCCATCCGGTTCCGGCAGTCGAATGAGAGCGATATCGGCAATCAGGGGGTGTCCGTCGGCTCGCCGGAGACGCACGGCCTGGCAGTCTGCACGCCCATCGTGGCGCGCCCTCTCCAGGGCGTTTTCCAGAAAGCTTCTATGCTTTGCTTCCGATATCTGGGTAAACAGCTTGCGGTTAAGGGCCAGGCTTCGGTGGGCGGCGCTATTGGCGTCCTGCAGGAATCCGGCCCAGTCGATGCGAAGCACCGGCAGTGGCAGCTCCTGATACAGGCGGCTGAACCGGCTCAGGGCCAGTTCGGTGACTTCCTGGCTCTCAAGCAGCGCCTCCTGCTGTATGCGCAGTTCGGCGTGATAGATATGCAGCTCTTCCAGGAGCGTTTCGACGTCCAGTTCCCCCCGTTGCAGGGAGAACAGGGTGCTGTCAAAACTGTGATCCCGCAGGATCTGCTTGGCTCGCTCGCGCAGGGTGGTGGCGTCGAGCAGTGGCATCTTGGAGGCCATGAATTATCCAGAGACCGCAGTATCAAACGTTCCAGCATACGTCAAACAGACAGCTGGGTGCACCCAAGGCACCGCAGGCCGTTTCCCGAACGACGGTGTTTTTGTGGACCAGTGAGCGGAAAAGATGTTCAAAAGTCGCCGCATAGTAATCACACACCGGCTCATGGGCCTGGATTTCCTTGCAGATGGGGCCTCCGGTAATACTCAGTTCAAGGGTCCGGCCATGGTTCACCTGGAAGCGGCCGCTGCCGGTGAAGGTCCATGCGTTGCGGGATATGGCGGCCAGCAGGATGCGGCTGGCCGGCCCTGCCGGCAGCAGTCTGAGCACTGTCTGGACCGGTTTGGGGATGCGGTTGGCCAGCAGGTACTCGGCGGTCAGGTGGCCTGCCTCGCGGGATACCGACCGCGCCTCTTCGGGGGCAAGGGTTTCCCGTACCACCCGATGCAGGGCGGTGACCCCTTTCTCGTCCACCATCTGGGTGGGCGGCTCGGACAGATAATGGGCCAGCCCGGCGGCTTCGAAAATCCGCGTGGTGACGGCCTCTCCCTGCTGGCGGGTCAATGCCTGCGCCATGCGGGTGATGGAATTGGGACCAATGGTGCCAGGGGTGTGTGCGTGCGCGGTCATGGGCGAGGTACGGAATCAGGAGCGAAAACGACTGGGACCGGCGGCAAGACCAGTGCCTGGAGATTCCTTGTCTGGGTCATTGGCCACCGGAATGTTGGGTCGGATGGGGCGAAAACATGGCTCGGGCTGCCGGGAGCGTAACGCCCAGTTCCAGAGTGCCTGGGAGGGCAGGGGCAGTACCAGAAACCAGTGTTCCAGGATCGCCAGGATCATCAGAATGGCCAGGAACGTTGCCATCACGGCCTGGTGGGCGGAAACCTCCGGATTCATGGCCGTTTGCACCAGAAGGACGGCAACCACCGTGGATGCGGTGACAGATATCGGGAACAGCAGATTCATGGGGCGCTTGCGGAAATAGCTTTCCAGGTAGCGCAGATGATCCGGCAGCCACTCCTCGTTGAGATTACGCACACCGAGGAAGACGTTCAGCTTGGTGCTGGTGCGCATGACCCAGAGGATGAGGAAGGTATACAGGCCCATCTGATTAGCCCCTCCCCAGGTCACCCACAGGATGGCGGCTACGCTGATCAGCAGTGCCAGTTCGTGGTAGATGATGGCCTGGGTGGCATAGAGGAACCGCCGCCAGCCACGGGCATTATCCGGACAACGGGTGCGCCGTGACCCTGTGATCAGCCCCATGAGAAAGCTCATTTCCACCCAGCCCCAGATGAGGATGGCACAGGTAAAGGCGATATAGGCACCGGCAACGGAGACATCCTGGCTGGTGGCGGCCAGGCCGTACAGGGCTGCAGCACCGAGCACACTGGCGCCGAGCATGCTCCAGCGATAGGTGTGCCGGGGGAGTCCGTCCAGATAGATGATGGCCCCGGTGCTGAACCACCAGAGGAAGACCACGTAGAGAATTGGCAGGCCGAACTGTGTCACGGATTCAGTTTACCCGGTTTCGCGGCCTTGCGCGCAATGGATTGCCAGGACTCAGGAGTCCTTCGCGATATCCAGAAGTCTTGCGAACGCACCGGCATTGGTGGGGCCGAACGCATTAAGCTCATAGCGCAAGCCGGTAGCCGGGTCTTCAAGGGTCAGGCTGCCGTTGGACCAGCGCGTCAGACGCAGGAGCGAAGGGGAGCGTTTTTCTTCTTCTGTACGTCGATCCAGCATGATAATGCGCAGGACGGGGCGCATGAAGCCGCCTTCGGCCGGTCCCAGCACCTGGAGGATCCGGTCGTTGGATCCGTCAAGAATCGCCAGATAACCACCAGGGCGGTCTTCGGTACGCAGATCCAGGGTCTGCATGACGGTGGCCTGAGCGTCTCCGGATTCCGCCGGGTCCGCCTGGGCAGGCACGAACCTGGCAGAGGTGGCACTGGCGCCGAGGTAATATACCCCGGCGCTCAGGGCCACGGCCAATGCCGCCAGCCCGGAGAGCATCAGTGTGGTGTTGGCACGATGTCTCGCCGGTTGTTCATTCATGATGCGGTCTGACTTGAGGTCTGGTTGGAATCGGTTCTGCGTACCGAGCCGGACAGCATGCCGGTCAGTTCAGGCCTGGCATTCGGGTCGGCCGGCACATATTCGCCATGGATTGCCTTGCCCAGCAGTTCTGCAACGCGCTTGGCATCAGGAATGCAACGCATCATGGGTTGAGGGGTCAGGAGTCGCCACGGACGTACATGGGGCCACATGATGAGGTATGACACCCTTTCCGGAGGTTCAAGCACCAAGGGTATGTCGCCCGTGCCATCAGAGTAGGCCTTGAGAGACGCGGATCTGATCACCTGGTAGGGCAGGTTCACCGACAACTGGATGGCGACCCCGAAGCGGATGACGATGCGACGATTCGTGATGGTGTAGACCGTGGCGCGTGCCATCAGCCAGGCCAGCAGGTAGAGCAGGGCTACCGCGGTCACGGACAGGGTAAAGACCAGGGCGGTGTCAGCCAGGGCTCCGGGAATGGAGGCGCCTTGCATCAGGCTGTAGCTGCCCCGGGCGGCAAGAAAAATACCCAGATAGACCATGACCTTTCTGACATGAAAGGCCCGCCGGGCGAGGGCGCCCCACAGGGGGGCGCCTTGCCACAGTATGTGCTCCCCCTCGGGGGGGAGCTCGGGCAGACCACGGATCGGTTCAGGAGCGTGGTCGTCGTGACTCACAGGAAGGCTTCCCTGCGTTCCTTGGCGGCGTAGAAGTGACCACCACCGAAGTAGGCCATGATGCGGTCTTCTTCCAGGCGGGTGACGGACTCGGCGTTGCGGGTCAAGGGGGCATCGGCGAAGTGATGGGACATCACGGACACCACGCGTACCTCGAAGGGACGACCGTCGATCATGCGCTCACCCAGGCTGGCACCTGCCTTGGCCTTGGCGGCACGGGCCACCTTGGAGAGGAACATCGGCACCAGTACGGTACGGTTGGCGATCTCGGAATTGACTTCCACTTCCAGGTAACGGGGCATGGCTTCGGAGCGGTCAACCCAGATGTCACGCACGGTACCGGCCACCTTGCCGTCAGCGGCGTAAACGGGCATGCCGCGGGGGTCGGGGTCACGGGAAGGCACGCCGAAGCCGTGGCTGGTGGCGCGCATGGGGACGATGCGGGGTGCGCCGTCCATGGTGACATCGGGCTCATCGGCACGCTGTGCCCAGGAGGCGGGACCCACGCCGTCAATCATGGGATTGCCGGTGGGTTCCAGCGGCGAGCCGGGGAACGGGTTGCAGGGCTTGGCATGTACTTCACGGGTGTCGGGGTTGCCGTTGGCAATGATGATGGCGCCGCCGTCTGCAGTCAGGAACTGCTTGGGACCAGGCGCGGGCGGGAAGCCCTGAACCGTGATGTAGGGGGAACGATCAGACTCCAGTGGATACCCCTCCCGCTTGTTTTCGCGGTGGAGGTAATAAACTAGGCCTGCAAAGAAGAACCAGAAGACGTACAGCGTGACTTGCGCGACATCCATATATTCAGTAATGGCACCGGTTGGCATTGCATTTCCTCCAGGTTTCGAGTGGCCTAGCCGGGGAAGTCGGCCATGCCGAACCTCGATGAAGATTGCTCTCGGGAAACGCCCTTGCTGCGCACGAGCGGTCCGATCGCGATGAGTGTGGCAAACAACAACACTATTTCAATATGGTAGACCACCGCATAGCCAATTTCCGGACCGGTCAGGGACGGACCCAGCAGTTCCCTGCTGGTCATGGCGTTGACGATGTCGCGGATCACACCCCCCAGGATGATTCCCAGGCCCAGGGCGGTTGCCTGAACGGCGCCCCAGGCACCCAGTGCGATACCGCTTTGCCCACCATTCTCCCGGCTCATGGCCGCAATCAATGTGCCCACGGCGAAAAAGCCTGTACCGAAACCGATGCAAGTGGCACCGATACGGAACAGCAACGCCGAATCCATGGGTGCTGCAAGGATCACCGCCGTGAACGCACCAATGCCGATCAGCGCGCCCAGGGCCGAGAGCCGATAAGGGTTCCCGCCGCGGCTGAGCCACCAGGCCGCAAAGGCCAGGGAGGCCAGGGTGCCGCCCGCAAGTAAAGCCGTCAGTGTCGTCGTGGCACTGACGGACAACCCCAGAATTTCTCCGCCGTAAGGCTCCAATAATATGTCCTGCATCTGGAAACCGGCCGTTCCCAGCCCCACCACCACGAGAAAACGCATCGCATGGCTCTGGCTCATGTAATTGCGCCAAGCCTCCTTGAAAGGCTGCCGCGGTGCGTTCTTCGAGGTGCGTGCAGGGTTACGCGCCTCTTGTTTCCATAATGCCAGACAATTTACAAGGAAAGTCACGACAGCCGCGCCTTGTATGACCTGGATCAGTTTCATTTCGCTGAAATCAATCAGCAGGGCACCCAGGGTGAGGGCGCTGATCAGCATGCCCACCAGCAGCATGGTATAGAGCAGCGCGACCACCCGGGGACGCTTGTCTTCCGGGGCCAGGTCGGTGGCCAGGGCCAGTCCCGCGGTCTGGGTGGTATGCAGGCCGGCGCCGGTCAGGAAGAAGGCCAGTGCGGCCGCCGCGGGCCCCGCCCATTCCGGTCCCATCTCGCCGCCGGTGGACATGAGCAGCAGGGCAAAGGGCATGAATGCCAGACCGCCGAACTGCATCAGCGTGCCGATCCAGATGTAGGGCACGCGGCGCCAGCCCAGGGCGGAACGATGGGTGTCGGAACGGTGACCGATGAGGACGCGGAAGGGAGCAAACAGGACCGGCAGGGCGACCATCAGGGCCACCAGGGCCGCCGACAGGCCCAGTTCCACGATCATGACGCGGTTGAGGGTGCCTGTCAGCAGGACGATGGACATGCCCACCGAGAGCTGGAACAGGGACAGGCGCAACAGTCGTCCCAGGGGTAGATCCCGGGTGGCTGCATCGGCAAAGGGCAGAAAGCGCGGCCCTAGCTGGGACAGCGCCCTGGCGATCTGTCGGCTGACGGCCTTCACGTCACATCATTCCTGCCTGTGCTCAATTCCAGTGCCTGGGAGGTGTAAAACCCCTTGGTGATGCGATGGGTCCGCATGGGTTTCCAGCCGTCCAGGGCGGGTTCGGCGGCGACCAGTTTCAGCAGTGTCTTTTCGGCCACCGGTTCGATGGCGGGGGAGCGGTCGCTCTTGGGGAAGACCTTGCCCACCGCATGCATGACGGCCAGGGCCGGGGTGCGGGGGGCGAAGGTGAACAGCAGGCTCGCATGGGTGCGGGCGGCCAGCACCGAAAGGGCCTGGACGATGTCCTGTGACTGGTAGTGGATCAGGGAGTCCATGGCCACCACGTAGTCGAATTCTCCCAGCTTGGGGTCCAGGTAGTCGCCCACATGGAACTTGATCTCGCCGGTGCCCAGGTCTTCGGATTCGGCACGCTCGCGGGCCATGTCCACCAGATTTTGGGACAGGTCGATGGCGATCACGTGGGCCCCGCGACGGGCGGCCTCCACCGAAAGCATGCCCGTGCCGCAGCCGGCATCCAGGACCCACTTGCCCGTGAGATCCTGAGGCAGCCAGTCCAGCAGGGTGTTGCGCATTTGCTCACGACCGGCACGCACCGTGGCACGAATGCGGCCCAGTGGCGTGTCGGAGGTCAGCTTTTTCCAGGCATCGACGGCGGTCCGGTCGAAGTAGGTTTCCAGCTGGCCGCGTCGCTTCTGATAGGAGGAAGAGGGCATCGGGCAAATCCGTGTCAGTCAAAATGGGGCTGCATGGCCCCTGATTATAGTCGGCCGCGGGGAAGTCCTCATCCCCGCAGGCCATTCATCCTGATCAGGACAGGGCATGCATGAAATTCGTACCGGCATGGCTCACCGGCCGAAGTGCGCCTTGGCGTCATACAGGGTGTCGATCTCGATACGGCTGATTCCCCGTTCCTTGGCAAAGCGCTCGGTGTTGCGTCGTGCCTTGCCGCGTACGAAGAAGGGAATCTTGCGCAGCTCCTTTTCCGCCTCCGGCGACCAGACCGGCTCGCCATCGTCGGGTGTTGCCTCGGGTGTCGTTTCCGGCGTGGTCTCGGCGGCGGGCGCGGCCGACAGGGTCGGTTCCACGGCGCGGGTTTCCGCCGGCGCGCTGGCGCCCAGGTGCGAGGGGCCGGCCTCGGCGTGGAACTCGAAGTCTTCCCGGAACATGCCCAGCAGATGTTCTTCCAGGCCCATCATCAGGGGGTGAACCCAGGTGTCGAACAGGACGTTGGCACCGCCAAAACCCATCTGTGGGGCATAGCGGGCAGGGAAGTCCTGTACATGGACCGGCGCGGAGATGACGGCGCAACCCACGCCCAGGCGTTTGGCAATGTGCCGTTCCATCTGGGTACCCAGGACCAGTTCCGGATGCAGTTCCGCCACCTGGGCTTCCACTTCCAGATAATCATCGGTGATCAGGGGCTCGATATCATACTGCCTGGCCGCCTCTCGCACCTCCCGGGCAAATTCCCGGCTATAGGTGCCCAGCCCCACCACGGTGAAGCCGAATTCCTCGGTGGCGATCCGGGCCGCCGCAACCGCGTGGGTGGCGTCGCCGAAAATGAACACCCGCTTGCCGGTGAGATAGTTGGAGTCCACCGACCGTGAATACCAGGGTAGACGGGAATCGCCGTCCCGTAGCGCTGGTTCCGGGTCGACACCGGCCAGGGCGGCCACCTCGGCGATGAATTCGCGGGTGGCGCCGACCCCGATGGGCACGACCTTGGTGAAGGGTTGCCTGAACATCCGTTCCAGCCATTTGGCGGCGGTGGCGGCAATCTCGGGATAGAGGACCACATTGAAGTCGGCTTCGCCCAGGCGGGTGATGTCCATCGGTGTGGCACCCATGGGTGCGGTCACATGGACATCAATCCCGAGGCTGTTCAGCAACCGGGTGATTTCCTGAACGTCATCCCGGTGCCGGAACCCCAGGGCCGTGGGGCCCAGGATATTGCAGCGGGGCCGTTGCCCTTCGGGGCGAGAGGGGCGCTCGGTGCCCGGGGCGGGTGCGCGGGGGCCGGCCAGACCACGGACGATCTGGTAGAAGGCTTCCGAGGCGCCCCAGTTTTCCTTGCGCTGGTAGGACGACAGTTCAAGCGGGATGGCGGGGACGGGCAGGCCCAGACCCTTGGCCAGTCCGCCCGGATCATCCTGGATCAGTTCCGCGGTACAGGATGAGCTGACCAGCATTGCCTGGGGCTTGAAGCGGTCACAGGCCTCACGGGCCGCGTCCATGAACAGCTCGGCCGTGTCCTGGCCCAGATCACGCCCCTTGAACGTGGTGTAGGTCACCGGCGGACGCTTGTCGCGACGCTCGATCATGGTGAACAGCAGATCCGCATAGGTGTCACCCTGCGGTGCATGAATCACGTAATGGAGGCCTTCCATCCCGGTGGCCACGCGCATGGCGCCCACATGGGGTGGGCCCTCATAGGTCCAGACCGTCAGTTGCACGACATCAGACTCTCAGTTTGGCCTTCCGCAGCAGCGGACGGGCGAAAAGTTCAGCAAGATCAGCCGCCTGGTCATATCCCTGGATGGGGGTGAAGACCAGCTCGATGGACCATTTGGTAGTGATCCCTTCGGCTTCCAGTGGATTGGCCAGTCCCAGGCCGCAGACGGCCACATCGGGCTGTGCGGCCCGGCAACGTTCCAGTTGCCTGTCCAGGTGCTGACCCTCGCTCAGGGTGATGCCCTCCGGTAGCAGCTCCAGTTCTTCAGCCATGTGTCGGCGGTGAAGATGGGGCGTGCCGATCTCCAGCAGTTCCATACCCGCCTCGCGGTGCAGGAAGCGGGCGAGGGGGATCTCCAGCTGGGAATCGGGGAACATGAAAAGGCGTTTCCCTTCCAGTTGTTCGCGCATGCGGGCCATGCCGCGACGTGCGCGCTCGATACCCGGTGCCGTCACCTTGTGGAACAGGTCGCCATCGACGCCGAAGCTGTCCGCCACCGCCTTGAGCCAGCGGGTGGTGCCTTCCTCTCCAAGGGGGAAGGGGGCCGGGATACGGGTGGCGCCACGTTGTTCCAGGCAGCGTGCGGTTTCCGCCAGGAATGGCTGGGCCAGAATGTAGCGGGTGCCGGATCCGACGGCCGGCATCTCACGGGAGTTGCGTGCCGGCAGAAACTGCACGCGGTTGATGCCCATGTCCTTGAAGATGCGCATGAACTGATCTTCCACCACATCCGCGAGGGTGCCCACCACCAGCAGGTCGGGAGGGCTGTCGGCCGGTGTGGAGGGCAGTTCGGGGACCAGGGCTGCCAGGCAGGTATCCTCGCCCTGGGTGAAGGAGGTTTCCAGGCCGCTGCCGGAATAGCTCAGGACGCGTACTTGCGGCATGTGCTGCTGGGACAGGCGGGTGGCTGCCTTCTCAAGGTCCAGCTTGATGACTTCGGATGGGCAGGAGCCCACCAGGAAAAGCATGCGGATGTCGGGGCGACGTTCCAGCAGACGGGCCACCACCCGATCCAGTTCTTCGTTGGCGTCGGCCAGGCCGGCCAGATCCCGCTCCTCGATGATGGCGGTGCCGAACCGGGGCTCGGCGAAGATCATGACGCCGGCCGCGGACTGCATCAGATGGGCGCAGGTCCGGGAGCCGACGATGAGGAAAAAGGCATCCTGAATCTTGCGGTGCAGCCAGATGATGCCGGTGAGGCCGCAGAACATGGAGTTCTGCCCCCGCTCGCGGATGACGGGGATGTCCATCAGCTTCTCGCCGTTCATTTGTCCGATCCTTCCGCCGAAGCGGCGCCCTGTAGACGGGCGGCGCGCAGCTTGATCAGGAACTGGGCGGCGTTGATCACATAGATGGCATAGGCCACCAGGGCCAGGTACATCTGCTGTTCGGTGTTCAGGAAGTTCCAGAACAGGGACGCCATGTAGGCCGTGTGCAGGGCGATTACCAGCATGCTCACCACATCCTCCCAGAAGAAGGCCTTGGCGAACAGGTAATGACCGAACACCACCTTTTCCCAGATGGCGCCGGTGACCATGATGGTATAAAGAATGAGTGTCTTGAGGACGATGGAGGCATGGGCCAGCCAGAGCCCTTCGCCGGTCATCAGATAGCGCACGACCAGCCAGGCGCTGATGATGAAGACGACGAACTGTAGTGGTGCCAGGATGCCCTGAACCAGTGTCCACGGCGTCTCGTCGCGACGCCGCCGTTCCTCGGGAGTATAGAGTGGGCGGGGCTTGCGCTCACCGGCTCCAGCATGCTGCATTGCGCCTTTCTCCAGACAACTCAACGTGGTGGCGTGAGTTTGTACAAGGGCCCCCGGTTTGTCAATTAAAGTGGACGTAAGCATTGGTTGACAATTGCGGGATGGACAACCATGATTTTCGTAGGCAAAAAACGTCCCCATCCTGCTAGACTGCCAAGATCGATTTGTCAGGAGAATGGCATCAGTTTTCCTGGCGCCTTACGGATGTCACCGCCAAGGTGGCTTTTCGGTGTCCTGGGGGGAGTTTATGGTGACTGCGAGACGTCCGGCCAGTCGTGATGACCGGGTTCCGACCCGCGGTGCTGGTGGAGATGGAGAGGCGCGCATACGGGGCGGATACGGGCCGGGCGCGGATGGGGCAGGACGATCTTGCCGTGAAGGCGAGATGGTGGGGACACCCCCGGACCATGACTCCGAGCGACTGAGAACCGAACTGTCCAGGGTGATCGAGGGAGAGATCATCCCCCGTCTGATGCTTGTCCACCGCACCCGCGCAAAAGGTGATGGCCGTCGTCGGCCCGGGGGTGCCGGAGTGGAGCGTTCCGTGCCCCGGGGTGGGGGTGCCGAGCCCATGGGTGCGCAGCCGGTGCCCATCACCTCGCAGTCGGTGGAGGCGTTTGCCCGACTGGTCATGGAGCATGATGCCGCTGCTGCGTCCTCCTATGTGGATATGCTGAGGGCGGGCGGTGCCTCTCTGGAAGACATATTCATGCGGTTGCTGGCCCCTACGGCAAAACGCCTGGGCGAGCTGTGGGACATTGATCAGGCGGATTTTACCGAAGTTACCGTGGGGCTCTGCCGGCTTCAGCATGTATTGAGGGAGTTGGGTGGCCTCTTTGCAGGGGAGCATGGCCAGGGGACGCCTGGTCAGAAACGGGTGCTGATGGCCCCCGTTCCAGGAGAGCACCATACATTTGGCCTGTTGATGGTGTCAGAATTCTTTCGTCGGGCAGGTTGGGAAGTCACCTGTGATCCTGCGATCACCGCAACCGAGCTCAATCATCTGGTGCATAGGGAATGGTTTGACGTGGTGGCACTGTCCGTCAGTTGCGACCTCCTGCTCGAAAAGCTGTCCAGCACGATCAGGGGGATACGTCGTGTCTCCCGAAATCCTTCCATCGGCGTACTCGTTGGAGGGCGTCTGTTTGTGGAGAATCCACGATTGGCTTCGGTGGCAGGTGCCGACATGGCGGCGGTGGACGGCAAAGACGCGGTGCGACGTGCCGAAGAGATGCTGGTCCGGCGAGTGGTTTGCATGAGTTCGCAAATCTGACGTGATCTGGACGCAAGTGATTGATACCGATAAGTGTGGAGCGCGTGAAGCAGTTCAAGTCCCCAAAGCAGTCGCTCGGGGAGCTGAAGCCCGACCAGGTGGCTGCGTTGATTGCCGCGGTGGCGGATGTTTCCCTTGTCCTGGATGATGCCGGCGTCATCCAGGATCTGGCTTTTGGCAGCGACGAACTTTCCACCGAAGGATACGGGCAATGGCTGGGCAAGCCCTGGGTCGATACCGTCACCCTGGATAGCCGCGGCAAGATCGAGGCACTGCTTCGGGATGCGGGAGCCTCCTGTAATCCACGATGGCGCCAGGTCAATCATCCCTCCGGCCGTGGCGTGAATGTGCCCGTCATGTATTCCGCTGTCAGGGTCGGGGATGATGGGCGTGTAGTTGCCATGGGCAGGGACCTGCGCAGTATTGCGACGCTGCAGCGCCGACTGGTGGAATCCCAGCAGATGATGGAGCGTGAATACTCGCGCCTGCGTCATGCCGAGACCCGTTATCGTCTGCTGTTTCAGGTGGCTTCCGAAGCCGTCCTCATCATGGATGCCGCCACTCACAAGGTGGTTGAGGCCAATCCGGCCGCCTGTGAACTGCTGGGGGAAACCACCGGCAGAATGGTCGGCAAGGTATTCCCCGAAGGTTTTGACCTGGAAAATACCCAGTCCATACAGGACATGCTTGCCACGGTGCGTGCCACCGGTCATGCAGACGATGTCACGGTCCGTTCCCTGGAGGGCAAGCGGGAATTCATCGTTGCTGCTTCCCTGTTTCGCCAGGACAACGCTTCCCATTTTTTGATCCGGTTACGTTGCCCGGTGCTGGATGTCCTGTCGTCGGTGGGGCCGCGGACCCACTCCCGGGTGCTTGACCTGGTGGAGCGGGCCCCTGATGGATTTGTGGTCACCGATTTGAGTGGGCGCATATTGACCGCGAACCTTGCCTTTCTCGAATTGACCCAGATGCCCACTGAAGATCAGGTGCGGGGACAGTCCCTCGGGCGTTGGCTGGGCCGCCCCGGCGTAGACCTGAGCGTCCTGATCAGCAATCTGCGTGAACACGGCTCCGTGCGTCTGCTGAGTACCGCGCTTCGGGGGGAATACGGTTCTTCCGCGGAAGTGGAGATTTCCGCGGTGGCGGTGCTGGATGTGGATAATCCCTGTCTGGGTTTCACCATCCGCAGTGTGGGGGCGCGCATGCCCAGGCAGTCCGTGATCGTGCGCGATGGCCCGCGCTCGGTCGAACAGCTCACCGAGTTGGTCGGGCGCGTGCCGCTCAAGGATCTGGTGCGGGAAAGTACCGACATGATCGAACGTCTGTGCATTGAGGCCGCCCTGGAGTTGACCAATGACAACCGCGCTTCGGCCGCAGAGATGCTGGGGCTGAGCCGGCAGAGTTTCTATGTGAAACTCAGGCGTTATGGCCTGGGAGATCTGGCCCCGGAAGGTGAAGACAAGCTATAGCCTTATCCCTGTGTCCATGATTCATTACTTATCGCATCTCCGGGCGGTGTAAATGAAGCTTGACGATACGCTGGGCCGCGTATAATTTACCCGCCATGTCGATACCAGCACCCCGCGCAGTCCTCGAACTGCTCAAGCCCGTCACCTGGTTCCCGCCTATGTGGGCCTTTGCCTGTGGCGTCGTTTCATCCGGTGTCGCTCTGCAGGAGCGATGGTGGCTCATCATCGTTGGCGTGGTCCTGGCAGGTCCTTTGATCTGCGGCACCAGCCAGGCGGTCAATGACTGGTTCGACCGCCATGTGGACAAGATCAACGAGCCCAATCGCCCCATTCCTTCGGGGCGGATTCCCGGACGCTGGGGGCTGTACATCGCCATCATCTGGACCATCCTGTCCCTGCTGGTGGCCACGGTGCTCGGTATCTGGGGCTTTCTGGCGGCCCTTTTCGGCATGATTCTGGCCTGGGCCTACAGCGCCCCGCCCACCCGTCTCAAGCGCAATGGCTGGTACGGAAATTCCGCCGTGGCCATCTGCTATGAAGGGGTGCCCTGGTTCACCGGCGCCGTGGTGATGACGGCGGTCTTCCCCGACTGGCGCATCGTGGCGGTGGCTCTGCTGTACAGCATCGGTGCCCACGGCATCATGACCCTCAACGACTTCAAGTCCGTGGAAGGGGATACCCGCATGGGCCTGGGTTCCCTGCCGGTGCAACTGGGTGTGGAGCGTGCCGCCCGTCTGGCTTGCTGGGTCATGGCCCTGCCCCAGGTGGTGGTAATTGCGCTGTTGTTCTCCTGGGGTGCCCTGTGGCATGCCTTGGCCATCGCCGTGCTGCTGGCCGTTCAGGGTGGACTGATGCTGCGCCTGCTCAAGCAGCCCAAGGCCCTGGCCCCCTGGTATAACGCCACCGGTGTCACGCTCTACGTGAGCGGCATGATGATCACGGCTTTCGCCCTGGGCAGCATGAATCTGATGGCGTCGTGATCAGCGCATTGCCAGGGTAGCTTTCGGGGGGGAGTCGAGCGATACGTTCGCCTGACTCCCCTTTTTTATGACTTTTTTCCGTGGTGCGGTAGTGAGCCCGGAGCCGGACAAAGGTGAATCAAATGGCTGAAATGGAAACCTATGATGTGGTCGTGATCGGTGGTGGTCCAGCGGGGGCGACGGCCGCCACCGATCTGGCCAGGGCTGGTCGCAAGGTCCTGCTGCTGGACCGGGAAGGGCGCATCAAGCCCTGCGGCGGTGCCATTCCCCCCATCCTCATGACCGAGTTCGACGTGCCGGAAGAGGTGCTGGTGGCCAGGATTCGCTGCGCCCGCATGTTCTCTCCCTCGGACCGCAAGGTGGACATGCCCATCGACGGTGGTTACGTGGGCATGGTGGACCGCAAGACCTTTGATCCCTGGTTGCGTGAGCGGGCAGGGCAGGCGGGTGCCGAGCGTCGCGTGGGCACCTATGAGAAGATCGACCGTGACGCCGACGGCACCGCCGTGGTGCGTTACAAGAATGCCGATGATGAAGTGGTGGGCGTGCGCGCCCGGGCCGTGATCGGTGCCGATGGTGCCCGCTCTTCCGTGGCCCGCCAGGAAGTACCCGGTGCCGACAAGATTCCCCATGTGGCCGCCTACCACGAGATCATCAGTCGCCCCACCCGTCCGGACGCGGAATACGATCCCGAGCGTTGCGACGTCTATTATCGCGGTTCCCTGTCCCCCGACTTCTATGCCTGGGTCTTCCCCCACGGCGACACCGTCAGCGTGGGGGTCGGTTCCGCCCATCGCGGTTTCTCCCTGCGGGGTGCCGTGGAGGAACTGAGAAAGGCCGCCGGCATGGAAGATTGCGAGACCCTGCGTTGCGAGGGTGCGCCCATCCCCCTGTACCCCATGAAATGCTGGGACAACGGCCGTGACGTGCTGCTGGCCGGGGATGCCGCCGGTGTGGTGGCTCCCGCCTCCGGCGAGGGTATCTACTACGCCATGCTGGGCGGGCGTCTGGCGGCGGAAGCCGTACACAGCTTCCTCACCTCCGGCAAGCCGGCGGACCTGAAGCTGGCCCGCAAGCGCTTCATGAAGCTGCACGGCCAGGTATTCTGGGTGCTGGGCATCATGCAGCGCTTCTGGTACATCAACGACAAGCGCCGCGAACGCTTCGTCGCCATCTGCCGCGACAAGGACGTACAGGATCTGACCTGGCAGTCCTACATGTACAAGAAGCTGGTGCGGACCCGCCCCCTGGCCCAGATCCGTATCTTCTTCAAGGACATGGGCCATCTGCTGGGTCTGTCCAAGGTCTGAGGGCCGAGCCATGGCCCAGTGGTTTGCCTCCGGTCTGGTCGTTGATCTGATCATCCTGGCCATGGTCCTGGAGGCGGCCCTGCTGGGCCTTTGGCACCGTCTTGCCGGCCGGGGTCTGGCCTTTGCCAGGTTCTGGCCCTTCCTGCTGGCCGGCGTGTCCCTCATGCTGGCCCTGCGGGCGGCGCTGACGGGCGCGGAGTGGTACTGGATCTCCTTCTGGCTGCTGGCGGGATTCGCGGCCCATCTGGTGGATCTATGGCAACGCATGCGGCGAACCATGGACGCCATGACCCTTGATGCCGTTTCCCTGCGTGACCCCCGCTCCAAGGGGCGGCATATCAAGGCTTGCCTGAGCGAGCGGGCGCTTTACCGCAAGACGACGGGTTTGGAGCGCTTTGATTTTGTCAGTCAGGCCCTGCCTGAAATCGCCCTGTCGCAGATCGATCTGTCCGTCACTTTGGCGGGGCGTGCCCTGTGCGCGCCGCTGATGATCGCCCCCATGACCGGTGGGGACCGGCGTGCCCTGGTGATCAATCACCGTCTGGCCCGGGCGGCCGAACGCTGGGGGCTGGCCATGGGTGTGGGGAGCCAGCGGGTGGGTATCGAGGATGGCAGTCGGGCACGCTATTTCGAGCTGCGCAGTCAGGCCCCCACCGCCATGTTGTTTGCCAACCTGGGCGCGGCTCAGCTGGTGAAGGGCTGGGGCAGGGACGAGGCCCTGCGGGCGGTGGACATGATCCGCGCCGATGCCCTGTTCATCCATCTCAACCCCATCCAGGAAGCCGTTCAAGGCGGAGACCTGGATTTTCGCGGTGTCGCAGACCGGTTGAGCCGGCTTTGCGAAGCACTCAAGGAGGCCGGTGTGCCGGTGTTCGCCCGGGAGGTGGGTTTTGGCATCAGCGAGCAGGCCGCCCGGCAATTGCTGGCCTGCGGCGTATCCGGCATCGACTGTGCCGGGGCCGGCGGGACATCCTGGGCGCGGGTGGAATCACTCTGCGCGGATTCCTCGCGGGAGCGTCTGATGGGGGAGCGCTTCGGTGAATGGGGGATTCCCACCAGTGACAGCATCCTCAACGTGCGGCGGGTTTCCCAGACCCTGCCCCTGATTGCCTGCGGCGGCCTGACCAACGGTATCGAGCTGGCCAAGGCCCTGGCCCTGGGGGCGGATATGGGTGCCATGGCCAGAGCCATGCTGGTGAAGGCCTGTCAGGGGGAGGGCGCCCTGGACCGTTTCATTGCCGACACCCTGGAAGAGCTGCGGATCTGCATGTTCGGCACGGGGGCCGCCACTGTGGCGGCCCTACGGGGTTCGCTGGTGTCCTGCTGATAGTTTCTTGACGCGTACCGGCGGGCACAATCTCTCCGCGGCAACTCACCGGCTGACCAATGTTTGACAATGCGCAATCCGTCACAGGCAGTGTTGCCTGTTCGGGTCTATACCTTTCCGTCATGGGGGAGTCCTTGCCGACGTCTTACGCCGAAGTGAGGTGATACCATGGACAAATTGCTCAATTCCGCTTCCGTCACCGCAAGTGCGGAACCCATCCTGCAACGTGTTTCCCGTGATCGCCCTTTTCACTGGCTATCCATGGGGGCCCGGGATTTCATGAAGGCCCCCGTGCCCGGACTGATCTACGGGCTGATGGTGGTGTTGCTGGGGTATGCCATTCTCTGGGGGGTGCGAGCCGAGCCCTTTCTGGTGCTGACCTTCCTGGCGGGGTTCCTGCTGTTGGGTCCTCTTGCCGCCATGGGCATCTATGAAAGCAGCCGTCTGCTGGAGCAGGGGCGGTCGGTTTCCTTCATGCAGACCTGGCGGGCCTGGCGCGATAATCCGGTTGTCATCGGTCTGTACATTGCATTTCTTTCGGTGATCATGATCGCCTGGATTCGTTTTACTTCCCTGATGCTGGCACTGTTTTTTGACCGTCTGCCCGCGGGGTTGCAGACCAGTTGGTCATCCTTGTTCAGCACTGTGGAAGGCCTGGGATTTCTGGGCATCTTCATGACCAGCGGCGCCCTTGCAGCCGTGCTGGTGTTCATGACCGGCGCGGTTACCCTGCCCATGATCACGGATCGGCGCGGCGAAATCATCGACGGTGTGGTGACCAGTGTGCGGGTGGTCCTTCAAAACCCTGCCGCCATGGCGATATGGGCCGGACTGCTGGCGGCCCTGACGGCCTTCGGGTTTGCAACCCTGATGCTGGGATTGATGGTGATCCTGCCGATTCTGGGGCATGCCACCTGGCACGCCTACAGGGAGTTGGTGCACTGGTGAAGTGATGCGCCCTGGGGGCTGTTTTCCTCCGCCGAGCAAGACGGGGCGGGCGGCGTTTCTGGTTGAGATGATATCCCTGCGAGAGAGGCCTGATCTGGTGGTTTGCGGTGTTCTGTGTTATCTAGCTGCTATGTTGCATGTAACAGGTAACACCCCTGAGGAGGTCAACCCATGACCACATTGCTGCAAAAGATGGGCTTGGAACTGACCGACAGTGAGCGGGAAGAACTCAGGAAATTCGACAAGCCCTCCATGAAGGTGGTGGGGCGCGGCACGCTCACCATGTCGGTGGAGGATGCGCGTGATTCCGACAAGATTCGGGCCCTTTCCCTGAAAATGAAGGAAATGATCGAGTAAACAAGGATGTGGTTGCTGCTGGTACTGTCCATTCTGGTCAGCGGCTTCGTCGTTTTTCTGCATCATCCCTACTATTTTTTTCGGCTGCACCGTTTTGATGGTCAGTTGCTGTATCTGAAGAGTGCATACCTGGGTGCCTTGTGCACCCTTTTTGCGTTTCTCGGCATCCTCCTGTTCGACTTCCTGATGTCATCCGCTACCGGCTGCATGGTTTGCTCGGAAGGCGTCGAGCGCTTTCTGGGCATGTTGAGTCGGACTCTGGCCAAGCTGGGTTTTCGACAGGATGACGGTCTGTTCCTGATGATTGTCGCCATGGGATCGCTGGTCGTGGCTTTTGCCTGGGTTGCTCTGGCCCGGGCACTTGTCTGGTACCGGTATCGGCGTGTGGCCGGAACACGTTCTCCCCAGGAGCTGTACAAGCTGGTGTTGATGTCCGGCATCCTGAGGGATAGCCCGATGGACGAGCTATTCCTGCGGTCTTACCGGGATGGTGATGTGCTGATGCTCCATATGGAGGATCGAAAGGTTTATGTGGGGCGGGTGATGCACATGGGAGAGCCTACCGAGTCGGAGGGGCTTGACCAGGAGATCAGGGTCTTCCCCTTGTCTAGCGGTTACCGTGACAAGGATACCCTGAAGGTGACGCTGACCACTTACTATGATCCGGCAAAGGAAATCGCCATCACCCTGCGTCAGGACAAGGTGATCGCGGGAACGGTTTTTGATGAAGAAGTCTTTCAGGACTTCATGCGGAAGGAGCGGGAAAGGGAACGCAAGACCATGGTGCCCCGAAAGTGGTTCTAGACGCCCGGATTGCAGCCGGAGCGGTTTAAATCAGCGGAAACATCATGGTCAGGGTCCAGCCCAGGAAGGCGGCCATGGCCAGCCCTCCGGCCCAGGGGCGCTGTGCCGGCAGGCTCACCAGCAGGGGCAGGGCCAGCATCACCGGCAGCAGGGGCAGGATGATGAGCAGGAACATCATGCCGTCCACCACGGCGGCGGCAATGCCGACGGTGACCATGGTCACCAGGGTGATGCCCAGGCCAAGGCCGAAGCCCTGGATGCCCCCCCGCCCCAGCAGGGCGGTGGACAGGGCCACGGCCCAGGGCAGGATCAGCAGGGTCAGCACCGGCAGATAGGGCAGGCGGTGCAGCGGGGGCCACCAGGCCAGCCAGACCTTGGCGCCGAGCACGCCGAAGGCCAGCATCAGCACGCCGAACATGACCATTCCCCAGCCCAGGTCCGCCCATTCCGGGCGGGGTGGCCGGGTGCCGAGGGCCAGCCAGAACAGACCCGCCAGGGCCAGCCAGAGGGCGAATTGGGGACTCACCAGGATGCCCCCCAGGCCATCCAGATAGATCACCTCGCCGATACCGATCAGGGCCGCGGTGGCCCCGACACCGCTCAGGGCGGCACGCAGCAGGGGGCGACGGGTATGATTCAGCCAGTCCGGATGCATGCCCCGCAGGGAAGAGGGGTCCCCTCCGGGTGTGAACAGAGGGACCAGGGTGCGCCACAGGATCAGGACCGCCAGCAGGTGCAGCAGCCACCAGGCAAGGGTGGGGTTGGGGGAAACGGCCGGGGCCGAAAGATCCCAGATCCGGTCAAACCACGCCAGGGAGGCGGTGTGGGCCTCGTGGCGGAACAGGATGCCGATATGCTCGGCATGGGGAATGACGGTAAGGGTACGGGCAGTGCCCTGCAGGGGATTTCCTCCCTCGCCGCCGGCCTGTTCCAGAAGGGTCTTCGCCGCTGCCAGGAAGGGGCCTTCCCAGGCGCCGGCCATGAGCATCAGGTTGCGGGGGCTGCCCGGGCCGACCTCGCTCTGGCCGGGGGAGATGGCCACCACGGCGCTGACATCGTCCAGGCGGAGCTTGCCGGCGTCGATGGCGGCCCCGGCTCCGAGGGAGTGCCCCAGTAGCCCCAGGCGCCGGTGATCCACTTCAGGGCGGCTCAGCAGCAGATCCAGGGCGGTCTGGACGTCGCGCTGGAACTGTTCAGGATCGTTCCACCAGTCCAGGGGTGTCTGGTTGCGGCCGTGACCACTCAGGTCCGGCAAGGCCACCACTACGCCAGCGCGGGCCAGGGTCAGGGCCCAGTGGCGCATCAGGCGTTCAGAACCGGCAAAGCCGTGGGCCATCACCACGCCCGGCGCCGGCTCGCTCACGGCGGGCAGCAGCAGAGTGACGGGGACGCCGTCCCGGGTGAGGGACAGGCTCTGCACGCCCCGTTCGGCGGCCAGTACCATCCACCAGGCCAGGGCCATGAGCAGCACCGCGATCAGGGCGATGCCCAGGCGCAGATGCCTGTTCATCGGGAGGCGACCCCCAGCCCGGGCTCGGCGGGGAGCCAGGGGAGGATCTGCTCCGGGTGATCGATGGCGGCATCCGCGCCCCAGGTGGCGGGTGCCTGGGCGTCGTCGATATAGCCGTAGAGGGCCACCAGGGTGTGGGTTCCGGCGGCGCGTCCGGCCTGAATGTCCCGCTCGGCATCTCCCACGTACAGACATTCGGCCGGTTGGCAGGCGGCCTGTTCACAGGCCAGCAGCATGGGCATGGGATGGGGCTTGCGCTGGGGAGTGGTGTCACCGCTGATGACGGTGACGGCGCGCCGGTGCAGGTCCATGGCGCGCACCAGCGGATCGGTGAGCCAGGCCGGCTTGTTGGTGACGATGCCCCAGTTCAGTCCCTGCTCCTCGATGGCCTGGAGCAGCGTCTCCATGCCGGGAAACAGGCGGGTTTCCAGGCACAGGTAGTGTTCGGCGTAAAGGTCGAGGAAACGTTGCCTGAGGGTTTCAAAGTGATCCCCCTCGGCGTCGGGAAAGGCCAGTCTGACCAGCGCCGCGCCGCCGTGGGATACCTGGTTGCGCACGTTCTCGAAGGGCAGTGCCGGCACGCCCTGTTCCCGTTGCAGGGCGATCAGGGCGGCATACATGTCGGGGGCGGTGTCCGCCAGGGTGCCGTCCAGGTCGAACAGCACGGTACGCAATGGGGCGCGACTGGGCATGGACTGATCTCCCCGGGTGAGTCTGGGCCGATGTTTCGGCCTATGCCTCGCGGACGGCGTGGGCCAGGTAGTTGACATCCACGCCGGGTCCAAGACGGTAGGTGCCGGAGAGCAGCTGGTAGTGCATGCCCATCAGTTCCTTCAGGGTCAGGCTGGCCTCACGCATCCATTGCTCCATCTCCGATGGACGGACGAAGCGGGCGTATTCATGGGTGCCCTTGGGCAGCATGCGCATCAGGTATTCCGCGCCCAGGATGGCCATGGCGAAGGCCTGGGGCGTGCGGTTGAGGGTGGCGAAGAAGACATGGCCGCCGGGCTTCACCAGGCGGGCGCAGGCGTGGATCACGGAGCCCGGGTCGGGAACATGCTCCAGCATTTCCATGCAGGTGACCACGTCAAAGGCACCGGGCATGGTTTCCGCCAGCGCCTCGGCGGAGGTCTGCCGGTAATCCACTTCCAGGCCGGATTCCAGCAGGTGCATGCGGGCCACGCCCAGACCGGCCTCGCTCATGTCGATACCGGTGACCTGGGCGCCGCGCCGGGCCATGGCTTCGGAGAGCAGGCCACCGCCGCAGCCCACATCCAGGACCTTGAGGCCCTTGAGTCCGCCGCAGCCTTCATCGACGTAGTCCAGACGCAGGGGGTTGATTTCATGCAGGGGACGGCATTCGCCGTTGGGGTCCCACCAGCGGTGGGCCATGTCACCAAACTTGGCAATCTCGGCGGCGTCGACGTTGTGATGGCTCTCGGACATGGGATTCGGTCTGATGGAATGATGGGGCATTGTACTCACCGGGGCGACATTTTATCCACCTGGAGCCGGAATCCTCCAGGTGTCATCCCCGTGGGGGCGGGCCGGCCGCGAACAGTGGCTCATCCGGAACCGGTCTGATGATCCGCCCGCGCGATCTTCTCCTGCCAGATCCCGATGCGCCGGTGCAGATCGGCCTCGTCAATGGTGGTGAGCTGCCGGTCCCGCAGCAGCGGGCGGCCGTCCACCCACACATCACTGACCTGGTGGCGACCGCAGGCATAGATCAGATGGGATACCGGGTCATAGACCGGACGGCATTCCAGGTCATCCATGAATACCGCGGTGATGTCCGCACGCTTGCCGGGAACCAGGGAGCCGATCTCATCGCCCAGGCCCAGGGCGCGGGCGCCGTTGAGGGTGGCCATGCGCAGGGCGGTGTGGGCGGGCAGGGCCGCCGCGTTGCCGCTGACTCCCTTGGCCAGCAGGGCGGCGGTGCGCATCTCGCCGAACATGTCCAGATCGTTGTTGCTGGCGGTGCCGTCGGTACCCAGGGCCACGTTGACGCCCGCCTCCAGCAGGGCCTGCACCGGGCAGAAGCCGGAGGCCAGTTTGAGGTTGGATTCGGGGCAGTGGACCACGTGGGTGCCGGCCTGGGCCAGGTGGGCGATCTCCGCCGGTTGCAGCTGGGTCATGTGAATGGCCATGAGATTGGCGCCGCTCAGGCCAAGTCCGGCCAGCCGCTCCAGGGGGCGGACACCGAAGCGGGCGGTGGCCTCGTTGACCTCGTGGGCGGTTTCATGGACGTGCATGTGAATGGGCAGGTCCAGTTCGTCGGCCAGGGTGACCAGCCGCTTCAGGGGCTCGTCGGACACCGTGTAGGGGGCATGGGGGGCAAAGCAGAAGGAGAGCAGGGCGTTGCCCTTGTGGCGATCGTAGATCTCCAGTCCCTTGGCGATGTATTCGTCGCCGTTGGCGGCCCAGCTGCTGGGAAAATCGATGACGATGAGGCCGATGGCCGCCCGCAGGCCCACCCGGGAGGCCACCAGGGCGGTGGTTTCCGGGAAGAAATACATGTCATTGAAGCAGGTGGTGCCGCCGCGCAGCATTTCGGCGGCGGCCAGCAGGCTGCCGTCGTGGACGAAATCCTCACCGACGAAGCGGCCTTCGGCGGGCCAGATGTGGTTCTGCAGCCAGTCCATCAGGGGCAAGTCGTCGGCCAGCCCCCGCAGCAGGGTCATCGGGGAGTGGGTATGGGCATTGATCAGGCCCGGGATGAGGGCGTGCCGGTCCAGGCGGCGGTGGGTGTCGGCCTGGTAGCGCCGTTCCGCCTCGGGGGTGGGCTGCAGATCCAGTATGCGGCCCTCGTGGATGACCAGGGTGTGGTGGTCCAGAACCTGGTTGTCCGGCTCCACCGGGATGATCCAGCGGGCGGAGATCATTTTTTCGACGTTTTTCATGGTGGAAAAGATAACTGCACCCCGTGACGGCGGGCAAGCGGTACATCGGTCTTGATCCAGCGCACTGGCGGCGGAATCATGGCGGACATACAATCCCGCCCCATGAATACACACGCCCATGACTCCATTCGTGCCGTGCAGTGGACCGGCACTCACCTGCGCCTGCTGGATCAGCGGCGCCTTCCCCACGAATCCATCTATCTGGACATGGATACGGCCCCGGAGGCGGCCGTGGCCATTCGCGACATGGTGGTGCGCGGCGCCCCGGCCATCGGGGTGACGGCCGCCTATGCGGTGGTCCTGTCCGCCCGTCAGGCCTGGTCCAGTGATCCATCCCACTGGCGGGATGCCATGCAGGCGGATCTGGACACCCTGGCGGCCTCCCGTCCCACCGCCGTGAACCTGTTCTGGGCCCTGGCCCACATGCGCCGACTCATGGATCGCCTGCCCGACGGCGTCGACCCCACCGCCGAACTGCTGCTTGAGGCCGAGCGCATCCATCACGACGACATCGAAGGCAACCGCCGCATGGGCGAACTGGGCGCCGCCCTGATCGAGCCCGGCAAGGCCGTGCTGACCCACTGCAATACCGGCTCGCTGGCCACCGGCGGCTACGGCACCGCCCTGGGAGTCATCCGCAGTGCCTACGCCAAGGGCCTGATTCCCCATGTCTTTGCCGATGAAACCCGACCCTGGCTGCAGGGGGCGCGCCTGACCGCCTGGGAGCTGGTGCAGGACGGCATTCCGGTCAGCCTGCTGTGCGAGGGCGCGGCCGCCAGCCTGATGAGGGAAGATCGGGTGAGCTGGGTGATCGTGGGCGCGGACCGCATTGCCGCCAATGGCGATGCCGCCAACAAGATCGGTACCTATGGTCTGGCCGTGCTGGCCCGGCATCATGGGGTGCGCTTCATGGTGGTGGCCCCCACCACCACCATCGACATGGAAGCGGCCGACGGCAGCGCCATTCCGATCGAGCAGCGCGGGGCCGAGGAAGTGTTGGAGCTGGCCGGAAAGCGGGTGGCCGCCGATGGGGCAGGGGCCTGGAACCCGGCCTTTGACGTCACCCCCGCCGGACTGATCGACGCCATCGTCACTGAGCGAGGCGTGGTGGAACGGCCGGATCGGGAGAAGATGCTGGCCCTGATGTCGGGGCGCTGACCCGGCCTTGCGGTTGCCGGGCGTTGTCCGGCAACCGCAAGGCCGGCGCCGGCCCGCCGGATGTCCCGGGGCCATTGCCGTAACTGCGTGACAGACGGGTCGGCAACACCCAGGCTATCCCGACGTTGTGGTATGATCACCCGCTTGTTCTGATCCCTTTATCCGCCCATCATCACGCCCTGAGACTGAATGGCCGAATTCGCCAAAGAAATCCTCCCCGTCAATCTCGAAGACGAGATGCGCCAGTCCTATCTGGACTATGCGATGAGTGTCATCATCGGGCGCGCCCTGCCCGACGTGCGGGACGGACTCAAGCCGGTACACCGTCGCGTCCTCTTCGCCATGCGCGAGCTGGGCAATGACTGGAACAAGCCCTACAAGAAATCCGCCCGCGTGGTCGGTGACGTGATCGGTAAATATCACCCCCATGGTGATTCCGCCGTCTACGACACCATCGTGCGCATGGCCCAGCCCTTCTCCATGCGCTACATGCTGGTGGATGGGCAGGGTAACTTCGGCTCCGTGGACGGCGACGCCCCGGCGGCGATGCGATACACCGAAGTCCGCATGGCCCGGATCGCCCACGAAATGCTGGCGGACATCGACAAGGAAACCGTCGACTTCGTCGACAACTACGACGGTTCCGAGTCCGAACCCTCGGTCTTCCCCGCCCAGTTGCCCCATCTGCTGATCAACGGCTCGGCCGGCATCGCGGTGGGCATGGCCACCAACATCCCACCCCATAACCTCACCGAGGTGGTGAATGCCTGCATTGCCCTGATCGATGACCCGGAACTGGGTATCGACGGGTTGATGGAGCATCTGCCGGGTCCGGATTTCCCCACCGCCGGCACCATCAACGGCGATCGCGGCATCCACGAGGCCTACCGCACCGGCCGCGGCCGCATCTATGTGCGTGCCCGCACCGAGATCGAGACCGACGAGCGGACCGGGCGCCAGTCCATCATCGTCACCGAACTGCCCTACCAGGTGAACAAGGCCCGGCTGCTGGAGCGCATTGCCGAGTTGGTCAAGGAGAAGAAGCTCGAAGGCATCAGCGAGCTGCGGGACGAGTCCGACAAGGACGGCATGCGCATGGTGGTGGAACTCAAGCGCGGCGAAGTCCCCGAGGTGATCATCAACAACCTCTATCAGCACACCCAGATGCAGAACGTGTTCGGCATCAACATGGTGGCGCTGGTGGATGGCCAGCCCCGCCTGCTGGACCTCAAGCAGATCCTGGAGGCCTTCCTGCGCCATCGCCGGGAAGTGGTGACCCGACGGACCATCTATGAGCTGCGCAAGGCCCGCGAGCGGGCCCATGTGCTGGAAGGCCTGGCGGTGGCACTGGCCAATATCGACGAGGTCATCGCCCTGATCAAGGCCTCCGGCAGCCCCGCCGAAGCCAAGGAAGGGCTGCTGGCCCGGGCCTGGAATCCGGGCGTGGTGACCGGCATGCTGGAGCGTGCCGGGGCCCTGGCTTCCCGCCCCGAGGATCTGGCGCCGGAATTCGGCATGAGGGAAGACGGCTATCATCTGTCCGAGGCCCAGGCCCAGGCCATCCTGGATCTGCGCCTGCATCGTCTGACCGGGCTGGAGCAGGACAAGATCGTCGCCGAATACCGGGAACTGCTGGAGCGCATCCATTACCTGCTGGAGATCCTTGGCAGCCCGGACCGGTTGATGGCGGTGATTCGCGAGGAACTGGAGGCGATCCGGGAACAGTACGGCGATGAACGCCGGACCGAGATCCTGAGCACCCAGCTTGACCTGACCCTGGAGGATCTGATCACCGAGGAAGACGTGGTGGTCACCCTCTCCCATGCCGGTTATGCCAAGTATCAGCCCCTGAGCGCCTACCGTGCCCAGCGCCGTGGCGGCCGGGGCAAGACCGCCACCACCTTCCGCGACGAGGACTTCGTGGATCGTCTGGTGGTGGCCAATACCCACGACACCATCCTGTGCTTCTCCAGTCGCGGCAAGGCCTACTGGCTCAAGGTCTATGAACTGCCCCTGGGCAGCCGTATCGCCCGCGGTCGTCCCATGGTCAACCTGCTTCCCCTGGAAGAGGGGGAGCGGATCAATGCCATCCTGCCGGTGCGTGAGTTCAGCGAGGACGTCTATGTCTTCATGGCCACCAGCGAAGGCGTGGTGAAGAAGACGCCGCTGGTGGATTTCTCCCGGCCCCGTTCCAACGGCATCATCGCCGTGGGTCTGCGGGATGGGGACTGGCTGGTGGATGTGAAGCTCACCGACGGTCGGCAGGACGTCATGCTGCTCACTTCCGCCGGCAAGGCCATCCGTTTCAATGAGGATTCCGTCCGTGCCATGGGGCGTACCGCCAGTGGCGTGCGCGGTGTGAAACTGAACGAGGGCCAGCAGGTGATTTCCCTGATCATCGTCGATCAGGGCACCATCCTGGTGGCCACCGAGAATGGTTACGGCAAGCGCACACCACCCGAAGACTTCCCGCTCCATGGCCGCGGCGGCCAGGGTGTCATCGCCATTCAGACCGGCGGCCGCAACGGCAACGTGGTGGGCGCGACCCTGGTGGGTGATGAAGACGAGGTCATGCTCATCACCAATGGCGGCACGCTGGTGCGGACCCCGGTGGCCGATATCTCCGTGCTGGGCCGCAATACCCAGGGCGTGAGGCTGATCCGCCTGTCCGACGATGAAAAGCTGGTGGAACTGGCGCGGGTGGAAGGTCTCAATGGGGAGGGCGAGGATGATGCCGCCCCCGAGGATGCTGATGCCTGAGTCCGTCAGCGACTCAAGAAACACGCTGCGGCCCCGCAAACTGCCTGCCGTGGAGGGGTGACCCCACAAAGGCCGGTCCCACGGGGGCCGTTGCTGCCTGGATGGCGACCAACCGTATTCGTAGTGTGATCCAACCCTGGAGCAAACCATGACACGAGTCTACAATTTCAGCGCCGGCCCCGCCGTGCTGCCCGAGCCGGTGCTGGAACGCGCCCGCGAAGAAATGCTCGACTGGAACGGGACCGGCATGTCGGTGATGGAAATGAGTCACCGTGGCAAGGCCTTTGTTTCCATCGCCGCCCAGGCGGAACAGGATCTGCGGGATCTGTTGCAGATCCCCGCCAACTACAAGGTACTGTTCCTGCAGGGTGGCGCCACCGGCCAGTTCGCCGCCATCCCCATGAACCTGCTGCGGGACAAGCGCCGGGTGGACTACGTCAATACCGGTGCCTGGTCCAAGAAGGCCATCTCCGAAGCCAGGAAATATGCGGATGTGAACGTGGTGGCCACCGCCGCCGACAGTAACTTCACCACCATCCCGGCCTTCGATACCTGGCAGCGCGGCAGCGATGCCGCCTACCTGCACTACACCCCCAACGAGACCATCGGCGGGGTGGAATTCCACTGGATCCCCGAATCCGGTGACGTGCCCCTGGTGGCGGACATGTCCTCCAACATCCTGTCCGGTCCCCTGGATGTCTCCCGTTTCGGCCTTATCTACGCCGGCGCCCAGAAGAACATCGGTCCCGCCGGCCTCACCCTGGTGATCGTGCGTGACGATCTGCTGGGCGGCGCCATGGCATCCACCCCCAGCATCTTCGACTATCAGGTGCAGGCGGAAGCCGAGTCCATGTCCAACACCCCGCCCACCTATGCCTGGTACCTGGCCGGCCTGGTGTTCCAGTGGCTCAAGGAAATCGGCGGTCTGAAGGTGATGGACGAGATCAATCGCCGCAAGGCCGAGAAGCTCTACAAGGCCATCGACAACTCCGCCTTCTACACCAACCCGGTGGACGTGGCCGCCCGTTCCCGCATGAACGTGCCCTTCACCCTGGCGGACCCCGAGCTGGACGGCCTGTTCCTCAAGGAAGCCGAGCAGGCGGGACTGACCACCCTCAAGGGCCACCGCTCCGTGGGTGGCATGCGCGCCAGCATCTACAACGCCATGCCCGAGGCCGGCGTCGATGCCCTGGTGGAATTCATGGTGGACTTCGAACAGCGCAAGGCCTGACATGTACAAGATCCTCACCCTGAACAACATCTCTCCCAAGGGCCTGGACCGGTTCGGACACGAGCATTACGAAGTGGCCTCCGAGATCAGTCAGCCCGATGCCGTCATGGTGCGTTCCTTCAACATGCACCAGATGGAAATTCCCGCCAGCCTCAAGGCTGTGGGCCGTGCCGGCGCCGGGGTGAACAACATCCCCCTGGATGCCATGACCGAGCGTGGCGTGGCGGTCTTCAATGCCCCCGGCGCCAATGCCAACGCGGTGAAGGAACTGGTGCTGGCCGGCATGCTGCTGGCGGCCCGCAACATCTGCCAGGCCTGGGACTACACCCGCAATCTGACCGGGGATGATGCAACCCTGCATAAGCAGGTGGAAGCCGGCAAGAAGCAGTTCAGCGGTTTTGAGCTGCCCGGTCGTACCCTGGGCGTGGTGGGCCTGGGGGCCATCGGCGTGCAGGTGGCCAACGCCGCCCGCGCCCTGGGCATGAACGTCATCGGCTTTGACCCGCACATCACCGTGCGTGCCGCCTGGCAACTGGATGCGGGCGTGCTGCAGGCCCTGAGCGTGGACGATCTGATCGCCCGTTGTGACATGGTCACCTTCCATGTGCCCCTGAACGATCACACCCGTCACCTGCTCAACCGGGAACGGCTTCAAAGCATGCGGGACGGTGCCGTGGTCCTGAACTTCGCCCGTGAAGGCATTGTGGACGAAGCCGCCGTGCTTGAGGCCCTGGAAGCGGGCAGGCTGCGCAACTACGTGTGCGACTTCCCCAGCAACCACCTCATGGGCCAGGTCGGGGTGATCGCCCTGCCGCACCTGGGGGCCTCCACCCAGGAGGCGGAAGAAAACTGCGCCGTCATGGTGGCGGATCAGCTGCGTGAGTACCTGGAGCACGGTAACGTGCGCAATTCCGTGAATCTGCCGGAGGTGGTCTTGCCCCGGGCGGGCAAGACCCGTCTGGCGGTCATCAACCGCAATCTGCCGGACATGGTGGGTCAGATCTCCCATGTGCTGGGGCAGAACAGCATCAATATCATTCACATGGTGAATGAATCCCGCGCCGGAGTTGCCTACAATCTCATCGACGTGGAAGGCGAGATCGGTGAAGAGGCGGCCCGCGCCATCGCGGGCATTGACGGCGTGTTGCGGGTCCGCGTCCTGTAACAGGTCCCACGAGTAGAAGCAGGTCGAGACATGAGTGGTCAGGACGGGGAGACGCTGGATGGCATTCGCCAGCACATTGATGCGCTGGACGATGAGATCATGCGTCTGATCAGTGAGCGGGCCGACTGCGCCCAGGAAGTGGCCCGCATCAAGCGGGCCGCCGATCCCCGGGCGGAGTTCTACCGCCCGGAGCGGGAGGCCCAGGTGTTGCGCCGGATTCAGGAAGCCAATCCGGGGCCCCTGAACAGCGAGGAGATGGCCCGACTGTTTCGGGAGATCATGTCCGCCTGTCTGGCCCTGGAGCAGCAACTGTCCATTGCCTTCCTGGGGCCCGAGGGGACCTTCACCCAGGCGGCCGCCCTCAAGCATTTCGGGCATTCGGTCAATACCGTGCCCATGAGCGCCATCGACGAGGTATTCCGTGAAGTGGAATCCGGCAGTGCCCACTACGGGGTGGTGCCGGTGGAGAACTCCACCGAAGGGGTGGTGACCCATACCCTGGACCGCTTCATGCAGTCCCCCCTGAGCATCTGTGGCGAGGTGGAGCTGAGAATTCATCACCATCTGCTGTCCACGGCCGATGCGCTGTCCCGGGTGGAGCGGATCTATTCCCACCAGCAGTCCCTGGCCCAGTGCCGGGAGTGGCTGGATGCCCGTCTGCCCCATGCCGAGCGCCTGTCGGTGAGCAGCAATGCCGATGCGGCCCGGCGCGCGTCCCGGGAGCCGGGATCGGCGGCCATTGCCAGCGAGGCGGCGGCGGAGCTTTACGGCCTCAGCGTGCTGGCGGCCAATATCGAGGATTCGCCGGACAACACCACCCGCTTTCTGGTGATCGGTCCCCGTTCCAGCGGGCCCTCCGGCAACGACAAGACCTCGTTGCTGGTGTCCGCCCGCAACCGTCCCGGTTCCCTCCATGGCCTGCTCTCGCCCTTTGCCGATAATGACGTGAGCCTGACCCGGATCGAGTCCCGGCCTTCCCATTGCGTGAACTGGGAGTATGTCTTTTTCATGGACATCGAAGGGCATGCCCAGGATGCCCATGTGGCCAAGGCCCTGGTGGAACTGAAACAGGAAGCGGAACTGGTCAAGGTGCTGGGCTCCTACCCCAAGGCCGTCCTGTAGGCCCCGGCACCGGGGATGCGCACATCCGTGTGGCCGGGTAATTTTTCGACGGCTTCCAAGAATCAACTCCGGAGACAACATGAGCTGTGACTACCGTGCCCTGGCCAATGCCGGGGTTCAGAGCCTGATGCCTTACCAGCCCGGCAAGCCGGTGGAGGAACTGGAGCGGGAGCTGGGCATCCGCGAGAGCATCAAGCTGGCCTCCAACGAAAATCCCCTGGGCCCCAGTCCCCGTGCCATCCAGTCCCTGGGTGGGCTGCTCGATGGCTTGGCCCTGTATCCCGATGGAGGCGGTTTTGCCCTGCGCCGGCGTCTGGGGGAGGTGCTGGGGGTGGAGCCGGCCTGTGTCACCCTGGGTAACGGCTCCAACGACGTGCTGGAGCTCATTGCCCGGGCCTATCTCTCTCCCGGCCGCAACGCGGTCTTCTCCGCCCATGCCTTCGCCGTCTATCCTCTGGTGGTGCAGGCAATGGATGCCGAGGCGCGAACCGCGCCGGCCAATCCCGCGGACCATGCCATGCCCTATGGTCACGACCTGGCCGCCATGGCGGACCGGGTGGATGCCCATACCCGGGTGATCTTCGTGGCCAACCCCAACAACCCCACCGGCACCTGGCTGGATGGCGCCTCCCTCAAGGCCTTCATTTCCGCCCAGCCCCGGGAGACCCTGGTGGTGGTGGACGAGGCCTATTTCGAATACGTGGAAGAAGCCGAATACCCGGATACCACCCGCTGGCTGGCGGAATTCCCCAACCTGGTAGTGACCCGGACCTTCTCAAAGATCCATGGTCTGGCTGGCCTGCGCGTCGGCTATGCGGTGTCCAGTCCGGAGGTGGCGGACATCCTCAATCGGGTGCGCCAGCCCTTCAATACCAACACCCTGGCCCAGGCCGGCGCCCTGGCGGCCCTGGAAGATGACGCCCATGTGCGTGAATCCGTCAGGGTGAACCGGGAAGGTCTGGCCTTTCTCACCGCCGCCTGCCGCGAGCGAGGCCTGGGGTTCATCCCTTCCGTGGGCAACTTCCTGTGCATCGACATGGGCCGGGAGGCCGGGCCGGTGTATCAGGCCCTGCTGCATCAGGGGGTGATCGTGCGTCCCGTGGCCGGCTACGGCCTGCCCAATTACCTGCGGGTGACGGTGGGACGTGCCCATGAGAACCGGCGTTTCATCGACGCCCTGGATCAGGTGTTGAGCCGGTGATTCGTCGTCTGACCATTTTCGGTGTCGGCCTCATCGGCGGATCCCTGGCCCTGGCTCTGCGTCAGGCCGGTACCTGCCAGGAAGTGGTGGGCTGCTCCCGTTCCGAGGGCCATCTGCGCCAGGCGGTGGAGCTGGGCGTGATCGACCGCTACAGCCTGGATCCGGCCGAGGCGGTGGCCGGTGCCGACATGGTGGTGCTGGCGGTGCCCTTGGGGGCCATGGGCGGTGTCTGTGAGTCCATTCGTGATCATCTGGATCCCGAGGCCGCCATTACCGATGTGGGCAGCGCCAAGGGCAGCGTGGTGGATGCGGTGCGGGAGGGGTTTGGTGAAATGCCCCATGGATTCGTGCCCGGCCATCCCATTGCCGGGACTGAGCGCAGTGGTGTCGCGGCAGCCTTTCCCACGCTGTTTCAGGGTCGGCGGGTGATCCTCACCCCGCTGGAAACCACGGATATCGGCGCACTGGCCAAAGTGCGCACCATGTGGGAAGAGACCGGGGCAGTGGTGGAGAGCATGTCCGTGGCCCACCACGACGAAGTCCTGGCCGCCACCAGCCATCTGCCCCATCTGCTGGCCTTCGGTCTGGTGGACAGCCTGGCCCGCATGGGCGAGCGGGACGAGATCTTCCGCTATGCCGCTGGGGGCTTTCGGGATTTCACCCGCATCGCCTCCAGTGATCCGGTGATGTGGCGGGATATCTGCCTGTCCAACCGGGAGGCGATCCTGTCGGTGATTGCCCGTTACCAGGATGACCTGAACATGATTACCCGGGCGATCTCCCAGGGTGACGGCGATCGGCTGTTGGAGATCTTTCAGCGTGCCAAGGCGGCACGGGACCGGTTCTGTGAGTGAGCGTTTTTTTCGTGGATGCAGGTGATCAGATGACACACGGCAGTACGCTGGAATTCCTGGTGGAACCGGGCGGTCGGCTTGAAGGCCGCTGCCGGGTTCCCGGTGACAAATCCATCTCCCACCGTTCCATCATGCTGGGTGCGCTGGCGGAAGGCACCACCGAGGTGAGCGGGTTTCTGGAAGGGGAGGACTGCCTGGCCACCCTCAAGGCCTTTCGCGCCATGGGGGTCCGGATCGACGGACCCGAGGCCGGGCGAGTGACCATCCACGGTGTGGGTTTGCAGGGACTGAAGGCCCCCGGCGCCCCCCTGGATCTGGGTAATTCCGGGACGTCCATGCGGCTGATGGCCGGCCTGCTGGCCGGACAGCCGTTTGATACCGTGCTGACCGGCGATGCCTCCCTGAGCCGTCGGCCCATGCGCCGCGTTACCGAACCGCTGGCACGCATGGGCGCCCGCATCGACACCGGCCCCGAGGGTCGTCCCCCCCTGGCCATCCAGGGTGGACAGGGGCTGGAAGGCATTGACTATGAGATGCCCGTGGCCAGCGCCCAGGTCAAGTCCAGTCTGCTGCTGGCCGGCCTCTATGCCCGGGGCAGGACCTGCGTGACCGAACCGGCACCGACCCGGGACCACACCGAGCGCATGCTCACGGGATTCGGCTACGCCGTGGCGGGGGATCAGGGGCGGGTCTGCCTGCAGGGCGGGGGGCGCCTGTGCGCCACTGCCATCGACGTGCCGGCGGATATCTCTTCCGCGGCCTTCTTCCTGGTGGGGGCCTCCATCGCGCCCGGTTCCGAACTGACCCTGGAGCATGTGGGCGTGAACCCGACCCGGACCGGGATCATCGATATTCTGCGGCTGATGGGTGCCGATATCCGCCTGGAAAATCCCCGTGAAGTGGGCGGGGAGCCGGTGGCGGATCTGGTGGTGCGCGCCGCGCCGCTCAAGGGCATCCGCATCCCCGAGGCCCTGGTGCCCCTGGCCATCGACGAATTTCCCGCCATCTTCGTGGCGGCCGCCTGTGCCGAGGGTGAGACGGTGCTCACCGGTGCCGAGGAGCTGCGGGTCAAGGAAAGCGACCGGATCCAGGTGATGGCCGATGGCCTGGCCGCCTGCGGTATCCAGGCGCGACCCACGCCGGACGGTATCGTGATCCAGGGAGGGTGTCTCCAGGGCGGCGTGGTGCAAAGCCACGGCGATCATCGCATTGCCATGTCCTTTGCCATGGCGGCGCTACGGGCCCAGGGTTCCATCCGCATCCAGGACTGCGCCAATGTGAATACCTCCTTCCCGGGATTTGCAGCGCTTGCTGGCGGGGCCGGGCTGAACATTCAGTCCATGGAGGCATGCGTCTGATGTCCATACCCGTGATCACCCTTGACGGTCCCGGCGGTTCCGGCAAGGGGACGGTGAGTCGTCTGCTGGCCGAGCGTCTGGGCTGGTCCTTCCTCGACAGTGGCGCCCTGTACCGTCTCGTGGCCCTGGGCGCCCTGCGCCGCGGACTTGCGCTGGATGACGTGGAACAGGTATCCGGGTTGGCCCGTCATCTGGACGTGTGCTTTGAGCTGGATGAGGCCGGTGCCCCCTGTGTGCGTCTGGACGGCGAGCGGGTGGGCGGTGAGTTGCGCACTGAATCCTGTGGCGATGCCGCTTCAAAGGTGGCCGCCATTCCCGAAGTCCGGCAGGCCCTGCTGGACCGGCAACGGGATTTTCGCAGTGCCCCAGGGCTGGTGGCCGACGGTCGGGACATGGGCACGGTGGTCTTTCCCGATGCGCCATTGAAGGTTTTCCTGACCGCGGACAGGGAAGAAAGGGCCCGGCGTCGATACCTGCAGTTGAAGGAACAGGGGCATAATGCTAACCTGCCAGCCCTCATAGAAGAGCTGGCCGAACGTGACCGGCGCGATGCGGAGCGGGCAGTGGCCCCGCTCAGACCCGCTGAGGATGCCATCGAGGTGAATTCCACCCACATGAGCATTGACGCGGTTCTGAACGAAATCCTCGCATTGGCGGCGAAACGCGGTCTGATTGGATGATATGGTCCGGGGCAGGCAGGCCCGGGATCCTTTTTGAATAACCGGTCTGCAACGGGATTGTGCAGGCCCCAATACTATTTTGCAGGTTCAACCAACCCATGACTGAAAGTTTCGCGCAACTGCTCGAAGAGAGCTTCTCCACCATCGAGATGCGGCCCGGTTCCATCTTGAACGGTACCGTCATCAACATCACCAATGACATGGTGGTGGTGAACGCTGGCCTCAAGTCCGAGGGAGTGATTCCCAAAGAGCAGTTCTTAAACGAAAAGGGTGAGCTGGAAATCCAGATCGGCGATCTGGTGGAAGTGGCCCTGGAGTCCCCCGAAGACGGCTTCGGTGAGACCCGCATGTCCCGCGAGAAGGCCAAGCGCGCCAAGGCCTGGGAACGCCTCGAAGAGGCCATGGAGAAGGACGAGACCATCGCCGGCATGATCAGCGGCAAGGTCAAGGGTGGCTTCACCGTGGAACTGGGCGACATCCGCGCCTTCCTGCCGGGCTCCCTGGTGGACGTTCGCCCCGTGCGCGACACCGCCTACCTGGAAGGCAAGGAACTGGAATTCAAGCTCATCAAGCTGGACCGTCGCCGCAACAACGTGGTGGTGTCCCGCCGCGCCGTGGTGGAGAAGGAATACAGCGCCGAGCGCGAAGCCCTGCTCAAGAACCTGCAGGAAGGCATGGTCCTCAACGGTATCGTCAAGAACCTCACCGACTACGGTGCGTTCCTGGATCTGGGCGGCATCGACGGCCTGCTGCACATCACCGACATGGCCTGGAAGCGGGTCAAGCACCCCTCCGAAGTGGTCAACATCGGTGACGAGATCCGGGTCAAGGTCCTCAAGTTCGACCGCGAGCGCAACCGCGTCTCCCTGGGTCTGAAGCAGCTGGGCGAAGATCCGTGGGAAAACATCACCCGCCGTTATCCGGTGGGCACCCGTCTGTTCGGCAAGATCACCAATATCACCGACTACGGCTGCTTCGTGGAAGTGGAGGACGGCGTGGAAGGTCTGGTGCACGTCTCCGAGATGGACTGGACCAACAAGAACGTGAATCCCGCCAAGGTCGTGGTGGTGGGCGAGGAAGTGGAAGTGATGATCCTCGACATCGACGAGGAGCGTCGCCGCATCTCCCTGGGCATGAAGCAGTGCCAGCCCAACCCCTGGGACGAATTCGCCGCCATGCACAACAAGGGCGAGAAGGTCTCCGGCGTGATCAAGTCCATCACCGACTTCGGCATCTTCGTGGGCCTGGAAGGCGGTATCGACGGTCTGGTTCACCTCTCCGACCTGTCCTGGAACATGCCCGGTGAAGAAGCCGTGCGCAACTTCCGCAAGGGTGAGGAAATCGAGGCCGTGGTGCTGTCCGTGGACCCCGAGCGCGAGCGCATCTCCCTGGGCCTGAAGCAGCTGGACAAGGATCCCTTCTCCAACTTCGTGGCTGAAAACGCCAAGGGCAGCATCGTCAAGGGTGTGGTCCGGGAAGTGGACGCCAAGGCCGCCATGGTGGATCTGGGCGACGGAGTCGAGGGTGTACTGCGTGCCTCCGAACTGTCCCGTGATCGCGTCGAGGACGCCCGTTCCGTGCTGAACGTCGGTGACGCAGTGGAAGCCAAGTTCGTGGGCGTGGATCGCAAGAACCGCACCGTGACCCTGTCCATCAAGGCCAAGGAAAGCGACGAAGAAGCCGAAGTGATGCAGGACTACAGCGGTTCTTCCGCAGCCACCACTTCCCTGGGTGCGCTGCTGAAGGAACAGCTGGCCGGTAGCGGCGATTCCGAGAAGAAGTAAGGACTCGCTCCAACATCCCCGGATGCAATCCATCCGGGGATGTTGGCGTGCCGGAAGTCATGGTCGTGTAACATGCAAAGGGCGGGACGATGACGAAATCGGAACTCATCGATATACTAGCTCGCAAGCAGAGCCATCTCGCGTACAAAGATGTCGAGCTGTCGGTCAAGACCATGCTCGAACAGATGAGCCAGGCACTGGCCACCGGAGACCGGATCGAGATTCGCGGTTTCGGCAGTTTCTCGCTGCATTTCCGGCCGCCGCGGGTAGGGCGCAACCCCAAGACGGGTGAGACAGTGTCTCTGCCGGGGAAATATGTGCCTCACTTCAAGCCTGGCAAGGAAATGCGGGAGCGGGTCAATGAGCCGGAAAAGGCCGGGATCCGCTGACGTGGCAACACACTAATGTCCACAATCGGGAAAGCAGCCCATGAGTCGAGTCATTCTTCCGTTGGTTCTCATCCTGGCCGTTGTTCTGGGGGCCAGCTTCACGATCCTGAATGCCGGGGAGGTGGATGTGCATCTGTACCTGGATAGCTTCCAGGTGCCGTTGTCCATCGTAGTCTTCGTCAGCATGCTGCTGGGTGCCATTTTTGGGGGCATGGCCTGCAGTGGTCTGGTGATGCGTCGTGGCCGCGATGCGCGCCTGCTGCGCAAGCGCTGCAAGCGTGCCGAGGATGAAATCGCCAGACTGCGCGCACTGCCCAGCAACAGCAAGGTGTAATCACCATGATGGAACTCCTGTGGCTGCTGCTGCCAGTGGCGGCGGCCTCGGGATGGCTGGCGGCCCGTCGCCCGGTTCGGCAAGACAGCGAACCGGAACGGGCCGTCACCTTTTCCAGCCAGTACATCAAGGGCCTCAACTATCTCCTGACCGAACAGTCCGATCGCGCCCTGGAAGTGTTCATCGACATGGTGGACGTGGACCCGGACACGGTGGAGACCCACCTGATCCTGGGGAGCCTGTTCCGGCGCCGGGGGGAAGTGGATCGGGCCATCCGGCTGCATCAGAACCTGGTGGAGCGGGAGAATCTGGATCCGGCGCAACGCGCCAATGCCCTCATGGAGCTGGGGCGCGACTACATGAAGGCCGGTCTGCTGGATCAGGCCGAATCCCTGTTCAAGCAACTCATCCACCTGGGTTTTCTCCAGGGCGAGGCCTATCATCGCCTGCGTTCCCTGTATGAGCGGGAGCGGGATTGGGGTAACGCCATCTGGGCCAGCGAGCAGCTGTGTGAATTCGTCAGCGAACCCCAGAATCGACGCATTGCCCAGTACCATTGCGAACTGGGCGAGATTGCAAAGGCCGGCGGCGATGCCGTTGAAGCAGGCCGGCATGCCCGCAAGGCGCTGAGTTTCGATCAGGATTGTGCCCGTGCCAGCATCCTGATGGGAGATCTCGCCCTGGACGACGCCAACCCGGCGCTTGCGACGGAGCACTTCAGCCGTGTGATACGTCAGGATGGTGGCTTCATGTCCCTGGTCCTGCCCCGCATCCGTGGCGCTTTTCAGCGCATGGGGGATGCCGACGGCCTGGAAACGCTGCTGTCGGAATTTCGTAACCAGTATCCTTCGGAGGCCACCTCACTGGCGCTTGCCCAGGTCCTGGAGGAAAGGGGGCGTCTGGATTCCCTGGATACCCTGCTGAGCCAGGAAATGGCCCAGGACCATGTTTCACTCAAGTTGCTGCCGTTCTATCTGCGCCTCAAGTCGAAGCGCGGCGGGACCGCCGCGGATATCATGCCGGTGGCGGTACGCATGCTGGACAGATACCTGGAAGGCCATGCCTCCCACACCTGCACTCAATGCGGATTCCGTTCCCACACCCACTTCTGGCACTGTCCTGGTTGCCAGAGCTGGGGGAGCATCCGGCCCGTCGACAGCCTGATCGAGCAGCGCCCCGAAACCTGTCTGACGCCCCCCTGATCAGGGGCGATTGCTCCATACTTACCATCCCGTTCCCGCGAGAGGTTTGCCCTATCATGTCTTCGATTGATTCCGGTCCTCGGGTCATTGTGGCCCTGGACTACCCCGATACCGATTCCACGTTGTCCCTGGTGTCCCGGTTGAATCCCGATCAGTGCCGGCTGAAGGTGGGTTTCGAGTTGTTCGTGAGCGAAGGTCCGGCCCTGATAGAGCATCTCCATGCCCGGGGCTTCCAGGTATTCCTGGACCTCAAGTTCCATGATATTCCCAACACCGTTGCAGGCGCCTGCCGCGCAGCGGCCAGGCTGGGCGTCTGGATGGTCAATGTCCATGCAAGTGGTGGACGCCCCATGATGGAAATGGCAAGGGAGGCGCTGGAGTCAGTGGGGGGGGATGCCCGTCCGCTGTTGATCGCGGTGACGGTACTGACCTCCATGGATGACACTGATCTGGCAGCCAGCGGCGTGTCCCGGAGTGTGACGGACCAGGCGAGTTATCTGGCCCGGCTGACCCATGAAGCAGGCCTGGATGGCGTGGTCTGCTCCCCCCATGAAGCCGGCGCCTTCCGGGAGGCCTTTGGTGAATCCTTCCTGCGGGTGACCCCCGGTATTCGACCGGCGGATGCGGCACTGGGCGATCAGAAGCGGGTAATGACGCCTGGCGATGCCGTCCGCCTGGGCTCCAGCCATCTGGTGATCGGCCGGCCCGTGACCCGGGCAGCGGATCCTGCCGCGGTGCTGATGGCCGTGAATCAGGAAATTTCAGGGCTTGCCCCTTGAAACGGAACGGGGGTTGGGCGATAGTCTGACCCACGGGCAGCAAGGATTGCATGAGGACACTGCCCGTTAGACACCATGGAATGCCAAGGATATTTTCAAGGAGGCGACGGTATGAAAGTGCTCAAGTCACTGATCTTGTGTTTTTCTCTTCTTTTTTCCGCTACCGGCGCATGGGCCGCTGACTCGGTGAATGTCAACGAGGCGGACGCCCAGACGCTGTCCCGTGTACTTGCGGGGGTGGGGCAGGCGAAGGCCGAGGCCATAGTGGCCTACCGGGACCAGCATGGCCCCTTTAATTCCGTCCATGAGCTGACCCGTGTCAGCGGGATAGGTCCGCGCACCGTTGAACAGAATCTGGACCGGATCCGGCTGGAAAACCCCGCTCGTCAGGAATAGCGTTCGCGCATCTGCGCGGGCAGGACGGACAGGGGGCGGGATGACCGCCCCCTGTCTGTTTTGCGTCATGTCATCAGCCTATACTGACCGTGCAGGGGACTGAATCCATTCACTTCGACCAACGAAGACGTGCTTATGCATAAAAAGATCCGGAAGGCAGTATTTCCCGTGGCCGGGATGGGCACCCGATTTCTGCCTGCCACCAAGGCAAATCCCAAGGAAATGCTGCCGGTGGTGGACAAGCCACTGATTCAGTATGCCGCCGAAGAGGCCGTTGAGGCGGGCATTGATGTCCTGGTATTCGTCACCGGTCGCAACAAGCGCTCTATCCCCGACCATTTCGACAAGGCCTATGAACTGGAGTCGGAACTGGAGGAACGGGGCAAGGAAAAGATGCTGGAAGTCGTTCGCAATATCCTCCCCGCAGGGGTGACCTGCGTCTATATCCGCCAGGCCGAGGCCCTGGGGCTTGGGCATGCGGTGGGGTGTGCCAGACCGGTGGTAGGCGATGAGCCGTTTGCCGTCATCCTGGCTGATGACCTCATCGACGGGGCTGGACGGGGGGCACTTAAGCAGATGGTGGAAATATATGAAAACCATGGCTGCAGTGTCCTGGGGGTGGAGGAAGTCCCGCCCAGCGAAACGCACAAATATGGCGTGGTCACGCCGGAGGCCGTGGCTGAACGCCTCTGGAACGTGAAGGCCATCGTGGAAAAACCGGCGCCTGAGGTGGCACCGTCCAACATGGCCGTGGTGGGACGCTACATTCTCACTCCCCGCATCTTCGACTTGCTGGAAAACACCCAGAAAGGCGCCGGTGGCGAGATCCAGCTCACCGATGCCATTTCGGCGCTGCTGGGAGAGCAGCAGGTGCTGGCCCATCGGTTCAATGGTATCCGCTACGACTGCGGCAGCAAGTTGGGCTACCTGCAGGCGACGGTGGAATACGCACTCAAGCACCCCGAGCTCAAGGATGATTTTCGCGACTACCTGCTGGGAACTGTCTGCACTCGGGGACTCTGAATACAGGTATCGGACCACAGGCCGGTGAATGTGCTTCCGGCAACATGGGTCAAGTCCATTGCCGTCACTCCCGTGAAGGCGGGAGTCCGGGATTTCCAGTCGGTGACTGGAGGCGCGCCATTTCGGGAATGACTTGTTCAGAAGACCTTTTTGTCAATTTTCCAGCCATGGGGGCGGTAAGGTCTGCCCCCTTCACCAAGCATCGGTCCGGAAGTGAACTGGTTCAGATTTTTGCAACGATCCGCCCGGTCCAGGGAAAACACCGTTTCCCTGGACCGGCGGGACTACGAGCGCTATGAACGCTGGTCCAGAGCCGTCAAGCGGACACGCGTCTCCCGCAACCTGCTGAATATTGCCTGGACGGCGGGTCCCGTGACCGTGCTGGGGCTTTCCGGTGGTTATTACATCGGCTATGGCCGCCCCCCGTCCATTGAAATGCTGACCTATTTCGTCAGTTTCACCGTGCTTTCAGGCCTGATCGGCATGGTGGCCAAGATCGTCTATGACAGTACCCACGGGTCTGCCAAGGAGCAGGCCCAGGCGGATGTCATGGAGGCCGTCGACAAGCTGGGTGACCTGATCCTGGCGGTGCGGGATCTGGCCATGGAGGGACTGGAGCCTGAAGTCCGTCGCCGCGAGGCCGCGGTACAGCTACTGCAACGGGTGGATCTTTCTCCCGAGGGCGTGGCCTTTGCCTGTGAAGAGCTGACCGGCAGTCAGGCGCTGGGCAAATGTCTGGCCCATATCGATACGTTTCGTCGCGCCGGGCTGTATTCCCGTATCCGCGACATTCACCAGTCCTTCGGCGAGGAATTTGATCGTATCGTCGCCGACCTCAGGCAGATTGCCCCCGTCGCCGCCAGCATCCTCAGGGAGCGTTACATGGGGGGCGCCCCGAAGCTCCAGCGGGGGGTTCCCCGGGATGAATTTTTTCTGGAAAGGGTCATGGCCGCCATCGAGCAGGACAACCCCCTGCTCATGACCACCGCCGACGTGGAAGCCATGCTGGTACTGGCGTTCGAGTTGATCAACGGGCGCGAGATTCCCATGCTCATGTTCAGCTATACGGGCAAGTGGAGGCTGGCGGGGGCACTGGACCAGATGGAGGCGGCGCGGAGCCGCTATCGCATTGCCCAGGCCGCGGCCAGCAACCGGATTCGTGCCCTGGCCTCCTGGCTGGTGGAAGTGGATCTTCTGGCCTATCAGGAGGTGCCGGAGGGGTTGTCTTCCCATCTGCTGGTGGATCGCGTGGTACAGGCACTGGATGAACTGGCCACCCTGGTGAACGAACTCAGCAGGGGGCAGATGGAGGATGGCACGGCATCCCGTGGTGATCTGCGTCGTCTGGCCGAGAACCTGGCCACGGCACTGCGTCTGTACCGCACCGCCCACGAAGCCTTTCAGGAGGTGGGACGTGTTCATGCGGAAATGCTCAGGGCGTCGGAGTCCTGGGAGGCGCTGACCTCCCGTGATCTTGATGCCTCCGAGCAACTCAGGGTTGGGCCTGGCCGGCAGGGTCTGCGTATCGTGGAGAAGGTGATCAGCCTGGATGAAGATGCCCGCGAGGCGGTGTGCCAGCATCTGGTGAACTATCTCCACGGTGAACATCTGGAAAAGCGGGGCCGGCGATTCTTTACCCGTCGGGATGGACGTCGAAGGGCCCTGACCCTGGACGGTGCCCGGCAACTGGCCGTGGAGGTGGCCCTGGCCCTGGAGCCGCACATGGGTCTGTCCCGCCCCGAGATTCAGCGCGGCGTGGGGGCGACCCATGCCAGCTATCTGGGCAGTCTGGAGCCGGGCATGAGTGCCCAGGAAAAGCGTATTCTGGGCGAGGCCATGGCGGTGGACGTGGAGCAGGACATGAGTCGTGCGGCGGAGCGCCTGGCCCTGGCCCTGGTCAAGCACTACCGGGTCAGGCTCACGGACGCTGCCCGGGACTTCCTGATCGAAACCTATGGTGCCCGTCCGCAGGTGCTGAGCATGATTTCCCAGAGTCACGTGGAGGAGATGCCTCGCATCAGTCTGCTGAGTCTGCGGCCGCCGGTGGTTCCCACTCCCCGCCGTGACTGGTACCGCAGCCTGGTACGGGCACGTCGGGTCTTGCCGGACTGAACCTTGTTCACCCACGTCATTCCCGCGAAAGCGGGAATCCATGGAGGGGCAGGGTGGTAATTCTGGACTCCCGCTTTCGCGGGAGTGACGGTAGAAAAGGACGGTCATGACGGTATTGGGGGCAGGGCGACGCCAGGAGGCTTCATCTGGCAAAGTGCCGACAAGTTGTCGTCAGTCGTCAGTCGTCAGAAGATTTCAGTGGCCGGAGGATGAAAAGTTCCAGCCTTCCGCCAGCCTGAATACCACCAGGGCGCCGAATATCAAACCCAGCACGATGAGCTCGGTTTCGATCACCCGGGATACCATCCAGTAATGGAGAATACCGCCCGCCGCCGAGACATAGGCCAGTCGGTGCAGCCGCTGCCAGCGCTCTCGCCCCAGCCAGTCCCTGGCCCTGTTCACCGAGGTCAGCACCAGCGGCACCAGCATCACCCAGGCCAGCAGACCTGTCTGAAGGTGCCTGAGCTCCTGAACTTCGGCGACCATGAAAGACCAGGACCCGCCCTGGATCATCATCATCCAGACCAGGACGTGCAGCAGCAGGTAGGTGAAGGCCCATAACCCCATGGCCCGGCGCACCGCCGGGAAGCCCGGCCAACCGGTCAGCCGAAAGGCCGGTCCCAGTGCCAGGGTGGCCAGCAGCAGATACAGTCCCCAGCGCCCCAGTTCGTGCAGTAGCCGTTCTTCCGGTATCACTCCGAGTGTCCCCGCCAGCCAGGAGCCACCCAGCCACACAAGGGGCAGGGCGGCCCCGATGAACATGGCCAGCCTGAATCCAGGGATGATCTGTCGTGACGTGAATCGCATCAGAAGTGGCGGTGCAGATCCATGCCGGCATAGAGGTCTGCCACCAGTTCCCCATAGCCGTTGAACAACTCCGTGCGACGACGGCCACTTTCACCGATGCGTCGCTCCGTGGCCTGCCGCCAGCGCGGATGACGGACTTCCGGGTTCACGTTGGCATAAAAGCCGTACTCCGCCGGTTGCCGGGCTGTCCAGGAACTGACCGGCTGTTCCTCCTGCAGGTGAATGCGGACAATGGATTTGATGCTCTTGAAGCCGTACTTCCAGGGTACCACCAGTCTCAACGGGGCACCGTTCTGATTGGGCATGACATCCCCATACATCCCCACGGCCAGGAGGGTCAGCGGATGCATGGCTTCATCAATGCGCAACCCTTCCTGGTAGGGCCAGTCCAGTATGCGACTGCGTTGCCCAGGCATCTGATCGGGATCATGAAGGGTTTCAAACAGCACATACTTTGCGCGGGAGGTAGGCTCAAACCGCTTGAGCAGGTCTCCCAGGGGGAAACCGACCCAGGGTATCACCATGGACCATCCCTCCACGCAGCGAAGACGATAAATCCGTTCTTCAAGACCGTGGGGGGCGAGGATGTCCTCCAGGGTATAGCGGCCGGGCCTGCCGACCTCGCCGCCGATGGCAACCGACCAGGGATGGGTACGGAGCCGGTGGGCGTGTCGTTTCGGGTCTTCCTTGCCGGTGCCGAATTCGAAGAAATTATTGTAGCCGGCGGCCATGGCAGGGTCGGTCAGTGGCTCATCCGTTGAAAAAGGCCCCTGCGGCGCCCTGATCATGTCAGCCTGCCAGGCCGGGGCCGCGGAGAGTAACGGTGCCGCCGTGGTGAGCAGCAGGCCGCCGGCCTGCTTCAGGAAACGTCGACGCTGTGCATGAACCTCCTTCGGGGTAATTTCGGAAGGGGGAGGGATCGGGTAGGTTAGACGGGCCATGTTCAATCTCGTGTTGCTGTTAAGACGGTTTTTTGATGAGGCTCATGGTTTTGACGCAAACGGGGCGGAATCGGTTGCAGGACCAGGAAAAGGGGTCTAAATCTAGAATCATTCTAATTAGATTAGACCACGGCGAGTCAACAGGAGAAAGCCATGAACCGCATCATGCAGGCCATCCGCAGGTCGGTACCCATTGCAGTGCTGATCTGTGTGGCGGGGACAGGTTCCGTTCAGGCGGATGAATTTGAAAGCTACAAGCGCTATTTCGAGCCCTTGCCGGCCCTGCCTCCGTTACCTTCCCACAATTCGCTCACTCCTGAGAAAGTGGAGTTGGGCAAGATGTTGTTTTTTGAGCCTCGCATCTCCGCCAGCGGGGTCATCAGTTGCGCCACCTGTCACAACCCGGCGTTGGGGTGGTCTGACCGCATCCCCAGGGCGGTGGGGCATGATGGCCAGGTAGGGGAGCGCAACACGCCCACGGTGCTCAATTCCGGCTTCCTGGAAGCCCAGTTCTGGGACGGGCGTGAGCCTGATCTGGAAGGGCAGGCCCTGGGACCCATCCAGGCCGAAATCGAGATGGCCATGGACCTGGGGGATGCCCTGCAGCAACTGGCCAGTTTCGATGTGTATCAGGAGCGTTTCCGCGAAGCCTTTCCCGGAGAGGCCAAGCCGTTGACCGCCGAGAACGTGGCCAAGGCCCTGGCCAGTTTCCAGCGCACCCTGAATACGCCGAATTCACCTTTTGACCGCTACCTGCGGGGGGATGACAACGCCATGACCGCGCAGCAGAAACGCGGTATGGCTGCGTTCGTGGGCAATGGCTGCATTGCCTGTCACCGTGGAGCCAATCTGTCGGACAGCCGCTTCCATCGCTTCGAGCTTCCAGGCTCCACCGATGAGGGGCGTTTCGTCGTGACCGGCGATGAACGGGACCGTTTCGCCTTCCGCACCCCGACGCTGCGTAACGTGGCAGTGACCTATCCCTATTTCAATAACGGCAGCGTGGACAATCTGCACGATGCGGTTCAGCTGATGGGAGAACAGATGCTGGGGCGTAAACTGCAAGAGGATGTGGTGGATGATCTGGTGGCCTTCCTCCATGCCCTGACCGGCGAGATGCCCAGCATCACCTTCCCCGCCTTGCCGTAAGGCATGTTTTCAGCATCCCGCAGGGGCATGGAAAAGCGGTACTGAAACAGGAAGCCGGATGATGGCTGGGGCATGGCACACGCCGTCCCCCAGCCATCCATGCTTCACGACATCCCCGACCCGGGTTTGAGCATTCCCTAAAATCTCCGTGCGAACGTGATGGACGTTCGGGTTTCCCTGGCATTGGGTGGCCAACTGGGGCTGTCATCGCCACGACCGGTGAAGCCCCTGGGCGGCGTGTATGCCCATGGGCATTGCCACGGCACAGCACAGGAAGAGGCGTAGCCTGGTCATCAAGCGGGTTCCAGGCCCCATGTGACGGCTGTCATGGATGGCTTGATCAACATCGGGGCAAGACCTCAGAGCGCGCCGGACTGGATCAGTACCTGCATGATGTGTTCGGCCAGCAATCGGTAACCATCGGCATTGGGATGTATGGGATCGGCTTTCAGTTTATCCCGGGACAGTATGTGGGCCAATGCCTTGTTTTCCAGAGGGATGCCCAATTCCGACGCCAGCGTGTCGTAGGACTGGGCATTGCGCAGTCGCAGCGGGGCCGGAGCGGGAACGGTGACCAGCACCACCTGGATATCACGTTCCCGCGCCAGCGGAAACCCACGGAGACCCCGCCCCGGAAGATCCCCAAAAAACGTCATTCCCGCGAAAGCGGGAATCCACGGGGCCATGCACTGACCTGAAGCAAAAACCCGCCGGCACGCACCATCCTGAAGCAGCAAGAGCACCACCCATCCCCCTGAAAACAAATAAGCCCTTGGATTTAAAGGGTAACGGCTTCTGGCATCCTGCTTGCTTTCATAACTTCCAAGAACAGGAGATATCACGCAATCAAAACCGTTGAATACACCCTGTAACTGAACATACCGACAACCTGGAATACCAATGGGTGACTAGGGTTCCGGCCCGCCGCATGGCGGGTGACTGGTCCGAGAGTTGCCGACCTCCTCTTCCTGGGGGTTACACGGCGGGACAAAAGCCCGGGAGATCCATCGTGATGCTCCTGTGCCCTGTTTCACCGTCAGCCTGAGGAAGAGACCATGTCCAGACCCACCCGACGACTTCACCGCCGCCTGCCCGCCGCGCTCGCGGTGGCCACCCTGTGCCTGAGCCTGATTCTGCCGGGATACACCCTGGCCGGAGAGCGTGACCGCTTCAGCATCGCCTGGAGCATCTACGTGGGCTGGATGCCCTGGGGCTACGGGGCGGCCGAAGGCATCATCGACAAATGGGCCGACAAGTACGGCATCACCATCGACGTGGTGCAGATCAACGACTACATCGAGTCCATCAACCTCTACACCGCCGGCCGGTTCGACGGGGTGACCCTCACCAACATGGACGCCCTCACCATCCCCGCCGCCGGCGGGGTGGACACCACCGCCCTGATCATCGGCGACTTTTCCAGCGGCAATGATGGTGTGGTGCTCAAGGGCAGTGACGACCTGAAATCCATCCGGGGGCAACGGGTCCATCTGGTGGAACTGTCCGTTTCCCATTACCTGCTGGCCCGGGCCCTGGACAGCGTGGGCATGAGCGAGCGGGACATCCGGGTGGTGAACACCTCGGATGCGGACATCGTCGCCGCCTTCCAGAGTCGCGGCGTGCAGGCGGCGGTCACCTGGAACCCCCAGCTGGAGGAAATCCGCCGCCAGCCCGGTGCCCATGTGGTCTTCGACTCATCCCGCATCCCCGGTGAGATCATCGACATGCTCGGGGTGAACACGGCCGTGCTGGAGGCCAATCCCCGCTTCGGCAAGGCCCTGGTGGGGGCCTGGTACGAGATCATGGCGCGCATGTTCGGCGAGGATGAGGCCGCCCGCCAGGCCCGCGCTGCCATGGGCGATGCGGCGGGCACCGACCTGGCCGGCTACGAGGCCCAGCTGGCCTCCACCACCTTCTTCCACGATCCGTCCGAGGCGGTGGCGTTCATCACCGGCCCCCAGCCCATGGAAACCATGGAAAAGGTACGCCAGTTTGCCTTCCAGCACGGTCTGCTGGGGGAGCGTGCCGCCAGCGCCGACTTCGTCGGCATCGCCTTCCCGGACGGTTCGGTCCTGGGCAGTCCCGATAACGTCAGATTGCGCTTTGATGCCTCCTTCATGCGCATGGCGGCGGACGGCGAACTGTGATGATGTCCCGTGGCGGGCCCGTTCGGGGCACCGCCACGGGCACCGGACCCGACGGGGAGCGTACCCGCATGAAACGTCTGATCAATCGCCAGCCGGGACGGGTGGGGTCGGTGCTGCTGACCGCCCTGCCGTTCGTGGGCGTGTTGCTGGCCTACGGCATCGCCTCGGCCCTGCGGCTGGCGGAGAATCCCAATGATCCGCTGCTGCCCTCCCTGCTCACCCTGGGAGAATCCTTCCTGCGCCTGGCCACGGAGGAAAACCGGCGCACCGGCGACATCCTGCTGTGGAGCGACACCGCCGCCAGCCTGATTCGCCTGGGCCTGGGGGTGGGCATCAGTGCCCTCATGGGACTGATCATCGGCATCGTCACCGGCCTGATTCCGGTGGTGCACCGTACCCTGTCACCCTTTCTGGTGGTGCTGTCCATGATCCCGCCCCTGGCCCTGTTGCCGATCCTGTTCATCGTTTTCGGGGTAGGGGAGCTGTCCAAGGTGATGCTGATCATCTTCGGCGTGGCCCCCTTCCTGATCCGCGATCTACAGCAGCGGGTGGAACAGTTGCCCCGGGAACAGCTCATCAAGGCCCAGACCCTGGGGGCCTCCACCTGGCAGATCATCCTGCGGGTGGTACTGCCCCAGGTCATGCCCCGGTTGCTGGACGCCACCCGCCTGGCCCTGGGGTCCGCCTGGCTGTTCCTCATTGCCGCCGAGGCCATCGCCGCCACCGAAGGACTGGGATATCGCATCTTCCTGGTGCGTCGTTACCTGGACATGGAAACCATCCTGCCCTACGTGGTCTGGATCACCCTGCTGGCCTTTGCCTTCGACCTGCTGTTGCGGGTGCTCACCCGCAGGCTGTTTCCCTGGTATCGGGGGGGGAGGGCACCGGCATGACCGCAGCCATTCATTTCGACAAGGTGTGGAAGTCCTACGGCCACGACGTGGTGCTGGAGCGCATCGACCTGCAGGTGAAGGCCGGCGAATTCGTCACCGTGGTGGGGGCCTCAGGCTGCGGCAAGACCACCTTCCTGCGGCTGCTCCTGGGGGAGGAAGCCCCCAGCCGGGGACATATCCTCATGGATGGCCGACCGCTGCCGGCGGAACCGGGGCCTGACCGTGGCGTCGTGTTCCAGCGCTATTCCGTGTTTCCCCACATGACGGTGCTGGGTAACGTCATGGCGGGTCTGGAGTTCGCCGCCGCCCCCTTCACCGGTCGTCTTCTGGGACGGGCCCGGCGCCACGCCAGGGACGAAGCCCGGGACATGCTCTGCGCGGTGGGCCTGGAGGGTGCCCTGGACAAATATCCCGCCGAACTTTCCGGGGGCATGCAGCAGCGTCTGGCCATTGCCCAGGCCCTGGTGAAGCGTCCCCGGGTGCTGCTGCTGGACGAGCCCTTCGGTGCCCTGGACCCGGGCATCCGCAAGGACATGCACGCCCTGATCCTGGACCTGTGGCGCCGCACCGGCCTGACGGTGTTCATGATCACCCACGATCTCAAGGAAGGGTTTTACCTGGGCACCCGGCTACTGGTGTTCGACAAGCTGCGCCACGACCCCCATGCCCCCGGGGCCTACGGCGCCAGAATCACCTACGACATCCCCCTGGGCCAGACCGACCGGCAGGTCTACGAGGACATCCGTACCGCCATCGGGGTGCCGGAGTCGGCGCCCCTCTCACCACAAACCCCGCCCCACACGGAGGCCTGACCATGACACAGACACTCCCGCCACCGGTGCATCAGGAAACTGTCCCCGGCGGACGTTACTGGTCCCTGGTCATCCGCCGCGGATTCATCCTGCGGCTGGAGGACAAGACCGGCCACGCCAATGTTTCCATGCTGCTCTACAACCCCGCCAACCCCCTGGAGCGCTACAACGCCCCGGACACCTTCAAGGGCCAGCACACCTCCCGGCTCACCCGGGGGCACATGCTCTACTCGGACATGGGCCATGTGATGCTGTCCATCGTGGAGGACAGCCTGGGCTGGCACGACACCCTCGGCGGCATCACCGACGACGACATCATCCGCCACCGGTACGGCGAGCACCGCTACCAGGAACACCGCAATGCCTTCCATCGCAGCGGCCGGGAACTGTTCCTCATCGAACTGGCCAAGTGGGGCCTGGGACCCCGCGACCTGGTCCCCAACCTGAACTTTTTCAGCAAGGTCTACGCCGATGAGAACGGTCGGCTGCACTTTGACCGGCATCACCGCCGACCCGGGAGCCACGTGGCCCTGCGGGCGGAGATGGATACCCTGGTGGTGCTCAACACCGCCCCCCATCCCATGGACCCGGCCGGGGAATACCGGCCCGGCGCCGTGGAACTGTCCATCCATCGCGGCCCGCCGGTGAATCCCGACGAGGATGAATGCGTCAACGCCCGCCCCGAAAATCGCCGCGCCTATGCCAACACGGCCATCATGTACTGCCAGGAGTGATCATCATGAACGGACAGACCCTGATCGAAAGCCCCCTGGACCCCGGACAGGCCCGCCTGCGTCGGGTGGTGCCCGCCGGCGAGGCGTGGCTGCACGAACTCGGGCAGGGCCAGACCCTGCGCATCGTGGATCTGGAAGGCAACCAGGCCGCGGATACCCTGTTCTACAGCCTGGAACATCCCACCGGAGAGCACTACAGCGCCGTCCACACCATCCGTGCCCAGGGCAACGTCTATCTCACCGCCGGTTCCCGGCTGCTGTCCAACCTGGGCCGGACGATGCTCACCCTCACCGCCGATACCTGCGGACGCCACGACACCCTGGGCGGGGCCTGTGCGGCGGAATCCAATCAGGTGCGTTATGCCCTGGAAAAGAAACCCATGCACAACTGCCGGGACAGCTTCCTCACCGCCCTGGCGGGCAACCACTACGGGCTGACCAAGCGGGACCTGGTGCCCAACATCAATTTCTTCATGAACGTGCCCCTGACCCCGGAGGGCGGCCTGCGGTTTGAGGACGGCATCTCGGAAGCCGGCAAATATGTGGAGATGCGGGCGGAGATGGACGTGATCGTGCTGGTATCCAACTGCCCCCAGCTCAACAATCCCTGCAACGCCTACAACCCCACCCCCGTGGAAATGATCATCTGGGACTGACAACCCCTCCCCCGGGGACGACCCCGGGCGGCACGTTTTCCGGCGGGACGGCCCGCCACCCTGTCATCGGAGCACACCTACGCCATGTTCACCACGGTTCTGATCGCCAACCGCGGCGCCATCGCCTGTCGCATCATCCGCACCCTCAAACGCATGGGCATACGGTCCGTGGCCGTCTACAGCGAGGCGGATCGCCACTCCCTGCACGTGCGCCAGGCCGACATGGCAATGAACATCGGCGAGGCCGCCGCCACCGCCTCCTACCTGGACCAGGGCCGCATCCTGGCGGCCGCCCGGGAAAGCGGGGCCCAGGCCATCCACCCGGGCTATGGCTTCCTGTCGGAAAACGCCGCCTTTGCCGAGGCCTGCGAGGCCGCCGGCATGGCCTTCATCGGCCCCACGCCCCGGCAGATCCGGGATTTTGGCCTCAAGCACACCGCCCGGTCCCTGGCCCGGGACAGCGGGGTGCCCATGCTGCCGGGTTCGGGCCTGTTGCGGGACGCTGACCACGCCGCCGCCGAGGCCGCCGCCATCGGCTACCCGGTGATGCTCAAGAGCACCGCCGGTGGTGGCGGCATCGGCATGCAGCTCTGCCACGACCCACGGACCTTGCGGGATGCCTTCGAATCAGTGCAGCGTCTGTCCCGTAATCACTTCTCCGACAGCGGCCTTTTTCTGGAGAAATACGTCCGCCACGCCCGTCACATCGAGGTGCAGCTGTTCGGGGATGGCCGGGGGCAGGTGATCGCCCTGGGAGAGCGGGACTGCTCCCTGCAGCGGCGCAACCAGAAGGTGGTGGAGGAAACCCCGGCCCCCAACCTGGACCCGGGCGTGCGGCAACGCCTGCTGGAAACCGCCGAGACCCTGGGGCGGGCGGTCAGCTACCGTTCGGCGGGCACGGTGGAATACATCCTGGATGCGGACAGCGGGGATTTCCATTTCCTGGAAGTGAACACCCGGTTGCAGGTGGAACATGGTGTCACCGAGCAGGTCACCGGCGTGGATCTGGTGGAGTGGATGGTACGGGGCGCGGCCGGCGACCTGCCGGATCTGGAACAGTTGCGGCCCGCATCCCCCCGGGGCCATGCCATCCAGGTACGGCTTTATGCAGAGGACCCGGGCAAGGCCTTCCAGCCCGCCAGCGGCCTGCTCACCGAGGCGCAGTTTCCGGCGTCCGCCCGGGTGGACACCTGGGTGGAGCGAGGCAGCTGCATCTCGCCCCATTACGACCCCATGATCGCCAAGATCATCGTCCACGGCGAAGACCGGGCCAGTGCCCTGGAGCACCTGCGGGACGCCCTGGCGGATACCCGTCTCCACGGCCTGGAAACCAACCTGGAATACCTGCGCCAGGTGGCCGCCGATCCGGTATTCCAGGCGGGCCGCCAGACCACCGCCCATCTGGGGCGGCTGACCTATCAGGCGGCCACCGTGGAGGTCCTGCACCCCGGCACCCAGACCACGGTGCAGGACTATCCGGGGCGGGTGGGTTACTGGCACATCGGCATGCCGCCCTCCGGTCCCATGGACAGCCTGGCCTTCCGGCTGGGCAACCGGTTACTGGGCAACACGGAACGGGCGGCGGGACTTGAACTCACCGTGAGCGGACCCACCCTGAGCTTCAATACCGACGCGGTGATCGCCCTTACCGGGGCTTTCATGACCGCCACCCTGGAGGGGCAACCGGTACCCTACTGGCAACCGGTGAACGTGCGTCGCGGTCAGGTGCTGAAGGTGGGCACCCTCAGCGGAGCCGGGGCGCGGACCTATCTGCTGTTCCGGGGTGGTCTGGATGTGCCCCTGCACATGGGCAGTCGTGCCACCTTCACCCTGGGGCAACTGGGCGGGCATGGTGGCCGGAGCCTGCGGCGGGGAGACATCCTCCATCTGGGCGAGGCGGCTGACCAGCCCCCCCGACCCCTGCCCGTGGCGGCCATCCCCGAATATGGCCGTCATTGGGAACTCCACTGTATCTACGGCCCCCACGGGGCTCCGGACTTCTTCACCACCGAGGACATGGCGGACTTTTTCGATGCCCGCTGGGAAGTGCACTACAACTCCAGCCGCACCGGCGTGCGCCTGATCGGCCCGAAACCCCGCTGGGCCCGGACGGATGGCGGTGAAGCGGGTCTGCATCCCTCCAATCTCCATGACAACGCCTACGCCATCGGCGCGGTGGACTTCACCGGCGACATGCCGGTGATCCTGGGCCCGGACGGCCCCAGTCTGGGGGGCTTCGTGTGTCCCGCCACCGTGATCACCGCCGACCTGTGGAAACTGGGCCAACTCAGGCCCGGCGACACCCTGCAGTTCATCCCCGTGGACATGGACGCGGCCAACCGTATGGCGGTCAACCACGAGGTGGCCATCCACAAACCGGCACGCCCCGCGCGGATCACGCTCGATCCGGTGATCATCACCTCCCCGGTGCTGCGGGAACGGCCGGCACCGGCCCACCCCCTGGGGGTCACCTACCGCCCCGCCGGCGACCGCTACCTGCTGGTGGAATACGGCCCGATGATGCTGGATCTGAACCTTCGCTTCCGCGTGCAGGCCCTGCTGGAATGGCTGGGGGAACAGCGCATCACCGGCATCCTGGAAATGACCCCCGGGGTACGCAGCCTGCAGATTCACTACGACCCCGGCGCTCTGCCCCTGTCCGCCCTGATGCAGATCCTGGAAGCGGCGGAAGCGGAACTGAGGGACCTGTCCGCCGCCGAACTGCCTTCCCGCATCATCCATCTACCCCTGGCTTGGGACGACAGCCAGACCCGACTGGCCATCCGCAAGTACATGCAATCGGTTCGCCGGGATGCCCCCTGGTGCCCCAGCAACATCGAGTTCATCCGCCGCATCAACGGTCTGGAAAGCGAGGCCGAGGTCAAGCGCATTGTCTACGATGCCTCCTACCTGGTCATGGGCCTGGGGGACGTTTACCTGTCCGCCCCCCTGGCCACCCCGGTGGACCCCCGTCACCGCCTGGTCACCACCAAATACAACCCGGCCCGCACCTGGACGCCGGAAAATGCGGTGGGCATCGGCGGTTCCTACCTGTGCATCTACGGCATGGAAGGGCCGGGCGGGTATCAGTTCGTAGGCCGAACCCTGCCCATCTGGAACCGCTACAAGGTCACCCCCGAATTCCAGCAGCCCTGGCTGCTGCGCTTTTTTGATCAGATCCGTTTCTATGAAGTCTCCGAAGACGAACTGCTGCACATGCGGGATGTGTTCCCCGAGGGCGGGCTGCGTCTGCTGATCGAGGAAACCACCTTCTCCCTGGCCCGCTACAACCACTTTCTGGAAACCCACCGCGAGGAGATCCAGGCCTTCAAGGACCGTCAACAGGCCGCCTTCGAGGCAGAACGGCGACGCTGGATCGAGAGCGGTCAGGCCCACTACACCGTGGAGGCCGACCCCCCGGTGGACGTGGCCGAGGGGCCTGTACTGGCGGATGGCGAGGTGGCGGTGGAGGCCCATGTCCACGGCAGTCTCTGGGCCCTGGAGGTGGGGGAGGGGGACCGGGTGGAAGCGGGCCAGCCCCTGCTGGTGCTGGAATCCATGAAGATGGAAATCACCGTAGCTAGCGAGATCCGGGGCACCGTCAGCCGCATCCTCTGCCGGGAAGGGGCCCAGGTGGCACCGGGGCAGGTGTTGCTGATCATGGCTCCCGAGGGTCGGGATGCCCCAGCAGCCGACCGAGGGCCAATCGCGTCTGATGGTGGATGAAGGCCCGGGACAGGCGTCGTGGCCCGAACAGGCGTTGCTGCTGTACACGTCCCCCCAGATACAGCAGATCCTTGGGGGCGGGATCGAAGGGGCGCCGACTGATACGGGCGATGCGCCCCAGATTGATGCCCCGCCCATCGTCCAGCAGGATGAAATGCGGATTCAGACCCCGGGCCGGATCCGGCCGGGGGAAATCCATCACATCCAGCAGGATCCGGGGTGCCCCATGGACGCGAACCCCCAGCTGCATGGGGCTTGGGACCAGCTCCACCAGATAGATGGCGTCACCGATGGCGGCACGCAGACGTTCGATCTGCGCGTGGTATTCGCTGGGAGGCCATAGCTGCTCGCTCATGAGCAATGAGACTAGGCCCGGGTGGAGGGAACTGCAACCCGGCCGGCAGAGGGGAAATCTTGCGTTGTGGCGCGCATCATCAAGGCGTGTGACAACCCCAAGCACAGGATGTTGCTGGAGGTGTGCTATGGCTGTGGATTGCGGGTCAGCGAGGTTGTGGCGCTGCAGCCGCCCGCGTGTGTGGCTGTTTCCACATACGTTCCAACCGCAGCATCACATTGGCGTGAGTTCAGCACAGCGCCTGTTTGGCCGCTGTCGCCGCCGCGCCGGGGTGAGCAAGTCGGTGGGGATCCACGGCCTGCGACATGCGTACGCCACGCCCCCCCCGCTGTCAAGACGGTTTCGCGGCCTGATGGTGTCTGCCCTGAGACAGGCGGCCGCCAGCGGTGCGTTGTCGCGGGTGAGCCACCCGGGAGAAGTCGACCGTGTGCTGGATGCACTGATGCGGGAATCGTGGAACGTCTACACCAAGGCCTGCCTGAACCGGGGTGCAACGGTGGTGGACTACCTGGGCCGCTACACACACCGCATTGCCATCACCCACCAGAGGATTGTGAAGGTAGATGAGGACGGTGTTCACTTCACCTACAAGGACTATCGGACGGAACAGCGCAAGGTGATGGTATTGTCGGGGGAAGAATTTGTGCGCCGTTTTTTGCAACACATCCTTCCCAAGGGTTTGATGCGGGTGCGCCATTACGGCTTTTTGGCCAATCGGTGCCGCCGTCAAAAGCTTGATCAGGTCAGGAGGGCATTATCGATGGCGCGTCCACCGGCAGCCACCGCCGCGCCGCGCAAGGAAGCGTCCGGGTATCCTTGTCCCCGATGCCGGAAAGGTCGTTTGCATGTCATTGCCGAAATATCGCGTCCTGTCCCATGTCCCACGCTCGAGGTACGACGATGTTAAGTGATTGAAAAATAGCGGGTGACGGAGCAGGCTGACAACGGCCTCCGGAAAGGCCGGGGCTGAGTGCGGGCAAAACATTGAAACCGGGCCAACAATCAGGCTATGTTCATTGAAAACACACTTGCCAAGGATCCCCCAGCATGGCTCCACAGTGGCCGAAGGAACCCGCACAGGTAATCCACACCTGCCAAAGCGCCGCTCATGGCCTGCCTGGCCCACCGCCAAAAATACAATCCCCATTATAAAGATGTGCGGTACATGGCTTCGTCCAACAGACGTTTATCCGCCATGCTGCGCACAGCGGATAAACGCTTATATGTTAGGCTCCAAATCACAGTACGGAAAGTGGGAATAAAATGAGCATCAATGAAACCGTATTAGAAATGCACTTTCACCACCCAATGCTTAGCCTGTTTAGGGATACATTTGGCTTGGGTAACGGATCGTTCAATTTCTACAAATATTCACCTCAAAAAGAATGTTTTGTTGGCTTTGATCAGGCTTTTGTAAGGACCGAGTTAAGTGAGGACGAGCTTTTCAGGAAACTGAAAAAAAGTGCTCTAGATGATGGTTATGACTTATCGAATTTCTTCTTTGGTTACTTTCTGCAATATAAGGTAGTAAAAGTTCTCCAAAATCGGATGCGTCATACACCCTCGCAAGTAACCTCAAGGCCTCACTATAGAGTCTCACTTGATACTCAAAAAAATGTCAAAACAGGTTTCTCTCAACATGAGCTTTTATATAACCTCAATAGAAATGATGGGGCATTAGTTTATTATGCTTGTCCAATGCTATTTGGCAGGGAAGAGCTTTATAAAAAAGAACCAGATTTGGGCTTACTAAGATTGGCGGACGTAAATGATTGTCCTTCAATTTATGGTGATAATGAACAACATTATATCTATTTTGACGATACTACAGCGGAGCCAATTTGGTGCAGCGAGCCTACAGAAGGCAAGGCATACACCCCCAAAGAAGTTGCAAGCATTATAAAGAAGCGGATCGCCACATCCGACTTAATGGAGAGTCAATTGACTCTCTTGGATTCGCTCGGAGGTGAGTCGGAAAATGTTATTACTAAAAAGAAAGAGAAAATACTTAACTTGGTCTCAGATTCTATGACCATAATTCAGTTTAGTTCGGAAAATGAGCCTAATCGGGTAAGGGCGGGTGTTTAGCCCGCCCTCCCCACACCACCTGGCATGCGGGTCCGCACCAGGCGGTTCACAAGAAGGGAGCACACGACGATTTCAGGTATAACCATGCGCTTTCATCCATTGATCGCGGATGCTGATCAAGCCCTGGCGTTTCAGCCAGTCATTGGTCATCCCGGTCTGGGTGCCGAGGGATCGGGACAGGTGCCAGTAGCTTTTGGAGCTCATGCCTGTCCAGATGGCGGCGCGTTTTGGCGTTCCCAGGGCCAGCAGGTGGCGGATACGGTTTCGCACCCCGCGCCACTGTTTCCAGTAGCACATGCGGATACGTCTTCGCAGCCAGTGGTCCAGCTCGGGAATAGGCCGATAGTAGTCCGAGATGCCGAAGTAGCCCATCCAACCACGGACATATTCCGTCAGCGTCTTGAGCCGGCAGTCCATGGACACGCCCCAGCTCCGGCCGGTGAGCTTTCGCAACCGGTGACGGAAGTCCTGATAGGCGCGCTCGGACCATCGCAGCTTGGTTCCCCGGAAGGTGAATCCCAGGAATTGGCAGTCGTTGGTCCTGACCACGCGGCTCTTGTGCGGATTGACCACCAGCTTGAGGGTGCCGGTCAGGAAGCGAGACACGCTCGCCATGACCCGTTCCCCGGCGCGGTGGCTCCGCACAAGGATCAGCAGGTCGTCCGCATACCGGACGAACCGATGCCCTCGCGCTTCCAGTTCCTTGTCCAGGTCATCCAAAAGGATATTGGCCAGCAAGGGCGACAGGGGACCACCCTGGGGTGTCCCGATCACCGTTGCCTCAAGAGTATCCCCGACCCGCACACCCGCCCGCAGATACTCGCCGATCAACGCCAACAGTCGTTTATCGCGTACCTTGCGGCCCACTCGGGCCATCAGGATGTCGTGCTGGACCGTGTCGAAGAACTTCGCCAAGTCCAGATCGACGGCGATGCGGTAGCCATCAGCGATATGGGTTTGTATCCGTCTCAGTACTCCATGGGCGGAGCGTCCGGGTCGGAAGCCGAAACTCGAATCCGAGAATCCTGGATCGAAGATCGGCCCCAGAGCTTGCGCCATGGCCTGTTGAATGACCCGATCCGTCACCGTCGGGATGCCAAGCAGTCGCTCGCCCCCATCGGGTTTGGGAAGGGTCACTCGTCGCACCGGTTGTGGCCGGTACGTGCCATCACGCAAGGCTTGGCGGATGACCGGCAGGTTCGAACGTGCGAACTCAGGGAAGTCCTCGATGTGCATCCCATCGACACCGGGGGCGCCCCTGTTGGCTTTCACCCGCTTCCATGCCCGTCGCATGTTCTCGCTTGCCAGCACCCGCTCCATCAGGTCGTCGTGCAAGGCTGGCTGCGTGGTATCACGCCGCGACGCGTCTCCCCCGGACGGGTTCGACGACGCGTGCGAGCAATCCACGGCTCCGCCTTGTCTTCTCATGTTCGGCCCTTCACCGCGAAGCCCGTCCACGGGCGTGCGATTACTATGGCCTCGGCTGACCTCTGCTCCGTCACGTCGAACGTTGCCGTTGGACGCGCTGCCCGGGTCGCGGTAGGGTCCGGTGGGATGCCCAGCCCTTTCGGGCTGGCCCTCAGTCCGGTTCCCATGGCGACCACAGCCACGGTAGGGTTCGATGGCGTATCCAGTCCTTTCGGACTGGGCCTCAGTTCGACTCCCATGGCGGCACGGGCCGCATGCGGAACAGATCTCCCCGGATAAGGACATGAACTTTCAGTGCACAACCGCCGCATTTACCCTATCCCCTGCACCTGATGGGCTTTGTCACCTTGTGCTGACTCGCCCGGGGACTGAGCCTTATATGCGATTTCTGTCCGTCGGCTCGCACTTTTGCGCTCGGGCTTCCTCCAGACAGACCCTCACGGGGCTGCCCTTGCCGTCGGCTAGTAGTTACGTTGGTCCACAGTGTGGACATCACAGGTACTCCTACAGGGGACTTTCACCCCATCAGTTCATGCCCATGCCGGGCGTACACAATCAAAGGCAGTCGGACGCGTAAACGCGCCGCTGCTTTGGGCGTTGAACTAAGCCGCATTCGCGGCAGCTTTCTCCGTCCTTACCTGCGTAAATTGCACTGATCATCAAGACTCTCTTCAGGGCCATGTTTGCCCTGACATTTGAGAGGAGATCAGTGATGACACCCTTACGCCGCCAGATGCTGGATGCGATGTGCCAGCGTGGTTTTTCACCGCGGACCCAGCAGAGCTATATCTACGCGGCCAGATCCCTGGCTGCCTATTTTGGCCGTTCTCCGGCACGGCTTTCGATGC
>NZ_NRSM01000014.1 GCF_016584105.1 Ectothiorhodospira shaposhnikovii | reverse complement strand
CGGTGAGACCCGTAACTGGACGCCGGTGGGTCCGGTGTGGCTCAACCCTGAAATTCAAAATGATCCTCGTGCTTCATTAGAGGCTGCATGACCCGGGTTCCAACCACCTTGACAGCCGCCGGTATTTTCTCTTTAGTGAGGCCTATGAAGGGGACTGGCATATCCGTCTGGCCTCTGAGCAGCGTCTCCATGACATGACAATGGACGACGGCGGCAGTGTGACCGTCAACTTGGCACAGGGGGCGCCAAGTGATGCGCTGTTGCTGTATTTGGTTTCCGATGCCACGGAGCGTGCGCGTTTGAAACTGACCCGGGATATAAAATGATGCGAAAAACCATAATGTGGTTCAGTGGTTTCGGGCGCTGTCTGACGTGGAGATCATCCTTCAGTATGAGCAAGACTCCTTTTGGAGTCTTGCTCATACTGTCAGTATTGGGCAGTCCGGCGATGGGTTCGGATCCCATCAATCCTTGCCCTGGGGTGAGTATCGAAGCCATCAGTCACCTGGATATGGGATTGCTCAGGACCGCTCGAGGTGCGCGTGGGTGGGCGGTGCTTCAGGGAGATCGGACGCTGATCACCTCTGACGATATCAGTATTTCTTCCAGTATATCCCCAATGCCTGGGATGTTCCGTATCACCGCCCCTCCCGGTCGAGAACTGACTCTGGTGCTGGAAGTGATCCAGGATTGGCCAAATCCCGACCAGGTCAGACTGATTCAACCCCTGTTGAGTGAGCGAGGACGAGCGTTACCGCGGGACAGTGAGCGATGGCGATTGGTTACAGCAAATACTGATATGCAGTTCGTGGAACATCTGGTTGAGCTGGGGTTGGAGCTGCAGATTCGCGCAGTTTCCGGGCCTGAGCAATTCCATACCCGTATTCGAATGACATGCACCGGGAGCCGGCTGCTTTATTGATCTTGAATTCATGGAGCCCGCCAGATGTTTCGGGAATCAGATTTTGAAGTGCTGGCAATGGAGTAAGACTTAGTCTTATTCTGCATCAATAATTGTTTTCAAAATGGATGAAAATCTTGGTTTTTAAGAGGGTTATTTTATTGTAGTAAGTGTACCATTGGTCTGCATCGTCCGGATTTTGGCTTATTCTTGCCAATCATGATAATGAAGGGATATCTGTTATGGATAAAAGGCCAATACCACGCAGGGAAACAGGACCGGATTATGGGTCTATACCCCCGATTACCGTCTGGCTGGTAGGGAAGCAGGTTTATTTCAATCAGGATCTTCAGCTTGAACTGCAGAGGCGGAATATTATCTGCATCAAGAATGTCAGCTTCGATTCGGCTCTGACAAGGGCGTATCTTCATCTGATATCAGACTGCGTGCTTCTGGATATGCGGGACTCAGAGTCAAAGGCATTTGAACTCATCGACACGATTCGTAGCCAGGCATTGAAAGATCGCCAGATACCGCCTACCTTGATCGCCATGAGCCCAGGAGCAGACCAGGCTTCATTAAAGCGAATCTTCATGAAACAGGTGGATGATTTTCTGCTGAGTTCTGCAGCGATTGATGATGTGGTGAGGGCACTTGTCCGAGGTGCGGCACTGAACCGGATGCGCAAGAAGACACTGTCCGGTGACTTGGTGCATGCTGCGGAGAATGTCAGTCAGGACTTGACCCATCTTGATCTCAAGCAGCAGCTCAAGGAGGTACTGTCTGATTGTAATTATACAGAGGTGGTGAAGGCTTTTGAGAAAAAGCCATATCTGCCTTCCGTCAGTATCTGAGATTCATAAGCCCCCGGGTTTCAGATTGCCGTCCGGCGGACTGGCAAGGGCCTGACATAGCGACCGGCTACGTTGCAGGGCTTCACGTGATCCGTCAAGAGAAAACTGTTCCCGTATCAAGCCATCCTGGGCCGTGATGCTCAACAGCAGCTGTTTTCCATGCATCAGGTCGTTCATCCAGGGGCCTATGCTGTCTATGAAGAGGTAGAGGAAAAGTCCCTGGCTGCCACGGGAGAGGGAAAGATGACCCCGGGCCTGGATGATATTTCTTTCATCCACCCGGGATTGAACGGAATCGATGGCCATGTCCTGATCGTGTGGGCTGGATTTTTCCAGAACGCTCAACAGCAACGGTGCTGGGGCACAATGAGGTGGAGCGAAGTCCACGATGAGCAAGGTGTCTTTGTGCACCAGGGACGATGTGGCCGCCCGGACAGCATAGACATGGTCCAGATAAAGCGCGCCTGAATACCATTCCCGATGCTGTTCCACCAAATACAGACTGTGGAGTTCCTGGGCCCACACCGGGATGGGGCCCAGGTACAAAAAGCAGGCAATGGCAAGGCCTACCCGCACATTCATGAGCTCCTCTGGACTGGTTTAACGATTGGTCAGTTCCTGTTCAATCAACTGCCTGAGGTTTTGCATGGCATCCCGGTCCACAGCTGACAGTTGCAGGTTTTCCAGAGCTTGATCGATGAGGCTGAGGGCCTGCGTGAGTTCCACTGCTGTCATGGACTGAACATTGAAGCCGGTTATTGCGCCGGGAATGATGCCGCCCTCAGCGGGTGTCCCCATACCAGGGGTGGTCGGTGGGGCAACGGGGGGAACGATGGTCGGGACGATGATGTTGGTGGGGGGGGGCGTCACGATGGCTGCTGGTGGTACGACGGGCACTTCTCCGGCTATCAGTGTTGCGGGCAGGGCCAGGATCAGGATGGATCGGAGTTTTCGCTGCATCACATGCCGCTCCTAAAACAATTCATCGAATACCCAGGCGACGGCCAGCAGGTAGCGCCTGCCATCCACCCGGTCGGTCACGTCGCCCATGGCTAAGGTGACCTGCGCGTTATATTGCCGGAATGGTTTGATATTGAGACCTGCAATCCATTCGTCGCCAGCCCAGGAGGCGCTGGCGGCGAAGTGGCGGGTCAGGCCGACGCCAAGACCATAAAAATCGTCGGCATCCCGCCCCAGATTGCTGATGGCGGTGCCATACCCTGCCGTCAGCATCATGGGCACGGGGCGCCCGGGATTTCCCGGATTGGCGTTGAACACCGTGGATGCCGATATATAGCGATTTCGGTCCACTTCCCTCGCATCACCCCAGCGCGCCGCATTGCCAACCCCTATTGCAACCGAGCTGATCCCCTGGTGGGTCAGCCCGGGCAGTACACGATGCAACTTGAAGTTGATGTTGCCGTCTTCGGCAAACTCCGAGGGGGTGGTGCTGATGATGCCCAGGGTGACCTCCATGCCCACCAGGCGCCTGGCATCACCCAGGCCGATGCCCAGGGCGGCGGAACCGTCATGGTCCGAGGACTGGTTGCGCTCACGTTTGTCGGTCAATACGCCGGCTGCGAACGCGGAACCATGGGGTAGTCCAAAGCCGGTGACAACACCGAAATTGGTGGCCTGGGGTTGGGGGAGTGGATCCCGAAGCAGGGCTTGTAAGTATTCCAGGAACTGTGCTTCCGTGATGGGCTGGCTACCGGGTTGTTGGGCGGCCACCCCGGCGGGAATGACCAGAGCCAGGAGGCAGGCAAGCAGTCTGTAATGGATCGGGTGATGATGATGTCTGGCGAGTGCTGATCTTGCCTTCCAGAAAGATCCGGGCATGTGCATGAGCGATTCCCTCGGCTTTAGCAGCATCTGGGTTGATTTTCATCCGACACCATCATCCATTTCATGGATGGAACTTGAAACCGGAAATTGATCGAAAATGGAAGTAACCCGGCAATCAGGAATCAGCAACATCACGGGCAATTCCAGGTTTTTTCAAGGGGTTTTCATATCCTGTTGTGGGCGCCTTTTTGCGGTGAAGCGACTTCCCGCCCGCGGGGCCTGTTTGGCGTAGTTGGCCCTGTAGCGGCTGTAAGCACGGTTGTAGCCGTAATAGTTACCAGCCGCAGTGGGTATGTACTGGTTGACCACGCTTCCCAGCACACATGCTCCTGATCTTTTTAGGCGTTTGATGGTCTCCGTGACTTCCGCCATCTTGTGGGTGCCGCTTTTGAGTACGATCAGCGTGCACAACCCATCCCTGGCCATGGTGGCTGCATCGGCAAACAGCAAGGCCGGTGGTGTGTCAATGATCACCCGGTCGTAGCGCTGGGCGGCTTCTTTCAGCAGGGTCTTGAAGCGGGCGCTCATCATCAGGGAATAGGCCCCGGTGGAATAGGCTCCGGCACTGATGACATCCAGCCCGGTATGCTCCAGAGGCTGGACCACATCCTCCAGGCGATGCCCTCCCACCAGGTAATCGGTGAGTCCTGGGCCATTCGCGCCACGGGGCAGATAGGGTTCCAGGGAACGTCTGCGGATATCGGCATCAATCACCAGCACCCGGGCACCTCCCTGGCCCATGACTGCCCCCAGATTCATGCTCAGGAACGATTTTCCCACTCCGGGTGAAGGCCCTGTCATGATGAGGATCTTGCGGGTCTGCAGGTCTCCGGCGATGTGCAGTCCCGTGTTCAGGCTGCGGATCGCTTCCACAGAGGGCTCGTTGTCATCTACGGTCTGCAAGGGAGGGATCTGCTTGCCCTGTCGCGCCGATCGGGATAGCTGGCGCTGAAGCTGGCTTTCAGGTATGACGCCGAACACCGGCAGGCCGGTATCCCGTTCCAGTTGATCCGGATCGTGAACCCGGCGACCAGCCACGTGAACCATGAATGCCACACCGGTACCCCCCATCAGGCCCAGCAGCGTGGCGATGATCAGGATTCGCCATGGATGGGTACCCACGGGACGAAATTCAGGGACCGCCGGATCGATGACCCTTACCGATCCGACGATTCCCGCCTGGGCGATTTCCAGTTCCTGGGCAGTGTTCAACAGGCTGACGTATATCTCGGTGGCGGCCTGAACGTCCCGCCTCAGTCCCAGCAAGGTCTGTTGGGCTACCGGCAGCCGATTGATGTGTTGCTCCGCTTCCTGAAGTTCCTGACGCAGGCGGATAATCTGCCGGTCAAGTGCCTGAATCCGAGGGTGTTCCACTGTCAGGCGCAGTAGCAACTCCTCACGGTTGGCGCTCAGTTCGGAAAGCTGGGTATCCAGTTCAACCAGTTTTTTCAATACCCAGGAGGCATCCCTGTCCAGATCGGTGGTGCCTTCGGTCTGCATGAAATCGATCAACACCTGTTCCGCCTGCTCCACTTCGCGCCGCAGCCCGGGGATCTGCCCTTCAAGAAATGTCAGTGTGGAGCGGGCCTGTTCCGATCGGCGCTCCACGTGCTGGCGTTGGTAGCTGGCTGCGATGGCATTGCCGATCCGGGCGGCCTCGGTCGGCGTGCCTGCCTGTACCGACAGATGCACAAGGCCTGTCTGACGGCCCACTTCACGTATGGTGAGGTGTGACCGTAATTCCCGGGTGGCGCCGAGTTCTGTTTGCCGTCTGAGTAGATAGCGGGATCCTGGCGTGGCCTGCAGGTCCTGGATTCTCACCAGTGCTCGTTGCTCTCCGTCAGCCAGTTCGACGAGCTCACCCACCTGACCTTTTCCAAGGGGTTGCCTGGTGGTGGCCGAATACATCAGAAAGTGACCATTCTCCCGGGCTTCAAGAATCAGCGCCGCCTCCGGCCAAGGGCCATCAAACTCCAGTCTGCTCACCTCCACGCGTGCTCCGTGACCGGTATAGTGCCTCAACCATCTGTCCAGCGGGGGCAGGGAAAGCAAGGGGAAATCCGGAGCCAGGGGGCGACCCAGTAAGGGAGCCGGCACAGGATCGGCCTTGATGTGGAGCTGAAGGTCCCGTACTACCGGTCCCAGCACCATGCGGGACTGCATGATCTCCAGTTCCGTGGGAATGCCCAGGCTTTCCGGCAGGAAGTCGGTGCCCAGTTGAAAGGCCAGGCCGGTTGACTTCAGTTCCACTTGCAGCAGGGCAGTGGACTGGTACTGCGGCAGGGATTGCCAGGACAGGAAGGCCCCCAGGAGCATCCCCAGGGCCGATCCACCCAGGATCTGCCATTTTCCCCGAAGGGCAAATGCCACCAGTTCGCTCAGGTTGATCGTGTCTTCCGTATCATTGCCTGTCCCTGGCGAAACCTCCAGGGTGGAGGGGACTGAGTGTTGTGAACCGGGATCCTGGTGGCGAGACATCAACTTGATTTCCTGAGTGTCAATGACTGAAGAGGGGGCCGCGATCGGCTTCCGTGAGTACGAGCAAAGAGGGAAGCAATTGATTGATGAAACGGTTCCATCGGGTGATGGGGGCTGCATCCACATAGATCACGTCCCGCCCCGCCAACTGGAAACGGTCACCCAGCAGCAGACCGTCTGCCTGACGCAGATCCAGGTAAAAGATACGGGGGAGTTCAGTGGTGCCGCGCAGCACATAAACGCTCTGCGCCCGTGACGTGATGGGATCCGGTCCCGCGGATTCGGCCAGGGCCTGGGTCAATGTCAGGCCCGCCCTGGGGATGGCAAGGCTGCTGTTGCGTTTGACTTCGCCCATTACATAAACCCGTGCGCCGCTGTTGTCAGGGACGTACACAAGGTCGGTTTCTTGAAGCAGGAGGCCCTTGGCCTGTTCCGCCTGCTCGAACATGTCCAGCACGTTCACCCTGAAGAGGTGGCCATTGCGGGTTACTGAAACCCGTCTCAGATCGGCGGTTTCCAGCGGTCCCCCGGCAAGATAGATGGCATCGATCAGCGTGATGGGGCGGTCCTGGATGGCGACGGGCCCCGGGCTGCCGACCGCACCCACCACGCGGACCTGACGTCCCCGATACTCAAGAACTCGCACATCCACCTGGGGGGCTTCAAACACCCTGGAGAGCCGTTGCGTGATCAGCGTCTGGGCTCCCTGGGCGCTCAGGCCAGCCACCCGAACCCGGCCGACGTAAGGGAAGAAAATGGTTCCATCCTGTGCCACCACATGCCGTGGCAGGGTTTCCCGTTCAATCAGGGCAAATTCTTCCTGTCCCCACACGGTGATCTCAAGTACATCGCGGACCGCGATCCTGTAATCGGCCTGCAATGCTTCGGGGGTTGCCAGCGGCATGGGGGCGGAGGGCGGCGGGGAGATCAGGTCCTGGCGGCTGACTGTGACCGGTGTAATGGCCATCACCTCGGCCCTCAGGCCGGAGGGGGTTTCATAGATCCCATCCGCGGCTGCGCTTTTTTCCAGTTGGGGAGGGGTGGGCATTTTCATGCCCGGCACGGTACAGCCCGATGCCAGGAGCAGAACACAAATCAAAAGACTGCTGAGAGTAAGGAGGCGTAGCGCCGGTGAGCATTTTGTCTGAGACACGCTTGACCTTCCTCAGTCTTGAATGGGGTGACGGCCCAGATTCTAAGCCTTTGAGAAAGGACTATTAGCTTCACTATGTGGGTAAAAGAATCCGATATGAAAGTGATTGGATGTTAATGGCGCAGGGGTAATCCAGGATCGCCCCATTTGACGCCGAATTCATGCGATGCACATCAAGATGATCTCTCTGAAATGGATGTAATACCTTTTAAGGGCGAACCCCGTCACAGTTAATCTTCGGTTCAGGAAATACTGAAAAATCCCTTTCAGCGATCACTGCGAAGGCGGAAGTCCGAAAATGACCAGTCCTTGACTGGTGGGTTCCTGCTTGTGCGGAAAGGATTTGTTTCAGGACATCCGTAACAACAGGGCAGATCCATGCCCCGAAAAGGAAGAGCCGCAGGGTGGGAGCACATGGGACGATCATGGTATCTGGTTTATTGCAAACCCAGGCAGGAAGAAACGGCTGCACGGGCACTGGAGGCTCAGGCCTACCAGGTCTATCTTCCCAAGGTACGCCGAAAGTCACGGCGCACCGGGTTCGGTCGTGTGCAGGATGAGCCCCTGTTCCCTCGCTATCTGTTTGCTGCGTGCAGTCAGAGGGAGCAAAGTCTGGCTCCGATCCGTTCAACCCACGGTGTCAGCACCCTGGTAAGATTCGGCGAGCACTATCAACCGGTGAGTGATCGGGTTGTGATCGCCCTGAAGGAGCAGGAGGATCCAGTGACCGGTTGTCACCATCTTCAGGAACCCTCCTTCATGCCTGGAGAGAAAGTCACCATTATCCGGGGGCCACTGAGTGGCCTGGAGGGCGTCTTTCAGGCTGCTACCAGTGCGGATCGGGTATTCATTCTCCTTGACTGGCTGGGTCGGCGATCGCGTGCCAAGGTTGCGCTGGATGATATACGCGCCACGTCATGACGTTCACTGGAGATGCGTCAGCAGATACATCAGCCTCAGTACATCATGTGGTAAGTGATTACGCCGGCAATCTCATCACTGGCACGGCTGCTATGGCCGGGATCCTGAAAATGGACGATATTAGCCTGCAGCGATCTGGATGGGGAAAGTGCGTGCCGCATGACCAGTTCCAGATTGCGCTGTCTGCCTGTGGGTGCAAGGTCGGCGGTTTGACGCTCGAAGGTCACCAGCCCTTCAGGGGTTCGGCCTGTCGGGATGTTGAACTCGCCCAGGGCGGTCTGAACCCGCAGGGGCTCGTGATAAACCAGCGCCCATTGGGTATCTTCTCCACGGATGTTGATGCCCATGGTCATTTGTCGGGCCTCCATGTCCTGGATCTGTTTCAGCATGCTGTCCCGGAAGGACGGATTGCCCTGGGCCTGTCGATATTCCGCAAAAAGACTGATTCGGTCGTCGATCCAGGCATCAATACCCGCCTTGATGAAGTGGGTCACATGCTGGCCGTCGGTATTCAGGGCGCCGCCTCCCCGGGTTCCCAGAAAACGATCCTTTTCGATGAGACGGCTCATTCCAAGAGTCAAGGACCATTGTTCACTCAGGTTGAATATGAGGCTTGAATCCATGTGTTGGAGGGGGGTGGTGGATATTCCATGGCTGTACTCCGTTGCCCACCAGTAGCGGCTGACCAGGGTGAGTCGCTCATTGACAGGGTAGCGGCTGGCAAAACCTGTGACTGAGTCGGCATGATCCGCCAAACCGTGGGTGCCATTGACTGAGAGCATGGGTAATTCAGCCTGTGGTGTGCCAGGCAGGGGCTGGCCACCGGAGAGGTGATAGGCAGACAGGCTGACACGTTCGCCGTGCCAGTCCAGTGCCATGCGAACCGGGTTGCCATCGGCATCATGGTTAGCCTGGACGTGGTAGTTGAGGTGGGTCTGCGCCATGGGGCTACTGCCTACATGTCGCATGTGCTGGAGTATCCGATGTTCCGAGTCCCGTCTGGGATCATGAGCAGGAGCCACTCGCGTTGTCATATCCACGCGATAGTCCCGCCCCAGTTGATCAAAGCCCGTGACGTTGGAAAGGATGCCGTTGTTGGACAGGGCATCACCGAAAGCGGGGGCAAGTCGCATGAAAGGCTGGGTGGGGAGGGTCTGATCATTGATTGATGCAAGATCCGCGGCAGTGGTGATGCTGATTTCTCCCTGGGGTTGCATGGCGGCATCCAGATCCAGCTTGCCTTGCCCGTAATAATACAATCCGCAATCAATCGTGCCGGATGTGCCACATTGGTATGTTCCGTACTGAGGGCTGAAGCTTCGGTCCGCCGAGACCAGCAGCAGTGTGCTCACCTGGATTGCATCAAGGTGAGGCCAAAGAGAGCGCAGCGTGGCGGCAGCGGCGGAAACCACGGGAGCGGCCACGGAGGTACCGCTGAGAAGGGTATAGGCGTTGTCGGCACGCTGATCCGACGTGCGGAGATTTTCCCCGGGGGCGAGGATGAAGCGTGCCTGGGTTGATGTGTTGTCTCCCGGGTAGTTCGAGAATTCGGCCCTATCGGTTTCGGCGGCATTCAGGGCCCCGACGATCAGGTACTGGTCATATATTGCGGAGGTACCACGTAGTGCCGGAGCCATCTGGTTGCCGTTACCCGCGCTTTGCACGATGAGGACGTCATTGTCTCTTGCGGCCTGGATGCCGGCATTGGTGTTGGCGACATTTGTCAGGGTGCCGTTGTAGCTGTAGTTGAACACTCTGGCACCTTGCTGGGCCGCATGGGCCAGCCCCTGCAGGCTCACTGCGGTGGAAGCGGTCCCATCTTCCGTGCGTGAAACCTGAATGTCCATGAGCTGTGCATTTCCGGCATAGCCGGTGTATTTCCCTGCCAGGATTCCCGCCACGGAAGTGCCATGCCAGTGTTTGGGGGTGGTGTCATCAATGGCACCGAATTGCTGCTCTCGATCCAGGGTTGTCTGATTTGCATTCTCGGGTGACTGCTCACCGTAACCGCGGACTGCGTTGTAGCGATAGGCGATGATACCTTCGAACTCCTGGTGGGTAGCGCTGATACCTGTATCAGCCACCGCCACCAGAACAGGTCGCCCGCTTTCACCTTCCTGTGGGACGAGAACCTGATCCGGATTACTGACTACTCTGGAAGGATTGGAGGTGTTGATATTCCCGGGGTTGGGTTGGACGTTCTTTCCGCCACCACATCCATATAGCGACACACTGGCCAGGAAAACGCTCAGAGTGATGGCGCTTGATCTGAAGACGACGTAAGAGTGACGGTGCATTAGATAGCCTTCTGGAGATAGCCTTCTGGACTAACTGCGTTCCATCAGGGAATTGCTGCGATATCCATTGAATCGACAGGGTTTATGCAGGCGCTGCCTGTTGGCCTCGCTGATTTCCCATTAAATTACCTTGAAGAGACCTGAAAAGGCTGACCGTCAGAGAGAGGAAATGCCCCGTTGATCGGTTCCAAGAGGTTAAATTCCTTTATTTTTGTGTGGTGTGGGATGCCTGTGATGCGTGTTTCTGCGGAGGGAATGTTCCGTTGTGGCGCTAATGAAAGTGTTGTCTTGGCCGGTTTTCTCGGCATTTTTTCTTGTAGCGTTACAGTGTTTCCTCCATTGTTGAATGATGATGCTTTCATGCTGGTTTTAATTGATTTCAATGTGAAACATTATTAAATATTAAGTTCGATTGATGCTGTTACCTTCCTGAGGACGAAAAGGTTCTGAGTGCGGCTGTTTGGAGGCCGGATTCGGCACTTGATTTCACTGTCTTTGTGAGGGTGAGGCATGGAAGGATTAGCCCCGTCTTATCATTGGTCCTGGGTGATCTCTATTCCTGGACTTTTGGCCTTAATGCTGATGATGACCGCACTGATGATTGTGGTCATGTTGCTGAAATTATGGTTGATGAAGGGGCAGACCTTCTACGGTCTGGTCGATCATCCCGGTGCACATCGGTTGCATCAAAATCCCACGCCTTTACTTGGTGGCATTGCCGTTGTCCTTTCGTTGCTGATTTGCCTGGGATTAGCCAGATTATGGTCTGCAATCAACGGAGTCGAGTTTGCCCTTTTCCCTTTGGGTGTTTTGTTTGCGCTCATCATGCTGCTGGCGGTTGGCGTCTGGGACGATGCCCGTCAGATTTCCGTAAGAATTCGTTTTGCGGCACAGGGGTTGGCGGCTGTTGCCCTGCTGCTGTCCGGGGTGGTGATCACCGATATGGGAGTCATTGACCTGGGGGCAGATTGGGGTTGGCTCTCTTTGGGTATGTTCCTTGGAGTCGGCGTGACCCTTTTCGCGATTATCGGGTGCATCAATGCATTCAATCTTATCGACGGCATGGATGGGCTGGCCGCCGGACTGGGGACCGTGACCCTGACGGGCCTGGCATGGGTGGTGCTGGAGACCCGGGATGCAGCCGGTCTGATGCTGGTTCTTACCCAGCTTGGCGCATTATGTGGCTTTCTGCTGCTCAATGCCCGTATCGGGCGGCCTCGGGCGCTGGTGTTCCTGGGGGATGCGGGGAGTACCACATTGGGATTGTTGCTGGCCTACTGGGTGATCGCCTTGAGTCAGTCGCCGGTTGCAGCAATGCCGGCAACCGCGGCCCTGTGGCTGTTGGGTATTCCGATCATTGATACCCTTCGGGTGATGTTCGAGCGGATGGCTTCCGGCCGTTCCCCTTTTCATCCAGGGCATGAGCATCTCCATCATCTCCTGTTGAGCACCGGCATCGGCGTCAATTCGACCTTGGTCACATTGCTGGTGATGCAGGGGGGAATGGTCATGATGGGGGTCTGGCATGCATCTGGTCATGCCTCCCCCATGGTCATGGTGATTCTCTGGGGGCTGCTGGTGCCTGCTTCCATGATATTGGCCTGGGCCCTTCGCCGCCTTTCGAGGGTGTCCGTCTCTGGCCGCAAGGCCCGGCCGATCACGGCAGAGGGCCGCTGATCCCACGCACGACTTTCTTCATATAGGTTGATTGCGCGTTTCCTCCTTCCAGAAGGGGGAATACCTCCAAAATGGATGTTTTCATCCTGCTGCCGCCGGTTTCCCCGAGTTTATAGTGATGCCCCTGCGCCGTTCAGCGTGCCGGAAACGGTTCCTGGTCGGCAGTAAACACAAATACCCTTACCTGTGATTTGACGGCTTATGCCTTGGGAGTACGGTTTCTGGTAGTCAGCGGCAGGGGCGTTTGACAAGCGGTTAAGGGATAAACCGGGGCAACTTTCATGATCTCAATGCTCAAGGCGCTCGTCCGGAAGACACCTGATTGGCAGCGCTGGGCCATCACCGTGCTGGCCGGGATGGCGGGGGCCATACTCAACTGCTGGCCGATCGAAGTCATCTGTTGTCCTGCTGATGAATACCACATTCAGATCCTGCCCGGTCTGCTGGTGGGGTTTGGATTGTTCATTCTTTTCGGTCTTCGCTGGGCAGTGCTGGGAACGGCCCTGGCGGCGTTGCCGACACTGTTTCTTTGGCACACCTATCTCGCCATTCCGGTATTTATCCTGGAAATTGCGGTGGTAGGCTGGCTTGCCGAGCGCCGTGGGTGGACCCTGCCGTTTGCGGATCTGGTGTACTGGCTCGCAGTGGGCATACCCATTTGGGGGATCTTATTCATTTGGGAGGCCCGGGTGGATCAGATCGGGGCGGCCATCATGTTGATCAAGCAACTGTTCAACGGGATGGTGCTTGCCGCGGTCGCGTCGTTGATTATTCTGCTGGTCGTGGGCGATGTCACCCGGATTCGCCAGTCCGTCAGGCCTTTGGTGTATTCGATCGGCTCCGTGCTGTTCAATGTCCTGGTGGTCATGATACTTATGCCCCCATTAATCATACTGTTGATTCATGCCCACTTGCTTGGTGTGCCCCAGGAATGGGCCTGGTCTTCGGAAGGGTTTTTCCGGTATTTCTCATTGTATTCAGCCTCGCTGGTGGCTGCCATTCTGCTGGCGGCCTGGCTGAATCGCCTGTTCATTCATTCACTGGTTCTGACGGCTGATGCCGTGGATCAACGGGTGGCAAGCGCTTCGATTCCGAGGATTCGGACCCGTATCCTTGAGCCTGATGCCTTGAACCTTGCACTGGTACAGTTGGTGTCCGAGTTTCAAAAGGAACACAAGCAGGTCATTCGACAGACTCAATGGCTTGAGCGGCTGGTTTACCGCTCTCCCATCGCCATCTGGTGTGGTCAGGTGGGGCAGGATGGAATGGTCAACACCACGTTCAGCAATGGTGCGGTGGAGCAACTGACCGGATTGAAGGCCATTCCTGATTCTCTGGCCCTGATGGAGCGGGTTCACCCCGCTGACAGGGGGAAATTCCAGAATCTATTTCGCCTCCTGCAGTTGCAGGGCCATGCCAGGGAAGAAGTGCGTTTCATGGAGTCATCCGATCACTTCAAGTGGGTGTATTTCGGCATCAGCCTTCTCGATTCAGAGCCCTGTGATCAGCCTGAGTGTATCAGCCTGATGATGGATATCAGCGAACTCAAATACAGCCAATCCCAATTGGTTCAGGCGGCGAAAATGGCCATTCTGGGGGAAATGACCACGGGCGTCGCCCATGAGCTGAATCAGCCCCTGCAGGTGATTCAGCTTGCCGCCGACAATGCCTTCGAAGCCCTTGAGCAGGATGGGCTTACCCAAACCACTGTGGGTTATGTGAAGGCACGGCTTTCCCGGATTACCGATCAGGCCCGGCGGGCAGCGGATATCATTGACCATATGCGGGTATTCGGGCGCCGTTCGGAGCAGGACGATCGGGAAATCACCCTGGTGGAAGTGGTCGATGGCGTACTGTCTCTGGTGGGGCAGCAATTGACGGTCGGTGGGATACAGGTCAAGGTGGCGCACCAGTCACCCTCCGTGGCGGTAATAGGTAAATTGCAGCCATTGGAGCAGGTTTTGCTGAACTGCGTCAGCAACGCCCGTTATGCCTTGAAGGAGCGGGCCAACCTTGCCGCCAAACAGGGCGATACTGAATTTGTGCCGATGTTGGATATCAGGACTTACCGCTGTATCCGGGAAGGCAGGGAGGAGGCGGTGCTTGAGATTCGTGACAACGGTGGAGGGCTCTCCGAGGAGGTCATGGAACATCTCTTTGAGCCGTTTTTTACCACCAAACCCGTGGGACAGGGGACGGGTCTTGGACTGTCCATCAGTTACGGCATCATTAGCGATCTGGGGGGAAGAATTGAATGCTGTAACCACGATGGCGGCGCCGTTTTTGCGATCTTTCTGCCCGCGATTCCTTCAGATATTTCCAGTTCTCACTGACCTGAGGGCATTACCGGCGAGATCTGCCACTGAATCGGGTGCCGGTGGCGATGAATCGTGATGCCGGGAGCAGTGTATCTGAGGTGGGGGGCGTTATCGGCGATTGGGAGAGGGTGATGACTGATGACGGTGCTCCGGGCAATGCGTACCTTGGACTGAACTCGGAGCTGGAGATGCAGGCTCTGCTTCGGATCTCCGTATCCATCGGGCGAAGCCTCGACCTTCAAACCATGATTGTCCGGTCTCTGAAATGCCTGGTTCAGGTTACGGACTCTCTTGGTGCGATTGTGCTCAAAAGGGCCGGGGATGGGCAGGGTTCCTGGGAATTCAGTGGGGAGTTACCTGAACACATGGTCCGGCATCCTCTTTTCCAGCGTCTGACCCAGGAGTATCCGCTGGAGATGCTCTGGAAACGGTTGAACGATCACGAAGCTGGCGGATACCTGATGGTGGAGGTTGATTCCTGCCGGTATTACGTCTTTCTTCTGCCATCATTTGGACTGCTTTTCATCCTGAAGCCGGCTCTTTGCCTTTCAATGGCGTTTTGCGCAGCCTTCACGGCCCTGGCAGACAAGCTCGCCCAGTGCTGTCTGGCATGCGAACAGAATGAAGAGTTGGAGAAGTGGCGTGAATTCGAGCGCCTGCTTACCCGTTTCTCTCTGAGGTTCATTACCGCCAGGGAGCCTGATCTTGACCCCCTCATGGAAGAGGCGTTGGAAAAGTTTGGCCAACTGGTTAAGGCAGACCGGGCATTCATCTTTTCCTACGATTTCGAAGCTTACACGGCAAGCAATACCCACGAATGGTGTGCGCCTGGTATCAGTAGCGAAAAAGCCAACTTGCAGTCCTACCCCCTGGACGGTTTGGAGGTTTGGGTGAGGGCTCATCAGGCGGGTGAGATCTATCGGGTGGCTGACGTCACGGCATTGCCTCCAGGGGACCCCGTTCGCCAGGCCCTGGCGCCCCAGGGCATCCGGAGCGTGGTCAGCATACCCATCATGGGCAGTGATGGTTGTCGTGGTCTGGTGGGATTTGATTCGGTTCGGCACTTGAGGCACTGGGGGCGTATTGATGTCACCATGCTGCGTTCGCTGGCCGACATGATGGCAAATGCCGAGATTCGTCGGCAACGCCAGCGTGAGATGGCAAAAATACAGCGGGAGCTGGTCGAGTCCCGGGATCGGTCCAATCGGCTGGCTCTTCAGGCCCAGGCGGCGAATGAGGCTAAATCCCGTTTTCTGGCCACGGTAAGCCATGAGCTTCGCACACCGATTACCGCCATGCTTGGGGTTGCCGAGCTGCTGATGGGTTCAAACCTGGATGAACGGCAGAGCCGGCACGTCAAGTCGCTGGTGAAATCCGGCGAGTCTTTGCGAGGGATTGTCAACGAAGTGCTGGATTACAGTGAGATTGAGGCCGGCAGACTCAAGATTCATCTGGATGTGGTGGAGCTGCCGAAAATGCTCAAGGAAACCATTCATCTGCTGGAACACTCCGCCAGATCGCGAGGCAATGAACTGCGGCTTGATCTTGCCCCGGATCTGCCGACTGCGGTCTTGCTCGATCCGGTACGCATGCACCAGATCATCTGGAACCTGGTGGGTAATGCCATAAAGTTCACGACCAATGGTCTCATCGTGTGTTCAGTTCGAATGGAGTCGGTGGGCAGATCAATGGTGGGGTGTCATCGCCTTCGTTTCAGTGTGTCGGATACCGGCATTGGAATCTCCAGACAACTTCAGGGCAAGGTGTTCGAACCTTTTTTTCAGGTACCCGGGGTGTCGGAAAAAGGAAGGACAGGGACAGGGCTTGGCCTGAGTATCGTTCAGCATCTGGTCCAGGCGATGGGGGGGCGGTTACACCTGGAGAGCAAGGCCGGCCTTGGTACCCGTGTCTGGTTCGTGCTGGATGTGCAGGAAGGGGCCTTGGAGGACCGGGAGCCTTCAGGCATGTTTGAGATGTTGGCCCCGTTGGCGCATCCACCGGGCGCATCTTGCCGGCAGCCGGATGTGCCCAGAAGGCCCAGGATATTGCTGGCGGAGGACAATGACGATGTCCGGGATCTGGTGGCCGAGACCTTGCAGAGTCTGGGGTGTTCAGTGCTGTGCGCCGCCCATGGCAAGGAAGCGGTGGACTATCATGCCAAGTCGAGATTCGATCTGGTCTTGATGGATTGCCAGATGCCGGTCATGAATGGCCTGTTGGCCACCCGGTTGATTCGCAAACAAGGGGAACACGGGCGCCGTGTACCCATCATCGCCCTGACCGCAGCCTTGTCAAGGGACCAGTGGGAGGCCTATTTGGAGGCCGGAATGGATGACTGGTTGCCAAAGCCATATACCCGTAAGGAGCTGGCAAAAAAACTCGAAAAATGGTTTGAGGTCGATCGTTAGTTCTTTTGGGATTCTGCTCCATTCCGGAGTATTTGTCCTTCCGTTGTGGATGTGGATCTCGGGCAATCAGGACGTCGGGGTGTTCTAATGAATAGAAGATGAGAGCCCCGTCACGTTGCGTTGTCTTGTTGCTAAGGCCGCACTGGCGCTGGCGTGTTGCACGCTTGATCACACGGTGAGGTCTTCCCATGATCCTGTACAAGCCTCTTTTGTCTCCCGATGAAATCGCCTTCATTCAGGAGTTGAGCGCCCGTCCTGCGACAGAAAGCACTCCGCCCAAGTGTAGCCAACTGGATCGCTGGGCACTGATCATCGAAGATGATGGCATGGTACGCAGTGAACTGGCCTCGGCCATTTCCAGGATGGGTATTCTGTGCTGGCATGCAGGTAATCTGGCTGAGGCCCGACGCAGAATGCTGGAAGAGCCTCCGCCTTCGATTGTGTTTCTCGACCTCAGGTTGCCTGATGGCAATGGAATGGAGCTGCTTAAGGACGAGGGATTTCAGCGTTGGCGGAGGCGTAATGCCACCCAAGTGGTGGTGATTACAGGTCATGGGAGTGCCCAGTTGGCGGAGGAGGCCAGTGGTCGGGGGGCTTTTGCGTTTTTGAGAAAACCTGTATCGCTCCGCCAGCTCAAGGAAATTACTCAATTAAGTCTTGTAAGACAGGATTATGAAAACCTGCAGGGACAAGGTAAGTGATGCTGGTACAGGAAGACAAGCATTGCACAATGCTTACTAGTCAAGATTCCTCTGCAGTTGCCGCGAAAGCCCCCTTGCGGGTGCTTGTGGTGGATGACGAGATCGGGATTCGACAGGAGGTAATCTCGGACCTGCAGCGTCGAGGTATCGACAGTCTTTCCGCGGATTCACCGGATGAGGCATTGTCCTTGTTCAGTTCCGGTGTGGATCCTGACTGCATGCTGATTGATTTGATGATGCCTAAAAGAGATGGGTTTCTTCTGATCGACGACATCAGACGTTTTTGCCAGGAGCGGCAACGTGTGCCGCCCGCAATGATTGCGATGACCGGCGAGGTCAGCCAGGACTTCATTCGGCGTATTTTCCGCAAGAAAGTGGATGATTTTCTACTGAAACCCGTGACGATGGCAGACCTGCGTGAGGCAATCCTTAGGGCTGCCGCATTGACTCGTCTCAGGCGTCGCCTGTTCGATGAACGTCTGGGCGCGCAAATCGATTCCAGTAGCGGCCAGATTTCATCTGGCGAGGCCAAGGAACTCCTTGCCACCCTGGTTCCTGCAGGAAATCTTGAGGAAATCTGTAACGCCATCTGCGAGGAAGGCGTGCTTCCTCCTGTGACGATCTAGTGACTTCCTGGATTGTTCTGTCTGAGGTTGTGATCGTTACTGCGAGTCATGAGTCCGGGTTCTTTCTGACGATTCGGTTCGTTCAGAAGCGGTTCGGGCTGACGGTCTTCCCGGTTGAATGCGGAACACCAGCCGCCGATGGCTTCAGATAGAACGGTGATGGTTTCCACAATCTGCTGTGGGTCTGAAAGATCAGGTTCAACGATGTCTCTCAGGCTCCACTCGTTTAACAAATAGATCCTGGATCTGGCTTCGGGAAAACTTTTGATCAACTCGCGGGCAAGAAGATCGTCCTGGGCCAGCATGTGGGAACTGGAATCCACCAGTTCACGGGTAAGCGGAATGCTTGAATAATTTTCGAGTTTGATGCCTACCTTGGACAGCGTTCTGGCCATGGGAATGGAAGGTGCCAGGGTGTGTGAAGGGATCGTGGCCGCGGAGGTGACCTTAGCCTGACTGGATAAGGTGGTCGTTTCTCGGAACAAGGCTGAGGCTACAGGGCCCAAGGTTTGACCGTGGCGGGTGATAATCAGTATGTTGAGGTCGTGTGCAGGCATGATGGCAACTCAGGATTGGGTGTAATACGCGGATGGACAAGCCAGGTATCGAAGGCCAGGTTGACGCTGCCGGCCAGATGCAGTGCGGAAGGAATACACGGCAGTTGATGAACCATTTGCAGTCCGGTTTTGTTTTCCAGTGCGCGCATGGCCTGCTGTTGGCTGGAGTCTCCCAGCGGAAGGGTCTGATGTGGAAAATGCGACTGTACCCGCCGGGCATGCCAGTGACGCCCTCTCCGATACAGGGTCCAGCGTTCACGGATGTTGTCGACATCGGCCAGGTCCTCGGCCCGTGATTCGCTCGCCGTTGACAGAAGGCCGCCATCCAGTCCCCCAGCGTCAGAGGGCAGAATCACAACATGGTCACGCAGAAGGGCGGGAGTACGGATGAGTTCTGCGATCTCATGGATGCCGTGGAGGTTGCCTTGGTGGCCAACCACTGTGATACCGCGTCCCGACATGGTGTGACGCCTGGTCCGCAGAAAGGTTACCGCCTGGATGACCGGTATCCGGAGGCACTCTTCGTGCCTGATGGGGAAATACCCCAGCCATTTGTCCATGTCGCGATCTGGTGGAATGCGCTCCCGCCAGACCAGGGTTGTCAACGATGCGCCGTCGGCAGGTGTCTGGTGGGGAGGGCAGCGCAGAAACACGACCTTTCCTTCTATACGCCGTCCGCTTCGATTGATTCTGGCAAGGCGCCAATTTTGACCGGTATCGGAGATATGCTCAAAGATACCCGCATCTACGTCGAAATCGCCAATCTGGTGTCTTTGATCCACACAAATCAGGTAATGTGTCTCTGTGATGAAGGCTGACCTGTGCATGAACAGGGATTGAAAGTAGGTGTTTCCAAGAATCTCTGATCTCTCGTGGTTTCGTTGATTGGATGAGATCATCTTGACACGCGACTTGCCGATGATGCTGGAGAGATGCCGTGTTATTTTATCGGCAATATCCGTGTCGTTCAGGCAGATCAAAATGGTCTTGCGGGAATCTTGAAATGACAATGCATGCTGGATGATGTGCTTAAACAGATGATCCCGGCTGCATGATTCTTCTATGATGGTTCTTGGGGTTGCTGCTCGTCGGCGTATATGGCATGAGGAAAGATCATCTTCATCAAGGGTCAGTATGGGGTTGATGTGACTTCTCTCATTGTTGTTTTCGGATCTTTGAATGAAATGTCCGGATGGAAAATAAAGCAAGGCGGAACAAGATGCCTGATTCTGCAGTACGTGATCCAGATGGCTTGATGGCGTGGGCTGGTACTCAGCATGCCCACTTTCCATCCAGTCCGGCATGTCCAGCAAGGTAATGCTGGGTGATTCCTGGAAACGATCGAAGTGCTTTGGAATGGTGTAAGGGAAAATTTCCCTGATGATCAGCGGAGGGGTGCCTTGTTGTCTCAAACTGACGCTTAGTCCGGTCAGTACTGGAGTCAATGAGGTATTCGCTGCCAAGGCGAGATTTTCAGTGGTCAGTATTTTTGCAATGGCGATGGCATTTTCGGTTTCCCGGTCCGTGCCGTTGAAGGTGTTGCGAAACAGGACGAAATGCCTTGGAACATGGCCGGTCGCCATGAGGCCGTCATAGGATGCGGCCAAAACCCATATGGTGGGAACGGCGCTCTTGCCACAGGCGGAGGGGATGTCAATCCTGCCCGGTGGTTTACCCTGGATCAGCGCCTGAAAAAGGCGGTACTGCCAGGGATATGGAATGAACCCTGTCAGAGAACGGAATCCTGTATTGAAAAATGTCTTCGGAGAAGAAACCTGAATCCGGCCGGACTTAACGGAGGGGGCTTTGGTCATGTTGTCCATGACAGTCATTTTTATATGAACCGCATGGAAATCCAGGCGCTCCAAGTCACGATGAGGGTCAATATGCTGATTGAAATCGAAAGAAGAGCCAGCCCTGTCAGGGTATCCAGCATGTTATCCAGTCGTTCCAGTCTTTGCTGTGGGGGCACCGAATTGGTGCCGGCAGGCACGCAGGCTCCCGAGTCAGGGAGCGCTGCTGGATTGAGAAGTATGAGATTGACCTGAAGCGGTCCCGGTTCACGCCGGACTGGCAATGAGGCGACTTGGTGATACTCCCTGATGGGATGGTGTACTTGATGGTTCATGGCCTGTTCCTTCACTTCCGAGCTTTCAGGTTGCCGGTAGTGGGAGTTAAAGTGAAATAAAAATGACTCCATTTTGGAGTGGTTGATGGGGTTGGATTGCGTGTAGAGCACCTTCCTCCAGAGATGTGTCTTGAGATGCTGCAATTCTGGATCTAATGAATGCCGCCGCTGCTGTCAGTGAATCTCTTGTGTTCGTTAAAATTTCCAGATTGATTGATAATTTGGTGGTTTTTTTCTTTAGCATAATGGTACGCCGCGCCGTGAGTTGTCGGTGTTCAGGGGGGCTGAGTGGATTACGAAACATTGGAATCGAGTAAAGTGCTGGTTCTGGATGATGAATCAGGGATTCTGGAAGAGCTTGGCATCATGATTCGCAGAGCAGGCTTCATACCATTGACTACCCTGGATCCAGGCAAGGCGCTGTCCATGCTCAAGGAAGACCGCTCGATACGAGTGCTGGTTTCCGACGTTCGCATGCCGGAGTGGAATGGTATGGATCTGGTTAGGGCGCTCTCCAATTCCCAGGGGGACGAACGGGCCGAGATCATATTCATGAGCGGATATGCCTCGATAGATCAGGTACAGGATGCCCTTCGCATGGAAGCGGTGGATTTTCTTTTCAAACCATTCCGTGAGCAGGAATTCATCAAGGCAGTACGCCGCGCCCTGCGACGGGACCTGGAAAAACGTCAGCTCAAGGAGGTTCTGAGCATCACGCAAGGTCAGCTCAGTAAGATTGAGTCGCGTCTGCGCTATCTCTATTCTGAAAAAGAGGAAATTGATCCGGTTCCACCCGAAGGCCCACGCCGCATGGGCGTGGGCGAGCGTGAGAATGCACTGGCCAGCGCCGGGGTCAGCCGCATTCTGAAAAAGTCAGCGGAGGCCAGGACGTTGCGGACGCATTTTTTTGATCCGGAGCTGTGTTCTGGAGCAACCTGGAATATTCTGGTTGATCTGATGATTGCCCGGCTGGCTAACCGGCCTGACTATGTTTCCAGCCTGGCGGTCGGTTCGGGGATCCCGTTGACGACAGCCCTTCGTCATGTGGAGGATCTGGTCAACAGAGGCTTGGTTCGGAAGGAGCGTGATCCATCCGATCGCCGGCGTGTCTTCCTGTGGTTGACTGATGGGGCGGCCGAGAGCATGGAGCGTTTTCTGGAGGCTTGTGCCAACGAAAGTTTGCTGGAAATCTGATCGTTCCATGCCATTGATTTGGAGAACACATGTCCCTGGAAAAAGTCGTCTTCAGCTTTTTCATCCTTCTGGCCCTGACCCTGAACTTCGGCTTCGTCCTGGGAGAGTTCGACAATCCGGATCATCACCACAGCTATGAGCTGCTGGCGGTAATCGTGGTGAATCTCATCGCCACCGTGCTCAAGTTCGGTGACCGCACCCAGACCGGGGCGCTGCTGCTGGCCAGTTCGCTGGTGGCCGTGCTGCAGTTGCTGGTGGCCGGGGTGGTGTGGGCCTACGCGGCCCATGTCAGTGCCACGGGCGTGGACGCAGTGATGATGGCCAGCATCGTTTCCCTGGCGGCGGGGGCCCTTCTGGCCAATATCGTATCGGTGGTACTGGTCATCATCGACACCGTGAATCTGCGCCGCTAGTCGGCGTCGAGGACGGCCCCATGAATAAGGTCATCTTCCTGTTCCTGCGGCGCATGCGTACCCCGTTGCTGGTGCTGATCGGGGCGTATACGGTGTCCGGTGTCGGCCTGCTGCTGATCCCGGGGATGGACGACCAGGGCGAACCCTGGCGCATGAGCATCTTCCACGCCTTCTACTTCCTCAGCTACACCGCCACCACCACCGGTTTCGGTGAGGTGCCCCATGCCTTTACCGATGCCCAGCGGATGTGGGTCACTTTCAGCATTTATCTCACCATCGTCGCCTGGCTCTATGCCATCGGCAAGATCCTCACCCTGATCCAGGACCCGGCCTTCAGACAGGCCCTCGGTTCACATGCCCTTGACCGGGCCGTGCGGCGTATGAAGGAGCCGTTTTACATCGTCTGCGGCCATGGTGATACCGGCTCCATGCTGGTTCGGGCCATGGTGCAGCGGGGGCGTCATGCGGTGGTGATCGACTACGACCCGGATCGCATCAATGATCTGGAACTGGCGGACCTGACCCTGCATGTGCCGGGGCTGTTGGGGGATGCCAGCGTCTCGCGCCATCTCAAGGCCGCGGGGCTCCTGCATCCCCTGTGCCGGGGGGTGGTGGCCCTGACCGACGACGAGGAAGCCAATCTCAAGATCGCCATCACCAGCAAGCTGCTCAACCCGGAGTTGCCGGTGATCTGCCGCGCCCATACCCGGTCCACCGAGGACAATATGGCCTCTTTCGGCACCGATCACATCATCAACCCCTTCGATGCCTTTGGTGAGCGCCTTGGACTGGCCCTGCGATCACCGGGGCTGTATCTGTTGCGTGAATGGCTGACCAGCGTACCCGGCTCCCCTCTGCAGGAACCGGTGCATCCCCCCAGGGGCACCTGGATTCTGGTGGGGTTCGGGCGCTTCGGCAAGGCGGTGCGGCGGGCCATGGTGGCGCAGGGATTGAGCACGGTGGTGATCGAGATCGATCCCTCCCGTGCCGGATGTGACGGCCCCTGCGTGGAGGGGCGCGGCACCGAAGCGGACACCCTGCGTCTTGCCGGAATTGATCAGGCCGTGGGACTGGTGGCCGGGACGGAGCAGGACACCAACAACCTCTCCGTGATCATGACGGCCCGGGACCTGAAGCCGGATCTGTTCATGATTGCCCGTCAGAATCATTGCGACAATCAGGACCTGTTCGATGCGGCACGGCCGGCTCTGGTCATGCGCTCCAGCGAGATGATCGTGGAGTCCATACTGGCCCATCTGGGCAATCCCCTGCTGGCCCGTTTTCTGCTGCTGAGCCTGGGTCGGGGTGAAGCCTGGGCCAATGAACTCCTTAGCCGGATCAGCGGGGTGACAGACGAGCGGGTGCCCGAAGTCTGGCGGGTACACGTCACGGCCAAGGGGGCGCCTGCGCTGCATGCCCTGATCCGTGAAGGCCATCCGGTCACCTTGGGGCAATTGCTGGAGGCTGGTCAGGCACGCTATGCGATCCTCAACTGCGTGCCCCTGATGCTTTGCCGGGGAGGAGAAGAGAGATTGACGCCATCGGAGGACACCCTCATCGAACAGGGCGATCGGCTCCTGCTCTGCGGCCGCCCCCGTGCCGCGGACTATCTACATCATCTGCTGCGTGATCAGCAGGCCCTGCGCTATCTTGTGACCGGTGACAATCGCCCGGATGGCTGGATCTGGCGTATGCTGGGCATGGGGCGTCCCGAGCCGGCGGCAGGCCCGGATCGGGATCGCTGACGGCAGGGATTTTCAGGTTTTTTCGAGGTGTGAGATGGCGTCTAATTCATCCTCCAGACAGCGTCTGGATCAGATCGTGGCCAACAGCCACAAGGAACAGGCGGCGCGGGAGCAGGGTTACCGGGCCAAGGCCCTGAAGATGTACCCCTGGGTCTGCGGACGTTGCGGGCGTACCTTCGATCACGGCAATGTCCGTGAACTGACGGTGCATCATCGGGATCACAATCACGACAACAATCCCCAGGATGGTTCCAACTGGGAGCTGCTGTGCGTGTACTGCCACGACAACGAGCATCAGCGTCTGACCGAGGCCATGTCTGGCCACGGGGGTGGGGCGGGCGCCGGCGGCACCGGCAAGGAGGCTACCCATAACCCCTTTGCGGCCCTGGGGGATCTGCTCAAGGGCAAGGACTGAGGCACGCCCACCGGTTGACCGGGTGCGGTTCCCGGCGTAGTTTTTCAGACCATGGGGCGTGGCCCGTACCCGTGGCCCCCAAGACCGGAGGACATACCGTGGAAGCCTCGACGTTCAAGATGTTTGAAGGCCTGCTGATCATCGGCGCGGTGGTGGCTTTTGCCATCTGGCAATTTGGCTCCCTGCGTCGGGATCGGGAGGAGCGGGACCGCCGCCGGGCCGAGGAACAGAAGACATCCGACAACCAAAAACAGGACTGACGGGGAAGCGTCCTGTCGGGCCACTGACTGATCGAATGGAGAAGGCATGAAAATCCTCATCACCGGGGGCACTGGCTTTGTGGGGTCCCATCTGATCAGGCGCCTGGTTTCCCAGGACTATGAATGCGTGGTGCTGACCCGCAATGTGTCCGGCGCCCGGCGCAGGCTTGGGACAGCGGGCTGTCAGTTCATCCAGTGGGATACCCGTTCCTCCATACCGGATGAGGCCTTCGAGGGAGTGGACGGGGCGGTGAATCTGGTGGGGGAGAGTCTGGCCAGCCGCCGCTGGAGTCCGGAGCAGAAGAAACGCATCTTCAATTCACGCATCGAGCCCACCCGGCAACTGGTGGAAGGTCTCAACGAACATGCCCCCCAGTGCAAGGTGCTGGTCTCCGCCTCCGCCATCGGTTATTACCCGGTCAACCTGCCGGATCGTCTGACCGAGGACAGCGAGCCTGGTGACGGATTCCTGCCGGATATCTGCCGTCAGTGGGAAGAGGAGGCCGGCCATCTCAATCCCCGCAGTCGTGTGGTGATCCTGCGCTTCGGCGTGGTGCTGGGGCGGGACGGTGGCGTGATCGCGAAACTGCTGCCGGTGTTCAAGATGGGACTGGGCGGCCCCGTTTCCGACGGTAGTCAGATCATGAGCTGGATTCACCTGGAAGATGTGGTCGGTGTCATCAATCGTGCCCTGACCGATGACGCCATGTTCGGTGTCTACAATGCGGTGGCGCCGGAGCCGGTGAGCAACCGGGAGTTCTCCAGATCCCTGGGCCATGCCCTGGGCCGTCCCGCGGTGGTGGCGGCGCCGGCCTTCATGCTGCGCACGGCCCTGGGGGAGATGTCCACGGTGGTGCTGGACTCCCAGACCATCGCCGGCGACAAGTTGCTGGAGGCGGGGTATGAGTTCCTGTATCCGGGCATCGACAAGGCCATGCACGAGATCGCATCCCGATGATTATTCGCCACTGGGACCCCATGGCAGTCCTGATCCTGGGACTGCCCATCGTCGCGCTGGTGGTCTACGGCAGTTTCTTCGCCCGGGAGTTCGTCGGTGGGCATGTGCCGCCCCTGGCCAGTCTGGCGGTGCTGCTGGTGCTGGTGGGCATGCTGATCACCTCCCTGTGGCGGTTGTCGCCGGTATCCGTCTATCGTTTCCAGCATTCGCCGGCCAGGGTCGATGTCCAGCACTGGCGGCCCTTTGGTCGAAGCCAGTACCTGGAACATGAACTGGCCAGTGTGGAGCGCATCAGCATCGAGCGTTACCCCTTCCATCGAGGGCATCGCTATGTGGTCTGTCTGAACCTGCGGGACGGGCGCAAGATCATCGACGGCATGCCCGACGCGGCATCGCCGCAACCCATCTATGATTTTGCGGTGCGGGTGGCACGGTTCTACGGGCTGGCGGAAGGTCCGCCGCCGGATGCGCCGTAGTCAGGTACTCCAACCCCTCTCCCAAAAACCGGGAGAGGGGTGTTTCGAGCCTCGCCGGGCGACTGTCAGCCTTCCAGGACGGGGATCTTGCCGATGCGTCCGCGCCATTCCTTCGGTCCGGTCTCATGCACCGAGGTGCCCCGGCTGTCCACCGCCACGGTCACGGGCATGTCCTTGACCTCGAACTCGTAGATGGCCTCCATGCCCAGGTCCTCGAAGGCCACCACGCGGGAGGCCTGGATGGCCTTGGAAACCAGGTAGGCGGCACCGCCCACGGCCATGAGATAGACCGCCTGGTTGTCCTTGATGGCCTCAATGGCCGCCGGACCCCGTTCCGCCTTGCCCACCATGCCCAGCAGGCCGGTCTGTTCCAGCATCTGGCGGGTGAACTTGTCCATGCGGGTGGCGGTGGTGGGGCCGGCCGGTCCCATGACCTCATCCCGGACCGGGCCCACCGGGCCCACGTAGTAGATGAAGCGGTTGGCAAAATCCACCGGCAGGGGCTTGCCCTCGTCCAGCATCTGGGTGAGCCGCTTGTGGGCCGCGTCCCGGCCGGTGAGCAGGCGGCCGTTGAGCAGCAGCACGTCGCCCGGCTGCCAGCCGGCCACGTCTTCCCGGGTGATGGTGTCCAGGTTCACCCGCTTGCCCTTGGAGGCGTCGTACTCCAGTTGCGGCCAGTCCTCCAGGGAGGGCGGCGTAAGGACCGCCGGGCCGCTGCCGTCCAGGTGGAAATGCACATGGCGGGTGGCGGCGCAGTTGGGGATCATGGCCACGGGCAGGGAGGCCGCATGGGTGGGATAGTCCAGAATCTTCACGTCCAGCACCGTGGTCAGGCCACCCAGCCCCTGGGCGCCGATGCCCAGGGCGTTGACCTTCTCGTACAGCTCCAGGCGCAGTGCTTCCACCCGGTTTTGCGGGCCGCGGGCGATCAGTTCATGGATGTCCACCGGGGCCATGAGGGATTCCTTGGCCAGCAGCATGGCCTTTTCCGGTGTGCCGCCGATGCCCAGTCCCAGAATGCCCGGCGGGCACCAGCCGGCGCCCATGGTGGGCACGGTCTTGAGCACCCAGTCGACGATGGAATCGGAGGGGTTGAGCATGGCCAGCTTGGACTTGTTCTCGGAACCGCCGCCCTTGGCGGCGCAGATCACTTCCAGGTGATCTCCCGGCACGATCTCCATGTGCACCACCGCCGGGGTATTGTCGCGGGAGTTCCGGCGGTCACCGGCCGGATCCAGCAGCACCGAGGCCCGCAGGGTGTTGTCCGGATGTTGGTAGGCCCGTCTCACTCCTTCGTCCACCATGGCCTGCAGGCTCATGTCCGCCTCCCAGCGCACGTCCATGCCCACCTTGAGGAAGACCAGGGCGATGCCGGTGTCCTGACAGATCGGGCGATGGCCTTCGGCGCACATGCGGGAGTTGATCAGGATCTGGGCCATGGCATCCCGGGCCGCGGGAGATGCCTCGCGCTCATAGGCGGCGGTCAGGGCCTGGATATAATCCTGGGGATGGTAGTAGCTGATGAACTGAAAGGCATCGGCAATGCTCTGGATCAGGTCTTCCTGGCGGATGACGGACATGGAGAACTCCGGCAAGTGTCTGCGTTGAGCCGCGCATCTTATCCCGATGCGGTCCGCGCGTCATGTCTTGCCGCCGGAAGGAACGCTCCGGCTCTCCTGATCCGGCTCGACACGGGGCTTGAGCGTGTCCAATTCGCCCCCATCTCCTGTATTGTGTGAACATTGATGTACGACATCTCCATTGCAAGGATCCCTGACGACCTCCATGTGCGGCATCTGCGGCGAACTGAATTTCAACGAATCCCTCCCTGATCTTGAGTCCATCCGGCGCATGCTGGATCGGTTGCGTCGCCGTGGTCCGGATCACGAAGGCAGTTATTCCGACGGCCCCCTGGCCATGGGGCATCGCCGCCTGTCCATCCTGGATCTGTCCGAACGGGCCAACCAGCCCATGCTGGATCCCGATCTGGGGCTGGCGGTGGTCTTCAACGGCACGATCTATAACTTCCGCGAGCTGCGTCGGGAGCTGGAAGATCGCTACCGGTTCTTTTCCAGCGGCGACACCGAGGTCATCCTCAAGGCCTACCATGCCTGGGGCGAGGACTGCGTCAAGCGCTTTCACGGCATGTTTGCCTTTGCGGTCTGGGATCTGCGTCGGCGGCGCCTGTTCATGGCCCGGGACCGCATGGGCATCAAGCCCCTTTACTACAGTCACACCGACCGGCGCCTGCGCTTTGCCTCCAACATCCAGGCCCTGCTGGCCGCGGGGGAGGTGGATACGGACATTGATCCGGTGGCCTTGCATCATCACTTCACCCTGCATGCGGTGGTGCCCGCCCCCCGCACCCTGTTCAAGGGTGTGAGAAAGCTGCAGCCCGGCCATACCCTCACCGTGGAGCAGGACGGCCGTACCCGGCTGCAGCGCTACTGGCAGCTGGAGGCTACCCGCCCCGACCGGGACCAGACCCCGGAAGCCTGGACCGAGGCCGTGCATGATGCCCTGCGGCGCTCGGTCAAGCGGCGCCTGGAGATTTCCGACGTGCCGGTGGGGGTGCTGCTTTCCGGCGGCCTGGATTCCAGTCTGCTGGTGGCCCTGCTGGCGGAGTCGGGGGCGACGGGGCTGAAGACCTTCACCGTGGGGTTTGAGGATCAGCCCGAGGAGAAGGGCAGCGAATTCGAGTTTTCCGACCCGGTGGCCGAGCGCTATGCCACCGATCATCACCGCTTCCATGTGCCCAATGACCAGGTTCTGGCCCGTCTGCCCGAGGCCGTGGACCAGATGGCCGAACCCATGGTGGGGCAGGATGCGGTAGCCTTCTACCTACTGTCGGAGCAGGTCTCCCGGCACGTGAAGGTGGTGCAGTCGGGGCAGGGGGCCGATGAGGTCTTTGCCGGGTATTTCTGGTATCCGCGCATGGCGGCGGAGACGGAAGGGACCCTGGTGGAACGCTTCCGCCGGCACTATTTCGACCGCGACCAGCCCGAGTTTGCCTGCATGGTGAACCCGGCCCTGGTGGGGGAGGATCACACGGCCCTGTTGATCGAGGCGGCCCTGAACGAGCCGGGCGCGGACACCTTCCTGGATGCGGTGCTGCGTCTGGATGTCACCACCCTGGTGGTGGATGATCCGGTCAAGCGGGTGGACAACATGACCATGGCCTGGGGGCTGGAGGCCCGGGTGCCGTTCCTGGATCATGAACTGGTGGAGCTGGCGGCCCGCATGCCGCCGGCGCTGAAGCTGGCCCAGGGCGGCAAGGGCGTGCTCAAGCAGATTGCCCGGGGGTTGTTGCCCGATGCGGTCATCGATCGTCCCAAGGGGTATTTCCCGCTACCGGCCCTCAAGTACGTGCGCGGGGAGTTTCTGGACTTCATGGGCGACATCCTGAATTCCCGGGCCTGCCGGGAGCGGGGACTTTACCAGCGGGAGTATGTGGAGACCCTGCTCAAGGCCCCGGAGCAGCACCTGACCCGCATCCAGGGCAGCAAGCTCTGGCATCTGGCCCTGCTGGAATTCTGGTTGCAGCGCCAGGGGATCCACGCCGGCTAGACGCCGGCGCCCGGGAACAAACCAATGGTCATGTTCTGATGTCCAACCAGGTTTAATCGGTCAGTGGTGTGTTGAATCAGTTCATTTTCATGTGGAATTCACTTTCCATTTGAATGGAGTCATTCCCGCGCAGGCGGGAATCCGGTCGCAGTCTGAAAAAGCTGGACTCCCGCTGTCGCGGGAGTGACCGAATTTGCCCCGGCTGGGGCTTTTCATAAACACGAGGTCAAACGAAGTGGACGCTCTGGATCGTATCAGGCAGCAGGTGGAGGAAAACCCCGTCATCATTTACATGAAGGGGACGCCCCAGTTTCCCATGTGCGGCTTCTCCAACCGTGCCGCCACCGCACTCAAGGCCTGCGGGGCACCCTTTGCCTATGTGAATGTCCTGGCGGATCAGGAGATCATGCAGGCGTTGCCCGGCTTTGCCGACTGGCCCACGTTTCCGCAGATCTACATCAAGGGTGAGCTGATCGGCGGCTGCGACATCACTCTGGAGATGTTCGAGTCCGGGGAGTTGCAGAATATGGTCAAGGAGGCCGCGGGGAGCGGCGACTAGGAATTCATCCCCCATGCCAAGCCAGGCCGGTCGCCCCCGGGATGAGGGGCGCACGGTGCCGGTCTGGACATTTCCCAGGGGTGTGGCTAGGTGACCACGACATGGGTACTGCTTTGATGGCGAGCCTTTTCCAGATTGATCCGAACCTGTTTCATGAGGTCCCGGATGGTCATCAGCCGCTGCTCTGAATGATGGAAATGGGCACCGATGGATACCTTGATGGCAATGGGGCCTTCAGAGGTCTGGATGCCGTCCTGGGTGATGCTGGCCAGTACCCGCTTGAAGAGGTCCCGATTGAAGTCCTGTGGTGAGTGGACATGCATCAACAGGGCGAATTCCTCTTCCGCAATTCTGGCCACCAGATCGGTGGGGCGCACGGCCAACCGCAGGCGCTTGGCGAACCCCACCAGGACCTCTGCGCTGAGGTCGCTCTGTTGATCATCATCTTCCTGGTCCAGGCTGACCAGGGCCAGGCAGAACCCGCCTGCGCGGGCCTGGGTTTCCAGTACCAGGGCTTCTAAGCGCTGATTCAGGGCGCGCTGGTTACCCAGGCCCGTGATGGGGTCTGCGGTGGACTGATGCTCCAGCAGGCGGTTTGCGGTTTCCAGTGCTGATGAGGTTTCTATCAGGCGATTCTGCAGCATGGCAATCCGCCCGGCGGCATAGATGCGTGCCGCCAGGTGGATGTCATGAATCGGTTTGGTCAGAAAGTCGTCAACGCCCTGGTGAAAGGCCTTGAGCATGGCCGTGTCTTCATCTTTTGATGTGAACAGGATGATGGAGGTGTAACGGTCGGCTTCCTCGTCATGCAGGCGAATGGCGGAAGCAAGTTCCAGCCCGTTCATCTCCGGCATCACCCAGTCGACAATGACCACGTCCGCCCGGCGCTGTGCCAGTGCATCCTGGGCCTCCTGCGCCGAGCCCGCCAGCCGGACATCATCATAACCAATTCGCTCCAGGGTATTTCTGAGCACGGTCCGACTGTACTGCATATCGTCAACAACCAGAATGGAGAGCGGCGGCGGTGGCATGAGAGCCTCTCGTTGTTGATGCGTCACCCAGCTCTTATATGCAACTCACAGCGCCTTGTCCATGTTCAGGGGATCCTGAGTCAGTATCTGTTGATTCCAGCGGTTCATGACGTCGCAGAAGATGTCCGCTGTCTTTTCCGCGTCATAGGTGGCGGAGTGGGCTTCCGCGTTGTCCCAGGGCAGCCCCGCCTCCTTCACTGCCTTGGCCAGCACGGTCTGACCGTAGGCCAGGGCCGACAGGGTGACGGTGTCCAGGTTGCTGAAGGGATGAAAGGGGTTTCGCTTCACCTGGGCCCGCTCCGCAGTGGCGTTGACGAAGGCCAGGTCGAAACCGGCATTGTGTCCCACCAGAATGGCCCGGGTGCAGTGATTGCGTTTGATGTCCTGGCGGACTTCCCGAAACACCCGCTGCAGGGCCTCGTCCTCGGGCAGGGCGATGCGCAGGGGATGCCAGGGGTTGATCCCGTTCACCTCCAGGGACTTGGGGTCCATGTTGGCCCCCTCGAAGGGCTGGACATGGCAGGACAATGTCCTGTCCCGCTGGATGAAGCCGTCCTGGTCCATGCGCAGGAACACGGCCGCGATCTGCAGCAGGGCATCGGTTTTGGGATTGAAGCCGCCGGTTTCAACATCCACCACCACGGGCAGAAAACCACGGAAACGATTGCCCATGGGGCGGAAGTTCAGTTCGTCTGTCATGGCGCTAGACTACCAGCTTCCAGTCCAGCGTGCCGCCGGCCCGCATGGGCACCACCGTGGCGTCCGCGAAGGGGTAGGCCTCCGGCACCGTCCAGGATTCCCGCCGCAGGGTGATGTAGTCATCGTTCACCGGCAGGCCGTGGAAGGCCGGGCCGAACAGGCTGGCAAACCCTTCCAGCTTGTCCAGGGCGCCGGCCTGCTCGAAGGCCTCGGCATAGAGCTCAATGGCGGCCGGGGCGCTGAAGATGCCGGCACAGCCGCAGGCGGATTCCTTGGCGCCCTTGGGATGGGGCGCGCTGTCGGTGCCCAGGAAGAAGCGGGGATGCCCCTCCGCCAGGACCGCCATGATGGCCGCCCGATGGGTCTCGCGCTTGAGTACCGGCAGACAGTAGTGGTGGGGCCGCAGACCGCCCTGGAACAGGGCATTGCGGTTCATGAGGATGTGCTGAGGGGTGACCGTGGCGGCCACCCGGTCCGGGGCCTGGCGCACGAAGTCCACCGCCTGGGCCGTGGTGATGTGCTCCAGAACCACCTTCAGGCCCTGGAATTGCTCCACCAACGGCGCCAGCACCTGATCGATGAACACCGCTTCCCGGTCGAACACGTCCACCCCCGGGTCCGTGGCCTCGCCATGGATCATCAGTGGCAGCCCCAGGTCCTGCATCGCCTGCAGGGCGGGATAGGTGTGACGGATATCGGTCACGCCGGCGTCGGAATGGGTGGTGGCGCCGGCGGGGTACAGCTTCACGCCGAAGACAATCCCGCTGTCCACCGCCTTTTTGATCTCTTCCGGCGAGGTCATGTCGGTGAGGTAAATTGTCATCAATGGCTCGAATTTCATCTCCGGCGGAACGGCATCAAGAATGCGCCGGCGATAGGCGATGGCCTGCTCCACGTTCACGACCGGCGGCCTGAGATTGGGCATGATGATGGCGCGGCCGAAACATCTGGCGGTATGCGGCACTGCACTATCAAGGGCGCTCCCGTCCCGCACATGCAAATGCCAGTCATCGGGGCGTCTGATACGCAGTTCCTGGATTGTCGTCATTGTGTTGCTGTTTCCTGTTTTTATTGCAGAAATGTGTTGCGGTGAAGCATGGGAAACGGTGTTCCGGTTCCTTGACCTGCCGGTGCAAAAGCTAGAACATGACTCAGCGAATTGCGCCACTCGACGATGAATTTTCTGCTCGATGTGAACCGAATTGTCGCGTTTCAGGTCGGCATTGGATGTGGACATAAAAATAATAAAGCCCGGTCGGAATGATATCAGCAAGTATCCCGTTTTGTCTGAACCACACCCCGAGCGGGTGCGCACCTGCGTGCCCGCGGCGACGGGGGATTGGATGGAGAAAAAGTGATGACGGCGCAGCAATTGCCCCAAGACCTGGATGCCCAGGAAACCCACGAATGGCTTGATGCCCTGGAAGCGGTGATCCAGGCCGATGGCCCGGAACGGGCCCATTACCTGCTGGAGCGTCTGGTGGATCAGGCCCGGCGATCCGGCGCTTTCCTGCCGTATTCCGCCAATACCGCCTATGTGAACACCATTCCGCCCCATCTGGAGCCTGCGTTCCCCGGGGACGCGGAACTGGAGCACCGCATCCGCTCCTACATCCGCTGGAATGCGTTGATGATGGTGGTCAAGGCCAACGGCATCAGTTCGGAGCTGGGGGGGCATATCGCCAGTTTCGCCTCTGCCGCCACCCTCTATGACGTGGGCTTCAACCACTTCTGGCGCGCCCCCTCCCATGAGCATGGCGGCGACCTGCTTTTCATTCAGGGCCACTCCGCCCCGGGGATCTATGCCCGTTCCTATCTGGAGGGCCGCTTCACCGAGGCCCAGCTGGACCGGTTCCGCCAGGAAGTGGGCGGCGGCGGCCTGTCTTCCTATCCCCACCCCTGGCTGATGCCCGGTTACTGGCAATTTCCCACCGTCAGCATGGGGCTGGGCCCCATCGCCGCCATCATGCAGGCCCGCTTCATGAAGTACATGAATGATCGGGAACTGGCCAGCAGCCGGGATCGCAAGGTCTGGTGTTTTCTGGGGGACGGGGAAACCGATGAGCCGGAAAGCCTGGGCGCCATCTCCCTGGCGGCCCGGGAAAAACTCGACAACCTGATCTTCGTGGTCAACTGCAACCTGCAGCGTCTGGACGGGCCGGTGCGAGGCAATGGCAAGATCGTGCAGGAACTGGAGGCCATGTTCCGGGGCGCCGGATGGAATGTCATCAAGGTCCTCTGGGGCAGTTACTGGGATCCCCTGCTGGCCAAGGACACCAAGGGCCTGCTCAAGCAGCGCATGATGGAGGCCGTGGACGGGGATTACCAGAACTACAAGGCCAAGGACGGTGCCTATGTGCGGGAGCATTTCTTCGGCAAATATCCCGAGCTCAAGGCCATGGTGGCCAATATGTCAGATGATGATGTCTGGCGTCTGAACCGGGGCGGACACGATCCCTTCAAGGTCTACGCCGCCTATCACGCAGCGGTCAATCACGCGGACCAGCCCACCGTGATCCTGGCCCAGACCGTGAAGGGCTACGGCATGGGATCCGCCGGCGAGGGGCAGATGCGTGCCCACCAGCAGAAAAAACTGGGCATGGGCGAACTCAAGACCTTCCGCAGCCGCTTCAGCATCCCGCTCACCGATGATCAGGTGGAACGGATGGAGTACATCAAGCCGCCGGAAGATGCTCCGGAAATGCGTTACATGCACGAACGGCGCAAGGCCCTGGGTGGCTTTCTGCCGGTGCGCAAGTCCTCGGTGGCACCCCTGGAGATCCCGGATCTCTCCCTGTTCGACGCCGCCATGGAGTCCTCCGGAGAGCGCGAGCTGTCCACCACCATGGCGCTGGTGCGCATGCTCACCCAGCTGATCCGGGACAAGAAGATCGGCCATCACATCGTCCCCATCGTGCCGGACGAGGCCCGCACCTTCGGCATGGAAGGGCTGTTCCGGCAACTGGGGATCTACTCCTCCGTGGGACAGCTCTATACACCCCAGGACAAGGATCAGGTGATGTTCTACAGGGAGGACAAGAAGGGGCAGATTCTTGAAGAAGGCATCAACGAGGCGGGTGCCATGTCTTCCTGGATGGCGGCGGCGACGGCCTACAGCGTCCATGGCGTGAGCATGATCCCCTTCTACATCTTCTATTCCATGTTCGGCTTCCAGCGGGTGGGAGATCTGATCTGGGCCGCGGGCGACATGCAGGCCCGGGGTTTCCTCATGGGCGGCACCGCCGGTCGCACCACCCTTTCCGGCGAGGGGCTGCAGCACCAGGACGGACACAGCCATCTGATGGCCGCCAACGTGCCCAACTGCATCAGCTATGACCCGGCCTTCGCCCATGAACTGGCGGTGATCCTCCATGACGGTCTCCGCCGCATGTACGTCAATCTGGAAAGCGTTTTCTATTACATCACCGTCATGAACGAGAACTACCCGCAGCCGGTCATGCCGGAGGGGGCGGAAGAGGGGATCCGCAAGGGGCTGTACCTGTTCAGGGAAGGGGCGGCGGGTGAGCCGAGGGTCCAGCTCATGGGATCGGGCACCATTCTCCGGGAGGTGATCGCAGCCGCCGACCTGCTCAGGAATGACTTCGGCGTGGAAGCGGACATCTGGAGTGCCACCAGCTTCAACGAACTGGCCCGGGACGGTCGTGACACGGAGCGCTGGAACATGCTGCATCCCGGGGCCGACCCCCGCCGCAGCTGGGTCACTCAATGCCTGGAGGGGCGTCAGGGGCCGGTGGTGGCCTCCACCGATTATGTCAGGGCCTTTGCCGATCAGATCCGGGCCTGGGTGCCGGGACGCTATACGGTGCTGGGCACCGATGGCTTCGGCCGCAGCGATCTGCGTTCCCGTTTGCGCCACCATTTCGAGGTGGATCGCCATTACGTGGCCCTGGCCGCCCTCAAGGCCCTGGCGGATGAAGGCCGGATCCCGGTGGAGCGGGTTGGCGAGGCCATCGTCAGGTACGGGATCGACGTGGACAAACCCAATCCCCTGCGCGCCTGAGGCGCCGGGCCGCATCCATTGATGTGCATCACCGGCCGGCGCGGCCGTCCCGTTGCCTGCCGTCGCCGGTGAATCCAAATTTTCAAAGGAGTTGCGCCATGGGCAACGTGGTTGAAATCAAGGTTCCCGACATCGGTGACTTCAAGGACGTGGAAATCATCGAGGTACTGGTGGGGGAGGGGGATACGGTCAGGCCGGAAGACCCGCTGATCACCCTGGAATCGGACAAGGCCTCCATCGACATCCCGGCCCCCCGGGGGGGGACCGTGAAAGGCCTGAAGGTCAAGGTGGGAGACCGGGTTTCCCAGGGGGTGGCCATTCTGGATCTGGAACCGGCGGAGGAGGGTGAGGTATCTGCTGCTGGCAAGGCCGAGGAACGGCCGTCGCCGCAACAGGCACCCGCCCCAAGGCCTGATCAGGGTGAGGTCACGGAATCCCGGCCGACGCCCCCCCGGGAGAGCCCCCGCGGCGAAGCGGTGTCATCGTCCGGCACCCGATCTTCCCCCACCGCGGGGATGGTGGACGAGGCGGCCTTTCGCAAGGCCCTGGCCTCGCCGGGGGTGCGCCGGTTTGCCCGCGAACTGGGGGTGGATCTGGGCAGGGTGGAGGGCAAGGGCCGCAAGGGGCGCATCCTCAAGGAGGATGTGCAGGCCTTCGTCAAGCGGGCCCTGGCCGCGCCGGCGGCACTGCCCGGGCAGGCACCTGCCCCGGAGATCGACTTTTCCCGGTTCGGCCCGGTCAAGACCCAGGCCCTGACCCGCATCAACCGTCTCACCGGCGAGAACCTGCACCGCAACTGGGTGAACATCCCCCACGTCACCCAGTTCGACGAGGCGGACATCACTGAACTGGATGCCTTCCGCAAGTCCCTGGTGGCGGAATACAAGGACAAGGACGTGAAGATCACCTTCCTGGTGTTCCTGATGAAGGCCCTGGTCTCGGCCCTGAAGGAGCATCCCAGGGTCAATGCCTCGCTGGATGCCACCGGGGAAAATCTGATCCTGAAACAATATTTCCACCTGGGGATCGCCGTGGACACCCCGGACGGTCTGGTGGTCCCGGTGATCCGGGATGTGGACCGCAAGAGCCTGGTGGAACTGGCCAGGGAGATGGCCGAGGTCTCCGAGAAGGCCCGCAAGCACCGCCTCAAGCCTGACGACATGCAGGGTGGGTGTATCACCATCACCAGCCTGGGCGGGATCGGCGGTACCCAGTTCACGCCCATCGTCAACGCACCCGAAGTGGCGATCCTGGGGGTCTCCCGGGCCAGGATGCAGCCGGTCTGGGATGGCAAGGCCTTTGTGCCCAGGCTGATCCTCCCCTTGTCCCTGTCCTATGACCACCGGGTCATCGACGGTGCCCTGGGCGCCCGCTTCACCAGTTGTCTGAGCGGGTTGCTGTCGGACATGCGGCGCATGCTGCTGTAGCAGCGGCTCGCTCCCACGGGTATTCATGGGCAGTTTGAAACGGCATAAAGGAGTGTTGAATCCATGGCTCAGACACGCACCATCCAGGTCCCCGACATCGGCGACTTCAAGGATGTGGAAATCATCGACATCCTCGTCGCCCCGGGCGACGCCGTCAAACCCGAAGATCCACTCATCACCCTGGAGTCCGACAAGGCCTCCATCGACATTCCCGCCCCGATGGCGGGAGTCATCGGCACACTGCTGGTGAAAAAGGGCAACAAGGTCTCCCAGGGCACGGCCATCCTGGAACTGGAAACCGATGCCGCCGAATCCCCCCCACGGGAAGACACCACGGCGCCGGCCGCTGCCTCGTCGCGTCCCGAAACTCCGCCCGGCCGTCCCCGCCCGGCCCCCGAGCCGACCGATGACGCGGACATCCACTGCGGCCTGCTGGTGCTGGGCTCCGGCCCCGGGGGCTACACCGCCGCCTTTCGCGCCGCTGACCTGGGACTGGATGTGGTCATGGTGGAGCGGTATCCGCAGATCGGCGGCGTGTGTCTCAATGTGGGCTGCATTCCCTCCAAGGCCTTGCTCCATGCCGCCCAGGTGATTGAGGAAGCGGAAGCCTTTGCACGGCATGGTATCTCGTTCGGCAAGCCTGAAATTGATCTCCCCGCGCTGGCGGCCTACAAGGACGGCGTGGTGGGCAAGCTCACCGGCGGCCTGCGGCATCTGGCCGGACAGCGCAAGGTCAGGGTGGTGCAGGGTGTGGGGCGTTTCACCTCGCCCCATGTCCTGACCGTGGCCGGAGAGGAGGGCGAGCAGCGGATCCGTTTTGAACAGGCCGTCGTCGCCGTGGGTTCCCGACCCGTGCAGCTGCCGGGGTTTCCCTGGGATGATCCGCGGGTGATGGATTCCACCGGAGCCCTGAAGCTTCAGGACATCCCCGGCCGTCTGCTGGTGGTGGGTGGCGGTATCATCGGACTGGAGATGGCCTGCGTCTATGATGCCCTCGGTTCGAAGGTGACGGTCTGTGAACTGTCGAAGGATCTGATGCCCGGCGCCGACCGGGATCTGGTCAAGCCGCTGGAAAAACGGATCAGGGACCGTTACGAAAATATCTTCACCGGTACCCGGGTGGCGCGGGCCCAGGCCATGGCCGAGGGTATCCGGGTCTGGTTCGAGGGGGGCAATGCCCCGGAGCAGGATACCTTCGACCGGGTGCTGGTGGCGGTGGGGCGTCTGCCCAACGGCGGCCGGATCGACGCGGAAGCGGCGGGCATCCAGGTGGACGAACACGGCTTCATCAAGGTGGACCGGCAGATGCGGACCAACGTCGATCACATCTTCGCCATCGGCGACGTGGTGGGTGGCCCCATGCTGGCCCACAAGGCTACCCACGAAGCCAAGGTGGCCGCCGAGGTGGCGGCCGGGCAAAAGTCCCACTTCGATGCCCGGGCCATTCCCAGCGTGGCCTATACCCACCCGGAAGTGGCCTGGATGGGGCTGACCGAGACACAGGCCAAGGCGGATGGGGTCGAGTACACCAAGGCGGTTTTCCCCTGGGCGGCCAGTGGTCGTGCCATCAGCGTGGGGGGCGAGGCGGGTCTGACCAAGCTGTTGCTGGATGACCGGCAACGGGTGATCGGCGCCGGAATCGTCGGCCCCAATGCCGGGGAGCTGATCGCCGAGGCCCTGCTGGCACTGGAGATGGGGGCGGACGTGGAAGACCTGGGACTGACGGTGCATCCCCATCCCACCCTGTCGGAAACCCTCTGCTTCGCGGCGGAGGTGGCCCACGGTTCGGTCACCGATATCCTGCCACCGCGTCGGCGGTGATGAAGCAGACGGGGGAAGGCCTCAACTTCCCCCGTCTGCCGCCGATAAAACCAGGCATGAACACACGTTACGCCATTTTGCTGTTCTGTCTGCTGCCCGCCGGCCTCTGGGCCGCCGACTATGGTCCCCGCATGGAGCAGGCCCAGTGGGTCGTGAGCCAGGAGCCGGACCTGTGTGAACTGGTGCAGCCCATTCCCCGCTACGGCATTGCCCGTTTCCACGCCAGCCCGGGCCGCGCCCTGCGGTTTTACCTGGACCCGCGCATCCCGCTGAATGCGCCCGATGTGGCGCGTCTGTCCCTGCAGGCGCCCGACTGGCGCCATGATCTTCCTCCCCAGGACCTGGGGGCGGTGCCGGCCATGGCCGGGGATACCCTGCTTCGGTTGGGACGGGAGGAGGCACTGACCCTTTACTATGGCCTGGAAACCGGCCATGAGGTCCTTGTGCAACATCCGGACCCTGGTCCCGGTGCCCGGGATATCCGGGTGACCCTTTCGCCCTTGCGTTTTCGGGAGGTCCTGGCGGATTTTCGCGCCTGCCAGGGAGAGATCAGGCCCCTGGATTTCGAGATCCTGGACGACTGGCGCATCCACTTCGATTTCGACGAGGCCCGCATCCGTCCGGATCAGCATGCCGAGCTGCGTCGTGCCCTGGCGGTGCTCAGGGACAACCCGGCCAGCCGGGTGATCCTGGGGGGGCATGCGGATGAGCGCGGCACCGAGGCCTACAACGATGCCCTGTCCCTGCGGCGGGCACGCGCCGTTCAGGCCCATCTGCGCGCCCAGGGAATCGCCGCTCACCGGATCGAAACCCGTGCCTTCGGTGAGTCCTGGCCCCTGGACACGGCCGCCACGGAAGCGGCCTGGGCCCTCAATCGGCGGGTGGACATCTGGCTGACCCGGTAGGGACGCATTCTTTCCGATGGGCATCAGGGCGGTACCGGGATTACACTACGATCAACCTGTTGCGGAGCACCGATCAATGCCCATTCAGACCGCCGATGCCAGCACCGAACTGGACGCCCTGAACAGCATCGCCAGTCACATGAACGGATTCCTCTATCGCTGCCGTAACGATGACCAGTACACCATGCTGGTAGTTTCCGGGCGTGCCAGGGAACTCACCGGCTATGGCCAGGATGAGTTGCGGTACAACAAGGTGGTGTCCTACGCTTCTTTGATTCACCCTGAAGATTCGGCTGCCGTCGATGAGGCCATCGACAAGGCAGTGGCCGCCGGCGGCCAGTGGGATGTGGATTATCGCATTCGCCACCGTGACGGTGGTGTCCGCTGGGTCAATGAAAACGGCGGCCCTGTGCTCGATCAGGAAGGCAAGCTGCAGTATCTGGAAGGGGTGGTGACCGACATTCGCCGGCGCAAGGATGTGGAATCCGCGCGGCATGAACAGATTGCCGCCGTGAGCCGCTTGAGCAATTCCATCATCACCGAGTCCAACCAGATCCTGATCGTGCTAAAGGCCCTGCGCATGCTCAGCCTCAATGCCAGTATCGAGGCCGCGCGGGCGGGGGAGCACGGGCGCGGTTTTGCGGTGGTGGCCAAGGAGGTGAACCGTCTGGCGGATCAGACCGGGCTGTTTGCCGGCAACATCAGCAATCTGATGGCGGAGCTGGAACAGGAGCTCAAGCGCCGGATCTGACCATCGGTGGCGTCGTCCATTCCTTACCCGGCTCCAGTTTCGCTATACTTGCGCCCCTGTACCACTTACGTCTTTCCCAGGGGTTGCCTTACATGGCCAATGATGTGAAAAAGGTCGTCCTCGCCTATTCGGGCGGGCTGGATACGTCGGTCATCCTCAAGTGGCTTGAGGATACCTATGGCTGCGAGGTGGTGACCTTTACCGCCGACATCGGCCAGGGCGAAGAGCTGGAACCGGCCCGGGCCAAGGCCCAGGCCATGGGCGTGAAGGAGATCTACATTGACGACCTGCGCGAGGAGTTCGTGCGTGATTTCGTCTTCCCCATGTTCCGCGCCAATGCCCTCTACGAGGGGGAATACCTGCTGGGTACTTCCATCGCCCGCCCCCTGATCGCCAAGCGCCTGGTGGAGATCGCCAACGAGACCGGCGCCGATGCTGTCTCCCACGGCGCCACCGGCAAGGGTAATGACCAGGTGCGTTTCGAGCTGGGCGCCTATGCCCTCAAGCCCGGTATCCGCGTCATCGCCCCCTGGCGGGAATGGGATCTGAACTCCCGGGAAAAGCTGCTGGCCTATGCGGAGCAGCACGGCATTCCGGTGGAGATGAAGCGGGGCAAGAAATCCCCGTACTCCATGGATGCCAACCTGCTGCACATCTCCTACGAAGGCGGTCCCCTGGAAGATCCCTGGTTCGAGGCCGAGGAAGACATGTGGCGCTGGAGCGTCTCCCCCGAGGCCGCCCCGGACAAGCCGGAATACGTGGAGATCACCTATGAGAAGGGTGATCCGGTGGCCCTCAACGGCGAGTCCATGAGTCCCGCCACCCTGCTGGCCACCCTCAACCGGATCGGCGGTGCCCATGGCATCGGTCGCCTGGACCTGGTGGAAAACCGTTACGTGGGCATGAAGTCCCGCGGCTGCTATGAAACCCCCGGCGGCACCATCCTGCTCAGAGCCCACCGCGCCATCGAGTCCATCACCATGGACCGGGAAGCCGCTCACCTGAAGGATGAACTGATGCCCCGGTACGCCAGCCTGATCTACAACGGCTACTGGTGGAGTCCGGAGCGACGGATGATGCAGTCCCTGATCGACGCCTCCCAGGTGCATGTGAACGGCGTGGTGCGGATCAAGCTCTACAAGGGCAATGTGATTGTCGCCGGCCGCAAGTCCGAGTCCGACAGCCTGTTCGATGCCCACATCGCCACCTTCGAGGACGATGCCGGCGCCTATAATCAAAAGGATGCGGAAGGCTTCATCAAGCTCAACGCCCTGCGCATGCGCATCGCCGCCCAGCGCGGACGGTAGGGGAAAGGAAGTGCCCCTCTCCCCTCGGGGGGAGGGGGTGGGGTGAGGGGAGAAATACCCCCACATATTCACCGTTGACACAGGTATCTCCCATGAAGCCGTCCAAGCCCCTTCCCCCGCTCTGGTTGCTGCTGATTGTCCTGCTTCTGCCCGCCTGTGCCACCGTCCCCCCGGAATCCCGTGATCCCCGGGACCCCTGGGAGGGCTACAACCGGGCCATGTTCCAGTTCAATGACGCGGTGGACTCCGCCGTCATCAAGCCCGTGGCCGAGGGGTATGAGCGTCATGTCCCGCAGCCGGTGCAGACCGGTGTCACCAACTTCTTTTCCAACCTGCGGGATGTGGTCAACATGGCCAACAACACCCTGCAGTTCAAGTTCCATGATGCGGCCTCGGATCTGACGCGCATCATCATGAACACCAGTTTTGGCGTGTTCGGGCTGTTTGACGTGGCCAGTCCCATGGGGCTGGAAAAGAGCAATGAGGACTTCGGGCAGACCCTGGGTCGCTGGGGGGTGTCTTCAGGCCCCTATCTGGTGCTGCCCCTCCTGGGGCCGAGCACCCTGAGGGATGCCCCGGCCCGGGTGGTGGACGGGATGACGCACCCGCTGTACTACTATGATGAAACCGCTATCCGCAATACCCTGCTGGTGGTGGACATCATCGACATCCGGGCAGGTTTCCTGCCCACGGAGCGTGCCCTGGAAGAGGTTGCCACTGATCGCTACATGGCCTTGCGTAATGCCTTTCTGCAGCGGCGGGAATATCTGGTACGCGATGGTGCCCCCGGCGAAGATCAGTACGACCTGCTGCGGGAACTGGAAGACTGGGACGACGACTTCTGATACGTCATCTTGCCCTGGAGGCATGATCCGAGGCCGGCAGTGCATGGATGCCCCGGCGCAGGGCCTTGTCCGCCTCCCGTATATCCCGCATGTAACTGAGTTGCACCAGCCATTCGTCCAGACCGCCGAAAAGTCGCTCCATCAGCCGATGCCAGCGACCACGTGCCCGCCACTCCCGCAGGGTCCATTCCCGGGCCTGGGTCAGATCCTCCGCAAACAGCCCGGCCAGCTCCGCCACGGTGTAAGGGGCGGTCACCACCTGATTGGCCTCCAGGTTCCAGTGCAGGGTCCAGTGATCCAGGTTGCTGGAGCCCACGCTGCCCCAGTCGTCACAGATCACATACTTGGCGTGCAGGCAGCGGGGCTGGTATTCGAAGATCCGGACCCCCGCCCGCAGCAGCCGTCCGTAGAAGCGCCGTCCCGCATGCCTGACCGCCGGCTGGTCCGTCTTCGGCCCCGGCAGCAGCAGCCGGACGTCCACCCCGTTGCGGGCGGCCCGGGCCAGCAATCGACGCAGCCTCAGGGTGGGCACGAAATAGGCCGTGGTGATCCACACCCGCCGCCGTGATTTCTTGATGGCGGCGAGCACCGAGCCCATCACCGCGCGCCCCCCTAGAATGCTGTTGCCCACCATCCGGCCATCGGCCGGGCCGCGATCACTGGCCGGTGCGGCAGGCAATGTCAGGGGGGTGGCATGCCAGCGGGCCCAGGTCCTGGCGAACAGCTGCTCCCAATCCCACACGCAGGGTCCCCGGATCTCCAGCATGACCTCGTGCCAGGCATGATCGCCGGCAAAACGCGGATCAAAATCATCGGTCAGCCCGGCACCCCCCACGAAGGCCACCCGGCCATCCACCACCAGCAGTTTGCGATGGTTCCGGAACAGGGACAGGTGGAGCCGCTTCAGGCCCAGCGGGTTATACATGCCGACCTTCACGCCATGGGCCAGCAGACGCCCCCGATCGCCGCCGGAGAGGGCCAGGCTGCCGAAATCGTCCAGCAGCACGTAAACCTCCACCCCGCGGGTCGCGGCCAGGCACAGGGCGTCGATGAATCGGGTGGTCAGCGCCCCGGAGCTGCACAGGTACATCTCCAGCAGCACCCGTTTCCGGGCCGATTCGATGGCGTCCACCATGGCGGGGAAGAAATCATCGCCATCGACCCTGAGCCGATAGCGGTGAGGCCCCCGGGCCGGGGGCGAGCGACGTGTCTTGAACGGCCTGTCCATGTCGGGTTCTGCTGTGTGCCGGGAGGGACATGATATCCTTGCACGAATTTCACGCGACCGTCAGCGAATCATCGTGACGTCATACAAGGGCCGTGCATGTACGCGTTGATCAAACCCTTTATCCAGTTGACCTTGATGCAGAAAGGACCAGAGGACCTGCCGGCCTCGGCCCTGCTGCTTTGGCTGTGCGTCATCGCCTATCTGCTGGTGGGCCTGATCGTGGCCCTGCCGTTCTATCCCTTCCAGCTGGCCATTCTGCAGACCGGCATGGAGCTGGCCCTGCTGGCGGGTTACACCGCCCTGCTGTTGTCCTGGCGAGGGGTGCGGTCCCGGTTCACCCAGACCTTGAGCGCCTTGCTGGGCGTCGGGGTGATCCTTGGGCTTTTGATGCTGCCTCTGGTCTACAACCTGCGCGGGGCCGATACCCCCACCGAGATCCCGGTCTACATCACCGTGGGCTATCTGGTACTTCTGGGCTGGTTGCTGACCACCTACGGCAATATCCTGCGCAGCGCCCTGGGCCTGCGGACCGTGGCCGGTGGTGTGGGGTTGGCAGTGTTGTACCTGATGGTGGCGGCCATTGCCGGTGAAATGCTCTATACGGCGATCATGCCATGAGCCACGTGCATATCCTGGGTATCTGCGGCACCTTCATGGCCGGTGTGGCCCTGCTGGCCAGGGCCGCCGGACATCGTGTGACCGGTTCTGACCAGCAGGTCTACCCGCCCATGAGCACGCTGCTGGCGGCCCAGGGCATCCCGGTCAGCGAGGGTTACGATCCCGCTCACCTGGATCCGGTGCCGGACGTGGTGGTGGTCGGTAACGTGATGACTCGGGGCAATCCGGCGGTGGAGTATGTGCTCAATCGCGGCATTCCCTATGCCTCCGGCCCCCAGTGGCTGGCGGAGCACGTGCTCAAGGATCGCTGGGTGCTGGCGGTGGCCGGGACCCACGGCAAGACCACCACCGCCAGCCTGCTGGCCTGGATACTGGAGGATGCGGGACTGTCCCCGGGGTTTCTCATCGGCGGTGTGCCGGATAATTTCCAGGTGTCGGCCCGACTGGGGGAGACGCCCTTCTTCGTGGTGGAGGCCGACGAGTATGACACTGCCTTCTTCGACAAGCGTTCCAAGTTTGTCCATTACCATCCCAGAACCCTGATCCTGAACAATCTGGAATACGATCACGCCGACATCTTTCCGGATCTGGCCGCCATCGAGCGGCAGTTCCATCATCTGGTGCGCACGGTGCCGGGGGAGGGGCGCATTGTGTGCCAGGGGCATGATGCCGCGCTCTCAAGGGTATTGGCCATGGGATGCTGGACGCCGGTGGAGTGCTTCGGAACCGATGGCGGGATGGACTGGCGGGGAGAGGCCCTGAGCCCCGACGGCAGCCATTTTCGTCTCCATCACCGGGATACTCCGGTGGGCGAGGCCCGCTGGTCCATGCCCGGGCATCACAACATGAGCAATGCGGTGGCGGCCCTGGCGGCGGCCAGGCATGTGGGGGTGCCGGTCGAGGCCGGTCTGTCGGCGCTGTCCCGCTTTGCCGGGGTCAAGCGGCGGCTGCAGGTGCGGGGCACGGCGGGCGGGGTGACGGTCCATGACGATTTCGCCCACCATCCCACCGCCATCGCCGCCACCCTTGAGGCCCTGCGCGGCCGGGTGGGGGAGGCCCGTATCCTGGCGGTGCTGGAACCCCGCTCCAACACCATGCGCATGGGTGTCCATCGGCAGACCCTGGCGAGCTCGCTGGCCGGGGCGGATCAGGTGTTCCTGTTCGCGCCGCCGGATCTGGGCTGGGACGTGGCGGCGGTGACCGGTGAACTGGCGGGGCGGGGAGAGTCCGCGCCGACCCTGGATGGCCTGCTGGCGCGTCTGATGGCCAGTGCCCGGCCCGGCGATCATGTGCTGGTCATGAGCAACGGGGGGTTCGGCGGGCTGCATGAACGACTGCTGGAGGCGCTGGCCGGACAGTAGCCCTGTTTCCGTTGTTACACTATCGCCGCCAACCCAACCGGAATCCGTGATTCATGATCTCCAAGGAAGAATTCGTCGCTCACCAAGAAGATTTCGCCGCCTTCGTGGCCACGATCCATCGCTTTGCCACCCTGCTGTTCATCGTCAGTTTCATCGGCTACGGGGCGGCCGCCTGGGTCTGGTTCCAGGGTGCCACCTGGACGGCACTGATCGTGGCCACCCTGTCCTATCTGTTCTTCCGCCAGTTCCGGCGTCTGTCCCTGAACATGGCCCGCATCCAGTACACCATGCAGCCCCGTTATCATCCCATGCTGCTGCTGGTGGACAGGATGCTGGAAGATCACAAGCCCGCCGTGGTGGTGGGGCAGCTGGAGTCTCTGCTGAAAAAGCAGGAAGAGACGCCCTCTAGTCCGGAATCCTGATCGCCTCGCCGAGCTTTTGGCTCAGGACCCGGTTCAGGGTGTCCAGCAGCCCTTCTCCGGTGCGGTCATTCACCCAGCCTGTACCGCCGGTGTCCTGGTTGAAATGGGCCGGGCCTTCCGGTGAGGCCAGCCATAGCTGGCGCACCGGCTCCTGCCGGTTGATGATCAGCTTGCTGCCGTCATTAAACTCCATCTTCAGTACCCCGTCCACCAGATCCATGTCCAGATCCGCCAGCGCGTCCACTTCACTCATGCGCTCCATCAGGGACTCCAGGGCCTGTTCCGCCTGCACGGCAAAGGAGACTGGGTTCATGGCAAGATTCCTCGGAAGAGATGGAAAGCCCGGACGGTATTGGATTGTCGGGCCAATAGCAAATCCTCCGGAACCGCCGGGCAGGGCATGCTCCCTTCGCGCCCGTGGTCCTGATTGGATTCCCGCTTTCGCGGGAATGACGGTAATGATGCTCCCTTCGTGCCTGTGAGCCTGATCCCGATGCAGGCGTCCTGCGCGCATTTTGATAGACTTGCGCGCTGATTCAGCAATACGGAGAAGATCATGCCTTCATTCGACGTGGTGTCCGAAGTGGACATGCAGGAACTGCGCAACGCCGTCGACCAGACCAAGCGCGAAGTGGAGAACCGCTACGACTTCAAGGGCAGCCCCGCCGATGTGGAGCAGAGCGAGGCCGAACTCACCCTGTTTGGCGCTTCCGAATTCCAGGTGGACCAGGTGATGGACATCCTTACCCAGAAGCTGGCCAAGCGGGGCATCGACGTGGGTTGCCTGGAGTCCGGCAAGCTGGAAGAGGGGGGCGGCAAGGCTCGCCGCGTGGTCACCATCCGGCAGGGCATCGACCAGGATCTGGCCAGGAAGATCATCCGTCTGGTCAAGGACAGCAAGCTCAAGGTGCAGGCCTCGATCCAGGGTGACAAGGTCCGCATCACCGGCAAGAAGCGGGATGATCTGCAGGAGGCCATTGCCCTGTTGCGCAAGGCCGAACTGGATCTGCCCCTGCAGTACAACAATTTCAGGGACTAAAGCTGCTGTTCCATGCTGCCGTCCACATCCATGCCGGGAACCCAGCCCTGGGCCTTGGCGCGGGCAATGGCCTCGTCATGGATGCGGGTATGCCGTTCCCGCAGGTCCGGCGGCAGGCGGCTGACCAGCAGACCGTGTTGATCCCAGGCGGCGGCCACCTCGTCATGAAGCATCTGGATCCGGGCCGGCGTCCATCCCTGGCAGGTTTCCGTTTCGGGGATCAGGCCGAACACCCAGGCATCCTTGATGATGCCGCCGATGGGTGTCATGCCGCCGTGAAGGTCGTTGTGGATGCCGACATAGGCTTGTCTGGAAGGGGCGTTCATTGCATGTTTCCGGATGATTGTGAGATTCCCCATTATTCCCGGATGGATCGTTCATGACCACTGAAGAATCGGATGTTCGCGTCTACTACCGGGTCATTCTCAAGGTCATGGCCCTGCTGGGGATACTGGCGTTGTTCTCTGCCATGATCTCCGGTTTTTTAAGCGAGCCGCGCACCCGTCATGTCCTGACCAAGTCCGTTGACATCACGTCGCTGGCACCGGGTGAGATGCTGGAGGTGGAATGGAGCGGGCGCCCGGTGGTGGTGCTTCGTCGCAGCGAGGCCATGGCGGCGGCGGATGCGGCGTTTGCTGAAGGTCTTTATGATCCGGGTTCCCGGTTCAGTCAGCAGCCCCGTGCCTATCGCAACGCCCACCGTTCCGCGGCGCCGGACGTTTTCGTGGCCTTTGCCATCGGCACGGATCTGGGTTGCCGTCTGGATGGTGTGCCGCCGGAGACAGCGGCGGAGCAGGGATGGGGAGGTGGTTTCGTCGACCGCTGCAGGGGAGGGCGTTACGACTTCGCCGGGCGGGTCCATGACGGCCAGACTGCCCGGCGCAACCTGGAAGTGCCGGATTATCGACTGCACCCGGACGGCCGGGTGATCCTGGGCGAAGCACCTGAAATGACTGCAGAGGAAGGCTTTTGACTTTGGCGGACGGGGCGGATTCTGTGAACGGTCTTTCCATCGCCCACGACACCCCGGACACCCGGGAGCGGGCCGAACACCTGGCCCGGCAGTTGGGCTTGCCCCTGAGGGAATCGGAGCACCACCAGGACACGCAGGTCCTGGTGGTCACCCCTGAACGCCTGGAATTGCGCCAGACCGGACCGGGTGCGCCGGGACCGGTCTATGTGGATTTTGCCGGTGGGCGCCTGGGGTATCGCGGTCGCCAGTCCAGCCCCCGTAACGAGCCGCTGGCCCGTGCCGCCGGACTCAAGAAGGGACATCGTCCCGAGGTGGTGGATGCCACCGCCGGCCTGGGCCGGGATGCCTTCATCCTGGCCGGCCTGGGCTGTCGGGTCATCCTGCTGGAACGTCACCCCGTCATCGCCGCTCTCCTGGCCGATGGTCTGGCCCGTGCCGCCGGCGTGGCCGCGCTGGCACCGATCGTCGAACGCATGACCCTGATTCCCGGGGATGCCGTTCAATGGCTGAGCAGGCATCGGACCGACGTGGTCTGTCTGGACCCCATGTACCCCCATCGGGACAAGCAGGCCCTGGTCAAAAAGGAGATGCGGGTGTTTCGAACCCTGGTAGGGGATGACGGGGACGCCGCCGCGCTGCTGGAGGCCGCCCTGGGGGCGGCCCGGGAGCGGGTGGTGGTCAAGCGACCGTCGCGGGGCGAGCACCTGGGAGGACGGGCGCCCAGCCATAGCCTGCCGGGAAGCAGCACCCGCTTTGATATCCATCTCTCCGCGCAGGCCTGACTGGAGAGGGTGCATCGCCATCGGGATGGGTGAGGGTTAGCGCATCAGTCGTTCCTCGAACACCTTCACCTGGGCATCCTGCCACAGACCGTCCACGTAATCCTGCAATGACTTGCGGGTCAGGATCTGTTCCAGCTGATCCTGCACGTCTTCAAAGGCCGGTGGCTCGTTTTCCCGGGAGCCTTCCCGCAGGATGACGTGCCAGCCGAATTCCGTTTCCACCGGTTCATGGGTGAACTGACCATCTTCCAGGGCCAGAACCGCATCAGAGAAATCCGGAACCATCATGTCCTGGCTGAACCAGCCCAGGTCTCCGCCGGCAGCGGCGGAACCGTCCCCCGAATGCTCCCGGGCCAGGGCCGCAAACTCTTCCCCTGCCTCGATGCGCTGGATCAGGGCGACGGCTTCTTCTTCCGTAGACACCAGGATGTGGCGCGCCCTGAACTCACGGATGTCCATGTCCTCCACCTGACGGTCATATTCGGCGCGCAGATCCGCCTCGGTGAAGCGCAGGTTCTGCAGATACCGTTCCACCTGGGCGTTGATCAGCAGATTGGTCCGCATGCGTTCCATCTGGCGCATGACCTCGGGCTCCCTGTCCAGGCCGGCCTTTACCGCCGCCTGTCGCAGCAACTCCATGTTGATCAGTTCATTCAGGGCCATTTCCGGGGGTTGCATGCCGCCATGATGGCCGGACATGCGGCTCAGGGACATGAAATCTGCCAGGTCACTGTCATGGATGGGAGTGTCATTGACCATGGCTACCGGTTCGCCACGTCCGGCGTCCACTTCTGACTGAGGTTCGCTGGAGCAGGCGAGCATCGTGAAGGAAAGGGCGGCCGCCAGGGGGATCAGCTTGAAAGGGTGCATCGGGCGTGAAGTCCTTGTTGAAATGATCGGGTTTCGAGGCAGGGGATCAGGGGAACACTTGCTTGAACGGTTTGACGATCACCTGGGCGTAGACGCCGGCCGCCACATAGGGATCCGTATCGGCCCAGGCCTTGGCGGCATCCAGGGAATCGAACTCGGCAACCACCAGGCTGCCGGTGAATCCGGCCGGGCCGGGGTCTTCCGTATCCAGGGCCGGGTGTGGCCCGGCCAGCACCAGGCGTCCCGCATCCTGCAGGGCCTGCAGGCGTTCCAGGTGGGCGGGGCGGGCGCCGCGGCGCTTGTCCAGGCTGTCTTCCACATCCTGGCTGATGATGGCGTAGAGCATCAATGGGACTCCCTGGTTGATGGGTAATGGCGCTTAGGGTAGCGCATGGCAGGGGGGACGGCACAGCGTCTGGGTCACCAAATTCGGTTGTGGTGTTGCTTTAGCGGGAATGACGGTGGGCGGTGAGAGGGGATAGCGGTGGTGAGGAGGGGCAGCAAAGGGCGGCTGTTTCAGAACTTCCAAGATGATTCGGGCACAAGCCCGCAGGTCTGATAAAATCACCCTCCTGATACCGAATAACCGGGAACTGCCATGAGCCGTGTGATCGAGATCCATCCGGTGGACCCTCAGCCCCGCCTGATCCAGCAGGTGGCGGAGGTGGTGCAGGACGGCGGGGTCATCGTCTACCCCACGGACTCCTGCTACGCCCTGGGCTGCGCCATCGGCAACAAGTCCGGCATGGAACGCATTCGCCGCATCCGCCAGCTGGACGAGCAGTACCACCTCACCCTGGTGTGTCGCGACCTGTCCGAGATCGCCACCTATGCCAAAGTGGGCAACACTTCCTACCGCCTGCTCAAGAGCCTCACCCCCGGTCCCTACGCCTTCCTGCTCAAGGCCACCCATGAGGTGCCCCGGCGTCTGCAGCACCCCAAGCGCAAGAGCGTCGGCCTGCGGGTGCCGGACCATCCCATCACCCAGGCCATGCTCAAGTCCCTGGGCCAGCCACTCATGAGCAGCAGTCTGGAGATGCCCGGTGATGATCTGCCGTTGACCGATATCTATGACATCCAGGATCGCCTGGGCAGTCAGGTGGACCTGATCATCGATGGCGGTCCCTGCGGCCTGGAACCCACCACCGTGATCGATATGGAAAGCGATGTCCCCCGGCTTGTGCGTCGGGGCAAGGGTGAAGTACCCCAAGGGGTGGAGGAGTGACGCCGGTTCAGGTGCGGAGGACGGGCTGATGGAAGGCATTCTGCAGATCATCGCCATCTGGGCCTTGCCGGTGCTGTTTGCCATCACCCTGCATGAAGCTTCCCACGGCTGGATGGCCAAGCAGCTGGGAGATCCCACCGCCAAGATGCTGGGTCGTCTTACCGCCAACCCCATCAAGCACATCGATCCGGTGGGGACCATCGCCGTGCCCATCGGCCTTCTGATTTTCACCGCCCTGACGCCGGCACCCCCCTTCGTATTCGGCTGGGCCAAGCCGGTGCCGGTGAATACCCGGAATCTGCGCAATCCCCAGCGGGACATGGCCATCGTGGCTGCCGCCGGTCCCACCGCCAACCTGCTCATGGCCCTGTTCTGGGCGCTGATGATCAAGATCGGCCTGATGCTGCAGGGGACCTTCGACTGGGCGGCGGTGCCCCTGATCTACATGGGCATGGCGGGAATCACCATCAACATCCTGCTGATGGTACTGAATCTGCTGCCCATCCCACCCCTGGATGGGGGGCGGGTGGTGGCCGGTTTCCTGCCGGCCCGGATCGCCGCCCGCTACGAGCGTCTGGAGCCGTACGGCCTGGTGATCGTTCTGGGTCTGTTGCTCACGGGCGTGCTGTGGGCGATCCTCCTTCCTGTCTTCGGGTTCATCGTGGGTCTGATCCAGACCCTGTTTGCACTGCCGTCCTGGCGCATGTAACCACCTTAAGTCATCACTTTTCTCATTCCATCGAGTACACACCCAAGGAGTCCACTTGAGTTCCCTGCCTGCACAAAACCAGCGCGTCCTGTCCGGCATGCGTCCGACGGGCCGACTGCATCTGGGTCATTATCACGGCGTCCTCAAGAACTGGGTCGAATTGCAGCATTCCTATGAATGCCTGTTCTTCGTGGCCGACTGGCACGCCCTCACCACCCATTATGAAGATCCCGGCATCCTCGGCGAGAGCGTATGGGACATGGTGGTGGACTGGCTGGCGGCGGGCGTGAGCCCGGGTTCGGCGCGCATCTTCATCCAGTCACGGGTGCCGGAACATGCCGAGCTGCATCTTTTGCTGTCCATGATCACGCCCCTGGGCTGGCTGGAGCGGGTGCCCACCTACAAGGACCAGCAGGAGAGGCTCAAGGAAAGGGATCTGGCCACCTACGGCTTTTTGGGCTACCCGCTGCTGCAGAGCGCGGACATCCTCATCTACAAGGCGGGGCTGGTGCCGGTGGGCGAGGACCAGGTGGCCCACCTGGAAATCACCCGCGAGGTGGCTCGCCGCTTCAATCATCTCTACGGGCGTGAACCCGGATTCGAGGAAAAGGCCGAGGCGGCCGCCGACAAGATGGGCAAGAAGAACGCCCGCATGTACCGGGATCTGCGCCGCCGCTACCAGGAACAGGGTGAGGACGAGGCCCTGAATGTGGCCCGTGCCCTGCTGGAAAGCCAGCAGAACATCTCTCTGGGGGACCGGGAGCGTCTGTTCGGCTATCTGGAAGGCAGCGGCCGCATCATCCTGCCCGAACCCCACCCCATGCTCACCAAGGCCTCCAAGATGCCGGGCCTGGACGGCCAGAAGATGTCCAAGTCCTACGGCAACACCGTCTCCCTGCGGGATGAGCCGGCGGAGGTGGAAAAGAAGATCCGCACCATGCCCACGGACCCGGCCCGGGTGCGTCGTACCGATCCGGGCAATCCGGACAAGTGCCCGGTCTGGTCCCTGCACCAGATCTACACCGGCGAGGATGTCCATCAGTGGGTGCAGGAGGGCTGTCGTAGCGCCGGTATCGGCTGTGTGGAATGCAAGCAGCCGGTGGTGGATGGGGTACTTGATGAGCTGCGGCCCATGCAGGCCCGTGCTCGGGAATACGAGTCCGATCCGAATCTGGTCCGGTCCGTGGTGGCGGAAGGCTGCGAGGCCGCCCGCGACATCGCCCGGGACACCCTGGACGAGGTCCGGCGCAGTATGGGACTGGCCTACCGATGAGCACCGAACCCGCGGCCCTGTCACCGGCGCCGGACGGTGCCGGGCGGGCCGGGGGGGCGCCGCTGGCCATCGTCCGCGGAGAACCGCTGACCCTGGTGCCCAGGGATCTCTACATCCCGCCGGATGCCCTGGAGGTCTTTCTGGAGACCTTCGAGGGGCCGCTGGATCTGCTCCTTTACCTGATCAAGCGCCAGAACCTGGATATTCTGGACATCCCTATCGCCGAGATCACCCGTCAGTACATGGGGTATATCGAGCTGATGCAGGAGATGCGTCTGGAACTGGCGGCGGAGTATCTGGTGATGGCGGCCATGCTGGCGGAGATCAAGTCCCGCATGCTGCTACCCCGGTCCGCGGCGGTGGAGGACGAGGACGATCCCCGGGCCGAACTGGTGCGGCGGCTGCAGGAATACGAACAGTTCAGGCAGGCGGCGCAGGACCTGGATGACCTGCCCAGGCTGGAGCGGGATATCTTCCCGGCCACCCTGGAGCCGCCGCCGCTCACGGGTGAGCGACCACTGCCGGAGGTGGGGCTGGATGAGTTGTTGCTGGCCCTGCGGGAGGTGCTGCAGCGAGCGGACATGTTCACCCACCATCAGATCCAGCGGGAGCCCCTGTCGGTGCGCGAGCGCATGTCCCGGGTACTGGAGGCCCTGGGGCAAGGGCCGGTGCCGTTTGCGGCCCTGTTCACCCTGGAGGAGGGCCGACGGGGGGTGGTGGTCACCTTCCTGGCGGTGCTGGAGCTGCTCAAGGCCCATCTGGTGGAGCTGGCGCAGGCGGAACTGTTTGCCCCCATCTACCTGAGCGCGGCAAGACGCGCCGATGTTGCCCATGACACCTGAACTGCTCTGTCGCATTCTGGAAGGCGCCCTTCTGGCCGCTGATCGCCCCCTTTCCCTGGAACAGATGGAACGGCTGTTCGAGGACGCCGAGCGGCCTTCCCGGGCCGAACTGCGCAAGGCCCTGGATGCCCTGGCCCAGGCCTGTGACGACCGGGGCTACGAGTTGCGCCAGGTGGGCAGCGGCTACCGTTTCCAGGTGCGCGAGGCCCTCTCGCCCTGGATTTCCCGCCTGTGGGAGGAACGGCCGCCGCGCTATTCCCGCGCCCTGCTGGAGACCCTGGCCCTGATTGCCTACCGACAACCCATCACCCGGGCGGAGATCGAGGCGGTGCGTGGGGTGACCGTGAGTACCCAGATCATCAAGACCCTGACGGAGCGGGAGTGGGTGCGGGTGGTGGGACACAAGGAGGTGCCGGGGCGTCCGGCCCTGTACGGGACCACGCCCCGGTTCCTGGACTATTTCAATCTGTCGTCCCTGGATGATCTGCCCAGCCTGATGGAGTTGAAGGATCTGGGGATGGATCCCGAGCCGGTGCGGTCCCGGGCGGAAACGAACCGGTAATCTGGGGACTATTGCTCCTTGAGTCGGGGCATCAGCATCACCAGATTGCAGGGCCGGGTCCGGTGGTCAAGCTGGGACTGGATCAGCCGGGTCCAGGCGGTGCGGCAGGCCCCGGAAGAGCCGGGCAGGCAGAACACATAGGTGCCGTTGGCCACCCCCGCCAGCGCCCGGGACTGCAGGGCGGAGGTGCCGATTTCCTCGTGGGAGAGCATCCGGAACAGCTCGCCGAACCCCTCGATTTCCTTGTCCAGCAGGGGTGCCACCGCCTCCGGTGTGCCGTCCCGACCGGTGATGCCGGTGCCACCGGTGGTGAGAACCACCTGAATCTCCGGGTCGGCAATCCAGGCCGAGACCACGGCCCTGATCTGGTAGATGTCGTCCGCCACCCGTTGCCGGTCGGCCGCCCGATGCCCTGCCTGGGTCAGCCCGTCCACCAGTGCCTGCCCGGAGGTATCCTCCGCCAGGGTGCGTGAATCGGAGACCGTCAGTACGGCGATGTCCAGTGGAATGAAGTGGCGGGTGTCGCTCATGGGGAATCGTCCTGTGGCGGAAAGGGGGGGCGGATCAGTACACTACCGGTTTGACAGCGATGGATAACACATCATGACCGAACGTCTCCACAAATTGCTGGCCCAGGCGGGTCTGGGTTCACGTCGAGAGGTGGAGCGCTGGATCGCCCAGGGCCTGGTGACCGTCAACGGCAAGGTGGCCCAGCTGGGGGATCAGGCCAGCCCGGAAGACCAGATCGCCGTGCGCGGACGCCCCGTCTCCGTGGAGGTCCCGGCACAGCGCGTGGTGGTCTATCACAAGCCGGAAGGGGAAGTGACCACCCGCTCCGACCCCGAAGGCCGACCCACCGTGTTCGAACATCTGCCCCGGCTGCGCCAGGGCCGCTGGGTGAGCATCGGCCGGCTGGATCTCAACACTTCCGGATTGTTGCTGTTCACCACCGACGGCGAGCTGGCCAACCGGCTCATGCATCCTTCCACCGAGGTGGAGCGGGAATACGCCGTGCGGGTGCTGGGCGCGGTGGAACCGGCGGTGATCCAGCGGCTGCTGGCCGGCGTGGAACTGGAGGACGGTCCGGCCCGTTTTGACGATATTCGGGAGGCGGGGGGCACCGGTGCCAATCACTGGTACCACGTGACCCTCAAGGAGGGCCGCAACCGGGAGGTGAGGCGCCTGTGGGAATCCCAGGGCATCACCGTCAGTCGCCTGATCCGGGTGCGCTACGGCTGCATCCAGCTGGGGACCGGACTGCGTCTGGGCCGCTGGCGGGAGCTGGAGTCCCAGGAGATGAAGGCGCTGTACCAGCAGGCGGGCCTGTCCTGGAAGCCGCCCCGCAAGGCACGCGTCATCCGCCCCCCCAAGACCCGGCGTGCCCCCCGGCGGTGAACCCGGCGCGTCTTCGTCTCACCCTGGAACGCCTGTCGGCCCATCACGGGCCGATGCACTGGTGGCCAGGGGAGACGCCCTTCGAGGTGATGGTGGGGGCCATCCTGACCCAGAATACCGCCTGGACCAACGTGGAGCGGGCCATCGTCAACCTGAAGGCAGCCGAAGTGCTGGATCCGGAAAGCCTGGCGGCCCTGCCGCGCAATGATCTTGCCGGTCTGATCCGGCCTTCCGGATATTTCAACGTCAAGGCGGGGCGGCTGCAGGCCTTTTGCCACTGGTATCTGGAGCAGGGCGGGGAGACCGCCTTGCGGGGCTGGTCCACCGAGGCCCTGCGCCGGGGATTGCTGTCGGTGAAGGGGGTGGGGCCGGAGACGGCGGACGACATCCTGCTGTATGCCTTCGAGCGGCCGGTGTTCGTGGTGGATGCCTATACCCGGCGTCTGTTTGCCCGCCTGGAACTGGCCGGGGGAGATGAGCCCTATGAGGTGCTCAGGACCGGGGTCGAGGCGGTGCTGGGGGAGGATGTCCCGGCCCTGAACGAGTTCCATGCCCTGATCGTCGCCCACGGCAAGACCCTCTGCCGCCCCCGGCCCCGCTGCGAAGGCTGTCCCTTGCAGTCGATGTGTCAGGCCAGCTTGAGGTTCTGCCCGGTGGTCTGACCGGCATCCGGCCCCAGCAGATAGAGATACGGCCCGATGACCTCTTCAGGGGTGGCCAGTGTGGTGGGGTCTTCCCCCGGATACTGCTCCGCCCGCAACTGGCTGCGGATTGGGCCGGTGTCCACGCCGTTGACCCGCATCTTGCGATCTCCCTGATATTCCTTGGACAGGATGTCCATCAGGCCCTTCAGGCCCGCCTTGGCCACCCCGAATCCCCCCCAGTAGGCCTTCTGGCAGTCGTGGGTGGAGAACACCACGGACGGATCGGGGGACTGCTCCAGCAGCGGCAGCACCGCATGGGTGAGCAGGAAGGGGGCATGCAGGTTCACTGTCATGACCCTGGCCCACAGTTCCAGGTCATAGTGCTTGAGCGGCGTCAGATATCCCACGAAGGCGGCATTATGGACCAGGCCGTCCAGGCGGCCGAATTCGTTGCCCACGTTCTCCGCCAGATCCTGGTAATCCTTGGCGGTGGCGCCTTCCAGGTTCATGGGGTAGATGGCCGGCTGGGGGCCGCCGGCGGTCTCGATCTCGTCGTAGACCTTTTCCAGTGATTTGATCACCTTGTCCAGCAGGATCACGGTGGCGCCATGGGCGGCACAGGCCAGGGACAGGACGCGGCCGATGCTGCCCGTGGATCCGGTCACCAGGATGACCCGGTCCTTGAGCAGGTCCGGGGCTGGAGCATAGGTGAGCAGTTGTTGCGGGATCATGAGCATTCCGTGGTTGGATCGTTCGAATGAAGCAGTGATTCGGCGCATTCTAGCCCACTGATGACCGCGCCTTCGAGGGTGGCCGGCAGACCGTTGGCCGTGTAGTCGCCCGCCAGCCAGAGGCCGGCTTCGGCGGTGCGGTTGCCCGGGCGCAGCCGGTCGCAGCCCACCTCGGCCTTGAAGGTGGCCTGCTTTTCCCGGATCACCCAGCTCTGCAGTGGGGCTGGCCAGGCAGGGAAGAGCATGTGCAGTTCCGCCTGAATCTGGGTTGCCAGGGCCTGGTTGTCCAGGTCCATGTGCGGGCCGGAGGCCGAGATGACCACCGCCATGACCCCGGGCTGACCGGTGAAGCGCCGATCAAAGACCCATTGCCCGGTGGTGCCCAGCATGCCGTGGAATGGTGTGCTCAGGCGGGTTTCCTCCGGATAGCGCAGGTAGACGGTGCAAATGGGTTCGCAGGCCAGGGCGTCAAGATTGGCGGCCGTTTCCGTCAGGGCGGGAAAACCGGCCAGCAGCCGGGCGGTGATGCCATGGGGTGTGGCCAGGATCACCTGTCGGGCCCGGTATTCATCCCCTTCCCGCAGTTGCAGGCGGAAACCGTCGCCGTCGCGGTCCACGGACTGGACCCGGGCACCGGTGATCACCGATCCCCCCAGGGATTCCACGTAATGGCGGGCCGGTTCCGGCAGGGCCTCGCCCAGGCTGACCCTGGGGATCAGCAGGTCCGCATGGCTGCGGTGACCGGAGAATGCTCCCCTGAGCACGGCGGTGAACAGTCGGGCCGAGGCCTCGGCGGGATGGGTGTTGAGGGTGGCCAGGCACAGGGGGATCCAGAGCTGCCGGATCAGGGTGTCGGGCTGCCGGTGTTCATGCAGCAGTCGGGATACCGGGATGTCTTCCGCGCCGTTCCAGCGCATCAGTCGCGCGAGGCCCGGCAGGGCCTGCAGGCGGTCCCTGCCGGGCATGCCGCGGGCAGTGAGCAGTCCGGCCAGCAGATGGAAGGGGGCCGGCAGGAACAGGCTGGAGATGGACAGATCCGGTACGCCCGATTCCCGCATGTTCAGATCCAGGGGCAGGCGCAGGAAGATACGGGATTCCGGCAGCCCCATGGTCTCGATCATCCGCAGGACATGGGTATAGGCACCCAGCAGCAGATGCTGGCCGTTATCCAGCGGGACATCGTCCAGGTCCACCTGACGGGCCCGGCCCCCCAGGGCCCGGGCGGCTTCCAGTACCGTGACCTGTCTGCCCGCCTGGGCCAGTCGTACCGCCGCGCTCAGCCCGGCCCAGCCGGCACCCACGATGCAGACGTCGGTATCAGGGGGGGTCATTGTTGTGCAACCTTCCGGTGACGGCGTTTTTCCTGGCGGGCGATCCGCCACGCGATCCAGAATTTTCTCAGGGGGGTGAGCCGGACCCGCTGTTCCAGCACCCGGTAGCCATCGGCGGCGATCTCGTCCAGCAGGGTGCGATAGATGGCCGCCATGATGATGCCCGGGCGCTGGGCGTAGCGGTCGGATTCCGCCAGATGCTCGAAGGCCCGTCGGTAATATTCCCTGGCGCGGTCCGCCTGAAAGGCGAACAGGGCCTGGAGGTGTTCCGAGGTCTGGGGTCTTTGCAGGTCCACCGGCTGCACATCGAACCGCTTGAGTTCATCCAGGGGGATATAGATGCGGCCTCGTCGGGCGTCTTCCAGTACATCCCGCAGTATGTTGGTGAGCTGAAAGGCCATGCCCAGGTCGTGGGCGTAGCGGGCGGTCCGGCGGTCCTCGTAGCCGAAAATCTCCGCCGACATCAGACCCACCACGGAAGCCACCCGATAACAGTAGAGGGAGAGTTCCGTGAAGCTGGGATAGGCATCATAGTCCAGGTCCATCTGCATGCCGTCGATGATTTCCCGGAAGTGTTCCTCCGGCAGGTTGAAGCGTTCCAGAAAGGGCTGCAGGGCCTGGCAGACCGGGTGGGTGGGGCTGCCCTGGAAGGTTCGACTGACTTCTTCCCGCCACCAGTCCAGCTTGGCACGGGCCACGGCCGGGTCATGGCATTCGTCCACCACATCATCCACCTCCCGGCAGAAGGCATAGAGGGCCGTGATGGCCCGGCGCCGTTCCGGGGGCAGGAACAGGAAGCTGTAATAAAAGCTGGAGCCGCTGCCTGCGGCCTTTTCCTGACAGTACTGGTCGGGGGTCATGGGGCCTTGATTCTGGTTGTCGCCAGGGCCTTAAACTATCACAGGTCGGTGGGTCAGCGGTGACGGGGAATGAGGGCGTCGCGCAGAATCACCAGGTAATCGCGGGCCTGCAGTCTTGGCCGGGAGAACAGATCACCCTGCTGCCGCTGCAGGTGCCACAGGACCCGGGCGCCGGCCACGATGATCAGGCGGATCTCCAGGCCGATGCGCCCCCGGAGCAGGCCGCCCAGGGGGGCGCCGCTGCGCATCAGCTGGTCGGCGCGCCGGTACTGGTGTTGCATCAGGTGGCGAAAGGGGGTATCGGTCACACGATCACGGAAATGGGCCTCGGTGACACCAAAGCGTGCCATGTCATCCATGGGGATGTAAATCCGTCCCATTTCGTGATAATCCTGGGCCAGATCCTGGTAGAAGTTGATCAGCTGCAGGCTGGTGCAGACGGCGTCGGACAGAGCCAGGCGCCGTTCATCGGCCTCGCCGCTCAGGTGCAGCAGCAGCCGCCCCACCGGGTTGGCGGAACAGCGACAATACTGGACCACCTCGCCGAAGTCCTGGTAGCGGCTCTTGGTGACATCCTGGCGAAATGCGTTCAACAGGTCATGGAACAGGGCGGTGGGCAGGCCATGGGCGGAGATGGCGTGGGCCAGGGCGATGAAGGTCGGATCGGTGTCCGGTGTTCCGGCTGCCGCCGCATCCAGACGGGCCGCCAGATCGTCCAGGGCGGTCAGGCGCTCGTCGGCGGGCCGGTCACCCTCGTCGGCAAGATCGTCGCCGCGGCGGGCAAAGCTGTAGATTGCGGCGATGGGGCCGCGCAGGCGGGGCGGCACCAGCCGGGAGGCCACCGGGAAGTTTTCATAATGATCATGGGCCTGCCGCAGGCATTCGCGATAGGCTTCCCGGGTGTTGACTGAAACGGCGTGCATTGCGTCGTGTCGCAGGCAATGAATGAATGAGGCAGTCTACCATGCTGTCCGAAGGATCCGTGCCGCCGGTGGCGGTTCCGGATCGGGATTCATGAGGCTGTCGGTGTGATCAAAAGAGGTTTCATGGAACGTGAAGTATGATCCAACGCGTCTTGTCATCCGCCCCGTCGGAGAGGCGGATCTGGCAATCGTCTGTCAACTGCCGCTGGATGCCCGTGAGGCCGACTGGGTCTTTCCTGGTGCGGCCCATCCGGTATCACCGGAATGGCTGCGGACGGCGGTTGCCGGCAGTGCCCATGCCGAAGTGGTGGAATACCGGGGGGAGGTGGTGGCCTTTGGTGTCCTGCACTCCCTGGAGCCGGGTGGGGCAGGGTTCGTAAGTCATCTGGTGGTGCGCTCTGATCTGCGGGGACGGGGGATCGGTTCCCATCTGCTGGATCACCTCATGGGGCGCGCCTTTCGGGAGGCGCGTTGCCGGGAGATGCACGTGCAGGTGGCCACGGAGGATGCCCCGGCCCTGCTCATGTGCTACGAAAAAGGCTTCATGCCCTATGGCATGGACCGTCATGAGGACGCCCGGGGTCGCGCCGGCGTGCTCATGCATCTGAGGCTGGGCAGGCGGGAATTCGATGAAGGGGATTGAAGCGGGGGCGGGTCTTGGGGCGAGGAATGGTTTATACTTGCCGCCCGAGGACGCCCAAGCCGTGGAAACACCATTGAAACAACGCCTTGTCGGGGCAGCCGTGCTGGTGGCCCTGGCCGTCATCTTCCTTCCCATGCTGCTGGATGGCGCTGGACGGGAGGCTCGCCTGAGTCTGTCCGAACCGGTGCCTCCGGAACCGGTCTTTGAACGTCCCGTTCCGGCACCGATCCAGGAACAACGCCTGGCGGCCGCGCCGCAGGCGCCCCCGGTCGTGCGCGAGTCCCCTATGCCTTCCACGCCGCCGCCTCAGCCCCGTCCGCAGGCCCGCTCCGTACCCGAGTCGGTGCCGACGCCGCCACCGCCCGCGGAACCCCGCAGTCCGGCTGCGGCGCGTTCACCCGAGCCGGGCACCCCGGTCGCCGGTGGCTGGGTGGTCCAGGTGGGTAGTTTCGGGCAGGAGGCCAATGCACGGGGAGAGGCCGACCGGCTGCGTCGCGCCGGGTTTCCGGCCTTCGTGGAGCGCACCAGCGCCGACGGTCGGGTCCTCTATCGGGTCAAGGTGGGCCCGGAATTGGAGCGTCATGCCGCCCAGTCCCTGCAGACCCGGCTGCAGGATGAGCAGTCGCTCAGAGGCATTGTGGTCAGCCACCCCTGATCTGGCCATCCGGTTGCCGATGAACGCCCCAATCTCTGTTACACTCCGCGTCACGAGACTTTCATCTGCATGGATATGATCTGGATCGATTTCGTCATCCTGGGCATTGTGGCGGTTTCCACCGTGATCAGCCTGTTCCGTGGCTTCGTCAAGGAAGCCATCTCCCTGGCTACCTGGATCCTGGCCTTCTGGATCTCCCTGGCCTATTCCGGTGTGGCGGCCGCCCATCTGCCCTTCGGTCTGGAAGATCCCACCCTGAGATTGGGTATTGCCTTTGCCATCCTGTTCATCCTCACCTTGCTGATGGGGGGCATCGTCAATGTTCTGGCCGGACAACTGGTCAAGAAGACGGGGCTGTCGGGAACGGATCGCAGCATCGGTGCGGTATTCGGTCTGGCCCGTGGTGGCCTGATCGTGGCCGTGGTGATCCTGCTCATGGGCCTGACGGTGATTCCGGAAGAGCCCTGGTGGCAGGAGAGTCTCCTGGTTCCCCACTTTGAGCGCATCGCCCTTTGGCTGCGCGATTATCTGCCACCGGATCTGGCGTCTCACTTTTCTTTCGGGGCCTGATCGGGCCCTAAGTCTTCCCAGAATCACCAAAGAGGCACACCCCATGTGCGGGATAGTCGGAATAGTCGGTCGCAGCCCCGTCAACCAGGCGCTGTACGACGCTCTCCTGGTATTGCAGCATCGCGGTCAGGATGCCGCCGGTATCGTGACCTGTGACGAGGATGGTCATCTTCATCTGCGCAAGGACAACGGCCTGGTAAGGGACGTGTTCACCCAGCAGCACATGCGAAGTCTCACCGGCAACATGGGTATCGGCCATGTGCGCTATCCCACCGCCGGCAGTTCCTCCTCGGCGGAAGCCCAGCCTTTTTATGTGAACTCCCCCCATGGCATCACCCTGGGACATAACGGCAACCTCACCAATGCCGCGGGACTCAAGCGTGAGCTGTTTCTGCAGGACCGGCGCCATATCAACACGGAATCCGATTCCGAGATCCTGCTCAATATCCTGGCCCAGGAACTGATCCGTCAGGATGGGCTGTCCCTCACCCCCGAGGCCCTGTTCCGGGCGGTGAGCGGGGTGCATCGGCGCTGTCAGGGGGCCTACGGGGTGGTGGCCATGTTCTGCGGTCGCGGCATCCTGGGCTTTCGTGATCCCCACGGCATTCGCCCGGTGGTCTACGGACGGCGGGAGACGGAGGAAGGCACGGAATACATGGTGGCCTCCGAGAGCGTGGCCCTGGATACCCTGGGCTTCGAGCTGGTGCGGGATCTGGCGCCGGGGGAGGCCATCTATATCGAGATGGACGGCACGGTGCATCTGCAGCAGTGCGCCGACAACCCCGGTCTTTCTCCCTGCATCTTCGAGTATGTCTATTTTGCCCGTCCAGACTCGGTGATGGACGATGTGGTGGTGCATCGCGCCCGCATGCGCATGGGCACGCGCCTGGGCAAGAAGATCCTGCGGGAATGGCCGGATCACGACATCGACGTGATCATCCCCATCCCGGATACCGGCCGCACCGTGGCCATCGAGATGGCCCATGAGCTGAACGTGAAATACCGGGAGGGCTTCATCAAGAATCGTTACATCGGTCGCACCTTCATCATGCCGGGCCAGACCCAGCGCAGAAAGTCGGTGCGCCAGAAGCTCAACGCCATCGGTCTGGAGTTCAAGGGCAAGAACGTGCTGCTGGTGGATGACTCCATCGTGCGCGGCACCACCTCGCGGGAGATTGTCATGATGGCCCGGGAGGCTGGTGCGCGGAAGGTCTATTTCGCTTCCGCGGCCCCGCCGGTGCGTTATCCCAACGTCTACGGCATCGACATGCCCGCCGCCCAGGAACTGATTGCCCATGGGCGTACCGAGGAGGAGGTCTGCGCGGCCATTGCCGCCGATCGCCTGATCTATCAGGATCTGGAAGACCTGATGGGTGCCGTGCGCAAGGGTAACCCGCGTCTGGAGCGGTTTGACTGCTCCGTATTCACTGGTGAATATGTCACTCAGGTCAGCCCCGACTACCTGACACATCTGGAACAACGCCGCAATGATCTGGCCAAACATAAAAAGGACCGCGAATACGCCAATCTGGACCTGCACAACAACGCCTGACACGAGGCGTCTGTGTCTGGCCCTGGCGTGCTGGGTCTGCGTGTGCCTGTTGCCCCTGAGTTCGGTGGGAGCCTGGGTGCTGGAGGAGACTGATCCGGTGTATGACGAGGAGAAGATCGAGTTGCCTTGGTACCAGCCGGTCATGGAGCGGCTGGAGTCGGATTTTCCCCAGTATTTCGTGGCGGATCCCGTGGCCATCGTGCGAGTGGATGCCCAGCGGCTCTACGTGGTCAGGGAGGGACGGGTGAAGCGGGAATTCCCGGTGTCCACCTCCCGTTATGGCATCGGCAACCAGGCCGGGAGTTACCAGACCCCTCTGGGTGTGCACCGGATCAGCCAGAAGATCGGTGACGAGGCCCCCATGGGCACCGTGTTCCGTGCCCGGGTGGATACCGGCCGGATTGCCGATATCGTCACCGATCCCCGGCGCACCCCGGAGGACAACATCACCACCCGCATTCTGTGGCTGGAGGGGCTGGAGTACGGCATCAACCGGGGGGAGGGGATCGATTCCTTCTCGCGCTTCATCTATATCCACGGTACCGATGAGGAAGGCCTGATCGGGCGGCCGGCTTCCGAGGGTTGCGTGCGCATGACCAACCGGGATGTGATAGAACTGTATGATCTGATGCCCTACGGCTCGCTGGTGGTCATCCAGTAGACGGGTTGCATGGCATGTTGACGACTCACCCTCCTGATTTTCGAGCAGAGGAATTTCATCAATGAATGATTACGTCGCGGCGGGACGCCTGCGGGTCGCCCGGGAGCTGCACGACTTCATCAACAACGAGGCGCTGCCCGGCACGGGTGTGTCCGCTGATGCCTTCTGGAACGGTCTGGACGTCATCATTCACGATCTGGCGCCCGAAAACCGGAAGCTGCTGGCCAAGCGGGATGATCTCCAGGCCCGTATCGACGCATGGCATCGCGGGCATCCGGGCGCCATTGACATGGCCGCCTACAAGGCCTTCCTGAGCCAGATCGGCTACCTGCGGCCGGAAGGGGAGGATTTCCAGGTCGGCACCGAACAGGTGGACCCGGAGATCGCCCGCCAGGCCGGACCTCAGCTGGTGGTGCCGGTGATGAATGCCCGTTACGCCCTGAACGCCGCCAATGCCCGCTGGGGCAGCCTCTATGACGCCCTTTACGGCACCGACGCCCTGAGTGAAGAGGACGGCTGCGAGCGCGGCGGTAGTTACAACCCTCGGCGGGGCGAGAAGGTCATCGCCTTTGCCCGCGAATTCCTCGATCAGGCGGCCCCTCTGGCCCGCGGCAGTCATGCGGGATCCCGGGGATATGCGGTGGTGCAGGGTGCACTGCAGGTCACCCTGGCCGACGGCAGCCTGAGTGAACTCAAGGATCCGGAACAGTTCAAGGGGTATCAGGGCGATGCCAGTGCCCCCAAGGCCATCCTGCTGGCCCACAACGGTCTGCACTTCGAGATCCAGTTTGACCCCTCCAGCACCGTCGGCAAGACCGACAGCGCCGGCATCAAGGACCTGCTCATGGAGTCGGCCCTCACCACCATCATGGACTGCGAGGATTCCGTGGCCGCGGTGGATGCCGAGGACAAGGTGGTGGTCTATCGCAACTGGCTGGGCCTGATGAAGGGTGACCTGACCGCCGGCTTCCACAAGGCCGGCCGGGAAGTGATCCGTCGCATGAATCCGGATCGGGAATATGTCCGTCCCCAGGGCGGTACCCTGACCCTGCCGGGGCGGTCCCTGATGTTCGTGCGCAACGTGGGCCACCTGATGACCATCGATGCCGTGCTGGATCAGGACGGCAATCCGGTGCCCGAGGGCATCCTGGACGGCATGATCACCAGCCTGATCGCCCTGCACGATCTCAAGCGCGGCGACGGCCTGCACAACTCCCGCTGCGGATCGGTCTACATCGTCAAGCCCAAGATGCACGGCCCGGAGGAAGTGGCGTTTGCCGATCAGCTCTTTGCCCGGGTGGAAGATGCCCTGGGCATGAAGCGCAACACCCTGAAGATGGGCGTGATGGACGAGGAGCGCCGCACCACGGTGAACCTCAAGGCCTGCATCCGCGCCGTGAAGGAGCGGATCGTCTTCATCAATACCGGGTTCCTGGACCGTACCGGTGACGAGATGCACACCTCCATGGAGGCCGGCCCCATGATGCGCAAGGGAGCCATGAAGGCGGCTCGCTGGCTGTCCGCCTACGAGGACTGGAATGTGGACGTGGGCCTGGCCTGCGGCCTCAAGGGCCGTGCCCAGATCGGCAAGGGCATGTGGGCCATGCCGGACCTGATGGCGCAGATGCTGCAGCAGAAGGCAGCCCATCCCAAGGCCGGTGCCAATACCGCCTGGGTTCCGTCACCCACGGCGGCCACCCTGCACGCCCTGCATTATCACCTGGTGAACGTGGCCGAGGTGCAGGCATCCCTGGTGGGCCAGCGCCGTGCCGTCCTGGACGACATCCTCGCCATTCCGGTGGAGGCCAGTCCGGCCTGGACGACCGAGGAGATCCAGCAGGAGCTGGACAACAATGCCCAGGGCATCCTGGGGTATGTGGTGCGCTGGATCGATCAGGGCATCGGCTGTTCCAAGGTGCCGGACATCAATAATGTGGGACTGATGGAAGACCGGGCGACGCTGCGTATTTCCAGTCAGCACATCGCCAACTGGCTGCATCACGGCATCTGTTCCGAAGCCCAGGTGATGGAGACCATGAAACGCATGGCCGGCGTGGTGGACGAGCAGAATGCCGGCGATCCGGCCTATCATCCCATGGCTCCGGACTTCGAGGCTTCCGTGGCCTTCCAGGCCGCCTGCGACCTGGTGTTCCGTGGCCGGGAACAGCCCAATGGCTATACCGAGCCGGTCCTGCACCGCCGTCGCATCGAGGCCAAGGGGAAGAGGCCGCAGTAGTCGCAGCCCTGATTCCCCTCACCCCAACCCCTCTCCCCCAAGGGGAGAGGGGATAGGCGCCCGAAGTGTCGGTCCTACCCTGCCGGCTGCTTGTCCAGCCAGACCTCCAGCCCCTGCACGTTCAGTTCCACGTCCATCGTCAGCAGTTCCCGAATCCTGGATTCCGGCAGCTGGCAGCCATGGGCGGCCAGTCGTTTCACGAACAGGGCCATCATGCCGTCGCACAGGGCCTGATGCCGGCCTTCGCCGTCCCGCCTGTGGGCACGCCCCAGGGTCAGAAATTCTTCGATCATCTCATGCTGCTCGCTCTGCAGCCGGCCTAGTTCCCCGCCGCCCACCCGTCCGAAATGAGTCAGGTACATGTAATCCAGCCCCTGGGCCACCAGCCGGTCCACCGAGGCATGCAGGGCCTCGGGTTCGAATTGCACCGGCGTGGTGGTGGGGTATAAAAAGGCCCCCCGCTCGGTATCCAGTTCCCGATAGGCGATGCCGAAGGTGTCTCCGGTGTAGATGCCCCGGCCCTTTTCGTCCACCACGCAAAAGTGATGCCGGGCATGTCCCGGGGTGTCCAGGAATACCAGCTCCCGGCCATTGAGGGAGACGCTGTCACCGTCATCGGCCTGCATCACCCGGTCCTCGGGGATTGGCAGGATGGTACCGAAATCCCGTGCCATGATCTCTTCACCGTACACCGCCGTGGCACCGGCAATGAGCCTGGAGGGATCGATCATGTGCCGGGCCCCCCGGGGATGGACCACCAGCCTGGCGTTGGGGAGCTGTTCCATCAGGGTCCCGGCACCGCCTGCATGGTCCAGGTGGACGTGCGTGGGGATGACGTAGTCCACCTGTTCCCGGGACAGACCCTTGTGTTCCAGCACCTTGAGCAGCGCCGGCACGGAGTGGGATGTCCCCGTCTCCACGAAGGCGGCACGGCCGTTTTCAATGATCAGATAGCTGGCGGCCAGGCTGTGACGTACCACCTGGGCATCGATGAGGGTGATGCCGTGGTCCAGGTCCTGGAAATGGGGTTGATTCATCAAGGGACTCCTCGGGTGATTGAGATGATGTTCCCAGAGTACAAAAAACAGGGCTCATGACAAAAAGGCCCCTCTTTCCACGCGGGAAAGAGGGGCCTTCCAAACCGTCAGACCATCAGTTTCAGGTCCGCTTGTCCATCGGCACCCAGGACTGGTTTTCCGGACCCACGTAATTGGCGCTGGGGCGGATGATCTTGCCGTCCTGACGCTGCTCGATCACGTGAGCCGCCCAGCCGGTGGTGCGGGCGATGACGAAGATCGGCGTGAACAGGGCGGTGGGGATGCCCATCATGTGGTAGGACACGGCGGAGAACCAGTCCAGGTTGGGGAACATCTTCTTCAGATCCCACATCACCGCCTCCAGGCGGTCGGCCACATCGAACATGCGCATCGAGCCTTCCTGTTCGGACAGGCGTCGGGCCACATCCTTGATGACCTTGTTGCGGGGGTCGCTGAGGGTGTAGACCGGATGGCCGAAGCCGATCACGATCTCCTTGCGGGCGACGCGCTCGCGGATGTCCGCCTCGGCCTCGTCGGCGCTGTGGTAGCGCTGCTGGATGTCGCAGGCCGCTTCGTTGGCGCCGCCGTGCTTGGGTCCCCGCAGGGCGCCGATGGCACCGGTGATGGCGGAGTAGATGTCGGAGTTGGTGCCGGCCACCACGCGGGCAGCGAAGGTGGAGGCGTTGAACTCGTGTTCGGCGTACAGGTTCAAGGATGTGTGCATGGCCCGCACCCAGGCTTCCGACGGGGTGCTGCCGTGCATCAGGTGCAGGAAGTGACCACCCACGCTGTCATCGTCGGTTTCCACGTCGATGCAGCGGCCGTTATGGGCAAAGTGGTACCAGTAGAGCAGGGCGGAACCCAGGCAGGCCACCAGACGATCGGCGATCAGGCGAGCGCCGGCCACGTTCATGTCTTCCTTTTCCGGCTCCAGGGTGCCCAGCATGGACACGGCGGTGCGCATCACGTCCATGGGGTGGGCGGAGGGCGGAATCTGCTCCAGGGCGGCCTGAAGGGCGGCGGGCAGGCCGCGCATGGACTTCAGGCGGGCCTTGTAGCGGGCCAGCTCGGCGGCGTTGGGCAGGGTGCCGTGGATCAGCAGGTGGGCGATTTCCTCGAATTCCGCCTCATCGGCAAAGTCCAGGATGTCATAGCCCCGGTAGTGCAGGTCGTTGCCGGTGCGGCCCACGGTGCAGATGGCGGTATTGCCGGCGGCCGTGCCCGACAGGGCAACCGATTTCTTCGGCTTGGGCTTGGTGATTTCGGTCTCACTCATTTTCATCATTCTCCGTCTTTGCCGCCTTTGCGGTATAACTGGTCCAGTTTTTCTTCGTAGGCGTGGTAGCCCAGGTGCTCGTAGAGTTCCATGCGGGTCTGCATGGTATCGACGACTCCCTGCTGGGTGCCATCGCGGCGGATGGCCTCGAACACGTTCAGGGCGGCCTTGTTCATGGCGCGGAACGCGGACAGCGGGTAGAGCACCAGACTCACGCCCACACCCTTGAGCTGCTCCGTGGTGAACAGGGGGGTGCTGCCGAACTCGGTGATGTTGGCCAGCACCGGGACGCCGACGGCGTCCACGAACTGCTGGTACTGCTCCAGGGTATTGATGGCCTCGGGGAAGATCATGTCGGCACCGGCCTCAACGCAGGCCACGGCACGTTCGATGGCGGAATCCATGCCTTCCACGGCCAGGGCGTCGGTGCGGGCCATGATGACGAAATCCCGGTCACGGGCATCGGTGGCGGCCTTGATGCGGTCCACCATTTCGTCCTTGGTGACAGTGGCCTTGCCGGGACGATGGCCGCAGCGCTTGGCCTGTACCTGGTCCTCGATATGGCAGCCAGCGGCACCGGCGCGGATCAGTTCCCTGACCGTGCGGCCGATATTGAAGGCACTGGGGCCAAAGCCGGTATCCGCATCCACCAGCAGGGGAACATCAGTCACGTAGGTGATGCGGCGCACATCTTCCAGCACGTCGTGCAGGGTGCTGATGCCCAGGTCCGGCAGGGCCAGGGATCCCGCGGCGACACCTCCACCGGACAGGTAAATTGCCCGGTAGCCCACGTGTTCGGCCATCATCGCGTGATAGGCATTGATGGTGCCCATCACCTGCAGCGGGTGCTCTTCTTCAACGGCGCGACGCAGACGCGCGCCTGGCGTGGATGGCTCGGTCATTGGATCTCCTTATATTGAGGGGATGATGCGTGGTGATCAGAGCGGAGGGGCCGCGCCGGCGCTGCTATCGGCACTGGCGGAACGGATGGCCGGGGTGGCCCTGGCTCCCTTGGGTGCCTTCTCGTCGAACAGCAGTTCCACGTTGATCCGTGAACTGCGGATATGGCGGCGCATGATGAGTTCCGCCATTTCCGGGTCCCGGTCGGCAATGGCCTCGACGATGTGACCGTGTTCCCGGAAGGCGATCAGTGCCCGGGAACTGGCCATGCCGAACTGGAAGCGGTACATGCGCATCAGGTGATAGAGGTCGTCGCACAGCAGCTTGATCAAACGGACATTGCCGCTGGCCTTGATGATGCGGTAATGAAAGTCCAGATCGCCTTCGGTCTGGAAATAGGCAATGCCTTCCTGCAGTTCCGCCCGCTCCTGATGTTGCCTGAGCAGCTTGCGCAGCTCGTCGATGTCGCGGCCGGACATGCGTTCCGCGGCCAGACGGGCGGCCATGCCCTCCAGGGCCTCACGCAGCAGATAGAGTTCCAGCAGGTCTTCCTGGGTGAGGGAAACCACCCGGGCGCCCACGTTGGGGCGACGTTCCACCAGGTGACAGGCCTCCAGGCGGCCGATGGCGTCCCTGAGGGGGCCGCGACTGATGCCGTATTCACTGGCCAGTTCCGGTTCGCTGATTTTGGTGCCCGAAGGGATCTCGCCTTCGACGATGGCCTGGCGCAGGCGCGCGAAGACCCGATCCGCCAAGGTGACGCCCTGTTGCCCGAGTTGGTCGTTGAGATCTGGCATATGTCGTCCGATTGTTGACAATATTAGGGTATCAGGCCTTTTCCTGGAGATAAAGTGGTATTTCTGGTGACAATCCCTGGGTTTCCCTGTTTACCGGAGCCAGGAACCCTTCTCCCCGGTCGGGGAGAAGGGTGTCATTCGGCCTCAGGCCGTCTCCCGGGCCTCTGCGTACCCTATCCGGTTCAGGCTGTCCCGGATCTCGTCCAGGATCGCCGGATCATCGATGGTGGCCGGGGCCTGGTAGGTTTCGTTGTCGGCGATCTTGCGCATGATGGCTCGCAGGATCTTGCCGGAACGGGTCTTGGGCAGGCGACTGACCACCGCCACCAGCTTGAAGGCGGCCACCGGGCCGATCCTGTCCCGTACCAGGCTCACCAGTTCCTTGCTCAGGGCGGCTGCATCCATGTTCACGCCTGATTTCATCACCACCAGTCCCATGGGCAGGGAGCCCTTGAGTTCATCGGCCACGGCGATGACCGCGCACTCCGCCACCGCCGGGTGGGAGGCCAGTACCTCTTCCATGGCGCCGGTGGACAGGCGATGCCCGGCCACGTTGATGGTGTCGTCGATCCGGCCCATGACGTACAGGAAGCCGTCCTCGTCCATGTAACCTGAATCCCCCGTGAGATAGTAGCCGGGTTCGGCACTCAGGTAGGACTCCTTGAAGCGCCCGTCGTTGTTCCAGAGCGTGGGCAGGCAGGCCGGGGGCAGGGGCAGCTTGATCATGATCCGTCCCATTTCTCCGGCGGGCGCCGGGTTGCCGCTGTCATCCAGGATCTGCACGTTGTAGCCCGGGGTCGGCTTGCCGGCGGTGCCGGGCTTGATGGGCAGCTGTTCGATGCCCAGGAAGTTGCCGGCAATGGCCCAGCCGGTCTCGGTCTGCCACCAGTGGTCGATGGCCGGGCGTTGCAGGATTTTCTGCGCCCACTCCAGGGTATCCGGATCGCAGCGCTCGCCAGCCAGGAACAGGGCACGTAAGTGGTCCAGGTTGTAGCGCTTGAGGTGTTCGGCGGCCGGGTCTTCCTTTTTGATGGCGCGGAAGGCGGTGGGGGCGGTGAACATCACCGACACCTTGTACTCCTCGATTACCCGCCAGAAGGCGCCGGGGTCCGGAGTACCCACTGGCTTGCCTTCATAGACCACCGTGGTGCAGCCGTAGAGCAGGGGGCCATAAACGATGTAGGAATGTCCCACCACCCAGCCCACGTCGGAAGCGGCCCAGAACACCTCGCCGGGTTCCATGCCGTAGATGTGCTTCATGCTCCAGTTCAGGGCCACCGCGTGGCCGCCGTTGTGACGCACCACGCCCTTGGGCTTGCCGGTAGTGCCGGAGGTGTACAGGATGTAGACGGGGTCGGTGGCGGACACGGGGACGCAGTCATGGGGTGCCGCGGCGGCCATGGCCGCGGTCCAGTCCACATCCCGTCCCGGGACCAGATCGCAGGGAGACTGGGGGCGTTGCAGGATCAGGGTACGCTCGGGCTTGTGGGTGGCCATCTCGATGGCCTGGTCCAGCAGGGGCTTGTACTTCACCACCCGGGAGGGCTCGATGCCGCAGGAAGCGGCGACCACCACCTTGGGTGTGGCGTCATCGATGCGGGTGGCCAGTTCGCGGGCGGAGAAGCCGCCGAACACCACGGAGTGGATCGCGCCCAGGCGGGTGCAGCCCAGCATGGCCACCAGGGCCTCGGGCACCATGGGCATGTAGATGATGACCCGGTCACCTTTGGTGACGCCCATGTCGGCCAGGGCGCCGGCGAAACGGGCCACCTGGTCCTGCAGTTCGCGGAAGCTGATGCGATGCTTGGTGTCCGTGACCGGGCTGTCGTAGATGATGGCCGTCTGATCGCCGCGGCCGTTTTCCACGTGCCGGTCCACGGCGTTGTAACAGGTGTTGAGTTCCCCGCCGGCGAACCAGCGGTAGAAGGGGGCGGCACTGTCGTCCAGCACCTTCTCGAAGGGTTTTGACCAGGTGAGCGCCTGCGCGGCCTCGGCCCAGAAGCCTTCGGGATCGTTTACTGCACGTGCATAAACCTCTGCATAACCCATGACTCGCTCCTGCTTGTGTATTGCCCCGGGCGGGGGTGGTGCTGCCCGCGTCTACGCGGCATTGTGGTGTCCGCACCCTCCACCGGGGTGCGTGTGGTTATCCGATTAGGGCATGACCTTAGAGGATTTTTGGAAAGTGTCAACAATCCTGATGAGGATTCCGGACTAAGGTCATTCCTTTGGGATGTTCCGAGCCGGTCGGAATGTGCTGAGCCCGTCATTGCCGCACCAGCGGGAATCCCGTAACAGGCTGAAAATCATCGACTCCCGCTGTCGCGGGAGTGACGGCAGAGAACCTCGTTCGGTGTTTTCTTTCCAGGATTCAAAAGCGAAGAAAACCGCTCGCCCCTGCAGTGTGTCGAGCGATTGGTAACGTTTTTCAGTGAGTGGCCGGGCATTGTGCCGCCCGGCCGGTATCCTAGAACCGTGGAAGATCGGGAAAAGGAAGCTGTCCGCGATGCACGTGCATGGCACCGAATTCGGCGCAGCGATGCAGGGTGGGCACCGCCTTGCCGGGGTTGAGCAGGCCTTCCGGGTCGAAGGCCGCCTTGACCCCATGAAACTGGGTCAGCTCCGCCGGCTGGAACTGCACGCACATCTGATTGATCTTTTCGATGCCCACGCCATGCTCTCCCGTGATGGTGCCGCCCACCTCCACGCACAGTTCCAGGATCTGTCCACCCAGCTCCTCGGCCTTTTCCAGTTCGCCGGGCACGTTGGCATCGAACAGGATCAGCGGATGCAGATTGCCGTCACCGGCATGAAAGACGTTGGCCACCCGCAGTCCGTAGGCGCGGGACAACTCGGCGATGCCGCCCAGCACCCGGCCCAGATGACGCCGGGGGATGGTGCCGTCCATGCAATAGTAATCCGGCGAGATCCTGCCCACCGCCGGGAAGGCGGCCTTGCGACCGGCCCAGAAGCGCATGCGTTCCTGCTCATCCCGGGCCGTGCGCACCTCGGTGGCGCCACTGTCCAGCAGCAGGTCGCGCACCTGCATCACCTGCTCGGAGACCTCCGCCTCGGTGCCGTCCAGTTCACAGAGCAGGATGGCGGCGGCGTCCACCGGATAGCCCGCATGCACGAAATCCTCCGCCGCGCGGATGGCATCGTTGTCCATCATTTCCAGGCCGCCGGGGATGATGCCGGCCCCGATCAGTCCGGCCACCGCCTCGCCGGCGGTCTGGGCGTCGTCGAATGCCGCCATCAGCACCTGCGCCCGTTCCGGCTTGGGCAGCAGCCTGACCGTGACTTCGGTGATGATGCCGAGCATGCCCTCGGAGCCGTGGATCAGGGCCAGCAGGTCATAGCCCGGGCTGTCCAGGGCCTCGCCGCCCAGGGTGAGCAGTTCACCCTCAATGGTCAGCATCTGCACGGCCAGCACATTGTGGACCGTCAGGCCGTATTTCAGGCAGTGCACCCCGCCGGAGTTCTCCGCCACGTTGCCGCCGATGGAGCAGGCGATCTGGGAAGAGGGGTCGGGGGCGTAGTAGAGACCATGGGGGGCGGCGGCCTCGGAAATGGCCAGATTACGGACCCCTGGCTGGACCCGGGCCATGCGTCGGACCGGGTCCAGTTCCAGGATGCGGTTGAAACGGGCCAGGCTCAGCAGCACGCCGTCGGGAAAGGGCAGGGCGCCGCCGGACAGGCCGGTGCCGGCGCCCCGGGCCGTCACCGGGATGCCCCGCTCCCGGCAGATGCCGAGGGCGGCTCGGGCCTGCGCCAGATCATGGGGCAGGATGACCGCCAGGGGCAGGCGCCGATAGGCGGACAGGCCGTCGCACTCGTACGGCCGCAGATCCTCTTCGTGGTGGAGCAGGGCGTCCGTGGGTAGCACCTGATCCAGGGCCGCGATGAGGGCGTCCCGTTCCAGCGGGGAAACCTGGCGACGGGGGTCGGGATAGAGCGGATCCCGACTGGGGGCATGGTCGGCCATGGGGACTCCTTGTGCTTGCCGGGCATTGAGGTTCGAGTGTCTCCCTGGCGGGCGTCCGGGTCAATCACCGGTCGTGGCCCTGTGCTACCATCGCCGGAATTCAATCAAATCATCCAATGTTCAATTTCTGACCAAGATCCCATGCTCGATCCCAAAATCCTTCGTACCGACCTGGACACCGTTGCCGCCCGTCTGGCCGACCGGGGCTTTGCCCTGGAGGTGGAAGCCTTCAACCGCATGGAGTCCGAGCGCAAGGTGCTGCAGGTGCGGACCCAGGAACTGCAGAATGAGCGCAACACCCGTTCCAAGTCCATCGGTCAGGCCAAGGCCCGGGGCGAGGATATCGAGCCCCTGAAGGCGGAGGTGGGGCGATTGGGGGACGAACTCAAGGCCTGCGAGGCCCGGCTGGACGAGCTGCAGCAGTCCCTGTCCGACTTCATGATGGGGATTCCCAACCTGCCCCATGAATCCGTGCCGGTGGGACGGGACGAGGCCCAGAACCTGGAAGTGCGCCGTTGGGGCGAACCCCGCAGCCTGGACTTCACGCCCCTGGACCATGTGGATCTGGGCGCTCCCCACGGCTGGATGGATTTCGAGGCCGCCGCCAGGCTCAGCGGCAGTCGCTTTGCGGTACTGCGCGGTCCCATGGCCCGTCTGCACCGGGCCCTGATCCAGTTCATGCTGGACGTGCATACCCGGGAGCATGGCTACCAGGAGGTCTACGTGCCCTATCTGGTGAACGCCGACAGCCTGCGGGGGACCGGCCAGTTGCCCAAGTTCGAGGCCGACCTGTTCCGCATGGGGGGGGATCCCGGCTACTACCTGATCCCCACGGCGGAAGTGCCGGTGACCAACCTGGCCCGGGACAGCATTCTGGAGGCCGATGCCTTGCCGGCCCGGTTTGTCTGTCACACCCCCTGTTTCCGTTCCGAGGCCGGCTCCTACGGCAAGGACACCCGGGGTCTGATCCGCCAGCACCAGTTCGAGAAGGTGGAGCTGGTGCAGCTGGTGCGTCCCGGCGAGTCCTGGGATGCCCTGGAGGCGCTGACCGGCCATGCGGAGTCGATCCTGCAGCGGCTGGAGCTGCCTTACCGGGTCATGGCCCTGTGCACCGGGGACATGGGCTTTGCGGCGGCCAAGACCTATGACATCGAGGTGTGGCTGCCGGCCCAGAACTGCTACCGGGAGATATCCTCCTGCTCCAACTTCGAGGATTTCCAGGCCCGGCGCATGATGGCCCGTTGCCGCAACCCCGAGACGGGCAAGCCGGAACTGCTGCATACCCTCAATGGTTCGGGGCTGGCCGTGGGCCGCACCCTGGTGGCCCTGGTGGAGAATGGTCAGGATGCCCAGGGCCGCATTCACATCCCGTCGGCCCTGCAGCCCTATATGGGCGGCATGACGGTGCTTGATCCCGGGGCCTGATCCCGCAGGAGGTTGAACCGTGCCGAGACTGTCATCCCGCCTCGTCCGAGTGATTCTCGGCTGGCTGGTTCTGGCCCTGTCCGGTTCCGTCTGCGCCGATGACCAGCCGCCGATCGATGACCGCCCCAGGCTCATCGGTCTGCAGGCACCGGACTGGTTCCACCTGTCGTTCCTGGATCTGGGCGAGGACCTTCAGACCGCCCGCGATGAGGGCAAGCGCGGGCTGGTGGTCTATCTGGGCATGGATGACTGTCCTTACTGCGAGGCCCTGTTCCAGGTCAATTTCCAGCAGCCGGATATCGTTGAATACACCCGCAGGCATTTTCTGGTGGTGGCCCTGGACGTGCTGGGCAGTCGCACCATGACCACCCTGGAAGGCCGCTCACTCACGGAACGGGAATTCGCTATCCGGCAACGCCTGAACTTCACCCCATCCTTCCTGTTCCATGACCTGGAAGGAGAGCCCGTCTTCATCCTGCGGGGCTACCACTCTCCCTATCGTTTCCGCGCCGCGCTGGAATACGTGGCCGATGCCCATTACCAGCGCGAGAGCTTCCGTGATTACCTGGCCCGGGCCGATCCACCGCCGCGCTTTGACCCGGATGATCTCAATCATCGGGACTTTTTCCGTCCGCCTCCCCATGGGCTGGACCGCTCTCAGGTGGCGGCCGAGCGCCCCCTGGTGGTGTTTTTCGAGCAGGGGGAGTGCCATGCCTGCGACGTGCTGCATACCGAGCCGCTGGGGGATCCCGAGGTGCTGGACCTTTTGTCCCTGTTCGATGTGGTGCAACTGGACATGTGGTCCGACACCCCGGTGGTGACGCCGGACGGCCGCCGCCTGACGGCCCGGCAGTGGGCCGAGGAGATGGATCTGTTTTACGCCCCCACCCTGGTGTTCTTCGATGAACTGGGAGAGGAGATCCTGCGGGTGGACTCGGTGATCCGCCTGCATCGGCTGCAGGCGGTGCTGGAATACGTGCTCACCCGGGGTTATGAGGAATATCCGTCATTCCAGCGCTGGCGCACCCGGTAGGGCGCGGCCGGACCCGGGGCTGGGCGGCTCAGTCTTCGTCCCGATCCACCGGCGGATCGATCTTAGGCGGTCCGGCCTTCTTCTGGGCCACCAAGTGGGCCACCAGGTGGGCGATGCCCACCATGAAGGTGACCGGGAACAGCAGGCCCAGCACCGGCCAGCCTCCGATCACGAACACAAAGCCCAGCGGGGAAATCTGGATCATCCATAGGGCAAAGCCCAGCAGGAGCCAGCGTCCCGCCAGGGTGGCGCAGTGGTCGCGGCACCAGATTGCCCGAGCCATCCGCTCTTCCGGCGTGGTCCCCGGCATCCGGCGCAGATGCCAGGGTGCCCAGAAGTAGGCGATCACCGCATGGTGGACAGGCAGGTCGGAGGTCGGGTTGGGTGGCATGGGTACTCCGGATCAGAAGGGAGGGAAACTTAGTCTAAGGGATATCATTTGCGCCCTGGCGGGCCACCACCTTGTCCATCTCGATCCCATCGCCCCTGTCCATGCGACGGATTGCCGCATCCCCTTGGGTCGCCAGCGCCTCCAGACGATCAATCTGGGCATCCAGCCTGGGCAGGGCCTCGCGGCGATAACGGGAGACTTCGTCGATGGCGCCGATGACATTGGCAAAAGCGGATTCGAGCTGCTCCATGTCCAGTACCGTGGAGGCGGCCCGATTCTGGATCTCCACCCCCTGGGTTCGCAGGGCTTCGGCGGTACCGGCAATGAGGTTGGAGGTGGTGGTATTAAGGGCCTCGACCCGATCCAGCACCAGCCGCTGATTGGCCAGGGCCAGGGCCACCGTCACCGCCACATTCAGGGCCGAGACGGTCACATTGATGGCCCGGTCAACACCCCGCATCAGTTCCCGGTTATTGCGGATCACCACCTCCAGGGCGAGGATGCCCTGCTGACTGACGGCCAGTTGCTGCTGCAGGTCGACGAGCCGCTGGCGCAGGGGGAACAGCAGTTCCTCCTCCAGGAACCGGCGCTTTGAAGCATCCTGGGGTAGGGCGGTGGCCTCGCTTGCCAGCTTGCGGTCGATGATCCGCCCCAGGGCAATCTGTCGCTGGAGCTGAACCAGGCTCTCCCGCAGGGACTGCTGGTCATCGCTCAGGGTGAGATTGTCCCGGTGCAGCATGTCCTTGCCCGCTTCCAGATCCTTGATGATCGCGTCCAGGGCTTCCTGGGCGGTCTCGAATTTGTGGAAATAACGCTGCAGGGGCGTGCCGACCCCGGGGATCAGGGCCAGGATGCGACCGAGCCCTTCACGGCTTAGATTGTGATGCCGCGGATCCAGATCCTGCATCCGGGTGCGCAGCTCGATGAGGGAACGGGCCGCCGGCCCGCCCTCATCCCCCTGGTGGGCCAGTTTGCGGATGGGGGTCTGCAGCAGCTTGCTGCGATGGGCCGCCTGACGCTGTATGTCCAGCCCCATCTCGTCCACGGCCTGGCGTTGGCGAGGGTCAATCTCCGCCTGACCCTGATCTTTCAGCAGTTCCGCCAGGAAGGTATCCGCAATGCGCAGGAGTTCCGGATCGTCGATGGTCTGCTCAGGGTCCGATTCCCGTTTGATCTCCGTTTCCACCTCCGCCACCGGCGGCAGGGAAAGGTTGAACGCCGGGTTTGCGGGGGGCTCCGAGTGATTGGGGTTCATGTTGCCTCCAGATCTTTGATCCAACGTCGCATCGATTGCCCGAGAAGGTCGCCGTGAAGAGGCGACGATGCTCTCCTGGACCTAGTGTATACCGTATGTCGTCATCCGCTCGCGTCCTGACGGATGGATGGTGGTTGGGAAACCTGTAGAAACGATATTGGTTATCATTGGTGTTTTGTTGTAAATTCCCGATCTGGTTTTTTGATGAGACAGATCATGGGTTTTCCTGTCGTTTTTTCGTCCCTGAGGGCGTCCGCTGCCGTACTGTCCCTTGCCTTTGTCGTCGCCTGCACGGGTGGGGGAGGCTCCTCTTCGGGGGGAGACACTTCTCTGCGTCTGTCCGGCCTGGTGACGGACCCACCGATCGAGGAGGCCGCGGTAAGGCTGGTGAATGCCCAGGGCGATGCCCTGTCCACCGTGGAACTCACCAGCAGCGATGGCCGCTTCAGTGTGACCCTGACGGAAGATCTGGCCCGGGAGGTGCGTCGCATCCTGGCGCGGGGCGGGATCGACACGATGACGGGCCAGGTGCTTGGCAATTTGATGTTGAGCGCGCCGCTTGAAGGGGGTGCCGTTGATGACATGCTGGTATCGCCATTGACCACGCTGGTGGATCGGTCCATGCGAGAGCGAGGCATGAGTCGGGACCAGGCCGTGTCCGCCGTGGCCTCCCGTCTGGCCCTGAATCCCGCGGTGGTCATGGTCGATCCGGCTGGTGATGCTTCCGCCCAGCGGGCCAGCCTGCTGATGACCGAAATCCTGGTGGCACTGGAAGGGCAGGCCGATCCGTGGCAGCTGCTGGACGATGCCATGGACGGCATGGCCCCGGGCCGCCTGGACCAGGCGGCCCAACGCCTTGCCCTGGATCTGTCCGGTCCGGTGGGTGACAGGCTTGAGGCCGTGGCCGAACGTGCCGACCATCTACTGAGTCTGGACCCCGCGACATCCGCCCAGGAGATGATCCGTGCGCTAGCGCTGCAGAACCTGCGCCATGGCCTGACCCGTTTCTTCGATATTGCGGGGCAGCCCATTCATGGCGATCACCTGAACAGGTTGTCCGATGCTCTCTGGGAAGGCATGGGGGGGCGAGGCGTCCCCGCCGAGGGGCCGGCCCTGCTCAACATCATCCGCTATGTGTTCCAGGTGCATGAGATGCCCGATGATCTGAGCGATCCGGCGGCTGAGCTGCCCCTGAATGACATCCGCCATGATGTCATCCTCCGGGATCTGGCCGCCCTGCGGGTGATCGACCATACCATTCCCCTGGCCAGTGGCGAGACCCTGGGCATGGACAACGATGCCCGGGCCGCCTACTTCTTCCGCTCCGATCTGTCTCCCACCTATCTGTCCGAACGCCTGTTCGACGGGGTACTGGATGACGGCGTGCTGGATCCCATGTTCCGGGCCAACGCCTACAACCTCGCCGCGGCGGGACTGCTGGATGAGGCTGAACTGACCCTGCGGGCCGCCATCTTCCAGCCCACCGAGCGGGCCATGGCTCAACGGCAGGTGGCTCAGGCGTTGAGTGGGGCCAACGATCTTGAAACGGCCCGCGTGTACTGGAATGCCTCACGCCAGACCTACGAAACCGCCTTGAGGGAAGGCAAGGGTATCAGCAATCTGGATGGTGATGACGCCGCGTTTTTCCAGTCCCTCAACAGCGACCTGCTCACCGCCGGATTCAGGGAAGATGCCGATGTGGCGCTGTTGGCCGTGCGGGAGTTTATCGAATCCCAGCGGGGTCAGCCCTATACCACCGCTTATGGCCGGATTATGGTCAGCTTGAGAGATAGTGCCTCGGCGGCCGTGGACGAGGCCGAAGCGACGGGGCTGTCGGGTAGGGCATTCAACGATGCGCTGAACGCGGTGGATTTTTTCCGGGAGGCTACCCTGGGGGCCGGTCGTCAGCCGCAGGATGGTCGTTGCGAGGCCATGAAGACCCTGATGGTGACGGCCTACGCCGATTTCTATCGGCGTCTGGGTAGCACCACGGGTATGCGGCAGGCCAACGATGATTTTCGGAACCTGGCCACCACGGATTGCAATCTGACCTATGGTGCCACCATGAGCCCCCGGATGGCGCCGATTCATGGCGAGTTGGGAGACATCCAGACCTATCTGGCCTGGATTGAGGAACATGTCCGTCCTCTCAACGAGTCCAACGCCGACTCGGCCCGGGACAATGCGGTGCTTTATCAGGCCCTTGATCGTGCGCTCGGCGGTGATGTTGAAGGGGCCATCAGCCAGGTGGTGGCGCAGGCCGACACCGTACAGGCCGCCATCACGCAATTGACCCAGGTGGGTACGGGAGCCAGTGATGTCGGCACGCCTCATCTGGCCGTGCTGCTCTGGCGTCAAGGTGCTCTGGATGAAGCCAGGCAGGTGATGGACGCAGCCTGGGAACTGGCCATGTCCGAGCGGTTTGTGGATGAGTTGACCGGCCAACTCACCTCCGCGCGGAATTTTCTGGACCAGGGGTGCCGGAAGACCGCGTTGATCCTCGGTCGCATGGATCAACAGGCGCTGGCCTCTGATCGCATGCGGTCTTGCCGTCGGCATGTGGACTCAGTCCTTCACGATGCAGGCATGACAACGGATGATTTGCTGTGGGTGGCCGGGTCCCTGGCCGCGGCTTATCAGCAACTGGAGATGGCGGGAGATGCAGAGCTGATTGATCGCCTCCATGCCCTGGGCAGCGTGTTGAGCAATCCGGTGTCCCGCATCCGTAACCTCATGGAAGTGGCCCTGCTGCGCAGCAGCGGTGGCGATCCCGAAGCAGCCCTGTCGGCGCTGGACGAGGCGGTGGAGATGCTCACCCAGGTGGCAACTTCCTCCAGCGATCAGGCCGCCATCAATCAGGCGCTGGACCTGGTGGCCTTTATCCGCACCGGACAAAGACGTGACTCGCTGATGGAGAGCTACGTCCGGGTCGCCGGGGATCTTCGCCAGACCATCACCCGGACCGGTTGGGCCGATGAGACCCAGCGCCATCAGGTGGCCATGGCCCGGGAACGGGCACGCATGCTGGCGTCGGGGGATGATGCCCTGCCGGGTACCTGGCAGGGATCGCTGGCAATGATCGACGTTCTGTTTGCCGCCAACGACCGCACCACCCAGATCAACTCGGTGGTCAATTGGCTGGCCTCCGCCCGCCAGTATGAGACGGCCAGGATGGTGGCCATGGGCATTGAGACGGCGCCGGAGCGTCACCGGCAGTTGCTGAATATTGCCAACGGCATCAGCACCGCCGATGACTTCCCGGGCACGGCCCTGGCTCGCTTCGACTTTGACGGCGACGGGCGTCCGGACTTCTTCAGTCCCGGCAGCAGCGCGGCGGATCGTGCCGCGTCCCCCCTGTCCCTGGATGACGACATCGACGGGGATGGCATCCCCGATACCCAGGATCGTACCCCCTATTGCGCCGGTTGTGACGCATGACGAACCGCTGTGATCCATGCCCGATGTGCCGTGCCGGCTTCAAGCCCGGCACGGTCTGGATGCTGACCCTGGTGGTTTCCGGATTGCCCACCCTGGTACAGGCGGAGGAGGCAACGGTGGTGACACTGCCTGCCGATGCCCGACTGGATACCATTGAAGTGCGCCCCACCGACCGGACCCCCCTGGGCGGTGAAACGACCGCCGCCGGCCGCTATCGCTTCGACGCCCGTTATATCGAGCGTTTCGTGGGCGCCGACGGCAGCGTGGACGGCGTGCTCCGGCTGGTGCCGGGTCTCCAGTTCGGTGAGGCGGCGCTGACGCCGGAATCCCTGTTTGACCTGAGGCCGGAATCCTTTTCCATCTCCGGCGGGCGGTTTTATGAAAACCAGTTTCTGCTGGATGGGGTGAGCATCAGCAATCGTCTGGATCCCGCGGCCAATACACCCAATGCCATCGACGATATTCCCGGCCATGAACAGTCCCAGTTCATCGACAGTGCGCTGATCGGTGAAATCCGGGTGTTCGACAGTAACGTCCCGGCGGAATACAGCCGCTTTACCGGAGGTGTGGTGGAGGTGGAGACCCGGCGTGCGGGTTCGACACCGGAAGGCAGCGTCTCCTACAGCGCCACCCGCAGCAACTGGGTGAGCTATCGCACCTTTACCCGGGACTGGGACCCGGATTCCGGCACCTTGCCGCCGGAACCGCCGGGTGCCCCTGAGTTCAGCCGGGATCGTCTGGCACTGAATTATTCCACGCCAGTGGGAGAGGCATCCGGGCTGGTGCTGGGTATCAATCAGTCCCGATCCACTACCCCGGAGGTGACCCTGGGACGCAGCCGTTCCCAGGAGCAGGAAAACACCAATCTGCTGATGAAACTGACCACGCCCGCGGGGGATCGGGGATTGCTGGATTTCAGTCTTGGTTATGCCCCTTACCGGAACGAGCGCTTTATCACGGATGTGAAGGACAGCGATTTCACCATCGAAGGCGGTGGCTACAGCATGACGGGCAATCTGGAATACGCCGGAGATCGCCTGGACCAGCAGTTCCGGGTGGGTCTGAACTACAGCGAAAACAGCCGCTCTGCTCCCAAGGATTTCTTCAACTGGGCCAATACCCGTAGCGTGGACTGGGGGCGCCGGGCGGATGTGGGCAACAGCCGCCAGGGGGGCTTTGGTGATCTCGACAAGGAGCAGGCCAGCCTGTCGGGGCGTTGGCTGGCCCAGACCCCGGGAGGACAGGTCGGCCAGGTCCGGATCCGTCATCGTTTCGGGGCCGAGGTCAATCATCAGCGCTACCGTTTTCAGCGGGACGAGGATCTCTACATTTTCCAGAATCCCGTGGTGAACAGCGAGGTCCAGTGCCGTGGCAACAGTTACGACTGTCTGCAGCGGGAACAGTATTTCTCCACCCGCAACGTGCATCCCGCCGATGACGTGGAGGTGTCTCTCAACGAAACCGGCCTCTTCGCGGAGACCACCCTGGGCTGGCAGCGTCTGTCGGGCACCTTCGGACTGCGCTACGACCATGACGACTTTCTCGGCAATCACGATGTGGCCTACCGCACCCGGGGCAGTCTGGATGTCTTTGGAGACGGTCGTACCGTGGTTCGGGCCGGGGTGAACCGCTATTACGGCGCGGCGCTGCTCACCTACAAGCTGCGGGAAGCCCGGGCACCTTTCTATCGGGAGTATCGGGGGACCACCCAGAACATCGTCCGGGACTGGGAACTGGACTCGGGGGAGGGCACCTTCCGTTATGTCTTCCATGATCTGAATACTCCCTACAGCGATGAAGTCATGGTCGGCGTGCAGCAGGTCCTGCTGGGTGGACTGTTCAATCTGCAGTTGGTGCAACGGGAGAACCGGGATGAATTTGCCCGCACCACCACCGCTGTCCAGCCCGATGGCTACCGCTACTACATCATGAATAACGAAGGACGCAGCCGCTACCGGGGCCTGTCCACGGCCTGGTTCGGGGAGTTCGGACAAACTCTGGTGGGACTGCACCTGACTTACTCGGAAACCAGGACCTCCAATGCCGACTATGACGATCCGGTGGATGCCACCGGTTCCGGTGAGTACGTCTCCTATCAGGGCAGGCGTATCCGCTACGGCGAACTGGATATCCTGAGGGAGGATTTTTCCCGTCCCTGGGTGGCCAACTTCAGTCTGTCCCGTCCCATGGGGGAACGGGTCATGGTGGATCTGAACACCCGTTATCGGGGACGTCATTCCATCATCACCAGTACCGGTCTGGTGGTGGAGGGGGATCGCATTGAGCTGCCCAGCGGCGAGGTGGTGTACGAGAGCCTGGATGTGTACGAGCGGGAAAGCAGGCCGGTCACCTTCATCACCGACCTGCGTCTGAGCTACGCCCAGCCAATGCCTCGTTCCACGTTGCTTACCGCCCAATTACAGATCAACAACCTGTTCAACGAACGCACCCATACCGTCGCCTCGGGGCAGAGCGGTGTGGAGATCGGTCGCTACTATTGGGTCAGCCTGAAATATGACTTCTGAAACGACATCGACCGGTGATCACCGGCCCGAATCGGCAAGGGGAACTTCCATGTCACGATCACGCAAGTATCTGCCGGCAGGGTTTTTGGCCCTGATGACGCTTTTGCTGGTGTCCGGCTGCGGTGGCGGCGGCGGGTCATCGGGCAGTGATGACTCCGGTGCGGTCACCACCCTGAGTGGCCTGGTGACCGATCCTCCCATCGCGGGAGCCGCTGTGTGGCTGCAGGACGCCGGTGGCGATGCCCTGTCGGCGGTGGAGCGCTCCGATGCCCAGGGGCGTTTCCAGCTGGGCGTCGCGCCGGCGGATATCCCGGCCGGGGCGCGTCTGCTGGCCAGCGGCGGCGTGGACACCATGACCGGTCACGACTTCCAGGGGCTGCGCATGAGCGCCCCCTGGCTGGGTCAGGACGCACCGGTGATTTCACCGCTTACCACCCTGGTGGATAAGACCCATCAGGAAAGCGGGGGCAGCGCCCAGGCGGCGATGGATCAGACGGCGGATCTGCTGGGTCTGTCCGCGGCGAGCGTGATGAATGATCCCGCCGAAGATGGGGATGCCCAGCGGGCCAGCCTGCTGATGACCGATTTGTGGCTGGCCCTGCGGGGCAGCAGCGACCCCATGGGGCTGGTCGTCCAGGCCCTGAACGATGCCGATGGCGATTTTGCCGAGGCAGCCCGGGCATTGCGCGAAAATCCTGCGCTGGATTTGCCCCAGACACTTCGGGATCGCCTGGTCGGCGTGGAATCCCGTGCCCGTCGGCTGCAGGAACGGACGGGAGGAACGGCCCAGGACATGATCGATACCCAGGCCAGATCGAATGTGCGGGATGGTCTGGCCTCCTTCTTCGAGGGGCAGCTGGGCTTCATGCCGGTCACTGAGGCCGAGCAGGCCAATCTCCAGCGCCTGGCAGATGCCGTCTGGCAGGCCGCTGGCCGGCGAGGCATGCCGGCGGACAGCCCCGGCATCTTCAACGTGGCCCGCTATCTCCTGCAAGCCTATCCGGTCGGCATCGCTGAGCTGGAAGATCCCGGATTCCAGGTGCCCGCCGGACTGGTAAACGACATGACCATCGCCGAGCTGGTCGCTTCCCGGGTCCTGGACCATCAGGTGCCCCTGGCGGAGGCCGAGGTGCTGGGCATGGACAATCAGGCCCGGCTGGAATATTTCCTGCGCTCCGATCTGTCACCCTATTACCGGGCTGAGAGACTGTTCGACGGCGTCTACGACGACAGTGTTCTAGACCCGGTATTTGCCGGCATTGCCCGGGGCATGGCGGCCGCCGGGCTGTTTGATGAGGCGGACCTGACCCTGCGGGCCCGCATCTTCCAGCCTGCCGAGCGGGCGAATGCTTTCCGTCAGGTGGGGCGGGAGGTGTTTTTCAACGGCCATGAGGACATGGCGCTTGACTACTGGTCACGGGCATTACAGATTCAGATGGACCAGCTTGAGGCACGCGGTATTGCCAATCTGACGGGGAACGATGCCCGCTTTCACCAGAGCTTGAGTGATGATTTTCTCGCCGCGGGTCATCCGGATCGGGCTCGGGAGGTCATAGAACCCTTGCTGGATTTCGTCAGTGATTTCGGTGGCCCCGGCAAGCCCTGGACCGGCAATTATTTCAATATCACCACCGCCATTCTCAATCAGGCCGAAGAGCGGGTCAGACTGGCGGCGGAGACCGGCATGACCGGCATCCCTCGGGAGCAGGCCCTGGCTGCGACCGACCTGTTGCGGCTATGGGTGGATAGCATGGGTTCGCCCCAGCCCGGTCCTACCAGCTGCAAGCTGATCCAGAGCCAGTACACGGCCCGATACGCGGCCCTGTACGCCCATCTGGGCGTCCGTGATCAGGCCTTGGCCGGCATTGATCGCTTTGAAGCATTGCTCAACGCCACCTGCGGCAGTCAGACCAACGACTTTTCCCGTTTTTACGTGGACATCATCGCCCCTGCCTACGGCGCACTGGGTGAGACCGACCGTTTCCTGCAGTTGCTGGCAGATGAGGTGGAACCTCACCCCGTGTATGCCTCGGCCGCACGCACGGCGGCAAACGAAATTGCCGTATTCATGGCCCTGGCCGCAGCCGGGGATGGCGGAGCCTCCGCGGCGCTGGCGGTGATGAATGAACGCATTGCCTCACCTCGGGATCGTGCCGTTTACATGGTCCATGGCAGTGAAGGCATGACCACCGACGGACGCAGTCTGGCTCGTCGCCTGGCGGCGGCGAACCGACTTTCGGCCGCCAGGGAAGTGGCGGACGCGGGTTGGGCGCTCACCATTTCCAGCGCCTTCATCGAGAACGCGGTGGGTGGGGATGATGCCCCCTGGCTGGATGCCATCGGCTATGTCCCACCCCCCGGAGCAACGGTAAACACCGCCCAGACCGAAGTGAATCAGATGTTGCGCAGGGGATGTCATGCTGCGGCCCTGGTGACGGCGGAGCTGGGGGAGCCGGGTCGTGGGCAGGAACGCATGGCAGCGTGCTGGATGCTGGCCCAATCGCTTTATGGTACAGGGGCGTCCACCCTGTTGCGGGCGGAAGCCGCCTGGCTGCTGGCGGATGGCCATATCAGTCTGGGCATGGATCCTGCCGGTGTGATCAGCGTCTTGCAGCAGCAGGCACGGATGATTTCGGCCAATGATGTCCGCAGCCTGCACTTCAGGAGAGTGGCTGATCTGCAAAGTCGGGCTCGAATGCCTGCCCAGGCACTGGACACCCTGGACCTTGAGGCCATGGCAACCCTGGTGTCCATGGCCTCCCTGGCCGGAGACGACCAAACCGCGCTCCAGAATGCCCTGATCGAGGCGGAAAACGTGGCCAAAGCCTATCTCTCCGTGGCAACGGACCAGCGTATGCGTCTGCATCGGGAAGGTCACCTCAACGGCTTTAATCAGGCATTCGTCGCCAGGGCGCGAGAAGGGGCGCATCGTCTGCTGGCGGGTGCCTCTTCCGATGCGGCATGGAGCTGGAAAGGTCATCAGGCGTTGGTTGATACACTCAGCAATCCCACCCAGCGGGATGACCGTAGGCGGGAAGGCGTCAAGCTGCTGGCGGCGGCGGGAAAATTCGATCCGGCGGTTGCCTGGGCGGAGATGGCCACGCAGGATCCGGAGCGCTGGCGTCGGCTTACGCTGGTCGCGGAGGCGCTCACGCAATGGGACGATTTCCCAGGAACCGATCTGGCGCGCTTCGATTTCGACGGCGATGGTCGCCCGGACTTTTTCAGTCCTCAGTACACGTCCGATGAATGGATGAGCTCCGCCCTGGAACTGGACGATGACATCGATGGTGATGGTATCCCCGACGCCATGGATCGCACCCCCTATTGTCCGGGGTGCACGCAGTAGGAACGCTTCGTCAATGATCTTTCAGGGATCGGCGCGTCCGTACCGATGGGCCTTTTCGGCAAATTGCTGAAGATCCTTCAGGGCCTGTTGCGTGGCCATCGCCGCCTGAGGGCGGTCGGTGGCCACGGCGGAGACCGCCACGGCGGTATCATCCAGAGCGGTCATGATGGCTTCGTTACGGGCCCCGAGTTCCCGCAGGCGTCGTTCCGTGTCATCCACCAGTTCCAGGCGCCGCTTCAAGGCACGCCGCTCTTCATCGGTGATCCCTGAGGACGCCTTGTCCAGGCGCTGTCTGGCATAGGTCACGTCCACGCCCGCAATTCCCCTGGCCACCGAAGCCATGGCCTGGAGGGTATCCACCGAGTTTCGGCAGACTTCCGCCACCATGTTCCGGGAGCGTTCGAAGGTGAGTTCCCGGGGGTCGAACTTGCCGCGCAGCAGGTCATCCACGTGGAGATAACGGCTGTAGAGCCGATCCGCCTGAATGGCCAGGTCCGGGCGGTTCAGTGCCAGCAGGTCCTTCTTGGCCTGCCAGAACCCCAGGATCACGTCATCGGTTTCCGCCGGTGGCTGATCCGGACGCAGTACCGTCAGCCCCTGTTCCCGGGCCTTGCGTTCCAGTTCGGCCCGCTCTCGCGCCGCCTCTGCGGCGAGCCGGGCCTGGCGGCGCCGCTTGGCTCGGGCCTGTTGCCAGCGCCGCCAGCCTCGTTCCACGGGGATGGCCACGGGAATGGCCGCAAGACCGGCCAGCCAGCCCCACAGGGAGGGAGAAAAGCCGCCCCAGAGGGAAGTGACCCAGAGGATGAAGGCGACAAAGGGGAAGATCAGCCAATAGCGCAGCGCCACCTGCCAGCGGGTGGGCGGATCGGTGGGCAGTACCAGCCTGGGGTTGATCATGCCGACAATCAACCAGGGCAGGCAGGACAGAAACAGCCCGTAAGCAAAACCTTGCAGGAATCCGAACATGGACGGGATTGTAGGGCCTATCGCAGCAGATGGCGACGATAGACCAGCAGATGAATCCCCAGGCAGGCCACGAACATCCAGCCGGTGCTGGCATGCCAGTATTTCCAGCCCCGGGGACGCACTTGCGTCACCGCCAGAGATGCCGCCAGGCTGGTGAGCATGCCGATCTTGGAGACCCGATTCACCCGCATGCGCAGGGATCGTTGTCCCGGTCGGCGCCGGTTGCCGGAGTCTGGTGCGGGTTTTTTGCTTGAACGGGCAGGGGAGGGGACCGCCGAACCGATGAGGTGCCTGATCCGGGCTTCCATCTCGGGCACCGTGCAGCCGGCCCGGTCATAGTGCACGATCAGGCTACCGGCCCGGGGGTTGGGTCGCAGGTCCGTCACGCCGTCCAGGGTGAGCAGATCCCGTTCCAGTCGTGTTCTGGGCGTCTCCTGCCTCAGCAGTTCGCCCTTCAGTCGCAGCCGGCCAGGAACGGAAGAAACAATGGATACGGGGGTGCCCATGGCACTGAACTCCTCGGCAGGTATCATTACGGTGACGTATGTCGCCAATACAGCATGCTGTTCGAATGCGTGCAACTTCAGTATGCTCGAACCTGCAGCTGTATGGAGAGTCAATACCGAGGTGCGGTTGATGCGAGTCAATGCCCGTCGGGGGGGACCGGCCCATACTGATTTTGCCCGTTGCCATGAAACCATTGGATCCCGCGGTCACGTTAGCCAGCCTTAACGCCAGCCAGGTGCCCCAAGCCAGGAGTCTGCCGTGCCTGCCTGTGACACAACTTTCCTGCATCCCGCCATTCCGCGTGCTTGTTGGTGAGGGTCAGTAATGACTCATGCCGATGTATTGATTCAACTCCTGACCCGAGTGCGTGTTGCCCACCATCTGTGTGGCCGTATCCGACTGAAACTGGATGCCGACCTCAAGGATTTGGTGGGTAAGGCGGATATCCCGGAGATCGAGAGGATGCTGGACCAGTTGCCCGGGGTTTCCAGCGTGCGTCTCAACCTTCTGGCCCGCTCCTGCGTGGTGGAATACGATGCCGATGTGATCCCCATGTCGGCCTGGGAAGACTTCCTTCAGGGACATGACACCAGGCCCGCGGAGATCCTGCGCGGTATCCTGCAACAGGCTCGCCATGAATTGACGGGTGCGCTGTCCGGCTGATCCCCGCGTGCGCATTCAACCCTATCCCGGGGCGTTATGCCGGGATGATCCCGACCAGATCCCATGGGATCTCAAGGAGCACACCATGTATCACCTGATTCCCTTTGCCGCCGGCGCCGTGGTGGGTGCGCTGGCTGTCAGACTGCTGCGTACCGACAAGACCCGGCAGGGTCTTGAAAAGGCCCAGGACTCCCTGCGCGAGGCGACCGTCTCCAGCTTGAGCAGCATCGAACATGCCTCGGCCCGGGCGCGCAAGCGGTTGGAGAGCGAGTCCCGGACGGTCAAGGACGATACCGATGACGGGACCTCACAGTGAAGAAGAGCAAGTACCGGGGCTACCCGGGGTATGGTTTCGTACCCCCGGCCCGTTCCAGCCCCCTGGACTGCTATGACGGTTGTTTCACCCGGGGATTCGTGACGGCCGCCTGCATCTCGGCTTTTCAGGATGTGGGACCCCCGGCCAGCCGACCCGCCCTGCGCCGTGTCGTGCGGCATGGCCTGCAGGGTGGGACCGCCCTGATGGCCGGTACCCGAGCCGCCAATGCGGTCAGACGGGGGGATTATCTGTCGGCAGTGACGGCGGCCGCCGCCGGTGCTGCCGGTGTCATGATCATTGAAAGGCTCTTGCGCCCATCCCAGGCGCGGGAGGAGAAGGAGAAAGAACATGGGTAAGAAACGCAAGAAGAACAAGGCCAGGGACCCATGGGAGGGCTTTCAGGGTTACGGTTATGGGCCAGGCTATGGCCATGGTCCCTGGGCGGGACGGGGGCGGGGCTACGGAGGACCCTGTCCCTGGTATCCGGATGAAAATATGCCCGAAGGGGATCCCGGGGCAGCGCGCCATGCTGGTCCGGAAGGCGAACCCTACTATCAGGACCGCCGCGGCGGGCAGCGCTACCGGGGCGAGGATGAAGGCTGGCTGCATCGCCTGACTCACATGCTGGATGCCCCCCATCGGGACAAGTTCCTGCTGGGTCTGATGGTGGGGGCTGGCGCCGCCTGGGTTCTGAGCGATGAGGAGATGCGTCGCAAGATCATGAAGGCGGGCCTGGACCTTTACGCGGGAGTGGCCGGGGGCGTGGAGGAGATCAAGGAGCAGATGGCGGACATCAAGGCCGAGATGGAAGCGGAAAGGCACGGAGATCGCTGATGGATGAACCCTGGTTTGCCCGGCTGGAGCCGGTTCACGCCGTCGTCGGCAGAATCCGCCTGCGATACTGGTGTCGGCCGGGCATGCCCCTGGAACCCCATCGCATTGAGCGGGCGGTGGAATCCCTTCAGGGGGTCTGCCAGGTCAGGGTCAACCGCCGTGTTCAGTGCCTGGTGATCCATTATGAAGACAGCCTCACCGATGCCGTGCGTCTGGAGAGCGCCCTGCTGGCATTGACGGCGCCGGCCGTGTCTCCGGCCACGCCTCTGCCCGAACGCCACGGCAGCGGACTGGCGGCGGTAGGTCTGAGCGGTGCGGTGATGGCGCTGTCCCGCTGGCTGCCTCTGTGGCTGCGATTGCCGCTCACCATCCTGACCGCCCTGCCGGTAATGGGGGAGGCCTTCCAGGATCTGTTCCGCAAGGGCATCAGCTCCCATGTGCTGGAGGCCTTGGCTGTCATCATCTCCATCGGCCGTCGGGATTATTTTGCCGCCAATACCACCATCCTGCTGCTGGCCCTGGGTGAGTATCTGGAACACACCATCGAACGTCGCTCCGATGAGCTGCTCAAGCATCTGCTGCATCCGGCAGATGCGGAGGTCTGGGTGGAGCGGGGCGGGGTGGAGGTCCTGATCAGCGCCCGCGAGGTGCAGATGGGCGATACGGTGATTGCCGCCACCGGCACGGTCATCCCGGTGGACGGGACCGTACTGGGGGGAGAGGCGCTGGTGAACGAGGCCACCATGACCGGCGAAAGCGTGCCGGTGGTTCGTCGTCGGGGTGATTCGGCCCTCTCCGGCACCATGGTGGAGGAGGGGCGCATTCGCATTTACGCGGAAAAGGTGGGTCATCATGCCGCGGCTGCCCGGATTGCGGACTTCGTGGAGCAGTCCCTGAACGTGAAGAGCCATACCCAGCTGGAGGCATCCCGACTGGCCGACCGGCTGGTGCCCATGGTGCTGGGTCTGTCCGCCGGCACCTGGGCCGTGTCCCGGGACTGGAACCGGGTTGCCGCCGTGCTGCAGGCGGATTATTCCTGTGCCCTGAAACTGGCCACCCCCGTGGCCTTCAAGTCATCCATGTACCGCGCTGGCAAGACCGGCATGTTGGTGAAGGGGGCAGGGGCACTGGAACGGTTGGCCGAGGCTGATACGGTGGTCTTCGACAAGACCGGCACCCTGACCTGCGGGGAACTGGAAGTCACCGACTCCATCGCCTTCGATGCTGCCTTCACCTCCGAGGATCTCATCAATCTTGCGGCCTCGGTGGAGGAGCATTACTTTCATCCCCTGGCCATCGCCGTGGTGGAAGCGGCGGAACGCCTGCCCCATCAGCAGCACTTCAATCACAAGGAGGTGGAGTTCATCGTTGCCCATGGGGTGGCCAGCGTCATTGATGACAAGCGTATTGTCGTGGGATCCCGTCATTTTCTGGAGGAGCATGAGGATATCGATATTACCCCCCAGGCCGATGTGATCGAAGCGCTCAAGCGCCAGGGCAAGACGCTGCTCTACATCGGTTTCGGTGGCGAACTGCTCGGGGTGTTGGGTCTCAAGGACCGCCTGCGTCACAACAGCGCCGATACCGTGGCCCGCCTGCGCGCCCTGGGCATTGAGCGCATCTACATGCTCACCGGGGATCACGAAGACCGCGCCCGGGAGATGGCCGACTTGCTGGGCCTGGACGGCTTTCATGCCGATCTGCTTCCGGAGGACAAGGCACGTATTCTGCAGGAACTCTCTGCCCAAGGGGCACGCATCGCCTTTGTGGGAGACGGCATCAATGATGCCCCGGCACTGTCCGGTGCCCATGTAGGGGTTGCCATGCACCAGGGGGCGGAGATTGCCCGGCTGGCGGCGGACATCACCCTGCTGGAAGACGACATCGCTCGAGTCGCTGATGCCCGTGCCTTGGCCCTGTCGACCCATGGCCTCATCGACAGTAACTTCCGCCTGACGGTGGGACTCAACACTGCCATTCTCTCCGCGGCAGCCTTCGGCTGGCTTAGCCCTGTTGCCGCCTCTTTGCTCCACAATGGCAGCACCATCGCCATCCTGCTCCGTGCCTTGTCCGGAGGAACCGTGGGTAACAGACCTCCTCGATAAAGCCGCCTCGGCGATGGTTTCTGACCCGGTCCCGCGACGGTTCGTGGGTTGGTGTGTCCGGCAGATGGATTTTTGAGTATGTCGAGGATGAAATTCTTTTATAAATAGATGGTTGCCACGGTTTTATGATTTATTTTTGATGTTTATCTACAAAAAAACATAGGGTTAATGGTTTTTTCTCAAGTGTTTTGTAAGCTTTTGGAAAGTCTTTTAGAAACAACGGCATGCAGCTGAAAAATACTTTTCAAGTGTGTAGTGTCACGTGAAACACCACTTATGTTTTTTCTTGGTTTCCTTCCCAAGGTGGAAGCCGGGATATCTTTCTGGCCCGAAGGGGTTCAGGCCGCCCTCTGGCCAAAGACGGCTCTGGCAATGCGGATGCCGCGTATTCTCTGCTTCCTTTTCTTGGATGCCAGCTCGTAGAGAGAACTCGGTACCCCGATCACAGGCCCAAAGGCCTTGAGCATGTTGCTTGACTGCTGAGCGAAGCTCTCCGTTTTCATACCCATCCGCACCAGTAACCTGGGGGTCCTTTTCGGAATATGACCGGGATTTCTGGGGTGAACGCAGCGTCCCAGGGTATCAACCAGTTCCAGATAATCCTCGAAGGCAAAAGGAATGGAGGTTTCAAAGCGTGCCGTAGTATCAAAAGGCATCAAAGGCGCTGGTTGTAGTGACTTGAGATGCCGCTCCGAACGCAGTTTTCCTGTTTCGGCTGCGTGGTCAGAACTGCTGCTGTTTTGCAAGACAGGGGAGGGGCGGGCTTTGGCTTGAGATCGGGTGCTTTCAGCGGTTATTCGGGGAGGCTGATCGCTGGCAACATTGCGGATCCTGCGGGCTATGCCGGTGAACTCGCAGTCCTGAAGGTCATGGGCGATCCCGGCGCGAACAGGATTCAGGTCCACATAAGCCATGGCAGCCAGGAGTGCCTGCTCATCCAGGAGTGCCTGACTTCGGAAGCGACCTTCCCAGAAACGTCCTTTCACGCCATCTTCCTGGTTGGCCTGACGGGCAATGGACTCGTTGAGAACTCGCATAAACCAGGAAAGATCGTGCAGCCGGGCACGATAAAGCTCTGCATAATCTTCCACTTGGGCAATTTCCGCTGCTGACATCTGTTCCTGATCGTCCGCACGAGCAAGATACCGCTGGACGGAAGGCGGGCCATTGAACAGCTGTGTCCAGCGTTTGAGTACTTCATCCACCCCCCAGTCCATGCCTCGTCCTGCATCGACACGCAGCACGATATGGTAGTGGTTGGACATGACCGCGTAGGCCGCAATATCGATGGCGAAAATACCGGACAGTGCAAGAATACGCTCCTCGATCCAGCCTCGCCGATGCTCGTAGTTCATCCCGGTGAATTGATCGATACCGCACAGAAAGGCCCTTCGCACGCAGCGACTTACGACGTGGTACCAAGGGGTCTCGGAGAGCGAGATCTGTTCATGTCGAGGTTGAGCCATGGATGCATGGTAGCGTTTAACGAAGAAGTAATCAATAAAGTGGGTGTCCAAATAATATCAAAAAAGAATCAAATAACGCATAAAGAGCTTTTTAGCCAGCAAAGACAGCACTAAGGAGAGTGCCAGCAATGGTGGCAGCTGCTAGCAATGCCGGCCGGGTGGACATCACGGTGGATTTCAATGGCCACATCTGCCTGTTCTAGTTCAAGGTGGTGGAGCAGGTGCCGGAGGGCCAATGCCGTCAACTTAAACAACAACAATAACCGTATGATTTTGTTAAAATAAAATCAATTCACGGCAAAGCTGGAGACATTCAAATCATGAAGAACTTGTTGACGGCACTTCAGAAACCCGCTTGCCTTTATGAGAATAATTCTTAACCGTATCGACTCCTCGGTGAGTGATCCCACGTTCATCCGGGAGCACTGTTACCACCCCCGGGATTTCTCCCGGCAACGCTCGCTGACCTTCAAGCGCATGGTGCTGTTCTTCCTCTCCGGCGCGGTCCCTTCTCTCCAGTTCGGCATTGACAAGCTGTTTCGCGGCTTGGGAGAGGAGGCCAGTGTCACCAAGCAAGCGGTGTCCAAAGCCTGCCAAAAGTTTCCCTATGAAGCCCTGGTCAGCCTGCAGCAGCAGGCCGTGAACACCTTCCATGCGGTGCAGGCACCCCGCCGCTGGATGGGCTATCGGCTTGTCGCCGTGGATGGCACCAAGATACGACTGCCACTCAACGACGACCTGGCCGATGAGTTTGGCACCCAGGGCAACCAGACCAAAACCCGGCGACCGATGGCCCTGTTGGTCAGCCACCAGGATGTCCTGACCCGCGTGCCGCTGAGTTGTGAGCTTTCACCGGTGTACATGGGAGAACGTTTCCTGGCCGAACGCCTGCTCAGTGGTTTGCGAACTGACGATCTGGCCATCTATGACCGTGGTTTCCCCTCATTTGCTCTGTTCGCTGCCCATCGCCATGCCCAAGTGGCTTTTTGTGCCCGACTGACCCTGAATTTCACTACCCAGGTCACCCAATTCGTTGCCTCCGGCGAGACGGAGACCGTGATTCTGTGGACACCCAGCGCCACGATGCGCAGTGACTGCGCCGCCCTGGAGGTCTGTGACCAACCCCTGACGCTGCGCCTGATCCGCATCGACCTGGGCAAGGGACACATCGAGATCTTGGCGACCAGCCTGCTTGACACAAAGACCTATCCAGCCCATCTGTTCAAATCCCTCTACGCCGAGCGCTGGGGCGTTGAGATTTACCAGCCATACTGCCTCCGTAATAGGATTATGTGGGTCCGCCGATGGGGTCATCAGACGGGGAATCGGGGTCTTTTATCCAGCGTTGAGGCGCTTTGCGGCGCGCGCGTAGGCG
>NZ_NRSM01000013.1 GCF_016584105.1 Ectothiorhodospira shaposhnikovii | reverse complement strand
GGTTACGGACTGCCGGACTTCGCAGAGGAACTCAACTACGGGGTCGATCTATCAACCATCTGAGGGTGGTATCAGGTTGGTGGGGTGAAGGTGCCCCATCAACCATTAAATCCGTATACCCCTTTTTCATTGCAGACGGCTCGGATGTTGGTCTTCGCATGCGTAACCACACTCCGTGGGCATCCGAGGCCACATTCCGTTGGACAATCCACGGCGGTCGCGTGATTTTTGGTCAGTTGAAGGAAATGATCCCGAAACAACGGATACCGATCCCAGCCGGATAGCGCCTTATCCCAATCGAACAGCGCCGCCGACTTTCCAGGCAATGTCTCCAGGTATGCCCAGAAGGGGTCACTCATCCGAGGCCCCTCCGGCTCCGACAATAAAGCCCCTGAGTCCGAGCCAGCGCTCGATAACCTCGGCATCACCATCCCGCTTGAATTGCGCTCGGTTACCTGAACTCAAGGTGACCGACCTGGGCGTCTTCGAACCGTCGAATTTAATCTGGAAGCTTGCCTTCACGATCTTTCCACCTGCGGGAAGGGATTTTTCGCGATCACGAAGGGAGGCAAACAGATCCTCGGACCGACGAATCTCAACGTCCTTATGAGCGCCGCCCCAAAAGACCTGAACTTCCTTGAGCCTGACATACTCGATGCCATCGACATCGTCACATAGAAGCGCGTCCTCACCAATTTGCCGCAAAGGTTCCAGATCAAATCGGCTGCGCTCGTTGAAAAACTCTTCGTCTCCGAACAGGTGGAATCCGAATTTCTTGCGGTAGAGCTCCTTCTCACCCTTGGTTTCGGCGTTCATTCGGATTTCCCCGATGACGGGGTTGTAGGCAAGCACGTCGAATTTTTCAGGGCGGAAGTATTGGCTGGTGGATTCACCGGCCTCAATGACCGCTTCACGGGCATAGGGCTTGCCGTGGCGCACGAGGAACCATGTGTGGCCTTCCTTCGGATAGACGAACACCTTGGAATACTTGCCCCGACGCTTCTTGGAAAACCATTCGTCAAGATCGGCTTCGAGGGCCGCGAGAGTTTCCTCGGATGGCAGCACGAAATCCGGCAGCGGGTTTTTCTTGGTCTTAAAATACTCGAAGGACCTGACGTTCATGAAGAACTGTTCGGCGTGTACCTTCTCGATGATTTCCCGGTCAGCCATCCAGACCTGGATCGCCAAGTCTGCCGGTGCGGCGTTCTCCCCGATTTCCACGTCGATGTCCGTTCCGGCGATCTCATCCTGAATGGAATCAAAACCCTCGGGGGTCGAGACTTCATTGACATAAAACAGCGCCTCGGCGAGATCATCCGGGGTCGTACTGTCCGGCGTCAGCAAAAGGTGGCTGAGGGCGTTGTAGTCCGGGCCATCTTCCTGCTGGACTGGTGGCAACTCTACGCCGCGAGCTGAAAAATAGGCGGCATGAGGCTCCAGAAAGGCAATGAGATGCTTCCTGTCGATTCGCCGGAGCATCTCCGGCTTCGAAAAGCGGCGTAGGTTAAAAGTTGCCATCAAATACTCCTGTCGTTTTGTCGTTATTCGTCCATGTCTGTCTCGGTTAACTCCGTTTCCATCCAACGACCTTGCCTAAAACTCGAAGGTCATCCTCCGGCCTGATCCGGATCTTTCTTACCTCCGGGTTCTCTGGCACCAATTCGATGAGCTCGTCTTTGATTTTCAGCCGTTTGACGGTCGCCTCGTTGTTGAGCAGCGCTACAACGATGTCACCATCCTCGGCGATGGGCTGCTGCCGCACGATGATCAAATCGCCATCGTTGATACCGGCACCGATCATGCTGTCACCCACCGCACGGAGTGCGAAGTGCTGTCCGGAACGAACGACGTCCGACTCGACCAGCACTTGGCCGGTGATGTTCTCCTCGGCCAGGATGGGACGGCCAGCCGCCACCATCCCCACAACAGGTACTGAAACCAGAGAGGCAGCCATCTCGCTGGGGCGACGGGCAACAGCTATGCCTCGCGACTTCCCGTCCTCCCGCTTCAGGTATCCCTTGCGCACCAGTTGGTTGATCCGGTCGTGGGCACTCGCCGGGCTGATTTCAAAGATCTCGCTCAGTTCCTTCACCGTTGGAGGAAAGCCCTTGGCATCGACGAAACGACATATCGCTTCGAGCGTTTTCCGCTGCAACGGCGTTATCTCATCCGTTTTCGCTTTGCCCATGGCGTCTCCATTTCTGTTGAAAGACAAAAAGGCGCAATGCGCCAGCAAACCCTAATAATATAAACCTGATGCATATCAGGTCAAGAAATAATCTCACACCTGATTTCCGACACTTCCACGAGCCCCTCGGTAGGTAAGGCCTGAAGAAAGCCGGTTTGAAACCGGACGAGCAGTTAGAAACCAGATAACCGACCAGAGGCGGAGCTGAGGCGGTTGTGGGTGCCAACGAACGCGCATCCCGACCGCCACCGTTTTCTGGCATCCACACCATCCAGCCCCCCGGTCCCACCGGAGGTGTTCGATGTTGGATGTACAGGAAATGAATGATGGGCCGGGGCTTGATGACCTTGGCGAAAACGGCAAACCCGGCCGCCTGTCGGGTGAGGCGAGGCTCCAGTCAGCCGCCTCGATTCTGGCCACGGCGGTCCTGCGCCGAAAGGCAAAAAAAGCATGTGTAGGCAATGAGTTAGAGATTTTCGAAGATTCTTCCCCCGTGCTCGGAGAAGGACTTGATTCATTGCCGGAACAGAGCATTCATTCATGACAACTCGTCCGGAAACCAAAATAAGGAGTTGAAAATGAATGAGTTACAGAACGCCGCCACGGGCGGCAAGAACCAGGACCGAACCCGAAACTCGGTTCTTCGGCAGATGGCCCTGCTGCAATCCATGTCCCTGGAGCAGCTCCGGGAAAAATGGCTCGACCTCTACGGCGAAGAGCCGCCCCAGTACAAAAAGCAATTCCTCATCAAGCGGCTGGCTTATCGCATCCAGGAGCTTTTCTACGGCGGGCTGTCCGAGCAGGCCAAGGTCCATCTCCAGCAGGCCGCCAAGGAGGACCCGGTAGCCACTGTCAATCGACGCATCCCAGAAGAGCGGAAATCGAACGAGGCGCTCCTGCCCGGGACCAGACTGGTGCGGGTCTGGAACGACCGGCGCTATGAGGTGATCGTCCTTGCCGATGGCTATGAGTTCGAAGGCCGCACCTTCCGGTCGCTCAGCGCGGTGGCCAGGGAGATCACCGGGACGCGCTGGAACGGCAAGGTCTTTTTCGGGCTGAAGAAGGTTTACGGCAGAAAAGCCGAGGGAGGTTCGGATGCTTGATAACAGCAATGTCGCGCCGGGCAAGAACAAGACCCTGCGCTGTGCCATCTACACCCGCAAGAGCCACGAGGAAGGTCTCGAACAGGAGTTCAACTCGTTGGATGCCCAACGAGAATCGGCGGAACACTATATCGAAGCTCAGAGGATGCGGGGCTGGACGGCTCTGCCGGATCGCTATGACGATGGTGGTTTCTCGGGCGGGAACATGGAGCGTCCGGGGCTGCGCCGCCTGCTGGCGGACATCGACGCCGGGAAGATCGATGTGATCGTCGTCTACAAGGTCGACCGGCTGTCCCGCTCGCTGCTGGACTTCATGAAGATGATCGACCTCTTCAACGAGAAGGGTGTCAGCTTCGTCTCGGTCACCCAGCACTTCAGCACCACCGATCCCACCGGCCGAATGTTTCTCGGTATCCTGATCACCTTCGCCCAGTACGAGCGGGAGGTCATCGCCGAACGCATCCGGGACAAGGTGGCGGCAGCCAAGCGCCGGGGGAAATACTGCGGCGGCGTACCCATCCTCGGATACGACGTCGACAGGGACAACAAGAAGCTGCTGGTCAACCCAGATGAAGCCAGGACGGTGCAGTACATCTTCCGCCGCTTCATCCAGATCGGCTCGGCCAAGAAGCTGGGCCAGGAATTGAACGAACAGGGATACCGCACCAAGGCCTGGACCACCAAGAAAGGCAAGGTGCGTGAGGGCTCCGAATGGAACACCGCCCACATCTACCGGCTGCTCAATAACCGGATCTATATCGGCGAGATCGCCCACAAGGACCGCAGCTACCCCGGTGAGCACGAAGGGATCATCGACCGGGCGACCTGGGACAAGGTTCAGGCCATCCTGGAGGACAACAAACCGGTCAAGGTTTCCATGGCCAGAACCAAAATGGTCGCCCCACTGAAAGGCGTCATTCGCTGCGGCCACTGCGGATGCGCGATGGGACCGACCTACGCCCGCAAGAACGGCCGCCACTACACCTATTACATCTGCCAGAAGGACAGCAAGCGGACCTTGAGCCGGTGTCCGCTCAAACGGATTCCCGCCGGGGACATCGAGCAGGCGGTGATCGAGCAGTTGAGCGCGGTGTTCCGCACACCGACGCTGGTGGCCAAAACCTACTTCGCGGCCCGGGACATCGAGCAGGTGGAGCGGGAGCGGCTGTTCAAGCAGAAAGCCCAACTCGAGATGGAGCTGTCGCAGGCGCGGGAGCAGGCACTCGAACTGATGAAGCCCGGCAGCGATCAGCCGGGCAAGGCAGAGATGCTGACGACCGTCAACCGCCAGGCGGTCGAGCTCTCGAAACAACTGACGCACGTGAGCGAGCGATGCAGAGCCTACCGGGGGAACAGCATCACGGAACAGGATGTATCGGAGGCCTTCCAGAATGTCGAAGGCTTCTGGGAAGACCTTTTCCCGGTGGAGCGAAACCGGCTCATCCGCCTCCTGGTGGATAAGGTCGAGATCCGCGAGACCGGGATCGACATGGAGCTGCGCACCAACGGGCTGACAACGCTCATCGCCGAGCTGGCCGGTCTGGCATGCGAAGTCACCGAACGGAGGGCAAGCCGATGAAAATGAAGCCGACCATTACCGTTGCGGACAACGGCAACCTGCAGATCCACATCCCGATGCTGATCCGGCGCATGCGTGGCCGCAAGACGGTCATCGCTCCCCAGGCCCTGGATGGAGAAATCACCGGAGCGCAGGAACCGGTGCAGTCCGCCGTCCTCCAGGCGCTGGGCAGGGCCTTTTCCTGGGCCGACATCCTCGAATCCGGCCAGATCAGGTCCATCAGCGAGCTTGCCCGTACCCTCGACGTCGATGGCTCGTATGTGGCCCGCATTCTCAAGCTGACGACCCTGGCCCCCGACATCGTCGAAGCCCTGATCAACGGCGAGGAACCCAACGGGCTCTCGCTGGCCAAACTGACCCAGACCTTCCCGGAGGACTGGGCCGAGCAGCGCCGCCAGTTCGGCTTTGCCACCGACTGACGACCGGACCGGAGACCGCCCCAGAGAGCCGACCATCAGCGTCGGCTTTTCTTCTTTAGGGGGCAGGAAGCCGGAGTTGACCGCGCTTCTTTTCATGGCCGAGGCGGGCAATTTCGAAAAAAACGTCCGGTTGCGGCATCGAACGATGACCTAAGACAACCGTCAAAAATGGCAATCTGCCGCAAACCCATATCAATCAAGGATGTAACTTTCCGGACGCGCTTCGGACTTCGTCCGGAGAAAACAGAGAATCAGGGGCCAAACAGAGAAAGAAAGGCAGGAAGATGGGGAGAATCGGTGGTGCGGAGATGTGCTTTGGAAAGATGTGAAACGGGCGCAAACCCTTTAGAAACAAGGGGAAAAAGAAAACCCGTCACCCCGGAGAATGACCCCAGAGAGACGGGTTTGTCTTTTCTAAATGGTGGAGGCGGCGGGAATCGAACCCGCGTCCGCAAGCCCTACGCCCTTGGTACTACATGCTTAGTTCGTCTTTTAGGTTAACGCCTTGGTCTCCGACGAACAGGATACCGCAGCGCGAGCCCGATCGGTTTTAGTGGTTAAGACCCGGGCAGGTCCGCTCCACGAGCTTGTATGCGATGACCTCTGAGTAGAATCTACAAGCAAATCCCGTCAGAGGCTGACCGGTTTTTAGGCGGCCAGAGCGTAGTTGTCGTCGTTGGCAACTATAGCGTTACAGCATTTTGACGAGGTTAGCTGTATCCTCGGCATGCACCTCAGGTTTCACGACCCACGTCGAAGCCAGGTCGCCCCCTTGAAGTAATGGACAGGTTACCCGAATGGCGGTTCCTTGTCATCCGGTGTTTTTTTCAGTGTCCTTGCAGCCCCGGGTTGTCCAGCAGCTTGATCCAGTGGACCACGGGGGTGTCGGTGCCGGCCTGCAGGTGGGTCTGGCAACCGATGTTGGCGGTGGCGATGAGTTGGGGGCCATCCCGCTCCAGGTGTTCCAGCTTGCGCTGCCGCAGGGGGGCCGCCAGATCCGGCTGCAGCAGGGAGTAGGTCCCCGCCGAACCGCAGCACAGGTGACTTTCCGCCACCGGTAGCAACTGGAATCCGGCACTGCGCAGCAGGGCTTCCACCCGGCCGCCCAGCTTCAGGCCGTGCTGCAGGGAACAGGGGGGATGAAAGGCCACCGTCCGGTTGCGGCCATCCACGGCCAGACGCCGGATGTCCTCCGGATTCAGAATTTCGCAAGGGTCCCGGGTCAGCTCGCTGACCCGCAGGGCCTTGTCCCTGTAGTCGGGATCTTCACGCAGCAGATGGCCGTAGTCCCTCACATGGGTGCCGCAGCCGCTGGCGGTGACCAGGATCGCTTCGATGCCCGCAGTCACCTGGGGCCACCAGGCGTCGATATTGCGTCGGGCCCGGTCTCGGGCGGCATCCTCGGCGTTCAGATGCATGTCGATGGCGCCGCAGCATCCACCCTGGGTGGGAATCAGGCTGATGTCCAGGCGGTTGAGCAACCGGGCCAGGGCGGCGTCGATGTCCGGTTGCAGGGCCGGCTGGACGCAGCCCTGGAGCACCAGCATGCGCCGTACATGGCTTGGGGGCGGCCAGCTGCCCCGGTGGTGGCGTTCCGGGATGCGTCGACGCAGGGAGCCGGGCAGGAGCGGGCGCAGGGCCTGACCCGTACGCAGCAGGAGGCTGAACAGCATCCGGTTGGGCAGGATCTGCCGCAACAGGCGTCGTTGCAGACGGTCGGTCCAGGGGCGCGCCACCTGCCGTTCCACCTGTTCCCGCCCGATCTCCACCAGATGCCGGTAGTCTACCCCGGAGGGGCAGGTGGTCATGCAGTTGAGGCAGGTGAGGCAGCGGTCCAGATGCTGTTGGGTGCGTCGACTGGGAGGCTCGCCCTCCAGGACCTGCTTGATCAGGTAAATCCTGCCGCGGGGGCCGTCCAGTTCGTCACCCCGCAGCTGGTAGGTGGGGCAGGTGGCGTTGCAGAATCCGCAATGGACGCAGCTGCGCAGGATGCGGTCCGCCTCGGCACCGTGGATGGTCTGGGCAATGGCATCCACCAGGCGGGTCTGCATGATCAGAGCTCCGGATACAGGCGGCCCGGGTTGAGGATGCTCCGGGGATCGAAGGCCGCCTTGAGACGACGCTGCAGGGCGAGCATGGGTGCGGTGAGGGGATGGAACGGCTCCGTGCGACCGCCGGCATGACCCCTGAACAGGGTGGCATGTCCGCCGCAGGCTTCGGCCAGGGCGCGGATGTCCGAGGCCGGTACCTCGCCATGGAACCAGCGCAGGGCGCCGCCCCAGTCCACCAGGCAGGCATCGGGAAATCCGCTCATGGGTGCGCCGGGGGGGACGCTGACGCGCCACAGGGGGGCATCTCCATGGAAGAATGGGTGGGTCTGTTCCCGTATGCCGCGCCAGAAATCGTCGGCACCATCCATCATTTCTCCACCGATCAGTTCGGCGGCCTGTTCCACGCCCTGGCGGGCGCCGCACAGGCGGATATGGAGGGTATCGTCCACATGGCAGGCGGCGGAGAGGGGCAGGGGACGCAAGCTCCATTCCTGCAGGGATTCCAGGGCGCGGGAGACGCTGGCAGCCTGGGTCAGGGTGAGCGTGAAGGCCGGTCGGGGCAGTACCTTGACGGAGATGTCCAGCAGGATGCCCAAGGTGCCCTGGGCGCCGGCCATCAGCCGGGACACGTCATAGCCGGCGACGTTTTTCATCACCTGACCGCCGAAGCGCAGCACCTCGCCCTGCCCGTTGAGTATGCGTACCCCCAGGACGGCATCGCGCACGGCACCGGCATAGAGGCGGCGGGGGCCGGAGAGACCGGTGGCGATGGTGCCGCCGAAGGTGGCCCGGGGGCCGAAGGCCGGTGGCTCGAAAGGCAGCATCTGGCCGTGTTCGGCCAGGCGTGCCCGGATCTCGTCAAGGGGGGTGCCGGCTCGGGCGGTGAGAACCAGTTCCCCCGGTTCATGGTCGATGATGCCGCGGTGGCCGACGACTTCCAGAGGCTCGGCATTGACCGGGCGGCCATAGAAGTCCTTGCTGCCGCCGCCGCGGATATCCACCGGACAACCGTCGGCATGGGCCTGGCGCAGTCGTGTCTGCAGTGCTTCAGTCTGGTCCTGGTCGGTCGTCATCCCCGTCGTCATCCTTTTTGCAGGTGGTATTCAGGGTGGTCAGGGTTTGTTGCGGATGGATCTGAAGGATGCTGAGTTTGGCGCCCTGGGCGTGATGGCTGTAGGCGGCGCCTGTATCCAGATAATAGATGTTGCCGCGCAGGCGGGCTTCGGGAATGGGGGTATGTCCGAAGATTACCAGATCAATGCCCTGAACAGGCGTAATCTCTTCGCCCCGGATGAGGCGGTTGATCCGCTTTCTGGACCAGACTGCAAAGTCTCGCAGTCTTTGCTCTTTTTCCAGCCGCTGAATGAAGGTTTGCCAGTTCATCTCCGGCGGGATGTCGGCATGTACGATGCCTACCCGCCCCAGGTCGGTTTCCACTTCAATGGCCAGTGGCAGTTTTCGGATCTCCTCCTGAAAGCGTGTTTGCTGATGCTGGGGGAGGGAAACCCACCATTCGCCGCCATTGAGGGTCAGCCAGCTGCAGGCCAGGTCCTTGTCCAGCGCGGAATCCAGCAGTAGTTGCTCATGATTGCCCTGTACTGCATGAAACCAGGGGGCCTCAATGAATTCCAGCGCCCTGTGAGACTCAGGGCCACGGTCGATGAGGTCTCCCACGGAGATCATCCGGTCATGGTCCGGATCAAACCCGAGTTTTTCCAGTCCCAGTTCAAGGACATGGAACATGCCGTGCAGGTCTCCCACCACAAAATCCCTGCCGAGGGGATTTTTTTTCAGCCGCTGAAACGTGTCATTCATGCCTTCGAGTCCTTGCTTGCATGGGATGCAGTGCCTGCTTCGGGGTTGGTCGCTTCGAGTCCGCGGGTTATGATGACCAGCCCCATCCTGGCTTGATGCCAAGCTCTTTTATGCCAGATCCATTCACGCATAGCACGCTTCCCTGTTTTCTGGATTTCGAGGCGTCATCACTCAGTGAGCAAAGCTACCCGATCCAGGTGGCCTGGTCCGATGGCGTGGGGCAGGTGGAGTGCTGGCTGATCCGTCCCGCCGAGGACTGGAACGACTGGTGCGAGAGGGCGGAGGAGATGCACGGGATCACCCGTGAATCCATCGAGGACGAGGGGCGGGACATCGACTGGATATGCCGGCGCATGAACCAGGCTCTGGCCGGCAAGGTGGTCTTCACCGACGGGGTCCATCTGGACCGTTTCTGGCTGCGACGCCTGTTCATCAGCGGCAATGCCATGCACCGCTTTCGCCTGGGTGATCTGTTCAAGCTGCTTGAGCCCCGATTGCCGCCACCGGAATACCGGCCACCGGATCTGCTGCGCAACCTGATGGACAAGGCCTGGAAGCTAACGCCGGGCTTTGCCCATCAGGCGGACAGTGACGTCAAATACATGCTGAATCTGTGGCGGCTGGTGCGCCACGGATCAAAACTGTCGGGAAAACCAGATGCCGGCGCTGCGACGGCCGCCGGACTCCACCTGGAGGGTTACCCGTCCGGTGGCATCCACGAACACGTCCATGGCGGCGGTGGCGGTTACTGATTCATCCTCGCGCAGGGTGGCGCTGCGCCGGATGTCGCCCCGGGCGGTTTCATCGCCATCCACCCGGGCATAGTCCACGCCCAGACGCAGTTGCAGCGGATCGAACCGGAACGCGGACTCCAGGCCCGCTCCCCACTCATTCCAGACCAGGCGGGTGCTTTGCCCGGCATCGTTCGCGTCCGCCTCGTGATAGGTGAAGCGGCCCAGGGCGCTGAGGGTGGCCGGGCCGGCCTGCAGCATTCGCCAGCGTCCCGAAGTGCCCAGATACCAGCCGGTGAGGTCCATGCCCCGGGTGCTGGGGCTACCGCTCTGGGTCAGGCTCAGGTAGCCGCCGTGGAGTCCGAGCCAGAGCCCATCAAGAAACTGTTCGTGCAGGCGCAGACCCAGCCGGTTCATGCGGGTTTCCACCGTGTCGCCCTCTATTTTCCAGTCACTGATCTGCCGCTGCAGATAGACCTCCAGTTCCGGTCCGCCGGTCTGTGCCGGCAGGCTCAGGGGCAGGACGAGCAGGGGAATGAACAACAGGATCGGGCGCATCGGGTTACCTCGGGGTGGACATTGGGGCGGCAGGATCCCGACGACGATGCTGCCGCCATGCGATCAGGCCCAGCAGGGCCAGGGCGGGCAGGTAGAACCATTCGGGGGCCGGGCGGCTGGCGGGCACCATCACTTCGGTGATCTGCCAGCCGGGTTCCAGTCCCAGGCGCTCCGCCGGGCTGCCGAAGGAGACGAAACTGATACTCACCTCATCACCAAAAGCCATGATGCCCAGACCGGCCTGGCGCAGGCGCTGGGTTGCCGGGGCCGGTTCGCCCAGCGGCAGCATCACGGCCCGGGTCACTTCCCGACCGTCCAGATCCATGCCTTCCACCCGCAGCCGCAGTTGTCCCCCGGTGGGGGCGGCTTCGGCCACCGTCTGGATCTCGGCGGCGGGCAGGTGGTCATAGCGGGGGTGGATGCGGTCCATGAGCAGATTGGGGGCGAACATTACCAGGGCCGCCACCAGCAGGAGTGCGGATTCGTGCAGGCGGCTGCGGGTCAGGAACCAGCCCTGGGTGGCGGCGGCAAACATCAGGATGCCGATGAGCGCGCCCATGAAGGTGATCAGCAGCTGCCAGAGACTGTCCACGCCGATAAGCAGCAGTTGGGTGTTGAACACGAACAAAAAGGGCAGGGTCACGGTCCGCAGGCTGTAGATGAAGGCCTGCACCCCGGTACGGATCGGGTCGGCGCGGGAGACCGCGGCGGCGGCGAAGGAGGCCAGGCCCACTGGCGGCGTGACGTCGGCCATGATGCCGAAATAGAACACGAACAGGTGGGCGGCGATCAGCGGGATCAGCAGGCCGTGCATGGAGCCCAGTTCCACGATCACCGGGGCCATCAGGGTGGCGACGATGATGTAATTGGCGGTGGTGGGCAGGCCCAGGCCCAGCACCAGGCAGATGACGGCGGTGAGCAGCAGCATGAGCATCAGGTTGCCGCCGGAGAGGAATTCCACCAGGTCGGTCATGGCCAGGCCGATGCCGGTCATGGCCACGGTGCCGACGATGATCCCGGCGGCGGCGGTGGCCACGCCGATGCCCACCATGTTGCGGGCGCCCTGCACCATGCCGTCGGCCAGGTCCTTGCAACCCCGCGGGAATGGATTGTCCTGTCGGCGTCCGAACAGCACCATCAGCGGCCGCTGGGTCACCATGATGAAGATCATGAACACCACCGCCCAGAAGGCCGACAGGCCGGGGGAGAGCCGTTCCACCACCAGACACCACACCAGCACCACCACCGGCAGCAGGTAGTGCAGTCCCGCCTGTAGGGTGGGTCCGGGATCCGGCAGTTCCAGGTGTCCCTCGTCCACCATGGGGGGCTCCGGTACCCGGCAGGCGATCCAGAGCAGACCCAGGTAGGCGGCCATCACCAGCGTGCCGATCACCCATGTGGAAGCGTCGCCGGTCACGGTCTTGATCCAGCCCAGGCCGTAGTAGGTGACGCCGGCCAGGATGAACAGCCCCGAGACGGTCAGACCAAAGCCCAGCAGGCGGCGCTGCCAGGTGCTTTCATGGCGCCTGGGCAGTCCTTCCATGCCGGCCTTCATGGCTTCCAGGTGAACGATATAGAACAGGGCGATGTAGGCGATCACCGCCGGCAGGAAGGCGTGCTTGACCACCTCCACGTAGGGGATGCCCACGTACTCCACCATGAGAAAGGCGGCGGCCCCCATGACCGGTGGCATGAGCTGCCCGTTGACCGAACTGCTCACTTCCACCGCCCCGGCCTTGTGGGCGGGGAAGCCCACCCGTTTCATGAGGGGCACGGTGAAGGTGCCGGTGGTGACCACGTTGGCGATGGAGGAACCGGACACCACGCCGGTCATGCCGGAGGCCACCACGGCGGCCTTGGCCGGGCCGCCCCGCAGGTGGCCCAGCAGGGCGAAGGCCACGCGAATGAAATAGCCGCCGGCACCGGCTTTTTCCAGCAGGGCACCGAACAGCACAAACAGGAAGACGAAGCTGGTGGAGACCCCCAGGGCAATGCCGAAGACCCCTTCGTTGGAAAGCCATTGCTGGGACATGGCGCGGGCGAAGGATGCGCCCCGGTGGGCGATCATGTCGGGCATCCAGGGGCCGGCGAAGGTGTAGAGGAGGAACGTCAGGGCGATGATCATCAGGGCCGGCCCCAGCACCCGACGGGTGGCCTCCAGCAGCAAGGCCATGCCGCAGCCGGCGATGGCCAGGTCCAGGGGAGTGGGTGCGCCGGGGCGCTGGGCCAGTTCCTGGTGGAACAGGAACAGGTAGGCGGCGCAGAAGGCGGCCATGGCCCCCAGCAGCCAGTCGGCCACCGGCACGCGCTCGGCCGGTGCGGGGCGCAGGGCCGGCCAGGCGGCCAGCAGGACGGCGGCGCCGGTGGCGGCGAAGACCCAGGCCCTGGGGATGTCCTGGATGAACTGGTACAGGGCCAGGCCGAACAGGCCGGTGGCCAGCAGCAGGAAGAAGATGCCCGCCAGGGGGCGATGCCTGGCCATGGGGCTGACGGCGGGGAAGGCGATGAAGGCGAGGAAGACGGCAAAGGCCAGGTGGATGGACCGGGCCTGGGTTTCGGAGACGACGAAAACGTCGAACCAGAAGGGCAGGGGAGAGGCGATCCAGATCTGGAACAGTGACCAAGCCAGGGCGGTGACATAGAGCAGCGCCCGGACGGGTGGTCCGGGTTTGCGACCGCCGGTTTCCATTTGACCGGCCAGGTCGATGCTGGAAGTGTCCTGGTTGTTCAAGGGTATTTTGTCCGTTCAGCACATGAAATAGCCCTTCTCCCCCAGGGGAGAAGGGCGTAAAGCGGGACTTTTCAGTCCATCAGCCCCGCTTCCCGGTAATACCGCGTGGCCCCATCATGCAGCGGCGCCGACAGGCCCTGACTCACCATGGCCTCTTTCTGCAGCACGCCGAAGGCCGGGTGCATGCCCTTGAAGGTGTCGAAGTTTTCAAACACCGCCCGGGTCACGTTGTAGATGGCCGACTCCGAACTGCGGGTGGAGGAGACCAGGGTGGCGCCCACGCCGAAGGTCTCCACGTCCTCCTCCTGCCCCGGATACATCCCCGCCGGGATGGTGGCGCTGAAGTAGTAGGGGGTATCTTCCACCAGCCGGTCGATCACCGCTCCGCTGACCGGCACCAGGCGTGCGTTGCAGGTGACGATGGGCTCCTGGATGGCCGCCGACGGGTGACCCACCGTGAACAGCACCACGTCGATCCGGTTGTCGCACAGGGCCTGTCCCTGCTCCCGGGAAGGCAGTTCCGAGGCCAGGGCGAAATCCTGCATCGTCCAGCCGTAGTGCTGCATCAGCACTTCCACCGTGCCCCGCTGCCCGGACCCCGGGTTGCCCACATTCACCCGCTTGCCCTTGATGTCCTCGAAATTCCGGATGTCGCTATCCGCCCGCACCAGTACCGTGAACGGCTCCGGGTGCAGGGACATGACGGCCCGCAGGTTCTCGTCCGGACCGGCTTCCTCGAAACGCTCGGAACCATGATAGGCATGGTACTGCCAGTCCGATTGCACCACCCCAAGGTCCATCTCGCCGGCGCGGATGGAGTTGAGGTTGAACACCGAGCCACCGGTGCTCTGGGCACGGCAGCGCAGGCCATGGCTGTCCTGGTCCCGGTTGACCAGCCGGCAGATGTGCTGGCCGGTGGGATAGTAGACACCGGTGACGCCGCCGGTGCCGATGGTGATGAAACGCTGGTCGGCCGCGGCGGGCAGGGCCGCCAGGCCAGTCAGTACCGCGGTCAAGGCCATTCCTGTCATGTGCTTGCGCATGGGGCTTTCTCCTGAAGGCAGCTGTGAACCTGACTCCTGTTCATGGGTTTTTTGCGTGCGTGGAAAGGCAAAATCCAGTAACATTCAAGCCTTTTTCGAACGCCTGATCAATCGCTTTGCGGGGAGTAACCCGAAATGTTTTCCAGCAACATGAGTATCGCCGGCTATGACGATGAGCTTTGGCAGGCCATCGAGTCCGAGTCCCGCCGTCAGGAAGAGCATATCGAGCTGATCGCCTCGGAGAACTATGCCAGCCCCCGGGTGATGCAGGCCCAGGGCTCGGTACTCACCAACAAGTATGCCGAAGGATACCCCGGCAAGCGCTACTATGGCGGCTGCGAATACGTGGACACGGCCGAACAGCTGGCCATCGACCGCGCCAAGACCCTGTTCGGCGCCGACTACGTCAACGTCCAGCCCCATTCCGGTTCCCAGGCCAATGCCGCCGTCTACATGGCCCTGCTCAACCCCGGCGATACGGTGCTGGGCATGAGCCTGGCCCATGGCGGTCATCTTACCCATGGCGCCAAGGTCAATTTCTCCGGCAAGATCTACCATTCGGTGCTCTACGGCATCGACGATCAGGGTTATATCGACTACGACCAGGTGGAAGCCCTGGCGGTGGAACACAAGCCGAAGATGATCGTGGCCGGTTTCTCCGCCTATTCCCGGGTGGTGGACTGGCAGCGCTTCCGTGACATCGCCGACACCGTGGGTGCCTACCTGATGGTGGACATGGCCCACGTGGCCGGTCTGGTGGCCGGCGGGGTCTATCCCAATCCGGTGCAGATCGCCGACGTGACCACCTCCACCACCCACAAGACCCTGCGCGGTCCCCGTGGCGGCGTCATCCTGGCCCGGAGCAATCCGGAACTGGAAAAGAAGTTCAATTCCCTGGTTTTCCCCGGCACCCAGGGTGGTCCGCTGATGCACGCCATCGCCGGCAAGGCCGTGGCCTTCAAGGAGGCCCTGGAGCCCGAGTTCAAGGCCTATCAGCAGCAGGTGGTGGCCAATGCCCGCGTGATGGCGGCTGAACTCATGGCCCGGGGCTACAAGGTGGTTTCCGGCGGTACCGACAACCACCTGTTCCTGGTGGACCTGATCGACAAGGGCATCACGGGCAAGGACGCGGACGCGGCACTGGGCCGGGCCAACATCACCGTGAACAAGAACTCGGTGCCCAACGATCCCCAGTCCCCCTTCGTCACCAGCGGTCTACGCATCGGCACACCGGCCATCACCACCCGCGGCTTCAAGGAAAACGAATGCAAGGCGCTGGCCCAGTGGATCTGCGACGTGCTGGATGATCTGGACAACCAGGCGGTGATCGATCAGGTCAAGGCCCGGGTGCTGGATGTCTGTGCCCGTTTCCCGGTGTATGGTCGCTGAGGCCGCATCGGGGCAGCCCGGGGTGATGTCACCATGAAATGCCCTTTTTGTGGCACCCCCGATACCCGCGTGGTGGATTCCCGCCTCGCGGGCGAGGGGGATCAGGTCCGGCGGCGCCGGGAGTGCGTTTCCTGCGGCGAACGCTTCACCACTTTCGAAGGGGCGGAGTTGAACCTGCCGCGGGTGATCAAGCGCGACGGTAGCCGAGAGCCCTTTGCCGAGGCCAAGTTGCGGGCGGGCATGATGCACGCGCTGGAAAAGCGCCCGGTGGCCACGGACCAGATCGAGGCCGCGGTGGCCCGGATCAAGCACCAGGCCCTGAGTCAGGGTGAGCGGGAGATTCCGGCCAAGCGTATCGGTGACTGGGTGATGGAAGCCCTCAAGGAACTGGACCAAGTGGCCTACATCCGTTTTGCCTCGGTTTATCTGAGTTTTGCCGACGTCCAGGCCTTTCGCGAGGTGGTGGAGCGTCTGGAAAAGGAACCGCCGCCCGACGGCGGTGCCCAGGCCTCCTAGGCGAGTTGGCCATGGATCCGTTCAGCGGTCGGGATCATCGACTCATGGGGCGGGCCCTGCAACTGGCCCGCCGCGGACTTTACACCACTGATCCCAATCCCCGGGTGGGGTGCGTGGTGGCCCGGGATGGTCATGTGCTGGGGGAGGGCTTTCATGTGCGGGCCGGCGAGCCCCATGCGGAGGTCCTGGCCCTGGCCCATGCCGGTGAGGCGGCCCGGGGCGCCACGGCCTATGTGACCCTGGAACCCTGCAGCCATCATGGCCGCACGCCGCCGTGTGCGGATGCCCTGCTCCGGGCCGGCGTGGGGCGGGTGGTGGCGGCCATGACCGATCCCAATCCCCTGGTGGCCGGTCGGGGTCTGGAACGGTTGCGGGCGGCGGGCGTGGCGGTGGCCGCGGGCCTGATGGAAGCGGAGGCGCGTGCCCTCAACCCCGGATTCGTCAGCCGGATGGAGCGGGGGCGACCCTGGGTCCGGGTCAAGCTGGCGGCCAGTCTGGACGGTCGAACCGCCATGGCCTCCGGCGAGAGCCGGTGGATCACCGGCGAGGCGGCGCGGCAGGATGTACAGTCTTTGCGGGCCCGTGCCTCCGCCATCCTGACGGGGATGGGTACGGTACGGGCTGATGATCCCCGTCTGGACGTCCGCCTGTCGGCCGAGGCCCTGGACGTGGACGGGCCGGTGCGCCAGCCCTTGCGGGTGGTGCTGGACCGGGAGGGCCGGCTGACCGCCGCCGCCCGTCTGTTTCAGACCGGTGGCCCGGTGCTGGTATTGACCGCCCCCGAGGCGCTGGCCCGTCAAACCCGGGATCTGGCCGACGTCAACGCCCGGGTCGAGGCCGTGACCGTTTCCCGGGGGCATCTGGATCTGCCCGCAGTGATGAACCTGCTGGCCCGGCATCAGGTCAATGAACTGCATGTGGAGGCCGGGCCGGTGCTGTGCGGCGCCCTGCTCGGGGCCGGCCTGGTGGATGAACTGGTGATCTATCTGGCACCCCATCTGATGGGCGCCACGGCGCGGGGGTTGTTCGACCTGCCCCTGGGACGAATGGCGGATCGCGTGGCACTGGAGATCAGCGACATGCGGGCCGTGGGCAGGGACTGGCGAATCACGGCCCGCGTCGTCGGTCCGGGCGCGGGGGATGAGGGTCGCTGATCGATCCACCCCGGCGCAATCGACAATCATCAACCCGAGATCCCGACATGTTCACAGGTATCATTCAGGCCGTCGGCACCCTGTCCGGTGTCGAGGCCCGTGGCGGAGACAGCCGCCTGACCCTGGGTACCGGCAAGCTGGACCTGGCCGATGTGAGACTGGGCGACAGCATTGCCGTCAACGGCGTCTGCCTGACCGCCGTGGCCCTGCCCGGTGACGGCTTCGTCGCCGATGTCTCCCGCGAGACCCTGGCCAGGACCTCCCTGGGAAACCTGTCGCCCGGTGACCCGGTGAACCTGGAAAAGGCACTGACCCTGTCCACGCCCCTGGGCGGCCACCTGGTCAGCGGCCATGTGGATGGCCTGGGCCGGATTACCGCCATCGAGCCCGATGGCCGCTCCTGGCGCTATCATGTGCAGGTGCCGGACGAACTGGCCCGTTACATCGCGCCCAAGGGATCGGTGTGCATCGACGGCACCAGCCTGACCGTGAACACGGTGGACGGGGCACGGTTCAGCGTCAATATCGTCCCCCACACCCAGCAGGAGACCATCATCCGGACCTACCGGGTGGGTACCGGGGTGAACATCGAGGTGGACGTGGTTGCCCGTTACCTGGAGCGTCTGCTGCTGGGGGACGGGGCCGCCCGGTCCGGCAGTGCCATCAGCGAGGCCTTTCTGGCCGAGCACGGCTTTCTGAAATAGGCGCGGTGCCTGTGCATGATGTGATCTCGAACCAGGGGGGATGACCCATGATGGAATGGCTGGATGATACCCTGCTGCAGGCGGGGAACTGGGTGCGTGGCCATGTGGGCCAGATTGCGCTGGCCTTCGTGGCCACCGTGCTGGTGATCTACGGCAACGATATCAATCGCGTGGTGAAGATGATCCTGCGCTCCTATCATCGTCTGGTCCGTCTGCTGGGCTTTGTCCTCATGTGTGCCTTCGGCTACGGCGCCCTGACCGTCTTCCTCACCCCCATGCTTGCCGATGCCATGCTCATGGTGGATACCCGATGGATGGCGCCCATGGTGGTGGGCGCCTTCCTGTTGCTGGGCTTTCTGGCCGAGCGCAAGCATCAGATGTGATCCGACCCCGTCGGATTTCCACTCCAAACCCCAGCCGGCGATTGCCCATGTCATTCAATACCACGGAAGAAATCATCGAAGACCTGCGTCAGGGTCGTATGGTGATCATCGTCGATGACGAGGACCGGGAGAACGAGGGCGATCTGCTCATGATCGCCTCCCTGACCCGGCCCGAAGACATCAATTTCATGGCCCGCTTCGGGCGCGGCCTCATTTGCCTGACCCTGACCCGGGAGCGCTGTCGTCAGCTCAAGCTGCCGCTGATGGTGGGGGATACCAACGACAAACATGCCACCAACTTCACCGTCTCCATCGAGGCGGCGGAAGGGGTGACCACCGGGATCTCCGCCTACGATCGCGCCCATACGGTGCGTACCGCGGTGGCACCCAATGCCCGCCCCGAGGACCTGGTCCAGCCCGGACACATCTTTCCCCTCATGGCGCAGCCGGGCGGGGTGCTGGTGCGGGCCGGACATACCGAGGCCGGTTGCGACTATGCCCGTCTGGCTGGGTTCGAGCCGGCGGCGGTGATCGTCGAGATCCTCAACGAGGACGGCTCCATGGCCCGGCGTCCGGACCTGGAGCGCTTTGCCGCCGAGCATGACCTGAAGATGGGCACCATCGAGGACCTGATCCGTTACCGCATCGAGAACGAGCGCAGCGTGGAACGGGTGGCGGAAAGCCCGTTTCCCACCGAGTTCGGCGAGTTTCGCCTCATCGCCTACGAGGACACGGTGGACAAGGCTCTGCACTTTGCCCTGGTCAAGGGCGAGGTGGACGACGAGACGCCCACCCTGGTGCGCGTCCATCTGGGGGGTGGCCTGTGCGATACCCTGGCCTATCGTGGCCCCAACTGCGGCTGGCCGCTGCGGGCGGCGCTGGCGCGCATCGAGGCGGAAGGGGCCGGAGTGGCGGTGGTCATTCACAAGCCGGAAAGTCCCCGGGAAATGGTCCGTCGCCTGCGGGAGATGGCCTTGCGCAGCCGCCAGCCCAGCCCACCGGCCCAGGATGAGCAGGAACCGGCCGAGCTGCGTACCCACGGCATCGGTGCCCAGATTCTCAAGGACCTGGGCATCAGCAAGATGCGCCTGCTGTCCTCCCCCAAACGCTTCCATGGGCTCGGTGGTTTCGGGCTCGAAGTGGTCGAATACGTCAACGACTAAGTCAAGAGTGATCCCATGCATTCAGCCATCCAGACCCATGAAGGGACCTTCACCAACCTCTCCGACGTGCGCGTCGGTCTGGTCCTGTCCCGCTTCAACTCCTTCATCGTCGAGCGCCTGCTGGAAGGGGCCGAGGACGCCCTGCTGCGTCACGGCGTGCCGGCCGCGAACCTGACCGTGGCCCGGGTGCCCGGTGCCTACGAACTGCCCCTGGCGGTCAAGGTGATGGCCGATTCCGGCAAGTACGACGCCATCATCGCCCTGGGCTGCGTGATCCGCGGTTCCACCCCCCATTTCGACTATGTGGCGGGCGAGGCCACCAAGGGCCTGGCCCAGATCCAGCTGGAATACAGTCTGCCCATCTCCTTCGGCGTGCTGACCACGGACACCATCGAACAGGCCATCGAGCGCGCCGGCACCAAGGCCGGCAACAAGGGCGCCGATGCCGCCCTGGGCGCCCTGGAGATGGTCAGCCTGATCAGGTCGCTTCGAGCATGAACCAGCCCCATTCCATGGACCATCGCCGCCTGACCCACGCCCGGCGCCATGCCCGGCGTCTGGTCATGCAGGCCCTGTACCAGTGGCAGCTGACCGGCTACCACCCCAAGGACATCCTGGCCCAGTTCAAGGAAGATCCGGAGATGGAAAAGGCGGACTGGGAATACTTCCGCATGATCCTGCTGGGGGTGACCGAACAGGTGAAGGCCGTCGACGCCCTGGTGGAACCTCATCTGGACCGCCCCATGGAACAGGTGGATCCGGTGGAGCGGGCCATCCTGCGGCTGTCCACCTACGAGCTGCAACATTGCCCCGATGTGCCCTACAAGGTGGCCATCAGCGAGGCGGTGGCCCTGGCCAAGAAGTTCGGTGCGGAGCAGGGACACCGCTTCGTTAACGGGGTCATCGACAAGGTGGCGGCCCAGGTGGCGATCCGCTAGTGTCCGCCCGTGAAGGAATTTGACCTGATCCGTCGTCATTTCACCCGGACTCCCGGGGATCCGGACGTGATCCTGGGGGTGGGGGATGACGCGGCCCTGTTGCGGGTGCCGCCGGGGCATGAGTTGGTGGTGTCGGTGGATACCCTGATTCGGGGCGTTCACTTTCCCGCGCAGACGCCCCCGGCCGCCGTGGGCCACAAGGCCCTGGCGGTGAACCTGAGCGATCTGGCCGCCATGGGCGCCATGCCCCGCTGGATCACCCTGGCCCTGACCCTGCCGGACCAGGACCCGGACTGGCTCGAAGCCTTTGCCCGGGGCCTGCTGGACCTGGCCGGGCAGCACGGGGTGGAGCTGGTGGGCGGGGATACCACCCGTGGTCCCTTGTCCATCACGGTGCAGATCATGGGGGTGGCGCCGGCGGGGGCCGCCCTGCGACGCCGGGGTGCCCGTCCGGGGGATCGCATCATGGTCACGGGCACGCCGGGGGATGCGGCGCTGGCATTGCAGCGGATGCTGGCTGGCCAGGCTCTGGATCCCGACGATCCGCTGCGTCGTCGTCTGGATCGGCCCACGCCCCGGGTGGCGGCCGGATTGGCCCTGCGCGGTCTGGCCTCGGCCTGCATCGACATCTCCGACGGGCTGTGTCAGGACCTGGGTCATGTCCTGACGGCCTCCGGGGTGGGGGCCACCGTGCGCACGTCCGACCTGCCCCTGTCCGCCGCCTTTTTGGCCCAGATGCCCGGCGGCCGGGTTGACTGGTCCCTGCCCCTGACGGGGGGGGATGACTACGAACTCCTGTTCACGGTGCCTGCCGACAGGGTGGCCCAGGTCCATGACCTTCTGGCGGGTACGGGCTGCCCGGTGACCGGGATCGGTGAGATCGAGGCCGAACCGGGGTTGCGGGTGCTGGATCCGGCGGGTGACCGGTTACCGCTGGAACGGGGCGGATACGATCATTTCCAGACCGCGGAGTCTTCATGAGCCCATCCAAACCCGCCCCTGTTTCTCCGCGTCGGGTCCTCACGGACCCGGTGCATTTTCTGGCTTTCGGCTTCGGCAGCGGCCTGTCGCCCAAGGCCCCGGGCACGGCGGGCACGGTGGCCGCCATACCCCTGTATCTGCTGCTGTCCGGCCTGCCCCTGTGGGGCTACCTGCTGGCCACCCTGATCGTGATCGGTGCCGGCGTCTGGCTTTGCGGCGAGAGTTCACGGCGTCTGGGGGTCCATGACCACCCCGGCATCGTCTGGGACGAGTTCGCTGGTTTTCTGGTCACCATGATCGCCGCGCCGGCGGGCTGGGTCTGGGTGCTGGCGGGTTTCGTACTGTTCCGGATCTTCGACGTGCTCAAGCCCTGGCCCATCGGCTGGCTGGACCGTCGGGTGGAAGGCGGTTTTGGCATCATGGTGGATGATCTGCTGGCGGGGGTCTATGCTCTGGTGATTCTGCAGCTACTGGCCTTTGCCTTCACCGCCCCATGAAAACCCGCCATCTCCCCTGGCTGACCCTGCTTTCGGTGCTGCTGGCCGCCCCCGCCGCCGCCGTGGACATTCACCTGATGGGGGTCTTCTCCGATCGCGCCGTGATGGCCCTGGACGGGCAGCGTCAGGTGTTGCGGGTGGGGGAGACGTCCGAAGCGGGCGTGCGCCTGATCAGCACCGACAGTCCCAGCGGGACCGTGGTCATCGAACTGGAGGGGCGTCAGCGCCAGATCGGCATCGATGGCCGGGCCGGGGGCACGTTTCAGCCCCGGACCATGAGTCAGGCACGGATCTATCGGGGGAGTTCAGGGGCTTTCACCACGCCTGGCGCCATCAACGGCCATGCCGTGACCTTTCTGGTGGATACCGGCGCCACGGCCATTGCCCTGAGCGCGGTGGAAGCCCGTCGGCTGGGACTCGACTACACCCGTGGGGTTCAGGTTCAGGTGCAGACGGCCTCGGGCACCGAGTGGGCGCACCGCATCCGCCTGGAGCGGGTGAGGGTGGGGGGGATCGAACAGCGGAATGTATCAGCCTTTGTGTTGCCGGGAAATCAGCCCGGCATGGTCTTGCTGGGCATGAGTTTTCTGGGTCAGGTGGACATGCGTAACGAAGGTGGGGCGCTGATACTGGAACAACGCTTCTGACCCAGTGCTTGTTCAGCGGTTCACCAATCGCTCATGCACCGCCAGCAGGGCGGGGATCACCACCAGGACCAGCACCGTGGCCACCGCCAGACCGAAGACGATGGATACCGCCATGGGGATCAGGAACTGGGCCTGCACCGAGCGCTCAAACAGTAACGGCACCAGTCCCGCGATGGTGGTGAACGAGGTCAGAAGTACCGCCCTCAGACGCTGGCAGGAAGCTTCCACGATGGCCGCTTCCTGGGCCAGACCTTCCTCGCGCAGGGACTGGTAGAAACTCACCAGGATGATGGAGTTGTTCACCACGATACCGGTCAGGCCGAACAGCCCGAACAGGGACAGGATGGTCATTTCCATGCCCAGGAGCCAGTGCCCGGCCAGGGCGCCCAGCAGGCCGAAGGGGATGATGGCCATGACCACCAGCGGCCAGCCGTAGGACCCGAACACCCAGGCCAGGGTGAGATAGATCAGCGCCAGGGCAAAGATCAGGCCCATGCGCATGTCCGCCAGGGTCTCCGCCTGGTCCGCGGCCCGGCCTTCGAAGGACCATGTCACCCCATGACGTTCGGCCAGTGCGGGCAGTACGTCGGCCGCCAGCTGTTCACGGACCCGGCCGGCATTGTTCACCGCCCGGTCCACTTCGGCGGACACGGAGATGGCCAGCCGGCCATCGGCCCTGCGCAGGGTTTCAAAGCCCTGGCGTGGCTGGAACTCGGCCACCGTGTCCAGGGGGGCCATGCCTCCGCCCGGCAGGATCACCGCGAAACGCTCCAGGGTGACGCCGCGGTGACGCTCGTCGTCGGGCAGGATCACGCGCACCTCCACCTCTTCCAGGCCTTCCTGAAAGATCTGTGCCAGCGCCCCGTCGAAGGCGTGGCGCAGCTGGCTACCGAGGGATTCCGTGGTCAGTCCCAGGGACAAGCCCTCGGGTCGGAGCCGGTAGATGAGCTGCTCCCGGCCATAGGGCATGTTGTCTTCCACCGCAAACACGCCGGGAAAGTCATTGAGGGTCTCGGCCAGCTCCAGACCGGCCGCCTTGAGCCGTTCCGGGTCCGCCCCGGTCAGGCGGATGTCCACGTCCCGTCCCGGTGGGCCGGCCTGGCGTTCCGTGATGCTGAACAGCTCGATCCCCGGTGGCATCTGGATGCGTGACTGCCATTCCCGGATGAATCGGGTATTGCGCACGTCCCGCTGGTCCGGGGAGATCAGTTCCACCAGGATGGCACCGAACTGGTCTCCCCGGGGCGCCTGCACGGGTCCGCCGGTGTCCACGCCCCGCCCCAGGGAGACCACCACATTACGGACCAGGTTGCCGCCCAGTTCGGATTCGGTGTCATTGAGGGCGGACTCCACATGCTCCAGGAAGCGTTCCACCCGTTCCGGCGGGGTTCCGGCGACGAAGTGGGCGGAGGCCGTGACCACGGTGCCTTCGGGGGCGGGGAAGAAGGTGAAGCCGATACGGCCGCCCACCAGCAGGCCCATGGCCAGGATCAGGACCGCCACCGCGCCCGCCAGGGTGATGCCGGCATGTTCCACCGAGCGGGTGACCAGCCGTCGGAAGGGGCCTTCCCGGAAGGCATCGAAGCGATTGTCGAAACGGTGGCGGAACGAGCCGGGGCGAGGCGGCCTGACCTTTTCCAGACTGTTCTTGAGGTGAAAGGGCAGCACCAGGAAGCTGATCACCAGGGTGGCCAGGATGACGCAGATCACCACCAGGGGGATGTCGAAGAGGATGTTGCCGATGATGCCGCCGATGAGCATCAGCGGCAGGAAGGCGGCCACGGTGGTGAGCGAGGCGGAGATCACCGGGGCAATCATGCGCTGGGCCCCTCGCTGGGCCGCCTGGGCCGCGTTCATGCCTCGCTGGTACTGGGTGTAGGCATGTTCACTGACCACGATGGCATTGTCGACGATGATGCCCAGGGACATGATGAAGCCGAACAGGGACATCATGTTGATGCTGCCGCCCAGGACCCATAGGGCGAGGAAGGCGGCGGTGAAGGAGACGGGGATGCTCAGGGCCACCCGCAGGGCCAGGCGGCCGTTGAGGAACAGGAACAGAATCGCCAGCACCAGAATCAGCCCGCCGGCTCCGTTCTTGAGCAGCAGGCCGATGCGTTCCACCAGGGGTTCGTAGAACTGGTCATAGACATGGATCTGTACCCCCGGAGGCAGCGCCTCTTTTGCCTCGTCCAGCCAGTCCAGCAGGATGCCGGAGGCGTCCAGGGCGTCATCCCGTTCCGCCCGTTGCAGGGACAGTTCCACTGCGGGCTCCCCCTGAAAGCGCACCAGCACCTGGCTGTCCCGGGCGCGACGCTCGATTCGGGCCACATCCCCCAGCAGGATCAGGCCACCTTCGGCGTCGCTGCGCAGGGGCAGGCGGGAGAAGGCCATTTCCTCCCGGCCCTGTTCCAGGCTGCGCAGCTGCCGGGCGCTGTCGTCCCGGCCCACCATTCCCGCGGGCAGATCAAGGGAGAGACCGGCGATCCGCTCGCCCACCTGACCCAGGGTCATGCCCAGGTCCAGCAGTCGGGCGGTGGGAATCTGGATCGCCATTTCCTCTTCCGGCAGACCGGAAAAGTCGATACGGGCAATCCCCCGGTCCAGCAGCTGACGCTCGAACTCCCTTACCAGGGGGCGCAGTTCACGCAGGTCGGGTCCGCTGACGAGCAGCCGGGCGATGGGCTCGTAGCGAATGATGCGGTTGACGATGGGAGTTTCGGCGGCCTCCGGCAGGTTGCGTTGCTGGGCCACCACGTCCTTGACCTGATCCGTGGCCAGGGTCATGTCGGTGCCGGCCTGGAACTCCAGGGTGATGGAGGCGATGCCCAGGGCCGAGGTGGAGGTGAGATTGCGCAGGCCGTCCACGGTGCGCAGTTCCTGTTCCAGGGGAATGGTGATGCCGGTTTCCACGTCTTCCGCGCTGGCGCCGGTCCAGGCCACCTGCACGGTGACGAAATCCAGGGCGAAGCTGGGGAAGAACTGGGTGTTGAGCTTGAGCAGCGCCCAGGAGCCGGACAGCAGCATCAGGGCCACCAGCAGGTTGGCCGCCACCGGATGTCGAAGGAAGAAGGGGATCACACCACGGGAACGGGCCATGGATCAGTCTGCCTCCGCGCTGACCCGCAGGCCGTCGATGGTATTGGGCAGCCGGGTGGTGATGATCCGGTCACCCGCTCGCAGGGCCTCGCCGGATACCAGGATGCGTTCATGACCGTCCTCGTCCACCCATTCGCCCACCCGTCGCACCGCAAGGCCCTGCATGCGCCCGTCTTCCAGGCGATAGATGCGATCCAGCCCGTAAAGGGCCTCGAAGGGCAGGGCCACCAGTTGCTCTCTTGGCGGCAGGGAGAGGCGCAGGCTGACGAAGCGTCCCAGGGGGACATCCCGGGTATCGGAGACGATCCGGAACAGCCCTTCCACGCCGGCACTGCCGGCCCCGGTTTCGCCGGCCAGACGGCTCAGTTCAAGGGTCAGGGGCAGTCCGTCCACCTGGGCCTGGGCAGCGGGCGGTGATGCCATGTCGAGGGCCTGACGCACCGCCGGCAGGTGGACGGCGGGGATGGGGGCGCGCACCTCCAGGGCCTGGGTATCGAAGAGGGTCACCAGGGCGTCGCCCACCTGCACCCGATCCCCGGAGGCGACGTTGACGCGGGCGATGCGTCCATCGAAGGGGGCGCGGACATGGCTGCGCTCCAGATCCAGAGCGGCCTGGGCCAGCAGGGCCTCGGCCCGTCGGGCGCGTGCCCGCAGCTGTTCCCGGCGGGCATCGTAATCATCCAGGGCCAGCTGCCGGTTGGCCACGGCCAGGGCCTGCTGCTCCCGGTTGCGCTGGGCCTCTTCCAGGGTGGCGGGGGAGCCCAGATTGCGATTGAGCAGATCCTGGGCCCTGTTCACGCCCCGCTCCGCCAGCTCCAGCAGGGTGCGTTCCCGGGCCAGTGCCTCCCGATCCCGGGCATGGCTGCGCTCCAGGGCCCGCAGCTGTGCCCGCAGGTCATCCAGATCCGCCTGTCTTTGCCGTAGCAGCAGCTCCAGTTCCCGGTCATCCAGGATCACCAGGGTGTCCCCGGCCCGGACCTGGCGACCTTCTTCCACCGGCACCTGGGCCACGTCCGCCTCCACCGCGGCGCGCAGGCCGGACGCCCGGGGCGAGGTGACATGGCCGTGGAGCGTGACCTGGGGGGAGAGGGTCCGGGGCGTGATCTCCTCCGCCGTCACCCGCCACACCCGCTCCGCCACCTGCCGGGGCGGTTCGGAAGGCCGGGTGATCAGCAGCAGGACGAACCCGCCGATACCGATGGCCAGCAGGATCAGGGGCAGCAAGCGCTTGATGCGGGGAGGCAGGGTCATGGGCGGCGGGGGCTGGGGTGAACAGGCATTGTAGCCGGGTTGAGGGGGTAATTCAGTGTTTGCTTATTTTTTGGTCTTTGGGCCGGACGTTACCGGGTTCGGGGAAAGAACACCGGCACCCCTTCCACCTCGCCGGTGACCAGGGCCTGTCCGTAGAGGCGTTCCAGGGCATTGGGCACCAGCATCTCCCGGGTGGTTCCCCAGCAGGCCTCGCCGCCGGGGTACATGAGCAGCAGGTGATCACAGTAGCGGGCGGCCAGATTGATGTCATGCAGGGTAAGGACGGCGCTGCGTCCCTGGGCCACGGCCCGGCGGACGATGTCCAGTACCGCCACCTGATGGTGCAGGTCCAGATGGTTGGTGGGCTCATCCAGCAGGAAGATGCGCGGGTCCTGGGTGAGGGCGGTGGCAATGGCCAGGCGCTGGCGCTCGCCGCCGGAGAGGGTGGCGATGAGACGGGTTTCCATGCCGGCCAGATCCACCTGCCGCAGGGCCTTGAGGGCCGCCTGATGGTCTTCGGCCGACTCCATCTCCCAGGGACGCAGGTAGGGATGACGGCCGATCAGGGCCGTTTCCAGCACCGTGGCCGGAAAACCGTCCTGATGATCCTGGAAGACCATGCCCAGCAGACGGGCGATGCGGCGGCGGGGCAGTTGTCCCAGGGGTTGGCCCTGGAGCCGGATGGTGCCCCGGCGGGGCGGTCGCAGACCGGCCAGGGTATGCAACAGGGTGCTCTTGCCGGCCCCGTTGGGGCCCAGGATGCCCCAGCACTGACCGGCCCGGATGTCCAGGTTCAGGGGGGCGCCGTCGCCACGGCCGGGGATGTCCACCACCAGGTCCATGAGTGTCAGCAGGGGCGCGGGGGCTGACTGAAGAAGTCGGGAATCGCTCATCTCAACGGCTGCGGTAAAGCAGATACAGGAACACCGGTACGCCCAGCATGGCGGTGATCACGCCCACCGGCAACTGCTGGGGAGCGATCAGGGTCCGCGCCAGGGTGTCCGCCAGGGTGAGCAGGATGCCGCCGGCCAGGGCCGAGGCCGGCAGGATCAGGCGCTGGTCATTGCCCAGCACCAGACGCAGCATGTGCGGCACGATCAGACCCACGAAACCCACACTGCCCGCCATGGTGACGGCCGTCGCTGTGACCAGGGCCGCCACCCCGTAGAGGGTCCATTCCAGGGGGCGCACGGCAACACCCAGGGCCGCTGCCTGCAGCGGTCCCCGGGCCAGTACGTTGAGACTGCGCCCCAGGGGCATGGCCACCAGCACGACGACCACCAGCACGATCCAGGCCGGCCAGGGGCTGTGTGCATGGGACAGATCCCCCATCAGCCAGTAGAGCATCCCCGGCAGTTCGGTGGTGGGGCTGATCGCCAGCAGGAAGCTGATGAAGGCACCCCAGCCCGCCGCCACCACCACCCCGGTCAGCAGCAGACGGGTGGGTGTCCAGCTTCCGGTGCCGTGGGCCAGGCCGAAGACGATGAGGGTGGACAACAGGGCGCCGGCAAAGGCTGCCCCCGATACCATGGCCATGCCCAGACCCGCCAGCATGGACAGCAACGCCCCCACCGCCGCGCCGCCGGACAGCCCCAGCACATAGGGGTCCGCTAGGGGATTGCGCAGCAGCACCTGCATCAGCGCCCCGGCCACCGCCAGCAGGCCGCCGGTGGCAAAGGCCGCCAGGGCGCGGGGCAGGCGCAGTTCCAGGATCAGGGTCCGGTGCAGCGGCTCGCCGCCGCCGGCGAGCACGGCCAGGGTCTCGGTGGGGGTCAGCGGCACACTGCCCAGGGCCACGGCGATGCCCAGGGACAGGCAGGCGGCCCCCAGCAGGATCGGCAGCACCAGGGCCGGTCGGCTCACCCGGATGCCTCCGGACGCCGGGTGCGGGCGGTTTCCAGGGCCTCGCAGATCAGTCGGGTGCCTTCCAGGATGCGCGGCGTGGCCCGTTGCAGCAGGGACGGGGGGATGAAGAACAGATTATCCCGGGCGGTGGCGGTCAGGGTCGGCCAGCGGCGCCAGTCCTCGATCCAGTGCGGGCTGTCCTCACCCATGCCGCCCCCCAGGATCGCTTCCGGATTGGCGGCCAGCACCACTTCCCGGTCCAGTCGCGGGACCAGGGCTTCCAGCTCACCGAACAGGTTGTGACCGCCGCAGATCTCGATGGCACGGGAGATCAGGTGCTGGTTGTTGAGGGTCATGAGGGGGCGATCCCAGACCTGGTAGAACACCGTGACCCTGGGGCGGTCGCCGTATTGCGCTTCCAGTGCCCGCCGGTCCCGGCGAAAGTCCTCGGCGGCTTCCTGTCCCTGGGAGGCCCGTCCGGCCAGGGTGCCCAGGCGTTCCAGGGCCAGGGCCAGCTGTTCGAAGTCCTGGGGATCGTTGTAATAGATGGGAATGCCTAGCCGGGCCAGGCGCTCCACCTGGGTCTGGACATTGCCGCTGCTCCAGGCCACCACCAGATCCGGTTTCAGGGCCAGGATGGATTCCATGTCCAGCTGCTTGTAGCTGCCGATCCTGGGGATGTCCGCCGCCGCGGGCGGGTAGTCGCTGAAACTCACCGTGCCCACGATCCGGTCACCGGCGCCTACGGCAAACAAGAGCTCGGTGATGTGGGGGGCCAGGCTGATGATGCGCGCGGCCGGTGCGGCGAGGGATGTCTCCTGTCCCCGGTCATCAATGGCTGTGACCGGTGTTGGCGCGGCGGGGCCGGCCGTGGCCGTGGTCAGCCAGGTGCTGAGGCATAAAATGCCGGATATGAGGGGTAAAAGTCGCTTTTTTGAGTGCATCGTCGCCTTTATTGCAGGGTGTCGATGGTGGGGGATCGAGTCTCGAAGGCAGGTATCATAGCAGTTGCCGAGGCTGAATCCTGCCGGAAAAGGCGCCGCCGGCGGTAGCCAATCAAGATCCCGTTGCGTATCATCCTGCCTCGCTTCAGGTGCCGGACGCGTGACAACCGTCCGGTGAAACGGGAAGCCGGTGCGACCATGGCCAGCATGCCATGGACAATGCCGGCGCTGCCCCCGCAACGGTAGGCGAGGTGGGGGATCCATGGTGTTTCCAGGATCCCCGGCAGGGCGATACAACCACTGCGCGCAAGCGTGGGAAGGTGCCCTGACCAGGTCCGTACATGACCCGCCCGCGAGTCCGGAGACCGGCCTGATGTGCTTACGCGGCATTGCGGAGGGCTTTGCGCGGCTCGATATTTTCGGGTTCCCCGGTAAGGAAGCGCCTCCGTGGTCGTGTACCAGGGCGGGTCTTTCGCACCTTTGGCTCTCCAGCATGCCGTCCTGATTCAAGACCGTATGGCGCGCGGGCGGCGCGCCGGAGAGTATCCCCATGCACAAGAAGTCCCTGCTGTCGGCCGCGATTCTGCTGGCCCTTCCCCATGCCCTGTCTGCCCAGGAAATGATCGCCCGGCTCGATCCCATCCTGGTGACCCCCACCCGCACGGCCCAGACCGTGGATCAGACCCTGGCGTCGGTGACCGTGATCGAGCGTGAAGAGATCGAACGATTGCAGCCCAGGGAGTTTGCCGATCTGCTGCAGGCGCGGGCCGGTATCGCCCTGTCCCAGAACGGTCCCTTCGGCAAGACCACCGGCCTGTTCCTGCGCGGCACCGCCTCGGATCACACCCTGTTGCTGGTCGACGGCGTGCGCATGGGCTCCGCCACCCTGGGCAGTGCCTCCTGGCAGTTCCTGCCCCCTTCCGAGATCGAGCGGGTGGAGATCGTCCGCGGCCCCAGGACCAGTCTCTATGGTTCCGATGCCATCGGTGGTGTGATCCAGGTCTTTACCCGCGAGGGCGATGGCCCCGCCCGGGTGCGGGCGCACATGGGCGCCGGCTCCTTCAATACCCGGGAATACGGACTCGGGGTTTCCGGCAGCAATGATCGGACCCGCTACAGCCTCTCCGGCAGTCATTTCGGCACCGACGGCATTGATGTCCAGCGGGGGGTGGGAGATTCCGGTCGGGACGGATTCCACAACAGCAGCGTTTCCGGACGCCTGTCCCATCAGGCCAGCGAGGGTCTGGAGGTGTTCGGTTCCTTCCATCACGCCCTTGGGGAGACCGATTATGACTTCGGCGAACCGGCCCGGGACTGGATTGATTTCGTCCATCATGCTTCCCGGATCGGCGTCCGGGGCCAGCCCCATGAGGCCTGGTTCAGCGAACTGAGCGTCAGCCACAGCCGGGATGAGAACGAAACCTTCCAGGATGGGGTTACCTCGTCACGGATCGATACGACGCGATATCTGTTCGCCTGGCAGAACGACCTCCTGCTGGGGGATCACCTGTTCACGGCGGGGCTGGACTATCAGGATGACAAGGTGAGCGGTTCCACGGACTATGACGAGACCCGGCGGGACAACTGGGGTGTGTACGCCCAGCTCCAGCTGGATCTGGGGCGTCATGCCCTGACCGGCAGTCTGCGGCAGGATGACAACGAGGCCTTCGGCAAGGAAACTACCGGGCAGCTGGCCTGGGGCTACCGGATCACCGATGCCTGGCGGGTCCGTGCCAGCGGCGGCACGGCCTTCAAGGCGCCCACTTTCAATGATCTGTACTGGCCCGGCGGCGGCAATCCGGACCTGGCACCGGAATCCTCCGAAACCTATGAGCTGGGGCTGCGTCATCATTCGGGTGGTTTTCATGCGGATCTGGCGGTGTTCCAGTCGGACATCGACGATCTGATCGAGTGGGCGCCGGTGCCCGGCAGTTTCTTCTGGCAGCCGCAGAACGTGGAAAAGGCGCGTATCCGGGGCCTGGAACTGGAGACGGGGATGCGTCATGCCCACTGGTCGGCCACCCTGTCCCTGACCTTGCTGGATCATGAAAACCGCCATACCGGTCATGAGCTGCGGCGTCGTCCCAACGAGATCGCGCGTCTGGATCTGGACCGGCGATGGCAGGACTGGTCTTTCGGTACCACCCTCATTGCCGAGGGACGGCGCTACAATGATGCCGCCAACACCGACCGTATCGCCGGTCACGAGCTGGTGCATCTGCGGGCCGCTTATCAGGTGAATCCGGCGTGGACGGTGCGGGCGACCCTGAACAACGTGTTCGACCGTGACTATGCCACAGCCCGTCAGGGCGCCATTGATTATGAACAGCCGGGTCGTGCATTTTATCTGACCCTCAACTACCAGCAATGACGGGCCTGCCCGCCCCGTAACGACCATGAACACCCGCCACTGCCCAGCCCTGTTGATCACGGCCCCATCATCCGGGCAGGGCAAGACCACGGTCACCGCCGCCCTGGCCCGGTATCACCGCAACCAGGGTCGGCGGGTGCGGGTGTTCAAGGGCGGGCCGGATTTTCTCGACCCCATGATTCACCACCAGGCCTGTGGTCACGGGGTCCATTCCATCGACATGTGGATGACCGGTGAGGCCGATGCCCGCCATCGACTTTTTGAGGCGGCGGGGGATGCGGACCTGATCCTGGTGGAAGGGGTGATGGGCCTGTTCGACGGCCGTCCTTCCACGGCGGATATTGCCCGGACCCTGGGGATTCCCGTGCTGGCCTCCATCAGCGGTGCCGCCATGGCCCAGACCTTCGGGGCCATTGCCCACGGATTGTCCACATTCCGGCCCGACGTGCCGTTTGCCGGGGTATTTGCCAACCGGGTGAGCGGCGAGGGCCACTACCGGATGCTGCTGGAAGAACTGCCGCCGGGTCTTGCGGCCCTGGGCTATCTGCCCAAGGCGCCGGACGCGGCCCTGCCCAGCCGGCATCTGGGGCTGGTCCAGGCCGAGGAAATCCAGGATCTGGATCAGCGTCTGGAGGCCGCCGCCGGCCGTCTGGTGTGGACGGCGGACGGATTACCCCCCCCGGTAGCCTTTGCACCGGTGGACCGGAGCCCGCCGCCCAGGCTGCTGGCGGGACGGCGTATCGCGGTGGCCCGGGATGCGGCCTTTGCCTTCATTTATCCGGCCAATCTGGAGGTGCTTGCCGAACTGGGCGCGGAGCTGTGCTTTTTCTCGCCGGTGGCGGGGGAAAGGTTGCCCGAGGCCGACGGGGTCTATCTGCCCGGAGGGTATCCGGAATTGCATCTGCCCGCACTGGCGGCCAATGAGCGGCTGAAACAGGATCTGCTCTCCCACGCCAGCGCCGGGCGCCCGATACTGGCCGAGTGCGGGGGCATGCTGTATCTGCTGGAGCGATTGTCGGATGTGGCGGGGCAGGGGGCGGACATGGCCGGTCTGCTGCCGGGGGAGGCTCGGATGCAGGGCCGGCTGACCGGTCTTGGCCCCCAGGAGGTGCAATTGCCGGAAGGCACATTGCGGGGACATACCTTCCACCATTCCGCCATGACGGCGAGGATCGAGCCCCTGACCCATGCCCGCAGTCCCATCGGGCGTGCCACGGCGGAGCCGGTGTATCGCCTCGGTCCCGTCACGGCCAGTTATGTCCATCTGTATTTCCCCTCCAATCCGGAGGCGATCGGCCACCTGCTGGGCGGGCACCTGCCATGCTGACCCTGGCCCTGCTGCTGTCCGCGTTGCTGCTGGACCGGCTCCTGGGCGAGCCTCCCCGCTGGCACCCGCTGGTGGGTTTCGGTGCCCTGGTGGATGCTGCCGAACGCCGTTTCCATCGGGATGACCGGCGCCGGGGTGCCTGGCTGGTGGCGATGCTGGTGATCCCGTTCGTATTGCTGGCCCTGCTGGTGTCCCTGCCGCCCTGGGGCTGGGTGGCCGAACTGGTTCTGCTCTATCTGGCCATCGGCTGGCGCAGCCTGGGCGAACACGGCAAGGGAATCGCCGATGCCCTGACTCAGGGGCACCTGGATCAGGCCCGGGAACGGGTGGCCTTTCTGGTCAGCCGGGATACCCGGACCCTGGACGCACAGGACATCAGCAAGGCCACCGTGGAGTCCGTGCTGGAAAACGGCAACGATGCCCTGTTTGCGCCGGTTTTCTGGTTTCTGGTGGCCGGGGCGCCCGGGGTGGTGGCCTACCGGCTGGTGAACACCCTGGATGCCATGTGGGGGTATCGTACCGATCGCTATGGCCGCTTTGGCTGGGCGGCGGCCCGGCTGGACGATGTGATGAACTGGATCCCGGCGCGCCTGACCGCCCTGGCCTATGCCCTGGCGGGCCACACCCGGGTCGGCCTTGACTGCTGGCGACGGCAGGGACGGGTCTGGAAAAGCCCCAATGCCGGCCCGGTGATGGCTGCCGGCGCCGGGGCGCTGGGCATCCGTCTGGGCGGGGCGGCGGTCTACCACGGTCGGCTGGAGCCGCGTCCGGATCTGGGGGCGGGGCAGGCGGCCCGGCCCGAAGACATCCGGCGGGCACTGGATCTCATCCGGCGGGGGATGGGGATCTGGCTGGCGTGCCTCCTGTCGCTGATACTGATCGGCCACCTTTTCCCCATCACGGGCCTTTAGCAATGAACATGACCACCCCGGTGACACTGCCCCACGGCGGCCGTCTGCGTCAGGCGGCGCGGGAAGAGGGCATCCCCCTGAGCCGCTGGCTGGATCTGTCCACCGGTATCAATCCGGTGGGTTGGGCGGTACCCGACGGGATGCCGGCATCGGTCTGGTCCCGTCTGCCGGAGGAAGACGATGGGCTGGAACAGGCCGCGGCCGCCTATTACGGCACGGACACCCTGCTGCCGGTGGCGGGCTCCCAGGCGGCGATTCAGGCCCTGCCAGGCCTGTTGCCGGCCGGGCGACGGGTCGGGATGCTGCAGCCCAGCTATGCCGAGCATGCCCATGCCTGGCGCATGGCGGGGCACCAGGTGATCACGCTGGCCGCGGAGGAGATCGAATCCCGTCTGGACGGGCTGGATGTCCTGCTGCTGGTCCATCCCAACAACCCCACCGGCGACACCTTCGTGCCGTCCCGGCTGCAGTCCTGGCTGGCCGCCCTGGCGGTCAGGGGCGGATGGCTGGTGGTGGACGAGGCCTTCATGGATGCCACCCCGGACCTGGGGCTGGCTCCACTCTGCCCCCGGCCCGGCCTGGTGGTCCTGCGCTCCCTGGGCAAGTTCTTTGGTCTGGCCGGGGCGAGGGTGGGGTTCGTCCTGGCGGAAGCGCCCCTGCTGGCACGCCTGTCCGCCCGCCTGGGACCCTGGTGCCTGAGCGGTCCCTCGCGCTGGGTGGCCACCCGGGCGCTGGAGGACCGGGACTGGCAGATACGGACTCGCGCCTTGCTGGCCGCTTCCGAACGTCGTTTGCAGGGCTGTCTGAGCGAGCACGGTCTGGTGCCTGACGGCGGGACCGATTTGTTCCAGTGGGTGCGTACCCCCCACGCCCGGCAGATCCATCAGGGGCTGCGCCGGGAAGCCATTCTCACCCGGTTGTTCACCGATCCCTTGAGTCTGCGCTTTGGTCTGCCGGCCGATGAGGTCCAGTGGCAGCGGCTGGAGGTTGCGCTGGCCCGGGTGGCCCGGGTGGGTACCGGGCATGGGCGAGGAGGGGTTGACCGATGAAAGAACTGATTCTGGGCGGTGTCCGTTCCGGCAAGAGCGCCCTGGCCGAGCGTCTGGCCCTGGAGAGCGGTCTGCCGGTGACCTACGTGGCCACCGCCCGCCCCGGTGAAGACGAGGAAATGCATGCGCGCATCCGCCACCATCGGGAGCGTCGTCCGTCGGACTGGGCGCTGGTGGAGAGCGGGGCCGATCTGGCGGCGATACTGGCCCGCCATGCCCGTCCCGGGCATTGCCTGCTGGTGGACTGCCTCACCCTCTGGCTGACTCATCTGTTATGGGATGAGGACGCACAGACCTGCGCCCGGGAACAGGAGGATTTTCTGGCGGTCTTGCCCCGTCTGCCCGGCCGTGTGATCATGGTCAGCAATGAGACCAGCATGGGCATCGTGCCCCTGGGAGAACTGACCCGTCGTTTCTGCGATGATGCCGGACGCCTGCATCAGGCGGTGGCCGCCCGTGCGGATCGCGTCGTCCTGACCGTGGCCGGCTTGCCACATGTACTGAAAGGAGAACCCCTTTGAATCACGAAACCCCCTGGCTGCAGGTTCCCGCCGCGCAGATCGATGAGACCGCCCGCCGCGCGGCGGAATACCGACAGACCCAGCTCACCAAACCCCTGGGTTCCCTGGGCCGCCTGGAAACCCTGGCCACCCGGCTGGCAGGGATGCAGAGCACCGACAAGCCGCGGGTGGATGAGGTGCGGATCAGCATCTTTGCCGGTGATCACGGCGTGGCGGCCGAAGGGATTTCCCGCTTTCCCCAGTCCGTCACCGCCGAGATGGTCAGGAATTTTGCCCGCGGCGGGGCCGGAATCAGCGTCCTGGCACGCTCCATCGGTGCGACATTGGAAGTGATCAACCTGGGGACCGTGGTGGAACTGGAGCCCATGCCGGAGGTGCTGGATGTGCGTCTGGGGCCGGGTACCGCCAACTTCGTCGAAGGCCCAGCCATGGATGCCCATCAGCTGGCGAAGGCCATGAATGCCGGCCGCCACAGTGCCGAACGGGCCCGTCTGGCCGGTGCCCAGCTCTATCTGGCCGGAGAGATGGGCATCGGTAACACCACGGCGGCGGCGGCCGTGGCCTGCGGGCTTTTGGGGCGTGATCCGGAAGTGCTGGCGGGACCCGGCACCGGGCTCAATCAGGAAGGTGTCCGGCACAAGGTGGAGGTGCTGCGTCGCGCCCTGCATCTGCATGGGGCGGAGAACCTGTCGGACCCGGTGGAATGCCTGCGTCGGGTCGGAGGCTTCGAGATTGCCGCCATGAGTGGTGCTTATCTGGCCTGTGCCCAGATGGGCATGCCCATCCTGGTGGATGGTTTCATCAGTTCCGCCGCGGCCCTGGCCACGGTGCGCATCTGCCCCGGTGCCCGGGACTGGATGCTGTTTGCCCATGCCTCCGCCGAACCCGGCCATCGCCTGCTGATGGAGGCACTGGCGGCCGATCCCGTCCTGGATCTGGGCATGCGCCTGGGCGAGGCCAGCGGCGCCGCCACGTCGGTGCCTCTGCTGCGTCTGGCCTGCGACATCCAGTGTCACATGGCCACCTTTGCCGAGGCCCAGGTGACGGAGGCGCACTGAAGGTGTCCCCGCCATCCGTGCAGATCGATCTCATGCGCCACGGCCAGACCACGGGGGGCTTTGCCTTCCGTGGCAGCCTGGATGATGAACTCACTGACCAGGGGCGCGCCCACATGCAGGCGGGGTACGAGCGCCATGGTCCCTGGGATCGCATCATCACTTCGCCCCTGCGACGCTGTGCGGCCCCGGCCCGGGACTGGGCCGGGGGTGATGCCGTACCCCTGACTCTGGAGCCGGATCTGCGTGAGATGCACTTCGGTGCCTGGGAAGGGCGCACGGCGGCGGAACTGATGGAAACGGAACCGGATGCCCTGGGCCGTTTTTGGGAGGATCCGCTCAACCATATCCCTCCCGGTGCCGAACCCCTGGTGGATTTCCGGGATCGGGTACTGGCGGCCTGGCGACGGGTATGTGAAAACGCGATGGGGGAGCGGGTGTTGCTGGTAACCCACGGCGGTGTGATCCGTCTGATCCTGCTGCATGTACAACAGCGTCCCCTGTCGGATCTGCTGCGCCTGGAGGTGCCCCACGCCTGTCTCTATCGCATCACCCCGGCCGAGGGAACAGGGCAGGGCACCCGGGTCATGGCCCTGGGTAACGACCATGGCCCAATCCGGGAGGGGATGGCATGAAACCTTTTCTGGTGGCCCTGCGTTTTCTGACCCGCTTTCCCGTGAGCTGGAATTCGCCCACCGATGAGGAAGTGGGCCGCTCCATGCTGCACTACCCCCTGGTGGGCCTGCTCATGGGGCTGTCCCTGGCCGCGCTGGCGTGGGCGCTGGGGGACGGCATTCTGGCGGCGGCGCTGATCGTCACGGCCTGGGTGCTGTTGACCGGGCTCCTGCACATGGACGGTCTGGCGGATACCGCCGATGCCTGGATCGGTGGTCTGGGGGACCGGGAACGGACCCTGGAGATCATGAAGGACCCCCGCTGTGGCCCCGCCGGTGTCACGGCCCTGATCCTGCTGGTGCTGGTGAAGTTTGCCGCGGTGTTCGAACTGCTGGCCCTGACGGGGGGCTGGATGGCCCTGATCCTGGCGCCCCTGCTGGGGCGCGCCGCCATCCTGCCGCTGTTCCTGCTGACCGAGTATGTCCGTTCCGCCGGCATGGCCACGCTGCTGGCCCGCCATTTGCCGCGGCGGGGGGCGTGGCTGGCCACCGCCGGTGTGGCGCTGGCCGTCGTCATCCTGGGCGGCATGGTCGGTGTATGGGCCCTGGCGGGCGCGGCCCTGGTCTTCCTGCTCGGGCGGGCCTGGATGGTGCATCGCCTCGGCGGCACCACCGGGGATACGGCCGGGGGGCTGATCGAACTGGTGGAGGCCGGAGTACTGCTCGCCGTCGTGCTGGCCCTGCAGTGAGATGGTCTCCAATCGAAGGCACCGGGTGAAGCCCCGCAAGCCGTCTGCTACTCTATGCCGCTTCCAATACATCCAAGCCAGAGTGACTCCATGAAAGTTCGCACCCGATTCGCTCCCAGTCCGACCGGTTATCTCCACATCGGCGGCGCCCGCACGGCGTTGTTTTCCTGGCTCTATGCCCGCAAGCACGGTGGCGATTTCGTCCTGCGCATCGAAGATACGGACCTGGCGCGTTCCAATGCGGAATCGGTGAATGCGATCCTGGAAGGCATGAACTGGCTGGGCCTGGAATACGACGAAGGCCCGTTCTACCAGACCCAGCGTTTTGACCGCTATAAAGAGGTGATCCAGCAATTGCTGGATACCGGTCACGCCTATTACTGCTACTGCACCAAGGAAGAACTGGACGCCATGCGCGATCAGCAGATGGCCATGAAGGTCAAGCCGCGCTACGACGGCCGCTGCCGCTTGCGGGGTGAGCCCCGGGAAGGGGTCAGCCCCGTCGTTCGTTTTCGCAACCCCGTCGAGGGTGTCACCGTGGTGGACGACATGGTGCGTGGTCGCGTCACCTTCCAGAACACCGAACTGGATGACCTGATCATCGCCCGTTCCGACGGCACCCCCACCTACAACCTCACCGTGGTGGTGGACGACTGGGATATGCAGATCACCCACGTGATCCGCGGCGATGATCACCTGAATAACACCCCACGCCAGATCAACATCCTCAAGGCCCTGGGTGTGGAACCGCCCCGCTATGCCCATCTGCCCATGATTCTCGGTCCCGACGGCACCAAGCTGTCCAAGCGTCATGGGGCGGTGAGCGTGATGCAGTACCGGGATGACGGCTATCTGCCCCAGGCGCTGATCAACTATCTGGTGCGACTGGGCTGGTCCCATGGGGATCAGGAAATCTTCAGCCTTGACGAACTCGTCGAGCTGTTCGACATCGCCGATGTGAATCATTCCGCCTCGGCCATCAATCCGGAAAAGCTTCTGTGGTTGAACCAGCATTACATCAAGACCCAGACCCCCGACTATGTGGCCCGGCAGCTGTCCTGGCACATGGGTCAGCGGGACGTGGATCCGTCCACGCCGCCGCCCCTGCGTGACGTGGTGGAGATTCTGCGTGACCGTGCCAAGACCCTGGTGGAGATGGCCGACCAGAGTGTGTACTTCTTCAAGGAGTTCGATGAGTACGATGAAAAGGCAGCGCAGAAGAACCTGACCCCGGATGCCCTGCCGGTGCTGCAGGCCCTGCATGCCGCGCTGGATGCCCTGGGGGAGTGGACCGCGGAGCAGATCCACGAATCCGTGACTGGTGTTTCAGAAAGGTTACAAGTAAAATTGGGCAAGGTCGCCCAGCCGCTTCGTGTGGCGGTGACCGGCGGCTCGGTTTCGCCGTCCATTGATCAGACCCTGATGCTGATCGGACGGGAGCGGACCCTGTCGAGGATTCAGAAAGCTGCCGAATGGATCGCGTCGAAAAAAGTTTAAAAAAACTGTTGACAGCATCCTGAAGGATCCGTATAGTACGCAGCTTCTGAGGGACATGACCAATACGGCAACAACGAAATGGTCATGAAGCTTTCGGGGCCATAGCTCAGCTGGGAGAGCGCTTGCATGGCATGCAAGAGGTCGGCGGTTCGATCCCGCCTGGCTCCACCAAATTTCCGCTTCGGCGGGCCGGGTAGTGGTTCGGCATGCATCGAATAGGTAAGTACTCGATGGTTGTTGGGGCACTGCTTACGTTGGCAGGCATGATCGTCGGTTTCGACGCATTGTTTTACGGAACCGATGAGATTGCAAAGTATTTTCTGTCTCTGGTGCCTTTGGGTGTTCTGGTGGTGTTCACCGGGTTGGTAACGGTGGTTCTGACAGAGCAGAGACACAAAAAGCGCCAGTGATAAGTTTAGCTGTAAGGCAGTCAGAGTAAAATAAAAGCTTTTTATTTTTAACTGATCTGCTATAATGTTGTTTTCCTAGTCCCCATCGTCTAGAGGCCTAGGACACCGCCCTTTCACGGCGGCGACCGGGGTTCGAATCCCCGTGGGGACGCCATACAAAGGCAGGGTTTCATTCTTTACGAATGTTGATCTTGCCAAGGCAGTCAAGCAAAAAGACCCCTTCAAAGGGGTCTTTTTGCGTCTGTGCGTCTGAAAAATACTGCCGTTCCTTCTCCATTCTTCGAGCAGCATCCGTGGACCCCGGGGTTTCTGCTACAGTTTTGGTAAGCAACCGTGCTTTTCCTGTGTGGCCCTGGTGCCGAGGACCCTTGTATGTCCTTGCCGACAGACTGGCTTACCCTGCCTCGGGCGTCTGCGTCCGCCGCTTCTTTCATCATTGGCAGAGCAGCCGAGGGCTCGCAGTTTGAATCTTCCATTGCCGAGCTGCTGGTGGACGGCAATGGACTGATCCTGCAGGCCAATGCTGCGGCCCTGGACTTGCTATGGGGGGAAGCTGCCAGGGACCGGTTGGTACCGGCACTGACTCTGGCGGATTTTCAGTTGTCCCGAAAAGGCCGTATTGCAATCGCCGCCCTTATTGCCCGGGCTGTTGACGTCGGCAGTGTGCTGGAAGAGGACCTGCTGTTCAGAAACAGTCAAGGACGTGTGTTCCATGCCGATGTTCATGTGGCGGCAAATGGCTGCAAGATCCCCGGTATCTCCACATGCTTTGCCGTCACCCTGGCAGAGCGGCCCGCGCAGCACGTCCATGCATTGGTCGACGGTCCGTTGATGGACTATTTTTACAGTCTGCACTTTGTCGCCCTGGGCACGTTCTCCCCAAAGGATTACCGCTGGAGCGCCATGAACCAGCGCTTGGTCGATATGCTGGGCCATTCCCGGGATCAGATGCTGGGAATGACCTGGCAAGCCGTCTCTCTCAAGCAGGACCTTGAAGACGAGGCCTTCGAATTTTCCCGCCTGGTATCGGGGCACGTCGATCGATTCGAGCGCAACAAGGCCTTCGTACGTGCCGACGGCAAGGTCATTCTGGCATCTGTGTCCGTGCGCGCCGTGCGGCAGGACAACGGTGATCCCAGCGCATATTTCGTCGTTCTGCGGGCTATCGGGCAAGAGAAAGAGGGCCTGTTTGCCCAGCAGCGGCTTGGGCAATTACAGGACATGATGATTCGTGTGAATCAGGCCATAGTCCGCAACCATGATCGCAAGGCTCTGATCAATGCGGTATGCGAGATTCTGGTGAGCCGGGGTGGTTTCAGCGCGGCATGGATCGGGCTTTGGGAGGCGGGGGATGCCCGGAAATTGTGCCTGTTTGCCCGTGCTGGTGACGATGTGGGCGATATCGAGCCCCGCCAATGTTCCATGGGATGGCTATCGGGTTGCGAAGGTGATGATGTGCAGGGTAGTTCATCCTATATTGTGGTCGATCCCCTCAATGCCGAAAATGCCGTGTTGCATGAAGCCGGGGAAGCCCAGGCAGCGGGGATGCACTCGCTGGCCAGGTTTGCCGTGACTCCCTCGGGAAAAGTGAGCGGAACCCTGAATCTGTTCAGTACCATGTCTCAGGTTTTCTCCAGCAGGACGGTTTCTTTGGTACAGGAGATGGCGCAGGATCTTTCGGTGGCGCTGGAACGTCTGCAGGCCATGGAATCGCTCAAGGCAGCCAACAGGGTGGTGGAGTCCAGCGCGGTGATACTCTGCCGCTGGCTGGCAAAGCCCGGATGGCCGGTGGAATTCATTTCCGCCACGGTGTCCCGTTGGGGATACTCTGCGGCAGAGATGATGTCGGGTGAGAAGCTTTTCATTCATCTGGTCCACCCCGATGATCGGGAACGCCTGGTCACCGAGGTGGATCGTTATACACGCCACGGGCGCAGGCAGTTTCGTCAGCAATATCGCATTGTCACAAATGCGGGCAAGGTCTTGTGGGTCGAGGAGCATAGCGGGGTCGAATATGATGCCCGAGGCAATGTGATCCGCTTTGAGGGGGTGTTGACGGATATCACAGAGCGCAAGCGACATGAGCAGCGCGAGGCGGGCCGGAACCGGGTGCTTTCCCTGCTGGCCGGTGGCGCCGAACTGCCGGTGATACTGGACTCTCTGGCAGGAAGTGTGGAGCTTGAGGATCCGGATGTTCTGTGTCTCATCACCCTGGTGGATGTTGAGCGTCACTGCATGATGCCCGGTGCGGCCCCCAGCCTTGATGCGGATTTTCAGCAGGCGGTTTCAGATCATCTCGGAAAGGGGATTGCCGGAGCGGTTTCCGGGTCGACAAGCAGGGGACAGATCCTCATCCTGACCGACATTCACTCGGATCCCCGATGGATCAATCTCCGGGTGTTGGCAAGGGAGCGCGGGCTTGCGTCATGCTGGATGGTTCCTGTCCTGTCATCACAGGGGGAGTTGCTGGGCAGTGTGAGTCTGTTTCACCGTCGTGTCCACAGCCCGTCCGAAAGTGAAATCCGCTCGATCCGGGAATTTGCCAATCTTGCTGCCATTGCGATTGAACGCACTGGAAATCTTCAGAAGCTGAAGGAAAATGCCGAGCGCTGGCGGTTTGCCCTGGAGGCGGCAGGCGATGGTGTCTTTGACTGGAACGTTCAGTCCGATGTCCTGATCCAGTCCCGTCGCTGCGGGGAGATGTTGGGGTACGCGGAGCATGAATTTGACTGTTGCCGGGCAAGGGACTGGTTCCGGCAGGTGCATCCGGATGATCTTCATCATGTGCGGGAATGTCTGCAGCGACATCTGGATGACAAGTCGGCTCACTACGAAAGTGAGCATCGGGTGTTAGGCAAGGACGGTGGTTGGTTTTGGATCCTGGCCCGTGGTCTGGTGGTGCGGCGTGATCCGAATGGGCGCCCCCTGCGCATGGTCGGGACCATTTCCGATATTACGGATCGCAAGCGCATGGAGCAGGAACTCAGGGAGATGGCCACCACTGATCACCTCACAGGGCTTGCCAATCGGCGTCATTTCCTCGAACGGATGCGGGAGGAGATCCTGCGCATGGATCGTAACCCTGATCATCAGGCTGCGGTGATGATGCTGGATCTGGATCATTTCAAACTTGTGAATGATACCCATGGCCATTCCACCGGCGACACGGTACTCCGGCACTTTGCGTCTCTGGTTCGCTATTGTCTGCGCAAGAGTGATTTTGCCGGGCGCATGGGGGGAGAGGAGTTTGCGGTGCTGTTGCCGGATACTGATCTGCAGGCTGCGGGCGCCCTGGCTGAACGCCTCAGAAAGCGCATTGCCAGAATTCCCGTGCGGAGTGGTGAGCTGGAAATCCCGATCACGGTGAGCATCGGCATTACCAGCCTGTCAGGGCGGGATATTTTGCCGGACCATGTCCTGCAGCGTGCCGATGAGGCCTTGTACCGGGCCAAGAATGCCGGCCGCAATCGCGTGGAAATGAAGGCCCTGTCCCCTTTGCCCAAGGGATCCTGAGGCCGGGGGGGCGAAAATTACGAGATTTCGGGATAGAATGCCCCGTCCTCTAATCTAAGGATGTTCAGAGTTCATCAGCGTGAATAGCAAACCCAACATCGTCCTGTCTTCACAGGATTACGACAGGCTGGACAGCCTGCTGGCGTCGATTTCAGAAAGTACCTTTCCGGGTAAGGCGGCCTTGCAGGCCGAACTGGATCGTGCCGAGGTGGTTGATCCGGCGCAGATTCCCCCGACGGTGGTGACCATGAATTCCACCGTGCGTTTTGTCATGGACGGCACCGGCGAGAGCTTCTGCATGACGCTGGTCTATCCCAAGGACAGCACCGGGCAACCTGACAAGGTGTCCATTCTGGCCCCGGTGGGCAGTGCACTGCTGGGGTTGTCCGTGGGGGATCAGATAGAGTGGCCACGGCCCGGTGGAGGGGTCATCAAGGTGAGTATCGATGAAATCCTCTATCAGCCTGAAAGTGCCGGGGACTTCCATCGCTGAAGCTCTGATTTTCTGGTCCCGTGTTGCGCCCGCTGTTGCGGGCGCACGCGATCCTTCTCAATCAAACACCAACCGCACTCCATGTTTCGTCCCCTGGTCGCGCATGGCTGTGCTGGAGAAATGAAATATGGCGGCAGGTCTCGACGAAAAGCTGGAACCGATTTATCAGGAAGTCTTGCGCAGAAATCCGGGGGAGACGGAGTTCCATCAGGCGGTTCGTGAAGTGCTGGAATCCCTTGGTCCGGTGCTGGTGAAGTATCCGGAATTTGCTGATCGCAAGATCATCCAGCTGATCTGTGAGCCTGAGCGGCAGATCATCTTCCGGGTGCCGTGGCAGGACGACAAGGGCGTTACCCAGATCAACCGTGCCTTCCGGGTGCAGTTCAACAGTGCCCTGGGGCCCTACAAGGGCGGCATTCGCTTCCACCCTTCCGTCTACCTGGGCATCATCAAGTTCCTGGGCTTTGAGCAGATCTTCAAGAATGCCCTCACCGGCATGCCCATCGGCGGCGGCAAGGGCGGCAGTGACTTCGATCCCAAGGGGCGTTCCGACGGCGAGATCATGCGCTTCTGCCAGAGCATGATGACCGAACTGTACCGCCATCTGGGCGAATACACTGACGTGCCGGCCGGCGACATCGGCGTGGGACAGCGCGAGATCGGCTACCTGTTCGGTCAGTACAAGCGCATCACCAACCGCTATGAGTCCGGCGTGTTCACCGGCAAGGGGTTGAACTGGGGCGGCAGCCGTGCCCGTAAGGAAGCCACCGGCTACGGCACCGTCTTCTTCACCGAGGAAATGCTCAAGGTCCGTTCCGATTCCTTCGACGGCAAGACCTGCGTGGTGTCCGGTTCCGGCAACGTGGCCATCTACGCCATCGAGAAGGCCATGTCCCTGGGTGCCAAGGTCATCGCCTGCTCCGACTCCAATGGCGTGATCGTGGACAAGGACGGCATCGACCTGGATCTGGTCAAGCAGATCAAGGAAGTGGAGCGTCGCCGCATCAGTGCCTATGCCGAAGAGAAGAAGAGTGCCAAGTACCTGGAAAACGGCAATATCTGGAGCGTGCCCTGCCAGGTGGCACTGCCCTGCGCCACCCAGAACGAACTCAACGGTACCGATGCCAAGACCCTGATCAAGAACGGGGTCATCGCCGTGGCGGAAGGTGCCAACATGCCTTCCACCCCGGAGGCCATCCGCTTCTTCACCGAGGCCGGTGTTGCTTTCGGTCCCGGCAAGGCCGCCAATGCGGGCGGTGTGGCCACCAGCGCCCTGGAAATGCAGCAGAACGCCAGCCGCGATTCCTGGACCTTCGAGCACACCGAAGAGCGTCTGCGTGAGATCATGGTGGACATCCACCGCAACTGCCACCAGACCTCCGAAGAGTTCGGCGCTCCCGGTAACTACGTGGTGGGTGCCAACATCGCCGGCTTCGTGAAGGTGGCCGGCGCCATGGTGGCCATGGGCGTGATCTGATCCGTTCGTTTTGATCCGGGCCGCAGGGCCCCGGGTTTCCAGTGCGGGAACCCGGGGCTTTTTTTATGTGCGGCGCTCAGATGCGTCTGAATGCACAGCACAGGACCTGCTGGCTGATGACGTCCGCCAGCAGTTTCATGTCCAGGGCGCGTACATCGTGGATGTCCACTGCCGCGAGTATGGTCTCGTCCAGTCCTTCCACCAGATTGGGATCAATCGCTTCCCGTGCGGCCTGGTGGAGCCAATCCGGTCGGTAGTCCGTATGGGCTTCCCCGGGACGGAGGGCGACATAGGCAATGCCGGATTCCACCAGATCCTGGAAGAAGTGTGAGCCATAGGACAGATCCGGGATCACCCCGCCACCCAGTTCGGCCACCTCGATCAGGACCGCCATGCGGCTGATATCGGCGAAACGGATCGGCACACCCAGTTCCGGGGTGCTGGTGCCCCAGCGCCCCGGGCCGATCAGCAGGGTAGGCTGGTCATTCCGGTCCGACATGCGCCGGTTGAGTTGCCCCACCAGGCGGGCCACGGTGTATTTCTGTTGCAGGTTCAGGGCGCTGTAACGCTCACCGTCCACGCGGATGATGCGGGCGATGGGTTGATCCAGGCTACCGCCCATGAAGTGCCCCTGGCTGCGGAACAGGAGGGCCTCATCGTCGACGGCCTCAGGGATCCGGACCTGCCGGTTGCCGCCCTGGGTCTGCAGGGGGCGGCACTGCACCAGATTGAATGAGGGGGTACCGTCAGCACCCAGATGAACGGTGAATTCCACATCCACCGGATAGGCGTACACCGACTCCAGTGTCTGCAAAAGCCCCTGAATCATGGACACGAAGGGCGTTTTTTCCAGCAGGGGTCTGAAAGTCAGCCGCCACATCGCGGGTCCACCCAGGGCTTTGGAGCGCTCGCTGGCTTCCCGATCCGGTTCCCCGCACCAACGCAGGACATGATCCATGTCCGCCTCGACCAGATCCCGCAAGGGGCGGCTGAGCAGTTCATTGTCCAGCACATCCAGGATGTCCACCTTGTGCTGGCAGAAGCGACCGTCGTCGGCATGGGCAAAGGGGCGTTTGAGCGGGTGATCCAGGGCAACGATGCAGGCATGGTCGCCATCGTTGCGATCCACCGCCCGCGTGCCCAGTCCCATCACCAGCCGTACCATGCCCGCGGCCGGGTCCATGTCCCGGTCCCAGGCAAAGATGTTGCGGGAGACGCCGACGCCGGCGGCATCCGGCAGGTAATGACGGCCATGATAACGGCCATTGACCCGTTGCAGCAGCAAGGCCATGGGTTCTTCCAGGTCGGCTAGGCCCCGCTGACTGCGGTAGACCAGGGCATCTTCACTCATGGCACTGGCAAAGACCTGGCAGATGGCCTGTTCCAGTGCCTCCAGCCTTTCTTCCGGGGTGCCTTGGTTGACGCAGAAGACACTGTCGTATTTGCCGGCAAAGGCATTGCCGAAACCGTCCTCCAGCAGGCTGCTGGAGCGCACCAGGATGGGATACTGGCCGAAGTAGTCCAGCATCCTGGCCAGTTCCTCGCGGATTTCATCGGGCAGGCGACCATGGAGCATGCGCTCATGGAGGGCCTGGCCTTCGCTGTAGTAGCCGTCCGGCGTACGTTGGCGCATGATCCTGGGCCACCAGCCGTTGTGCACCAGAAAGGAGTAATAGACATCGGTGCCCAGAAAGAAGGAGTCATGGGGTTCCAGGCATCGTTCCCAGGTTTCAGGGGCTTCCCGCCGCAGGATCTGCCGGGCCAGGAGCATCCCCACCGACTTGCCGCCGATATGACCGCTGCCGATCATGCGGGCGCGGATGGCCATGAGATCCTCCAGGCTGAAATACCGGTGGGCCATGTCAAGGATGCGTTCGTCCCGACCCAGCATCACGTGGCACAGCCGTTCCACCTGGGTGGCCCGTCCGGCCCCGTCATCGGGGTTTTGCAACTGCGCCGCCGCCTCCAGAAACAGGGCATTCCAGTAGTCCAGGTGGCGCTGGGGTTCCTGCACATGATCCCGCTCCAGGGCGGTCTGTACCCGGGTGGCGTCGCTGCTGTCGATCACGGGGGAGAATCGGTCGTCCTGCCAGCGATGGGGCAGGAACATGGTGGGCGAGTGGCGTTTCCAGACCTTGACCGGCTGGACATGACATTCCTCGCGGGTGCGGCGAACATCAATCAGGACCTGGGTTGTCTGCCGGATGCGGGCCACGGTGTGATGGGAGTGGCGATGGCGCAGAAGACCGAAGTAGGCCACCGTGTCCAGCTCATACAGATAGGGGCAGACCACCTGGAAGAAGTTGCCCACCATCAGGTCCGTGGCCCAGGCGGAGAGCAGGTCGGAGAGGCAGTCAAAGACATAGAAGGCGCCCCTGCCATGGTCGGTGATCAGCTGGTAGACGTGGCAGGTAAAGGCTTCGAAGCCGCACAGGGCATCCAGTTGCACGATGTGGACATCGGGACCGGCCTCCACCAGTGGTGCATGACGGCCGAAGCGCAGGTAGATGATGGCACGTTGCCGTTCGCGGGCCGCGGCCAGAAAGGGAGCGATGAAGCGCCGGTAGTCATCCATGTGGTCCACGCGCCAGACCACGTTGTCGCCGATGCGAAGGCTGTCAATGACAGTGTCAAGACCGTCAAGACCGGTGGAAACCCTGTTTTCCTGATTCATCTGGTTATCCGTGACTCCATCATGACTTGCCGGGCCTGATCCAATCCTGACATGCCTTTCCGTTGATTGCCCTACCAATGACCTGTGTCACTCCGGTAAAGCCAACTTGCCCCTTTGCGCCTATTCACCCTTGGCAGATCGCCTAGTATCATGGCTGGCTACGCCAATCAGTTCGGACCTGCATGCGTGTCAGGATTTTACGCGGGTCCGAACACATGGCAACCAATTCTACAGGGGATCAGAAATGGCATTGATTGACTGTCCTGAATGCGGGCGCCAGGTTTCGGATAAAGCACCGGCCTGTCCGGGTTGCGGTGTACCCATTGCACACGAGTCCGCCCAGCCCGGATCCTGGCAGGGCGATTCAGAGGAACTGACCCAGGCTCAGTTCCGGGAGCCGTTGCCTTCGGAGCAGGATCCGGAGGTGGATGAGGAATGGCTCAGGGGTGAACAGGAATATCTGGCCTTCACTGATCGCGTGCAGCGCCATCGCATCATGTCGGTGCTGCTGTTCTTCGGTGGCCTGAGCCTTGGCATGGGCATGAAGAGCTTCATGGGTGCCGGCGCTGAAGAAGGACGCGCCCTGATCTTCTATGTGGCGGATATCATGGTGTATTCCGGTATCATCTGGCTGTTTTACAACGAAGCCAGAAACCTCTGGTATCACCGCAAGCTGGGTGGTTGAGCCCGTCAGGGTGGTTGAACGTGAGGATATCGTCCGGGGAGACATTGTCATCACGGACGGGACTCATGGCTGCAATGTCAACCTGTCCATTGACGGCGGTACCTGTGACAATGCCGATGTGCTGGCCTATACCTGTGTTCAACGCCGCAGTCCTGCGCATGGTCGTGGCGTCAGGGCGGTGAAACATCAAGGCTTCCGGGCGGCATGCCGGAGAATGGACGGCATGCCGATCAGCATCCGGCTGCCATGGCAAAGGGGGTCGCTACGGTGGACCATGCTTCGATCCCCCGGGATGCCCTGTCCTTACCCTCGGGTGGGTTCCCATGGCCCATGAACACCTCACCCGGATCGATGCGCCGGACAAGTCCATGGGGACCGATGGTTGCCCTCCAACCCACCACCTCCGTCAATCTGGCGCCCGGCAGCCGGAGGCCTGTGAATAAGTTCCTGAGCAACGGACGACGAGAGCCCTGTGGCCCTGTGTCGTGCCGACAATGAATTATCAAGATTGTCTCGAAGGCATTACCGAGGAGGCCAATGCGTGAATTCCACTTGCAATAATGACTGCCCCATGCCCCCCGATGGCGAGGGTAGTGTTCAGGTCGCCATGGATCCGAACCTGAATATCGGTTCGGCCCGTGTGTTTGCCATCTATGGCAAGGGCGGCATCGGCAAAAGTACGACGTCATCCAATTTGTCGGCCGCCTTTTCACGGCTTGGCAAGCGGGTGCTGCAAATTGGCTGTGATCCCAAGCACGATTCCACCTTCACGCTCACCAAGCGCATGGTCCCCACGGTGATTGACGTGCTGGAGTCGGTGAACTTCCACGAAGAGGAATTATGCCCCGAGGACTTCGTCTTTGAAGGGTACAACGGCGTCATGTGTGTGGAGGCGGGTGGCCCGCCCGCGGGTACCGGGTGCGGTGGCTACGTGGTAGGCCAGACAGTGAAGCTGCTGAAGCAGCACCACCTTCTGGAAGACACCGACGTGGTGGTGTTCGACGTTCTCGGCGATGTGGTTTGTGGCGGTTTTGCTGCGCCACTGCAGCACGCTCACCAGGCCCTCATCGTGACGGCCAATGATTTTGACTCCATCTTCGCCCTGAACCGCATAGCCGCCGCCATTGAAGCCAAGGCCAAGAACTATCAGGTCCGCATTGGCGGCGTCATCGCGAACCGCAGCGTGAACACCGATGAGATCGATCGTTTCAACGATGCGGTGGGACTCCAGCGCCTGGCGCATTTCCCGCTTCTGGACGTGATCCGGCGCAGTCGCCTGAAGAAATCCACCGTGTTTGAAATGCCCGAGGAAGAAGAACTCAAGATCGCCCAGGATGAATACATGCGCCTGGCTGAATCGCTGCTGGCAGGGGTGGAGCCCCAGCGGGCAAAACCGATGAAAGACCGCGATATCTTCGATTTCCTGGGATTCGATTGATGACATCCAACATATCCATTAAAACCGGTGCCAGGGAGACCGAGCGATGAACAAGGGTGTTTCCGGTGCATTCATGGGGCTTCTGGGCAGGTTTGGGACCAAGATCCTTCCGTTTGCCGATGCTGCTACCAAAGAGTTGCCGCTGCCTCGTTTGCTGCGCCTGGCTCTGTTCCAGGTCGCCGTGGCCATGTCCATGGTGCTGCTCACCGGCACCCTGAACCGGGTGATGGTGGTGGAGCAGGGGGTTTCGGCCTGGATCGTGGCCCTGATGGTCTCGTTGCCTTTGCTGTTTGCTCCCCTGCGGGCGTTGATGGGGCATCGATCGGATAATCATCGTTCCGCCTTCGGTTGGCGGCGGGTGCCCTATCTGTGGATGGGGACGTTACTGCAGTTCAGCGGCCTGGCCATCATGCCGTTTGCCCTGCTGGTGCTGGCTGATGGCAGTGGGCCGGTCTTCCTGGGCCCGCTGTCGGCCGCCATCGCCTTCCTGCTGGTGGGGGCGGGCATGCACATGACCCAGACCGCCGGTCTGGCCCTGGCCACGGATCTGGCCGCTCCCGAGCAGCGTCCCCGCGTTGTGGCCCTGTTGTACGTGGTGCTGCTGCTGGGAATGGTGCTGGCGTCGTCCATCTTCGGCTTTCTGCTGACCGACTACACGCCGGGGCGTCTGATCGAAGTGCTGCAGGGCGTGGCTCTGCTGACCATCCTGCTGAACCTGGCGGCATTGTGGAAGCAGGAGGCGATCGATCAGCGACGCGCCAAGGCCCGTCATGAGCCTGTCGTTCCCTTCATGGAGGCCTGGCGATCATTCAGTGGCATTGGACATATTCGCCGTCTTCTTGTGGTGATTGCCCTGGGAACCGCCGGTTTCAACATGCAGGACATCCTGCTGGAGCCTTATGGGGGGGAAATCCTGGGCATGTCGGTGGCGGCCACCACCACGCTCACTGCCACCTGGGCTACCGGCATGCTGATTGCCTTTGCACTGGCGGCGCGGTTGCTCACCCGGGGCGCAAATTGCTACAGAATTGCCACCGTGGGGGCCGCTGTCGGGGTTCTGGCCTTCATCGTGGTGGTGATCGCGGTACCGATGGACTCCACCATTGTGTTTCGTTGCGGTGCCTTCCTTATCGGTTTTGGTGGCGGTCTGTTTGCGGTGTCTACGTTGCTGGCCATGATGGGTTTTGCGCGTAATGAGCAAAGCGGCATGGCAGTGGGTGCATGGGGTGCAATTCAGGCCACTGCCGCGGGTGGAGCCATCTTCCTGGGTGGAGCCATTCGTGACCTGGTGGGGTGGATCACCGGCACCGGATGGCTGGGTGAGACCCTGGCCGCGCCGGCCACCGGCTATCTTGCCGTTTACTATCTGGAGATTGTTCTCCTGCTGGCCGTGCTGGTTGTGATGCTTCCGCTGTTGCGTGCAAGGGAAGAGCCGCCCAGTGCCGGTCCACCCGGAAAGTTCGGCATGACCGATTTCCCGACTGCGTGATGCGCTGTGCACAGGCGCCTTTGCCCGGTAGAAGCAGATGGATTGCCATCGAAAACTTGACCCTGGTCAACGCTTGTGATTCATGCACCTCGGAATGATGTTTTCTCCCGTTGACACGAAAATGTGTCAGCGTAGACTTACAACCAGACTCAAGACAGGGTATTGATGGGCCAATGCCAAAGGCATGCCCCGTTGGTGCTGCTGGAGTCGATGAATTCGAGTAGTTACTGCAACCCTATGGAGGGTCTTTGAATGTCCGACGAATACGTGCAGAGCATTTCCGGTCTTACCGAAGAGCAGGCCAAGGAATTCCACGAGCAGTTCAAGACCACCTTCACCGTGTTCATGGCACTTGCCGCCGCTGCTCACTTCCTCGTCTATGTGTGGAGACCGTTCTACTAAGAACGGCCCTACCACACGGCGGGTCCGTGTGGCATTGACTGAATTTCAGTTCGAAAATAATTGACAGGGTGATTCCAATGAGCGAATACAGAGCAAAGCGGCCGAGCAATCCTTCCGACGACTGGAAGCTGTGGCTGGTGGTGAACCCCGGCACCTGGCTGATTCCGATCCTGATGGCCGTTCTGGTGGTGGCTCTGGCTGTGCACGCTTTCGTGTATGCCAATGACGACTACAATCCCCTGCGCAGCGATGTGACCACTGTGCAGGCTGAGGAAGTGGCATAAGTTGCTGTTGTAGTTTATTAAGCGACTTTGTTATTGCTTCGAGAGCGGTTGGCGCACATGCGTCAACCGCTCTTTTTTTTGCCCTTCCCTCCATGGTGATGATTGTCCAATTCCGGGAATTATATTTATATTCCTAATCCATGTTCATCTATTGCATGCTTTACTTTGTGCCAGAAAAACCTTCTCTGGTTTCACATTCTTTCCACAAAGGTGGGGGCTTTAGCCCGGAATTTCCCTGAAGGACCCGCTATTTCAAGTCAGGGTCGATTCTTGAAACGAAGCAGGTGATGTTCATGGGATCAGATCTTGTAACAGAAAGTGACCTGAGTCAGTAAATGGACTGCCTGGTGGCGATGTTTGTGCTGAAACAGTCTTTGGTTTTTTATTTAAGTTATTGATTATTAATAATATATTTTAATTTTTTTTCGGGGTTGCGGGCAGTCTGGTTACCTTGACATTTAGTGCTGTCAACGTAGACTTACATCCATGCTGTATTGGTGCTTGATGGATGCAGCATGTGTGTTGAGCGCTGGTGCAGTAAATAATAACCCGATCAGGGAGCCTTTCAGTCATGTTCGGTGGTCATGAATGTCATGGCAATGAATGGGCTGAATGACTTAAGAGCAATCAGATGCAACCCGGCAGATTCGTTTCTTCGTGGTTGCCGCTAGTAGTCTCTTGGCCAGTGCAAGTGGCCAAGGTTATAAACCAAGAGGGTAATGTCAATGAGCGAATACAGACCGAGCAAGCCGAGCAACCCGAAAGACGACTGGAAGCTGTGGCTGGTGGTCAATCCCGGTACCTGGTTGATGCCGATTCTGATGGCAGTTCTCGTCGTGGCTCTTGCCGTTCACGCGTTTGTGTACAGCAATGACAACTACAACCCGCTGAGCTATGACGCCAGCGCCGTTGAAGCTTCCGAGTAACGAGGGAATAAATCATGAATGACAGCATCTCCGGCCTGAGCGAAGAACAAGCCAAGGAATTCCACGAGCAGTTCAAGACCACCTTCACCGTGTTCATGGTGATTGCTGCTGCTGCCCACTTCCTGGTATTCCTGTGGAGACCCTTCTACTAAGAAGGTCACCGCAGTTGCGGTATTAGCAGTTAGCAGTGCGGGTGGAGGTGGCTTGAAAGGTTTCAGATGTGCATTACCGTGACTTTGCAGAGGCCGGTATTGCGCCGATTTCAGTCTCCTCCACCTTCCTCCTTGAACTCATTTCGATTTTGCCCACCCCTTGCTGCAGCCATGCCCGCGCAATCGGCAGTCCGGATTGTCCGGTTGTGACCGGACTTTCGATTTCTGGAAACGGTGATTGAGAGTGTCTCCAGGGGCCTGCCCGAGCCATGCTGTCATTGGGCAGGATGCCCGTAGAAACTACTTTTCTGGCGGCGTCAGGCGTGCTTTCCGATCAGGTTCCAGTGGGTGCAAGCGCTCCCTTTCCATCAGAAGCAGCCCTCTGAGCAACCTCTGCTCGTCTTCCGGACTCAGGCCAAAAAAGCGCCCTCCAACCAATCGCTGACCGGTTTCCCTGGAGTCGGAAACGAATCGGACCTGTACGCCACACTCCACTGACTCGGTGCCCGGCAGATTCAGTTTGGTCAGGGTCAGCAGGTCTCGCGCATGAATGGGAGTTTTGAGTGGGAAAACAGCCTTCAGTCCGCCCAGCGAAATATCCATGAGATGCCCCGTGAAAGGACGCCCATCCCTGTTGATGAGGGTGATGGGGGTGCCGGATGCATCATCCACTGGCGCGCGAAAATGGGTCCGTTTTTGCTCCCTGTCCAGTTCTGAAGGCACCGAGAGTACATAAAATGCTTCGCCGTCATGTTCTCCTGAGTGGAGTAATACGGTACGGAAATGCAGGCAGGATTCCTTTAGTACCGCGTAAAGGTGAACCTGTTGTCCGGCCGCCATGCGCAGATTCCCCTGATAGGGGGTCAGCTCGCTGATGAACAGCCAGCCCCTTGATGGATCCATTCGATTGAGGGTGCTCTGGTAAAACTCCTGATCGTGCTCAAATCGAACGCTGAGGGAAGCGCGTCGTGCTTCCAGATCCCTGAGCAGGGCGATAACGCGTTCCCGTGAGTGATCTGGGCCACCATGCTGTCCCGGGAAGGGCGTGCTGGAGACGGTCTGGTGCGGGTGATTGAGGGGCTGATTCATGGGCCGGGTTCTCCGAGCTCAATGATCTCCAGACGGCGAATATTCCGGAGCCTATAGTGAGGCTAGCACAGTCTGGAAAAGAATCAGCCTGAATAAGGCTCAGGCAGGGAAATTCGTGATACGGGCGGGTCTAGGTCAGGCTTTGGTGATGGGGCGGGAGTTTGTGGCAGACGATGTAGCCTGTCCCTGCGGGCCATAGAGTTCCGTTCGGGAATCTTCTCCGCGCAATATGTGGAGTGCCTGATTCACCTGCCGTCTTTTGGTCTCCACCACGCCGCCGTTGGTGAGGTTGAGCAGGCGGCATCTTTCCATGATCTCGACCAGACGCTCCCAGACCGGCGTCAGGACACCTTCCGCATCCCAGTCACGCAGGCAGCAGGCCATCCCATGGGCGGTATTTGCATAATTTTCCCGTTTGAGAAGGGCGCCCTGCTGGCGGGTGAGCATTTCCAGCTGCTGAACGCGCTGCTGCTTGTCGGCAACGGCCAGGTTCAGGCTGTCAAGATCCCTGGAGCCCAGCGCCTGGCTTTCAAGCTGCAGGGCATGTTCCAGCGACATGGCTTCCCTGACCGAATGGGTCAGTATCTGCTCCAACTGCTCTGGGAAGGATCCGTTGTCCATGGTTAGAGCGGGTAAAGCGCTTCGTTCTTCATGATGTTGCCGGCAACGGAGTCGGCATTGACCTGATAGCGTCCTTCCTGGATGGCCTGTCTGATGGCCGCCACTTTTTCCTGGTCGACCGTAGGCTGTGCCTTGGCATTCTGCTCAAAGTTGGTCAGGCGACGGGCGGTTTCCGTCAGGGTGACCTTGTCACCTTCGGGCGCCGTGGTCTTCGAGGCGCTGCTGTTGCTGCCAGGTCTGGACACATCGGAAGCGCCCCGGCTGTCACCGGCGCCACGTGTCTGGCTCTGGGTCAAACTTTTGATATCGATGGACATATTGCGTTCCTCGCGTGCACTGAACGGCCACTTCTTGAAGAATTTATCGGCCGTTCCGACGGTATCTTTAGGGGCATTCAGTGCGACTTGGCTCACATATTAACACCGACTACACCTGGAGACAGCACTCGACCTTCGACAACGCGTCGAGATGACAGGTTGCGAACCTGTATTCTGTCGCCGTAGGCACCGTCTGCGAGGGCTTGCCCTTCCATGCGTACTGCTATTCCCGCATTCTGCGCCACCAGCGTGACGTTTTGTCCCCTTTGAACCAGCCGCGGGGGTTCGACCATCTGTGGTGAAAGCGCGGTGCCGGCGGGTAGTGCCCGTCTGAGCACCATGTTTGTCACCTCTGCGGGATCGGTGAGATACCCTCCGTGCATGCTGCCAAGATCGCGAAGTTCAAGCCTGAAATCGCTCTGGGAGAGCATTGTACCCCGGGGAAGGGCGCGCTCCAGCACGATAACCTCGCCTCGGACCACAACCTGCATGGGTACAAAAAGACTCCAGGGTGATGGAGACGGGCAGCGAACCCCGACGGTAACATTGCCGGTCAATCTGGCGCCCGGGGGCAGGAAGGTTTCGAGGGCGGTATCGCAGGCTCGCAATCTCAGGCGCGGGTCCAGCGAGCCGCGAATGACGCGCACGTCCAGATGCTCTGCGTGATGGGCTTGAGCCTGGCTGCTCAGGTAGTTGCCGGCGGCCGCCAAAATGCTGTCGTGGGTTTGTGTGTTTACGGCCATGACCTGAGGGCTGATAGACAGCAACAGGCTTGTTGCCATGGCGGGCCACGGCGAGGCATGGCGTTTCCGGAAAACAAAAAACGCTTTTAAAAACATGGCGCTGCCACCTCTTAAGTTACTTCGGATCCACCTTCGATAGATTTTCCGATGGAGATTGCGAACGCCGGAAAATCCGCCCGGGAATCCCTCTGAGAGATCATGAAGCAAAATGCAGGCCAGAAAATTTTCAAGAAATCGTTGCCCGTGCCGATCATACTAGAGTATGAAGGGCATGATCCTTCGTGATACCTGCGGGAGAGGCCGATGAGCAGCTTGCTGGATGATGTCGATCGTCGCACCCAGATGGTGGGCCAGAATCGCCTGGAGCTATTGCTGTTTACCCTCGGTGGTCGGCAGCTCTTTGCCATCAATGTCTTCAAGGTGCGGGAGGTGATCACCTGCCCCCCCTTGAACCGTCTTCCAAGTACGCACCCGATTATCCGTGGGGTGGCCACCTTGCGGGGAAAGACCGTTTCCGTGGTGGATCTGGCGCAGGCACTGGGCATGGCGCCGGTTCCTTCCCGCGAGGGCGGGGCGGCATTCGTCATTCTCACGGAGTTCAATCGCTCTGTGCAGGGCCTCCTGGTGGCATCGGTTGACCGCATCATCAATCTCAACTGGGACCAGATTCATCCTCCACCGCGTGGAACGCATAAAGACAGTTTTTTGACGGCTGTGACTCAGGTGGAGGATCGCCTGGTGGAGATCATTGATGTTGAAAAGGTGCTGGAGATGGTCACCGGCCCTTCTGGGGATGTCAGCGATGCGGTAATGTCCAATATCCATGGTGGCGGGCGTATTCGATGCGCGCTGGTGGCTGATGACTCTGCCGTGGCGCGCCGCCAGATGGTGCGCGCCCTGACCCAGATCGGGGTTGAATCGATTGTGGTGAATGATGGCAGGCAGGCGCTGGACAAGCTCCTTGAACTCGCCAGTCAAGGCCCCATTGATCAGCAGATCGGGATGGTGATATCCGATATTGAAATGCCCGAGATGGATGGTTATACCCTGACATCAGCCATCAGGAAGGAGCCGGCGCTTTCACGTCTGTATGTTGTCCTGCATTCTTCGCTTAGCGGGACGTTTAACGAGAGCCTGGTACGCAGGGCGGGTGCGGACCGTTTCCTGCCCAAGTTCAGTCCCGACGAACTGGCGGAGGTTGTGCTTGGGCACTTGCAGGCGGAGCAACAGGCCTCCAGCCCCCCTTGACCGGCATTTTTCTGCCGTCTGGCGGACATGGTATTCCTCTGTTCGTCAAGGCAGGCACCATTCATGAGGCCCCGCTGGGCATCGTGAAAGTTATACTGGTGGAGCCGTCAACCGAGTGGTTCGGTGGCTTAACGTTCCATAACGCAAGATTGACTCAAAACAGGAATCCACCTTGTCAGGCCCTATCGAATCTCAGGATTACGAGGATTTCAGGATTTTTCTGGAGAAGTCCTGTGGATTGATCCTCGGGGAAAACAAGCATTATCTGGTGAACAGCCGTCTTTCGAGGCTCATGGGCGAGTTCTCGGTCTCTTCCGTGAGTGAGCTGCTCAGGCAGCTGAAGCTGGGGCGTCATCCAGGTCTTCGGGAGAGGGTGATCGAGGCCATGACCACCAACGAAACCTACTGGTTTCGTGATGTCTTCCCCTTCGAGATCCTCAAGAACCAGATCTATCCGGAGCTGGCCAAGCAGAAAGGGGCCGGTTATGCGCCGCGCATCTGGTGTGCCGCCTGTTCTTCCGGGCAGGAACCCTATTCCATCAGCATGGGGTTCAGTGAATATCAGCAATCCCGACCGGGGAGTTTGCGGGATGTCCAGATTCTGGGTACGGACATATCGGGTGCCGTGCTGAAAGAGGCCCGTGAGGCCAGCTATGATTCTCTGGCCGTTGCCCGCGGCCTTTCCCTGGAGCGACGCAGCCGATTCTTTGTGCAGAATGGCGAGCGCTGGAATATCCGGCCCGATGTCAAGGCAAGGGCGAGTTTCCGGGAATTCAATCTCATGGACAGTTACACGCTGCTGGGGCGCTTTGATATCGTCTTCTGCCGCAATGTCCTGATTTATTTTTCAGTCGACTCCAAGAAATTGATCCTGAAGAAGATATCCCAGGCCCTCAACCCGGGTGGCTATCTCTTTCTGGGCGCTTCCGAGTCCATGGCCAATTATTCCGACGCCTTTGAGATGGTCCGGTGTAATCCCGGGGTGGTTTACCGTCTCCGCTGATCGTGTCGGATGCCAATAATCTGACCCGCCGACTGTGGGCGGGTCCGCCGGAACGGCGGCAAATTGCCGTCTGGCCTCTCCCGTCAACAGAGATTTCTATCTAACTCACGGAAAATCCTTCCTTTTTTATTCTGGCACGCCGATTGCTTATCGACCTTTAGGAACATTTCTTGAGGTCGAGTCCATGCCACTTTCCATAGACAGGGCCATCGGTATCCATGGCGATGCGCTGCAGGTGCGCTCGAAGCGCCTGGAGTTGCTCGCCTCCAATATCGCCAATTCCGATACCCCCAATTACAAGGCGCGTGACCTGGATTTCCGCCAGGTGCTCAGTCGTGCGCATCAGCCCGATGCCCTGGGCCTGCGCCTCACCCACGCCGCCCACATTCCGGATGATGCCTCGAAGCAGGGCATGGGCGACCCCCTCTACCGGGTGCCTTCCCAACCCTCTCTGGACGGCAATACGGTGGATCCTCAGCTGGAGCAGGCGGCATTTGCCGAAAACACCGTGCAGTATCAGGCCAGTCTGGATTTTCTGGGCAAGAAATTCAGTGGCCTGCGCACGGCCCTTAAAGGCGAATAGGCCGGGAGATTAAAGCATGAGCAACATGTTCAGGATTTTTGACGTCTCTGGTTCTGCGTTGAGCGCCCAATCGGTCCGTCTGAATACCGTCGCCAGTAACATGGCCAATGCCCAGGTGGCCAGCACCACCCCCGAGCAGGCCTATCGCTCCAAGCAGCCGGTGTTCCAGACGGTGATGGACCAGTTCGGCAAGAGCGCATCCACTTCTCCGGTCCGGGTGGCCGGTATCGTCGAGAGCCAGGCCGAGCCCTTCGTGAAATATGAGCCCCATCATCCGCTGGCCAATGAGCAGGGGTATGTCTACATGCCCAACGTCAATCTGGTGGACGAGATGGCCAACATGATCTCCGCGTCGCGCAGCTACGAGAACAATGTGGAGGTCATGAACACCACCAAGCAACTGCTGTTGCGCACCCTGCAGCTTGGCCAGTCATAGGAGGACCTGTCGTGACCGTGATTGATCAGTCAACCATAGACAGCCTGGGTTTGTCGGGCTCATCCCGCTCTGAAACCCGGCGGGATGAGCTGGGGCAGGCGGAATTCTTCAAATTGATGATTACCCAGCTGCAGTACCAGGACCCGCTCGATCCCGCCGACAGTGGCGAGTTCCTTGGCCAGCTGGCCCAGTTTGCCACGGTGAATGGTATCGCCGAGCTTCAGCAATCCTTTGATTCCATCGCCAATACCATGAAGGCCAATCAGGCCCTGCAAGCCGCTTCCATGGTTGGCAGGGAGGTACTGATTCCCGCGGAGCTGGCCTATCTGGGTGAGGAAGGATGGGTCCGCGGCGGCGTGGATCTGGAGACGTCGGTCGATTCGCTCAACATCGGCATCTATAACGAGGCCGGTGAACTGGTCAACCAGGTGCAGCTGGGCGCCCAGGCCTCGGGATTGAAGTCCTTCTACTGGAATGGTCTGGACAGCAACGGGGAGCGTGCGCCGGAAGGCATCTACGAGTTTCGGGCGGATGCCCGGCTCGATGGCAAGACCAGCCAGCCCGAAGTCTTGCTGAATGCCTATGTCAGCAGTGTGCGGACCAGTCAGGGCAGCGGCACGGTCACGCTGCTCATCGATGGTTTCGGGGAGGTTGATCTGTCCAAGGTCAGGCAGATCAGTTGATGTGGGTCCCAAGATACACCTAACGGTAACGAGGAACAGATTATGCCATTCAATATCGGATTGACGGGGCTCAACGCAGCCTCCACGGATTTGCAGGTGACGGGGCACAACATCGCCAATGCCTCTACCGCGGGTTTCAAGGGATCGCGGGCAGAATTTGCCGATGTGTTCGCCATGTCCTATACGGGGATCTCCAAAACCGCCACCGGTAGCGGTACCCGGCTGGCCGCCGTCAGCCAGCAGTTCACCCAGGGTGACCTGGAGTTCACTGACAACAATCTGGATCTGGCCATCAATGGCCAGGGCTTTTTCATCCTGGAACGGGATGGCGTGGTGGAATACACCCGGGCCGGTCAGTTCCAGCTGGATAAGGACGGATATGTGGTCAATTCCGCCGGCCAGCGTCTGCAGGGGTATGCCACCCCCGGTCTGGGCGGTCCCTTGCAGGACATCCGTCTGACCACCGGTCTGGCCACCCCCAGGGCCACCACCGAAATCACGGCGCTGATGAACCTGCCCGCCACCGCCGAGGAGCCCGATCAGCCTTGGGCTTGGGATGCCGCCGAAGGGGTGGCGGATCCGGACGGCTATAACCATTCCACGGCCCTTTCCGTCTATGACTCCCAGGGGTTGCCACGGACGATGACCCTGTATTTCCGCAAGGAGCCGGGAACTACTAACGAGTGGACGTTCTACAGTTCTCTGGAAGGTGATCTGATCGCTGGCCCCGAAACGCTCGAATTCAATCCCGATGGCACCCTGGGGACCGGCGGGCCTTTCAACATCACCCATACGGTTACCGGCCCGAATGGCCCCGAAAACCTGGAATTCGAGATTGATTTCAGCAATACCACCCAGTACGGCGAGCGCTTTACCGTCAATTCGCTGAAGCAGGACGGCTATGCCTCGGGGGGGCTCATCAGCCTGGATGTGGAGGCGGACGGCACCGTGTTTGCCCGCTTCTCCAATGGCACCAACCGTCCGCTGGGGCAGGTGGCCCTGGCCAATTTCGACAATCCCCAGGGTCTGCGGCCGGTGGGCGGCACCAACTGGGTGGAGACCTTCGAGTCTGGCGAACGGCTTCTGGGGCAGGCGGGAGATTCCAGTTTCGGCCTGATCCAGGGGGGGGCATTCGAAAATTCCAACGTCAATATCTCCGAGCAGCTGGTGAAGCTCATCACCGCCCAGCGCAACTTCCAGGCCAATGCCCAGGTGATCAGTACCGCCGACACCCTGACGCAGACCATCATCAACATCCGCTGACGGAGGAGGTGACCGATGGACCGCATGCTCTACATCGCCATGACCGGTGCCCGGGAGGCCGCGCACTCCCAGCAGGTCAATACCCACAATCTGGCCAATGCCAACACCACGGGTTTTCGCAAGAGCCTGGAAGCATTCACCAACCACCCCTTGCGGGGGCCGGTGTACGACAGCCGGGACTACGCCCAGCTGCAGGCAGTCAAGGCGGACTTCACGTCGGGTCCCCAGATTGCCACCGGCCGGGATCTGGACGTGGCGGTGCAGGGCGATGGCTGGATCGCGGTCCAGGCCCCGGACGGGGGCGAGGCCTATACCCGGGCCGGCAACTTCCAGGTGAACAGCGTGGGTCTGCTCACAACGGGCGATGGACTGCCCGTGCTGGGCGAGGACGGCCCCCTGGCCATTCCTCCCTTCGAGAGCATCGAGATCGGAGCTGACGGCACCCTCAGCATCCGCCCCCTGGGGCAGGAGGCCAACGTGCTGGCCGAGGTGGGGCGGGTGAAGCTGGTGAATCCGGATCTCCAGGAACTGGCTCGGGGAGAGGACGGCCTTTTCCGGCGTGCCGATGGCGCGGTGGAGCCGGCCGATGTCAACGTATCCCTGGCCTCGGGGATGCTGGAGGGCAGCAATGTGAACACCATCGAGGCCATGGTGAACATGATCGAGTTGGCGCGCAACTTCGAGACCCATGTCAAGCTCATGAAGACCGCCGAGGATCTGGATCGCAGTAGTTCTCAATTGTTGCGTATCTCCTGATCAGCCCATCCTCCCAAAGGAGACTAGACCATGAACCAAGCACTCTGGATTGCCAAGACCGGGCTGGATGCCCAGCAGACGCGCATGTCTGTGGTATCCAACAACCTGGCCAACGTGAATACCAACGCCTTCAAGAAGGGGCGTGCCTCGTTCGAGGACCTGATTTACCAGACCGTGCGCCAGCCGGGTGCCCAGGCGGCGCAGAACAATGAGCTGCCCACCGGCCTGATGACCGGAGTAGGGGTGCGCACCGTGGCCACCGACAAGATCTTCAGTCAGGGGAACCACATCCAGACCGACAATGCCCTGGACGTCTCCATCCAGGGGCGGGGGTTCTTCGAGATCCTGACCCCCGAGGGCAATATCGCCTATACCCGGGACGGCAGTTTCCAGCTCAATGCCGATGGTCAGATGGTCATGTCCAACGGCTTTGAGCTGCAACCCGGGATCTTCATCCCCGAGGGCGCCACCAGCATCACCGTCAGCCAGGACGGCATCGTCAGCGTCACGCTGGCGGGCCAGGAAAATGCCCCGGTGGAAGTGGGCAACATCCAGTTGGCAGACTTCGTCAATCCCGCCGGACTGCAGCCCATCGGACAGAATCTGTACATCGAGACGGCCGCCAGCGGGGCGCCTCAGCAGGGTAACCCCGGACAGGACGGCCTGGGCCGTCTGATGCAAGGGTCCCTGGAGAGCTCCAACGTGAACATCGCCGAAGAGCTGGTGAACATGATCGAGACCCAGCGGGCCTACGAGGTCAATTCCAAGGCTATCTCCACCGCGGATCAGATGATGCAGTACGTGAATAACAACCTGTAGTTCAAGCCGTGATTCAAGACGGAAGGTAGGCAAGCCATGAATACCCGGACTCCAAGACCCGCAGCACCTCCGCCGGTTGCCCTCCTGGGCCTGTCCCTGGCGTGCCTGATGGTATTTTCCAGCGGCTGTGCCACGCTGAGTTCGGTGGAGCGGGGCGACGATCCCAACTTCGCCACCGTGATGCCGCCCATGCCCATCCCGCCGGAACACAATAACGGCGCCATCTTCCAGCCCACCGCGGTGCAGGGCCTGTTTGCCGACTACAAGGCCCGCCAGGTGGGGGATGTACTCACGGTGCTACTGGCGGAACGGACCCAGGCCAGCAAGTCCGCCAGTACCTCCACCAGCAAGGAAGCCAACGTGAACATGGCCAATCCCACCATCCTGGGACGCCCTGTCACCCGTGATGGCCGTCCCCTGCTCAATACCGAGATCAGCGGCAGCCGGGATTTCGATGGCCAGGGCAGTGCCTCCCAGAGCAACCAGCTGGACGGCTCCATCACCGTGATGGTGTCGGAAGTGCTGCCCAACGGCAATCTGGTGGTCCAGGGAGAGAAGTGGCTGAAGATCAACCAGGGTGAGGAGTACATCCGGCTGCGGGGGATCGTACGACCCGTGGACATCCGTACCGACAACACCATCCTCTCCACCCAGGTGGCCTCCGCCCAGGTGGCCTATGGGGGGCGGGGTGCCCTGGCCGACAGCAACCGCCAGGGCTGGTTGAGCCGATTCTTCAACAGCCCTGTGTGGCCTTTCTAGGAGTGCCGCGCCATGTCTAAAAACATACGTACAGTTCTGATCGTCTGGGCCTTGGCAGTGCTGGTGCTGTCCCTGGTCCTTCCCTCCGGCACGGGCGCGGCGGAGCGTGTCAAGGACATGGCCTCGGTGGCCGGTGTCCGGAGCAACCAGCTGGTGGGTTACGGCCTTGTCGTGGGCCTGGACGGCACCGGCGACCAGACCACCCAGGCACCGTTCACGGTGCAGAGCCTCAAGAACATGCTGGGTCAGCTGGGCGTCACCGTGCCGTCCAACGTCAATCCCCAGCTGCGCAACGTGGCGGCGGTGATGATTCACGCCGACCTGCCGCCCTTTGCCAAGCAGGGCCAGACCATCGATGTCACGGTATCTTCCATCGGCAACGCCGGCAGCCTGCGGGGCGGCACCCTGCTCATGACCCCGCTCAAGGGGGCGGACGGCCAGACCTACGCCATTGCCCAGGGCAATTTGATCGTGGGCGGTTTCGGTGTGGCCGGGGCCGATGGCTCCCGGGTCAGCGTCAATGTCCCCAGCGTGGGCCGCATTCCCAACGGCGCCACCGTGGAGCGTGAAGTCCCTTCGGCCTTCGCCCAGGGGGATTACGTGACCCTGAATCTGCATCGCCATGACTTCACCTCGGCCAATCGCCTGAGTGACGCCATCAATGATGCCCTGGGGCCCGGGACCGCCCGGCCGCTGGACGGCTCCTCGGTGCGGGTCAGCGCTCCCCGGGATCCGGGCCAGCGGGTGTCCTTCATCTCCCTGCTGGAAAACCTGCGGGTTCAGCCCGGCGAGCCGCCGGCCAAGGTGATCGTGAATTCCCGTACCGGCACGGTGGTGATCGGCAGCAATGTACGGGTGATGCCGGCGGCGGTGTCCCACGGCAGCATGACAGTGACCATTACCGAACGTGCCCAGGTCTCCCAGCCGGCCCCCCTGGCCGCGGGAGAAACCGTGGTGACGCCGCAGACGGACATTGAGGTGACGGAAGGGGACGGCCGCATGTTCCTGTTCAGTCCCGGTGTCACCCTGGACGAGATCGTTCGTGCCGTGAATCAGGTGGGTGCGGCCCCCGGCGATCTGGTGTCCATCCTGGAGGCCCTGCGGGAAGCCGGTGCCCTGCGGGCGGAATTGATCGTCATTTAGGGACCGGGTGCCAATACCCGGTTGCAAGTCGTTGGAACAGCCACCAGCCGTGGACGGAAAAACATGACCAGCCACATCGCCGACAGCTTTCACTACACCGACATGAGCGGGCTGGCGGAGTTGCGTGCCCGGACCCAGGGCGATGCCGCCGGAGCATCGGACGAGGTGGCCCGGCAGTTCGAGGCCCTGTTCATCCAGCAGATGCTCAAGAGCATGCGGGCCGCCATGCCCACGGACGGAGGGCTGACAGGGGAGCATACCCGCTTCTTCCAGGGCATGTTCGACCAGCAGATTGCCCTGGACATGGCCCGGGGCGAGGGTATCGGACTGCGGGAGCAGGTGGCCAGGGAACTGGCCGGAGGGCAGTCGACCGCCGGGGTTCCGGGTGGGGAATTGCGCATGCCCAGCCACCGCATCCCTGCCATGCGGGCCGCCATCGAGGCCTCGGTGGCGGCGTCTGCCCGGGAAGAAGTCCGGCCGGGGACGGCAACAGGCCGGCGCAGTGCCGCCGCCGCGGGTAGGGGGAGCAGCGAGGCGTCCTGGTCGCCGGAGAGTCCCCAGGCCTTCATCCGTGACTTGTGGCCCCATGCCCGACGGGCGGCGCGGGCTCTGGGCGTGGCTCCCGAAGTGCTGGTGGCGCAGTCCGCCCTGGAGACCGGCTGGGGGCGTCATGTCATCACCCATGGGGACGGGCGGAGCAGCCACAACCTGTTTGGGATCAAGGCTGATCGGCGCTGGGAGGGAGAGCGTGTCCACGTGCAGACCCTGGAGTACGTCCAGGATGTCCCGGAGTTGCAGCGGGCCGCCTTCCGCTCCTATGGCAGTCTTGCGGACAGCTTTGAAGATTACGTGAATTTCATCAAGACCAATCCCCGTTACCGGCAGGCCCTGCAGGCCGCCGGTGATACCGAAGGCTACGTCCGGGCCCTGCAGGCCGCTGGTTATGCCACGGACCCGGCCTACGCCGACAAGATTCTCAACATACTGGAACGGGGTACGCTGAGCGATGTGCTTTCTTCGCTAAACTCCAGCGCCGTGCCGCCGACAACCTGACGGAGGGAAACATCATGTCCATGCATATCTTGAAGTTCGTGGCGCGCCGTGCGCCGGGAGGCCGTCATCATGAGTAGCGGGTTATTGGGTATCGGCACCTCCGGGCTTAATGCGGCTCAGCGCGCCCTGGCTACCACGGGGCATAATATCGCCAACATCAACACGGATGGCTACAGCCGCCAGCGGGCCCAGTTCGCCACGCTGCCCGCCCAGTATTCCGGGTCGGGCTACGTCGGCAATGGTGCCAGGGTGACCACCATCGAACGCATGTATGACGAGTTCATCCAGGGTCAGCTGCGCACCACCACCACCACCAGCAATTACTTCAGTACTGCCCATGGTTTTTTCAGCCGGGTGGACAACCTGCTGGCCGATCCATCCGCGGGCCTGTCACCGGGGTTGCAGAATTTTTTTGCGTCGGTTCAGCAATTTGGTAACGACCCCACCTCCAGCGCCAACCGCACGGTGCTCATCTCCGAAGCCGAGTCTCTGGTGGACCGGTTCAAGTTTCTGAACCAGAATCTCAGGGATCAGCAGGCCATCGTGGATGGACAGATCGGTACCGTGGTCAGCGAGATCAACAGCCTCACGGCCTCCATCGCCGATCTGAATATGCAGATCGTCAATGCCCAGGGGCGGGGACAACCCCCCAATGACCTTCTGGACCAGCGGGATCAACTGGTGCTGGAGCTTTCCAGGTTCGTGGATGTGAGCACGGTCATGCAGGACGATGGTTCCATGAGTGTGTTCATCGGCAAAGGGCAGGCGGTGGTGCTGGGCAACCGCTCCACTGCGCTTGATGCCGTTTCCTCCGTGCCGGGCATGCCGCTGGAGATCCGTTACGGCACGGGCAGTGGCAGTGTGGATATTACCCGTCAGATGTCCGGAGGGACCCTGGGGGCGTTACTGGACGTGCGCACCGTACTGGACGAGACCCAGAATGAACTGGGCCGGGTGGCGGTCACCATGGCCATCGCCTTCAATAACCAGCACAGGCTGGGCCTGGACCTGAATGGTGATTTGGGTGGGGATTTCTTCACCATTGCAGACCCGGAGGTCCTGGTGGGCAGTGGGACCGTGTCCGACAAGCCGTTGGTGCAGTTTGATCAGGCGGGTCTTGCCGGTCTGACCGCCAACGACTATCGGCTGACTTTTGATGGTACGGCCTGGCAGCTCAGCCGCCAGCCCGGCGGCGCGTCGGTGAACTTGCCGACACCGGATGCCGACGGCTGGACCCGTGTGGATGGCCTGAAGATCCAGTTGCCGGTTGCTCCCCCCACTGCGGTGGAAGGAGACAATTTCCTGATCCGTCCCACCCGGGGCGCGGCCCAGGGGATTAACGTGGCCATCACTCAGCCGGAAAAGTTGGCCGCCGCCACCGCGATCATCACCACACCGGATGCGGGCAATACCGGCAATGCGCAGGTTCAGTCCCTGTCCGCGGTGGATGCTTCCGCGTTTTCCGCCTGGTTCAATGGTGCCAGTGGCGACCTGGTGTTTGAATTTGATGCCGGTGATTTCCAGGAGATCTCCACCGGCGTCTGGCGTGCCGAAAGGGACGGACTGGAGATGATCCTGTCCGGGGAGCCCCAGGCGGGTGATACCTTTACCGTCAGCAAGAACGACAATTTCGGTGTTGGCGACAACCGCAACGCCCTGGCCCTGTCCCTGGTGCAGAGCACCAATTACCTGGACAGCGGACGAACCTCCATTGAGGGCGCCTATAACAGCCTGATCGGTCAGGTGGGCACCATGACCCGCCAGGCAGAAGTGGCCGCCAAGGCCCAGGCACAGTTGCTGGCCGATGCCTGGGCGCAGCGGGAAAGCATCTCAGGTGTGAATCTGGATGAAGAGGCCGCCAATCTGTTGCGTTTCCAGCAGGCCTACCAGGCTTCGGCTCAGATCATCGCCGTGACCAATACTCTGTTTGACACCCTGATCGGGGTTGTGAGGCGTTAGTCATGCGTATATCCACGAACCAGATATTTCAGAACGGTGTTGACACCATGATCCGCCAGCAGGCGGCGCTGGCGCGCACCCAGAACCAGCTCAGTACCGGGCGCCGCATCCTTTCGCCCTCCGACGACCCCAGCGGCAGTGTACAGGCCCTGCAATTCGAGAGCCGCATTTCCCAGACCAACCAGTACCAGCGCAATCTGGATCTGGCGGAGCAGCGTGTCAGGTTCAGTGAAGTGACCCTGGGTGCCGTCAGCAACGATCTGCAACGTATCCGTGAACTGGCGGTGCGGGCCAACAATGCCACGGAAACCGATGAAACCCGGCGCTATATCGCTCTGGAAATGCAGGAAATCCTTGATGGTCTGGTGGATCTGGCCAATACCCGGGATGCCAATGGTGAATACCTGTTTGCCGGCTATCAGTCCCAGACCAAGCCCTTTGTCGTGGATGCCGCCGGCACCGTGATTTATCAGGGGGATTCCCAGAGCCGCCAGGTGGATATCAGCCCGGTGCGCAAGGTGACAGTGAGCGATCCGGGCAACGCGGTGTTTGAAGGGATCCTGGACGGCAACGGCATCTTCCGTACCTTGGTGGGTAATAACACCGGTTCGGGGGTGATCGACAGCGGTCAGGTGGTGGATCTGGCCGCCTGGAACACCAATGCCGCCGACGGGCCGTTCGAGATCCGCTTCACCCAGGTCGGTGAAGACACCACCTACCAGGTGGTGGATTCCGGCGGTAATTTTGTCCCGGTGATCGGGGAAGACGGGACGCCCACCACCGACCCCGTGCCCTATGTCAGCGGCTCGTCGATCCAGTTCCTCGGTATTCAGGTGGAAGTCCAGGGCAGTCCCAATGACGGAGACACCTTTGCGGTACGGGCCTCCGAGGCCCAGAGCATGTTTGCCAGCATCCAGGACATGATTGATGCCCTGAACACCGGTGTGGGTTCCAGTACCGCGCCAGTCAACAATGCCATCAACCGGGGGTTGACGGAACTGGATAATCTCATGGGCCATGTCCTGGACACCCGGGCCACCATGGGTGCCCGCCTGAACGTGCTGGAATCCCAGGAGAACATGAACGCCGACCAGATCCTGCAGATGAAAACCACGCTGTCCGAGATCCGGGATCTCGACTACGCCGAGGCCATCAGCCGGTTCAGCCTCCAGCAGGTGAGTCTGCAGGCGGCCCAGTTGTCCTACATGCAGGTGCAGAGGCTGTCCCTGTTCGACTACTTCTGATGTCTTGCCGGGTGGGAGCATGCGCGTGGTGTTCCCGCCCGGTCCTTGAAGTGTCCGGTCGCGGGCTGGCGGCGAGGTGCTATCCCCGCGAACCACCTGCTACAATACCCGGCTTTTCCCCATTCATATTCGCGTTGAAAGGCCGAGCGATGCTGGAACTCAACCCGCTGTTTTCCCAAATCAAGGATCTGCAAGGGCGTGTGGAAGCCCTGAGGGGGTATCTTTGACTTCGATGCCAAGCGCGAGCGCCTGGAAGAAGTCAGTCGGGAACTGGAAGACCCCAATATCTGGAACGACCCCGAAAAGGCCCAGTCCCTGGGGCGCGAGCGTGCCCAGCTGGACCATGTGGTCGGTAACCTGGCCACCCTCACCGACAGCCTGAGCGAGACCCGCGAGCTGCTGGAACTGGCCCAGGAAGAGAACGACGGGGACACCGCCCAGGCTGTCGAGGCCGATTTGGAGCGGTTCGAACAGCAGGTGGGCGAGCTGGAGTTCCAGCGCATGTTCGCCGGCGAGATGGACGGCTGCGCCGCCTTCCTCGACATCCAGGCGGGCTCCGGCGGCACCGAGGCCCAGGACTGGGCGGAGATGCTGCTGCGCATGTACCTGCGCTGGGGTGAGCGTCGCGGCTTCAAGACCGAACTGATGGAAGTCTCCGAAGGGGACGTGGCGGGCATCAAGAGTGCCACCATCCGCTTTGACGGCCCCTATGCCTTCGGCTGGCTGCGCACCGAAACCGGCGTCCACCGTCTGGTGCGAAAGTCCCCCTTTGACTCCGGCAACCGCCGTCATACCTCCTTTACCTCGGTGTTCGTGTCCCCGGAAGTGGATGACGACATCGATATCGAGATCAATCCGGCGGACCTGCGTATCGACGTCTACCGTGCCAGCGGCGCCGGCGGTCAGCACGTGAACCGGACCGAGTCCGCCGTGCGTATCACCCACGTGCCCACCGGCGTGGTGGCGGCCTGCCAGAACGACCGTTCCCAGCACAAGAACAAGGACACGGCCATGAAGCAGCTCAAGGCCAAGCTCTATGAGCTGGAGCTGCAAAAGCGCAACGCCGAGAAGCAGGCCATGGAAGACAACAAGGCCGACATCGGCTGGGGCAGCCAGATCCGTTCCTATGTGCTGGACCAGTCCCGCATCAAGGACCTGCGCACCGGCGTGGAAGTGGGCAACACCCAGGCCGTGCTGGACGGTGATCTGGACCCCTTCATCGAAGCCAGCCTCAAGAGCGGGCTTTGAGCCGCCGTTTCACGCACTGCATTCCCATCAGGACCCCGATCAAGCCAATGAACGACCAGACCCAGGACGAAAACAAGCTGATTGCCCAGCGCCGGGAGAAGCTGGGCCGTCTGCGTGAAGGCGGCATCGCCTTCCCCAACGACTTCCGTCGCAACGTCATGGCCGGTGAACTCCACGCCGAATACGACGAGCGGGACGATGCCTTCTTCGAGCAAGCCCCGGTGCGGGTATCCGTGGCCGGTCGCATGATGGCCAAACGGGTCATGGGCAAGGCCAGCTTTGCCCAGGTGCAGGACATGTCCGGGCGTATCCAGCTCTTCGTGCAGCGGGATGCCCTGCCGGAAGGGGTGTACCAGGACTTCAAGTCCTGGGACCTGGGGGACATCCTGGGTGCCGAAGGGACCCTCTTCAAGACCAAGACCGGTGAGCTGTCGGTACAGGTGGACAGCCTGCGTCTGCTGACCAAGTCCCTGCGGCCCCTGCCGGAGAAGTTCCACGGCCTGTCGGACATGGAAACCCGTTACCGCCAGCGTTACGTGGATCTGATCATGAACGAACCGGTGCGGGAGACCTTCCGGGTCCGTACCCGCATCATCCAGGCGATCCGTGATTACCTGAACCGTCGTGGGTTCCTGGAAGTGGAAACCCCCATGATGCAGGCCATCCCCGGCGGTGCCACCGCCCGGCCCTTTGCCACCCACCACAATGCCCTGGACATGCAGCTGTTCCTGCGCATTGCCCCGGAGCTGTACCTGAAGCGCCTGGTGGTGGGCGGTTTCGAAAAGGTCTACGAGATCAACCGCAACTTCCGCAACGAGGGCCTGTCCACCCGGCATAACCCCGAATTCACCATGCTGGAGTTCTACGAGGCCTACGTCACCTACCATGAGCTCATGGACTTGACGGAAGACCTGCTGCGCACCCTGGCCCGGGACGTGCTGGGCACCACGTTGGTGAACTACCAGGGCGATACCTATGACTTCGGCCGACCCTTTGCCCGCATGACCGTCAAGGAGTCCATCCTGCATTTCAATCCGTCGCTCTCGGCCGCCGACCTGGAGGACGAGGCCCGTGCCCGCGAGGTGGCCCGGCAACTGGGCATCCCCCTCAAGGACAGCTACGGTCTGGGCAAGGTGTGGATCGAGATCTTCGAGAAGACGGTGGAATCCCGTCTCAAGGACCCCACCTTCATCACCGCCTATCCCACCGAGGTGTCACCCCTGGCGCGGCGCAACGACGACGACCCCTTCGTCACCGACCGTTTCGAATTCTTCGTCGGTGGCCGGGAGATCGCCAACGGCTTCTCCGAGCTCAACGACTACGAGGACCAGGCGGAGCGCTTCCGGCGCCAGGTGGCGGAGAAGGAGGCCGGTGACGACGAGGCCATGCACTTTGATGCCGATTACCTGCGGGCCCTGGAACACGGCCTGCCGCCGACGGCGGGGGAGGGGATCGGCATCGACCGGCTGGTGATGCTGTTCACCGACTCACCCTCCATCCGGGACGTGTTGTTGTTCCCCCACATGCGGCCCGAGGTGTCCTGACATCACCATGTCGCCCGCACGCCCCATCGCCCGGCGGATGGCTCACATCCAGCCCTTTCATGTCATGGACCTGCTGGCCCGCGCCCGGTGTCTGGAAGCCCAGGGACGGGATATCGTCCATCTGGAGATCGGCGAACCGGATTTTCAGACCCCGGCCCCCATCGTGGAGGCCGGTATCCGCGCCCTGCAGGCGGGACACACCCATTACACCCCGGCCACCGGCCTGCCCGCCCTGCGGGAGGCCATCGCCCGCTACTACCAGGATGTCCTGGGGGCGGACGTGGCCCCCGAGCGCATCGTGATCACCCCCGGGGCGTCGGGCGCTCTGCTGCTGGTGATGGGCATTTTGCTCAATCCCGGTGATCAGGTGCTGATGACTGATCCCGGTTACCCGTGCAACCGGCATTTCGTGCGTACCTTCGAGGGGGAGGCGGTGTCGGTGCCGGTGGGGGCGGAGACGGATTACCAGCTTACGGCGTCCCTCCTGGCCCGGCACTGGTCGGAGCGGACCGTGGCGGCCATGGTGGCCACCCCGTCCAACCCCACCGGCACCCTGGCGGACCGCGCCTTGCTGTCCGGACTGCTGGACTTCACCCGGGATCGTGGGGGCGCCCTGATCGTGGACGAGATCTATCAGGGGCTGGTGTATGAAGGGGAGAACGGCACCGCGGCGGCCCTGTCCGAAGACCTGTTCGTCATCAACAGCTTCTCCAAGTTTTTCGGCATGACCGGGTGGCGTCTGGGCTGGGTGGTGGCGCCCCGGGACTGCGTGCGGGAGCTGGACAAACTGGCCCAGAACCTGTTCCTGGCGGCTTCCACGCCGGCCCAGCACGCGGCCCTGGCCGCCTTCACCCCGGCCTGCATGGACATTCTGGAGGCCCGCCGGGAGGCCTTTCGCACCCGGCGGGATTTCCTGCTGCCGGCCCTGCGGGAACTGGGCCTGAAGGTGCCGGTGACGCCCCGTGGGGCCTTCTACCTCTACGGGGACAGCACCGCCTTCGGCGAGGACAGCTTTGCCCTGGCGGAGCGTTGTCTGGAAGAGGCGGGGGTGGCCATCACCCCCGGCCTGGATTTTGGCGACCATCTGGCCCGCTCCCATGTGCGGTTTGCCTACACCCGGGATCTGCCGGTGCTGGAGCAGGCGGTGGAGCGGTTGCGGGTTTTCCTGCAGTAGCCCCTCTCCCCTTGCGGGAGAGGGGCTGGGGTGAGGGGAGGAAAAGGCTCACTCCACCCGCGGTGCCGCTTCCAGCAGTTCCGGGCTGGCCTGGTCCGCGTAGATTTTGAAATTCTCGTGGAACAGGCGGGCCAGCTTGCGGGCCGTCTCCTGATAGGCCTGCTGGTCCTGCCAGGTGTTGGAAGGCACCAGCACCTCGTCCGGTACGTTGGGGCAGGAAACCGGAATATGCACCCCGAAGATGGGGTCCGGTACCGTCTCCACCTGGTCCAGGGAGCCGTCATGGATGGCGTCGATGATGGCCCGGGTGTGGGCGATGCTCATGCGCTTGCCGACCCCGTAGGGACCGCCGCTCCAGCCGGTGTTCACCATCCACACGCCCACGTCATGCTTGCGGATGCGTTCCGCCAGCAGTTCCGCATAGCGGGTCGGGTGCCAGACCAGGAAGGGAGCGCCGAAGCAGGCGGAGAAGGTGGCCTCCGGCTCGGTCACGCCCACTTCAGTGCCCGCCACCTTGGCGGTGTAGCCACTGATGAAGTGGTACATGGCCTGGGCCGGGGTCAGGCGACTGACCGGCGGCAGCACGCTGAAGGCGTCACAGGTGAGGAAGATCACGTTGCTCGGGTGTCCCCCGGTGCAGGGGATCTTGGCATTGGGGATGAATTCCACCGGGTAGGAGCAGCGGGTGTTTTCGGTGATGCTGCCGTCCTCGTAGTTCACTTCCCGGGTATCCTGGTCGTAGACCACGTTTTCCAGCACGGCACCGAAACGGATGGCATTGAAGATTTCCGGCTCCGCTTTCGGGTCCAGGCTGATGGCCTTGGCGTAGCAGCCGCCTTCGATGTTGAAAACCCCCTCGTCACTCCAGCAGTGCTCGTCGTCACCGATCAGGGCGCGCTCGGGATCGGCCGAAAGGGTGGTCTTGCCGGTGCCGGACAGGCCGAAGAAGATGGAAACGTCACCGTCCTTGCCCTCGTTGGCGGAACAGTGCATGGAGAGCACGTTCTGCTTGGGCATGATGTAGTTCATGATGGTGAACACGCCCTTCTTCATTTCGCCAGCGTATTCGGTGCCCAGGATCACGAACTCGCGGCGATCAAAGCACAGGCTCACGCTGGTGCTGTTCTTCACGCCGGGGATGCCGGTGTCGGCGGCGGCGCGGCCGGCGTTGTAGATCACGTAGTCCGGCTCGCCGTAGTTTTCCAGTTCTTCCGCGGTGGGGCGGATCAGCATGTTCTGCATGAACAGGGCGTGGTAGGCCCGCTCGCAGATCACCCGGATGCGGATGCGATAGCGGGGGTCCCAGCCGGCAAAGCCGTCGATGACATACAGGCGGCTGCAGGTATTGAGATGGTCCACCGCCTGGGTGCGCAGGCTGTCGAAACTGCCGGGTTCCAGGCCTACGTTGACGGAGCCCCACCAGACATCGTCGTTGATGTGATCATGCTGGACCACACGCTTGTCCTTGGGGCTACGGCCGGTTTTTGCGCCGGACTTGGCGATGAGGGCACCGGTGGAGGAGATGGCGGAGCCGTGCTCGTGGGCCAGGGCCCCTTCATAAAGGACTGCCGGGGAGGGGTTGCGCAGCACCTTTGCCACGTTGATGCCATGTTGCTGAAGGCTGAAAGTCATGTTGCGGGTGTTCCTGTGGGGAGGAGAGAGCTGAACTACAAGAGATTATTCAGTTGTAATGCGCAAAACAACAGCAGTCCGGGAATTTTGGAATATTTCCTTGATTGATCTCATTGGGTATAACGGACGATTCCGTCCATTGCCGGAAATGATGTGAGACACCGCTCCGATTACGCCTATTCCGACCAGCCCATCAACTGGCGCATCCTTGCCAGCCTGCTGCCCTATCTGATGGAGTTCCGGGGGCGGGTGGCCTTGGCCGTGCTCTTTCTTACCCTGGCCAAGCTGGCCAACGTGGCAGTGCCGGTGGCCCTCAAGTACATCGTGGACCACTTCGATCCCTCGGCGGAAGCGGCCCTGGTGGCCATTCCCCTGGGGTTATTGCTGGCCTATGGTCTGTTGCGGTTCGGCTCGGTGTTCTTCGGCGAGCTGCGGGATGCCGTCTTCGCCCGGGTGGCGGAGCGGGCCATGCGGCGGGTTTCCCTGCGGGTGTTCGAGCATCTGCACCGGATGGACCTGGGGTTTCACCTGTCCCGGCGCACCGGCGGCCTGACCCGGGACATCGAACGGGGCACCACCGGTATCAGCTTCCTGCTGCGCTTCACCGTCTTCAACATCATCCCCACCCTGCTGGAGATCGCCATGGTGGCGGTGATCCTGATGCTCATCCTGAGTCCGGGTTTTGCCGTGACCATGGTGTTGTCGGTGGGCATCTACGTGATCTTTTCCATCTTCGTGACCGAGTGGCGCAACCGCTTCGTGCGCGAGGCCAACCAGATGGACAACCGCTCCAACACCCGTGCCGTGGACAGTCTGCTCAACTATGAAACGGTGAAATACTTCGGCAACGAGGCCTTCGAGGCCCGGCGCTATGACGCGGATCTGGAATCCTGGGAATCGGCGCGGATGAAGAATCGCCTGTCCCTGGCGGCGCTCAACTCCGGCCAGGCCCTGATCATTGCCGGTGGCATCACGGTCATGATGATCATGGCGTCCTCCCGGGTGGCTGCCGGAGAGATGACGGTGGGGGATCTGGTGATGGTCAACGCCTACATGATCCAGCTGTTCATCCCGCTGAACTTCCTGGGCTTTGTGTACCGGGAGATCCGCGAATCCCTGATCAACATCGAGCGCCTGTTCGGCCTCATGGATCAGTCGCCCAGGGTGGTGGATCGCCCCGGGGCGGGCGCGCTGGTGGCCGATGGCGGAGAGATCCGGTTCACGGACGTCTGTTTCGGCTACGGCCCGGATCGGCGGATTCTGGACCGGGTGAGCTTTCATGTACCCGCCGGGCACAAGGTGGCCATCGTCGGCGCCAGCGGTGCCGGCAAGTCCACCCTGGCCCGTCTGCTGTTCCGGTTCTACGACGTGGACCGGGGCAGTATCTGCATCCATGGGCAGGATATCCGGGACGTGACCCAGGACAGCCTGCGGGCGGCCATCGGCGTGGTGCCCCAGGATACGGTGCTGTTCAACGACAGCATCCGTTACAACATTGCCTACGGGTGTCCCGGTGCCACGGAGGCCGCCGTGCGGCGGGCCGCCCATCTGGCCCACCTGGAAGACTTCATTGCCCGTCTGCCCCAGGGGTACGACACCGTGGTGGGGGAGCGGGGACTCAAACTCTCCGGCGGCGAGAAACAGCGCATCGCCATTGCCCGGGTGATCCTCAAGGACCCGCCCATTCTGATCCTTGACGAGGCCACCTCATCCCTGGACTCCCATTCGGAGCAGGCCATTATGGGTGCATTGAAGGAGATTGCCCGGGAGCGTACCACCCTGGCCATTGCCCATCGGCTCTCTACCATTCAGGATGCGGATCACATCATCGTGCTGGACCAGGGGCAGGTGGTGGAGCAGGGCACCCATGATGTCCTCCTGGCCCGGCAGGGGGTCTATGCCGGACTCTGGCAGAGCCAGTTGCGGCAATCCGTGAAATAGGTCCGAACCGGGTACCCTGTCGATGGTCTAGACTCATGGAACGGTCAGGCAACGCCTGTGCCGTCGATCCCAGTGAATAAGGAGGTGACCATGAGTCAACGCGAAGCTCACATCGAAAAGCTCAAGGCCAGACTGGATGAATGGAATGCGGAGATCCACAAGCTGGAAGCCAAGGCCCAGGCTGCCCAGGCGGACATGAAGATCCAGTACGAGGAACAGCTCGCGGCCATGCGGGAGCAGCGGGACAAGGCCCGCGAGAGAATGCACGAGCTGCAGGATGCCAGCGAGGATGCCTGGGAACACATGCGTGAAGGCATGGAGTCGGCCTGGGAAAGCATGTCGAAGGCCTTCAAGGACGCCGTGAATCGTTTCCGGTAGGGGACGCTCCGATCCGATAGGGTAAGTTCCGACGGCAGTGAAGTTCCGACGAAGCTTCTCGCAGGCACTCCCATGCCTCTGTCGTCATTCCCACCCTTCTGTCCTCACGCCCGTCCCTCTCTGTCGTCACACCCACTCTCTTTCGCCCCTCACCCTGCCGTCACTCCCGCGAAAGCGGGAGTCCAGGGGGTTCTACAGGCACTGGATTCCCGCTGATGCGGGAATGACAGACTCGGGTCAGCCGGGGCATCCGGCGGTCAGGGCAGCTTCACTTCCAGCGGCGGCTGCCAGTCGGGGGCACGGTGCTCGGCCGTCACGGTGGTATACACACCACCACGTACGTTGAATTCCGCCGTCAGACGCATGAAGCGGGGCGCCGTGGCCGCCACCAGATCGCCGAGGATGAGGTTGGTCACCGCCTCGTGAAAGGCACCTTCATCCCTGAATGACCACACATACATCTTCAGAGACTTGAGTTCCACGCACCGTTCGTCAGGCACATATTCAAGTCGCAGTTCGGCAAAGTCCGGCTGGCCGGTCTTGGGGCAGAGGCAGGTGAACTCCGGCACCCGGATGCGAATGGTATAATCCCGATCCTTTTGTGGATTTTCAAAGGTTTCCAGGGTCTTGCTGGGCTGGCTCGACATGCTGTTCGATATCCGATCATCAGTGGTTGGTACAGCCTGATATTCTACGCCCTTGCACCAATGTGCCGGAACCCGTCTACCGTACTGGGAATAATCGCCTCTCGATGCGACTGAGCAAGATCAAACTGGCCGGCTTCAAATCCTTCGTCGATCCCACCACCATCCTGCTGCCCAGCAACCGGGTGGGCGTCGTGGGACCGAATGGCTGCGGCAAGTCCAATACCATCGATGCCGTGCGCTGGGTGATGGGGGAGTCCTCCGCCCGCTATCTGCGCGGCGACTCCATGGAAGACGTCATTTTCAATGGCTCCTCCACCCGTCAACCCGTCGGTCAGGCCTCCATCGAACTGGTATTCGACAACAGTCAGGGGGTGCTGGGGGGGCAGTACGCCCAGTACGCCGAGATCTCCATCAGACGCCGCGTCTCCCGGGACGGCCAGTCCCAGTATTTTCTCAACGGCACCCGCTGCCGGCGGCGGGACATCACCGACATTTTCCTGGGCACCGGACTGGGGCCCCGCAGTTACGCCATCATCGAGCAGGGGATGATCTCCCGCATCATCGAGGCCCGGCCGGAAGAGTTGCGGGTCTACCTGGAAGAGGCCGCGGGCATCTCGAAGTACAAGGAACGGCGACGGGAAACCGAAACCCGCATCCGCCATACCCGCGAGAACCTCGAACGCCTGCAGGATCTGCGCGACGAGGTGGACAAGCAGCTGCGCCACCTGCAGCGCCAGGCGGACGTGGCTGAGCGCTACAAGGCCTGGCGGGATGAAGAACGCCGTCTCAAGGCGGAGCTGATGGCCCTGCGCTTCAGGGATCTGGAGACGGAGTCCGGGCACCGGGAGCAGGAACTGCGGGCGCAGGAAACCCGCCTGGAGGCCACGGTGGCCCGGCAGCGGCAGCTGGAAGCCGGGCTGGAGCAGGACCGGGAGGCCCTGGTGGATGCCAACGAGACCTTCAATGAAGTCCAGGGACGCTACTACCGCCTGGGCAGCGAAATCTCCCGCACCGAACAGTCCATCCAGCATCACCGGGAACTGCGGGAACGGCAGTCCCGGGAGCTTGAGCAGGTGCGGGACGGCCTGGCCCAGACCCGGAGCCACATCCAGGATGACGAAGCCCGCCTGGTGGAGGTGCTGACCGAACTGGAATCCCTGGAGCCGGAGCATGCCGTGGGCAGCGAGGCCCTGGAAGAGATCGGTGAACGGCTGTTGCAGGCGGAGCAGGCCATGGTGGCCTGGCAGGGCCGCTGGGAAGCCTTCAACCGGCGGGCGGCCGAGCCCAGCCAGGCGGCCCAGGTGGAGCGGACCCGCATGGAACAACTGGAACGCCAGATCCACGCCCTGGATGAGCGTCTGTCCCGTCTCACCCAGGAGCGGGAAACCCTGTCCACGGATGCCCTGCGTGCCGAGATCCGGACACTGGAGGACCAGTCCGTGCTGGCCCATGCCCGGGTGGAAACCCTGGACGAGGCCCTGCAGTCGGCTCGCGACCGGATTCATGACAACCGGGAACAGACCCGTCTGCATCAGGGCCAGGTGGATGAACTGCGCCGCCGCATCCAGTCCCTGGGCGGTCGTCTGGCCTCCCTGGAGGCCCTGCAGCAGGCGGCCCTGGGCAAGCAGACCGCCTCGGTGATGGGCTGGCTCAAGAGGCAGGGACTGGCGGATGCCCCCCGTCTGGGAGAAGGGCTGGACGTGACGCCCGGCTGGGAAAAGGCCGTGGAGACGGTGCTGGGCCAGTTCCTGGAGGCGATCTGCGTGCCGGCCCTGGATCCGGTGGCCCAGGTCTGCGGCTCCCTGGAACAGGGGGATCTGCTGGCCTGGGAAACCGGCGATATCACCGGCGCCGGCGATGCCCCGACCCCGGACCGGCTGGCGGACCGGGTGCGCGGCCCCGTCCCGCTGCTCGACCTGCTGGCGGATGTGCATGTCGCCACGGACCTTGCGACCGCCCTGGCCCTGCGCCCTCGCTTGGGTCCCGGGGAATCCGTGATCACCCCGGAGGGGATCTGGATGGGGCGGCGCTGGCTCAGAGTGGCCCGGGACCGGGACGAACATGCGGGCCTGATCGGCAGGGACCGGGAACTGCGGCAACTTAAGGAAGAGATGCAGGCCCTGCAGGAGACACTGGAGACCCGCCAGCAGGATCTGGAAGAGGGGCGTGAAGGCCTGCGCGAGCTGGAGGCCGGGCGTGACCAGGCCCAGGTGGAACTGAACCAGGCCCACCGGACCGCCAGTGAGCTGGATGCCCAGCTCAGCAACCGCCGCACCCGCCTGGAACAGGTGGAGACCCGCATGCAGCGGGTGGAAGGCGAGATCACCGAGGTGCGTGCCCAGCGCCTGCAGGAGCAGGAAGCCCTGCAGCAGGCCACCCGTCGCCGCAACGAGGCCGTCACGCAGATGGAGGTACTGGCCCGGGAACGGGAGTCCCTGGAACGGGACCGGGATGGCCTGCGCCGTGACCTGGACATGATCAGGACCGAGGCCCAGGCCCGCCGGGAGGCGGTGCATCGCATGGCCCTGAAGCTGCAGACCCTGCGGGCCGCCCGGGATGCCACCCGTCAGGCCCTGGAGCGCCTGCAGGGACAGTCCGGCCAGCTGCAGGCCCGTCTGGAAGACCTGCAGACCGCCCTGGACGATGCCGAGGCCCCCATCGGCGAGCTGGAAGACACCCTGGCCACCCTGGTGGAAGACCGCATGGACGTGGAACACGCCCTGGGCGAGGCCCGTGCCGGGGTCCAGTCCCTGGAGGCAGAGATGCGGGACAAGGACCGGCATCGCCTGGAGGCCGAGCGGGAGACGGAAGCCCTGCGCGGCCGTCTTGATGAATTGCGCATGGCTTGGCAGGAGATTAAGGTGCGCAGACAGACGGTCCTGGAACAGTTGCAGGAGACCGGCTTCACCCTGGCCGCGCTGCTCCCGGAACTGGACCCGGAGGCCACGGTGGCGGACCGTCAGCGTCAGGTGGATGAGCTGGGGCAGCGCATTGCGCGTCTGGGGCCCATCAATCTGGCGGCCATTGATGAATACAAGACCCAGATCGAGCGAAAGACCTATCTGGATGCCCAGTTCAATGACCTGACGCAGGCCCTGGAGACCCTGGAAAATGCCATTCAGCGCATCGACCGGGAGACCCGGAGCCGTTTTCGCGATACCTTTGAACGGGTGAACGGACGGCTGGGGGAGATGTTCCCCCGGCTGTTCGGCGGCGGGCAGGCCCACCTGGAGATGACCGGGGATGATCTGCTGTCCACCGGGATCGCGGTGATGGCCCGTCCGCCGGGCAAGCGTCTGTCCACCATTCACCTCATGTCCGGTGGCGAAAAGGCGCTCACGGCCGTGGCCCTGGTGTTTGCCATCTTCGAGCTGAACCCGGCGCCGTTCTGTATGCTGGACGAGGTGGACGCCCCCCTGGATGAAGCCAACGTGGGGCGCTTCTGTGCATTGGTGCGGGAGATGTCGGAACGGGTACAGTTCATCTTCATCACCCACAACAAGACAACCATGGAGCTGGCCGATCAACTGGTGGGCGTGACCATGCGGGAACCGGGGGTCTCCCGTCTGGTGACCGTGGACGTGGAAGAAGCCGCCCAGATGGCCACTGCCTGAGACACAACCAAAGAAGGACCCGGGAGATGGATACGTTGCGCTGGATTCTGTTGATACTGGGAATCATGATTCTTGTCGGCATCTATCTGGCCGGCCGCATGCGGGCGCCCAGGCGACGGCGGGAGCCGCCCCGGGAAAAGCTGGAGCCGGATGAGCTGGAGCATGTGCACATCCGCGCCGATGATGGCTTCCAGGACCCGCCCCGCGGTGGAGATGAACTGGAAGAGCTGAGGGATCTGGTGGTGGAAGAGGTCCGTGACCGGCCCGTGGCCATGACCGTGAAGAAGGCCGCGCCCTCCATGCAGGCCCGGGAGGAAAAGACGGCCCTGTCCACCGGCAAGACCTCCGGCGCCGGTCTGCTGGGGCGGCTGCCGAAGATCCCCGGGCTGGGCGGGGTGACGGACGCCCATCCACCGGCCAGGGAGCGCACGAAGGCAGGGCCGGCGACCGTTTCGGTCGAACCCGCGGAATCCATCGAGGCAATGGAGCCTCCGGCGCCGGCTTCACCGGAGCCGGTCGAGCGTCCCGGGACACCGGATGTGCCGCAGGAAAAGCTGGTGGTGCTGCACGTGGTGGCCGGCGAGGACGACCGTTTCCTCGGCGTGGACCTGGCCACCGCCCTGACCGCGGAGGGGATGGAGTTCGGCGACATGAACATCTATCACTATCTGGTGACGGCCGGCCGGCGCCAGTTGCCGGTCTTCAGTCTGGCCAACATGCTCAATCCGGGCACGTTCGATCCCCAGTTCATGGATGAATTCACCACTCCGGGGGTGACCCTGTTCCTGCAGCTGCCGGGACCCTGCGATGGGGTGGAGAGCTTCGATGCCATGTACCACTGTGCCGAAGGTCTGGCGGAGCGTCTCAAGGGGCAGGTGCTGGACGCCTCCCGCAGTGCCCTGACCCGCCAGGGCAGCGAGCATATCCGCGAGGATATCCGCCGCTGGCAGCTGCGCGCGGGCCTGGGATCGGCGGGGCGATAACGGACTTTCCTGCCCATGTCTGCTTCCATTCCCGATACCGTCCGCGACAGGGCGCAGGGCCTGCGTGCCCTGATTGCCCATCATGATCACCACTATTACGTCCTGGATGCTCCCGAGATCCCGGATGCGGCCTATGATGCGCTGATGCAGGAACTGCGCGCCCTGGAGGCCGAGTATCCGGCGCTTGTCACGCCCGACTCGCCCACCCAGCGGGTGGGCGGGAGCCGCCTGGAGGCCTTTCCCGAAGCGGTCCATCTGCTGCCCATGCTGTCCCTGGACAATGCCTTCGAGGAGGCCGATGTGCTGGCCTTTGATCGCCGCGTGCGGGAACGGCTGGAACTGGAAGGGGAGGCCCCGGTGGAATATGCCGTCGAACCCAAACTGGACGGTCTGGCGGTCAGCCTGATCTATGAGGATGGCCTGCTGGTGCGGGGCGCGACCCGGGGCGACGGCACCACCGGCGAGGATGTCACCTCCAATATCCGCACCCTGCGCGCCATTCCCCTGCGCCTGCGGGGCGGCGGTCATCCCCGGCTTCTGGAAGTCCGCGGGGAGGTCTACATGGAAAAGGCCCGCTTCGAGGCCCTCAACGCCCTGGCCCGGGAGCGGGGGGAAAAGGTCTTCGTCAACCCCCGCAATGCCGCCGCCGGCAGCCTGCGCCAGCTGGACCCCGAGATCACCGCCCGGCGTCCCCTGAGTTTCTTTGCCTACGGCGCCGGGCATGTGGAGGGCGGTGAGATGCCTGACAACCACGGGGCCACCCTGGATCGCCTGGCGGACTGGGGGTTGCGGGTCTGTCCCGAGCGGGATGTGGTCACGGGCGGGGAGGGCTGTCTGGCCTATTACCGGCGCATCGGCGGGTTGCGGGACAATCTCCCCTACGAGATCGACGGCGTGGTGTACAAGGTGAACCGGTTTTACCTGCAGCGGGCCCTGGGGTTTGTCTCCCGCGCTCCGCGCTGGGCCATTGCCCACAAGTATCCCGCCCAGGAACAGATGACCTGGCTGCGGGAAGTGGAATTCCAGGTAGGGCGCACCGGCGCCATCACGCCGGTGGCCCGTCTGGAGCCGGTGTTCGTGGGCGGCGTCACCGTCAGCAATGCCACCCTGCACAACATGGACGAGATCCGGCGCAAGGATGTACACATCGGTGACCGGGTCATCGTCCGCCGGGCCGGTGACGTGATCCCCGAGGTGGTGGCCGTGGTGGCGGCGGACCGGCCGGCGGATGCCTGCCCCATCGTCATGCCCGAGCAATGCCCGGTCTGCGGCTCGGCCATCGAGCGTCCCGAGGGAGAGGCGGTGTCCCGCTGCTCCGGGGGGCTGTACTGCGCCGCCCAGCGACGGGAAGCCATCCGCCATTTTGCTTCCCGCAGGGCCATGGACATCGAGGGGCTGGGTGACAGGCTCATCGAGCAGCTGGTGGAACGGGAACTGGTGGAGCATGTGGATGATCTTTACCGCCTGCAGGCACCCGCCCTGGCAGCCCTGGAACGCATGGGGGAGAAGTCCGCGGCCAATCTCGTCCAGGCCCTGGAACGCAGCCGGCACACCAGTCTGGATCGCTTCATCTTCGCCCTGGGTATCCGCGAGGTCGGCGAAGCCACGGCACGGGCCCTGGCCGCCCACTTCGGCGGTCTGGATGCCCTGATGCAGGCGGACGAGGCGGCCCTGATGGTGGTGCCGGACGTGGGTCCCAAGGTGGCGGCCCATGTGGCCACTTTCTTCCGTCAGCCCCATAACCGGGAAGTGATCCGGCAATTGCGGGAGGCCGGAGTACGCTGGGAGGAACACACCCCCCGCAATGCCGACCACCAGCCCCTGGTGGGCCACACCTATGTACTGACCGGCACCCTGAGCGCCTTTACCCGGGAGGAGGCGGCCGATCGCCTGCGGGCGCTGGGCGCCAGGGTGTCCGGCAGTGTCTCCCGCAAGACCACCGCCGTGATTGCGGGCGAGGCCGCCGGCTCCAAGCTGGAAAAGGCGCGGGAACTCGGGGTTGAAGTCCTGGACGAGGCCGGACTCGTGGCGCTGCTGGAGCGTGCCTCATGATGCTTCTGGTCTTTCACCGGCCCCTCGCATTACACTGGGCACCATGAACCCTTCCACCTTGCTGGGCATGGTCGGCGGTGTGGTGCTGCTGGCCAGCGTGATCGCCTTTACCTCCCAGGACCTGGGCGTATTCCTCAATCTGCCCGGTCTGGGCATCGTGGTGGGTGGCACCATCGCCGCCACCCTGCTCAGCTATCCCCTCCATGAAGTGGTGCGGGTATTCCGGGTGTTTCTGCTGGTGCTGCGCAATGAGCGCTATTTCTTCCGGGAGGACATGGAAGAGATCGTCGAGGTGTCCAGGCTCTGGTTCAGCGGCAAGCTGGCGGCGGTGGACAGCCGGCTCGACGGGATTCGCAACCCGTTCCTGCGTACCGGAGTGCAGCTGGTCATCGACGGCACCCCCATGGAGGACATCAACGACCTGCTGCAATGGCGCATGAGCCAGCTGCGCAGGCGGGAGCATGCCGAGGCCCAGATCTTCCGCACCATGGCCATGTATGCCCCCGCCTTCGGCATGCTGGGCACCCTGATTGGCCTGATCAACATGTTGCTGGCCACTGACACCAATGACTTTGCGGTGATCGCGGTGAACCTGGGGGTGGCCCTCATCACCACCTTCTACGGACTGATCCTGGCCAACCTGGTCTTCAAGCCCATTGCCATCAAGCTGGAGCGGCGCACGGAAGAGCGCATGATCCTGATGAACATGGTGCTGGAAGGGGTCACGCTGATGCGCAAGGGGCGTTCACCGGCCTATATCCGGGAAACACTCAAGTCCTTCATGGCCCATCATCAGGACGATCTGAGGATGAAGGAGGAACGTCGTGACCCAGCCTCTCCAAAGGCCGGCACAGCCCGCCCCCGCTGATGCGGTTACGGATAATAAGGACGGCAGCGAGGGTCAGGACCTGCAGAGGCAGTTGCTTCAGGATGAACTGGAGGCGGCCCCGCACTTTCCCCCACCCTGGTCACAGGATGCCGACACGGAACCATCCTCTGCCCGGGATGATGATCAGTCATGGCTGCTGATCTATGTGGATCTGCTGACCCTGGTCCTGGTGCTGTTCGTGATCCTCCTGGCCTATACCACCGTGGATGCGGAAAGCCATCTCAAGCTGGTGGATTCCCTGGCGGTGGAACTGGGATATCCCCGTCAGGAAACCATCGTGCCCCCCATTGTGGAGGCCATCCCTCCAGCCCCTTCCCCCGGCAAGGCGGAGCGTCTGGCCCAGGATCTGACCGAATCCCTGGCCGAGAGCGGTGGTCTGGAGGACGTGGATGTGCTGACCACGCCGGGACAGGTGGAACTGAGAATGCGTGAAGGCATCCTGTTTGCCAGTGGCCGGGCGGAATTGCTGGGGGAGGGGGTGGCGCTGCTCAGTCGTCTGGCCCCCATCTTCGGGCCCGAGGTGGCGCGGGTGAGCGTGGAGGGACATACGGACAATGTACCCATCGCCACCGAGCGTTTCCCCTCCAACTGGGAGCTATCCGTGGCCCGGGCCACGGTGGTGGTGCGCCACCTGATCAGTGAGGGGGTGGCGCCCGAGCGCCTGCAGGCGGCGGGGTTTGCCGACACGCAGCCGGTGGCGGACAACGACACCCCCCAGGGCAGGGCGCAGAACCGCCGCGTGTCCCTGGTCCTGCAAATGGCGCCTGACGGGCTTCCCGATCCGCAATGACCGGCGTGGTGAGGCGGCCGGATCAGCCGGATCCGGAGCGCCCTCCAGGCGCCCTGTCGTGAACCGCGATCACCAGTCCAGGTCGTTCAGACCCGGATCGTTTTCGTCGAAGGCATCCTCCAGCTGACGCTTCAGGGCCTTGCGCTCCAGGAGCAGTTCCAGGGAACGGCGCGCCGAAAGACGCGCGGAGCTATCGGATTCCTTCCAGTCAACGCTGTCGTCTTCATCATCCGCCAGAAGGGAATCGGGGGCCCTTGCCATGCTGTCGTGTCTCCACATTGTTGTGATTTACGACGCCTTATAAACCTTGTGCAGAAAACTGCAACAAGATTTTTTTTATCAGGGGATCTGAGGCAATAGATGGGGCAGGGCAATAAAAAAGCCCGGCCCGCTGATCAGGCGGAACCGGGCTTTGGTCGGTCCGGCGAGGGCCGGACACGGTCCTTACATGCCGCGACGGCGTGGTTTTCCAGGCCGGTCCATACCGGGCTTGCCCGGTTTGCCCCCCGGCTTTCTCGGGCCTGCGCCGCGGGGCGGCTTGCCGCCGGGACCACCGGGACCGCGACGGTCACGGAAACCGCCGCCAAAACCACCGGTCTCTTCGTGGCCGTCGGCCGGTGCCAGGTTCAGGCGCTGTCCGCACACCCAGACCTGCTTCAGGTGTTGCAGCACCTCCCGGGGCAGGTCGGCCGGCAGGTCCACGGTGGAAGACTCCGGGCCGATGTTGATGCGGCCGATGTGCTGGTTGTCCAGTCCCGCCTCGTTGGCGATGGCACCCACCAGGTTGCCGGGCTTGAGGCCATGGACATGGCCCACGTTGACCCGGTAGCTCTGCATGCCGGTATCTTCCCCGCCGCGTCCGGCGCCCCTGGGGGCGCGACGCGGGCCGGCATCCCGTTCCCGGGGGGCGCGTTCCCGCGTCATGGGGCCACGCTCCCGCTCCTGCTCCATGGCGCGGGGGGCGGGGTTTGAGCGTTCATCCAGCAGGAGGGGGGAGTCCCCCTGGGCCATGTGGGCCAGGGCGGAGGCCACTTCCTGGGGGTCGGCGTCATGTTCCTGGACGTATTCCGCCACCAGATTCTGGAAGAAGGACAGATCCTCGCCCACCAGGGTGTCGGTGATGGTCTGCTTGAAACGCTCGATACGGCGCTCGTTCACATCCCGGGCGGAGGGCATGTGCATGGGTTCGATGGGCTGGCGGGTGGCCCGTTCGATGGCCTGCAGCATGCGCTGCTCCCGGGGAGCCACGAACAGGATGGCCTCGCCCTTGCGACCGGCGCGGCCGGTTCGGCCGATGCGGTGGACATAGGACTCGGTATCGTGGGGGATGTCGTAATTGACCACATGGCTGATGCGTTCCACATCCAGGCCGCGGGCGGCCACGTCGGTGGCCACCACGATATCCAGCTGGGCCCGCTTGAGCCGGTCCACGGTACGCTCCCGCAGCTTCTGGGGGATGTCACCGTTCAGGGCCTCGGCGGCGTAACCACGGGCGGTGAGCTTTTCAGCGATCTCCACCGTCTCGGTCTTGGTCCGCACGAATACCATCATGGCCTCGAAGTCCTCATGCTCCAGCAGGCGGGTGAGGGCATCCAGCTTGTGCAGACCGCTGACCCGCCAGTAGCGCTGGCGAATGGTATTGGCGGTGGTGGTGGTGGCGGCGATGCGCACTTCATGGGGCGATTTCAGGTGCTTGCGCGCCACGCGGCGGATCACATCGGGCATGGTGGCGGAGAACAGGGCCAGCTGGCAGCTCTGGGGGGTCTGTTCCAGCACCCATTCCACATCGTCGATGAAGCCCATGCGCAGCATCTCGTCGGCTTCGTCCAGCACCAGGGCGGTCAGGCCCTCCAGGTTCAGGGTGCCCCGGCGCATGTGGTCCATGACCCGGCCGGGGGTGCCCACCACCACCTGGGCGCCCCGGCGCAACTGGCGCAGCTGCACAGTGTAGGACTGGCCGCCATAGATGGGCATGACGTGGAAGTCGGGCAGATGCCGGGCATAGGTCTGGAAGGCTTCTGCCACCTGGATGGCCAGCTCGCGGGTGGGGGCCAGCACCAGGATCTGCGTGTCCTTGCGGCTCAGGTCCAGGCGCGAGAGCAGGGGCAGGGCAAATGCCGCGGTCTTGCCGGTACCGGTCTGGGCCTGACCCAGCAGGTCCTGCCCGGCGAGCAACGGCGGAATGCTCTGGGCCTGAATGGGGGTGGGGACTTCGTAACCGGCCTCGTTCAGGGCGGTCAGGACGGGCTCAATGAGGCCCAGGGCGCGGAAATCGGCCGTATTGGTCTGTACTTGGTTCAAGAGTGTACCTGCGAAAAGCGGATGGGGATGGATGTCGTGATGAAGCGGACATCCGCGCTCCTCGTGGCGGTGGCCGCTTGAAAGGCCGGAGGTGGCATGGGTGTCCTGTTCAAGGCACCGTGCAGCCACGCAGACCTTTTGGGTTTTTCATGGTGCCGGGAGCGAGAATCGAACTCGCACTCTGTTTCCAGAACCGGATTTTGAGTCCGGCGCGTCTACCAGTTCCGCCATCCCGGCAAGGTGGGGATTGCGGATTATAGCGGCCTTGCATGGCTTGTGCCAAGCATATTTTGGCATGGACTGCCGGTATCCCCGGTTGTGTCGATGGCCCCTCTCCACGGTTCCTGCTACCATCGCGCGCCATGCAAGTCAGTGACTTTACCTTTGATCTCCCCCCCGAGCTGATCGCCCAGGCACCATTGCCCGAGCGCAGCGCTTCCCGGTTGCTGCATCTGGATGGCGCCTCCGGCGCGCTGGTCGACCGGCAGGTCCGGGATCTGCCGGACCTGCTGCAGCCGGGCGACCTGCTGGTGTTCAATGACACCCGCGTCATCCCCGCGCGCCTGCATGGCCGCAAGCGGGACTCCGGCGGTCGGGTGGAAGTGCTGGTGGAACGCCTGGAGGACCGGCATCAGGTGCTGGCCCATCTGCGCGCCAGCAAATCCCCCGGTGCCGGGGTCTGGCTGTGGCTGGAAGAGGCGGCCGAGGCCCAGGTGCTGGGCCGGGAGGGTGACCTGTTCCGGCTACGCTTCACCGATCCGGTGCTGGAGGTGCTGGAGCGGCATGGTCACATGCCCTTGCCACCTTATATTGATCGTCCCGATACCCGGGACGACCGCCGGCGCTACCAGACCGTGTTTGCCCGCGCCCCCGGGGCCGTGGCCGCGCCCACGGCCGGTCTGCATTTCGATGAAGCCCTGCTGGAACGGATTCGCGCCCGAGGGGTCGAAACCGCTTCCGTGACCCTGCACGTGGGGGCGGGCACCTTCCAGCCGGTACGGGTGCAGGACATCCGGGAACATGTGATGCACGCCGAATGGGTACAGGTATCGGCACGGACCTGTGACCAGGTGGCGGCCTGCAAGGCCCGGGGCGGCAGGGTGGTGGCGGTGGGCACCACCAGTGTGCGCAGCCTGGAAAGCGCCGCCCGGGGCGGCGCGCTGGCGCCGTTCGAGGGTGATACCCGTTTGTTCATCGTGCCCGGTTACGATTATCGGGTGGTGGACGCCCTGGTGACCAATTTCCATCTGCCCGAATCCACCCTGCTGATGCTGGTGAGTGCCTTTGCCGGCCGGGATCAGGTGCTTGCGGCCTACCGGCACGCGGTGCGCGAGCGTTACCGGTTTTTCAGTTACGGCGATGCCATGTTCATGACCCGCCGGCCCCTTGAACCAACGGAACTCTGATACATGCAGTTTGAATTGATGGCCCGGGACGGGGCCGCGCGCCGCGGGCGCCTGATCTTCGACCGTGGCGTGGTGGATACACCGGCCTTCATGCCCGTGGGCACCTACGGCACGGTCAAGGCCATGACCCCGGAGGAGCTGGAGGGTCTGGGTGCCCAGATCGTCCTGGGCAACACCTTCCATCTCATGCTCCGGCCCGGCACCGAAGTGATCCGGGCCCATGGGGATCTGCATGATTTCATGCACTGGGAGCGACCGATCCTGACGGATTCCGGTGGCTTCCAGGTATTTTCCCTGGCCCAGCTGCGCAAGATCACGGAGGAGGGGGTGCGTTTTGCCTCGCCTGTGGACGGCTCGAAGATCCTGCTCACCCCCGAGCGCTCCATGGAAGTCCAGCGGGCGCTGGGTTCGGACATCGTCATGATCTTCGACGAGTGCACGCCCTATCCCGCCACCGAGGATCAGGCCCGTCACTCCATGGAGCTGTCCCTGCGCTGGGCGGCCCGTTCCCGGACGGCCCACGGCGACAATCCATCGGCCCTGTTCGGCATCGTCCAGGGTGGCATGTATGCCCACCTGCGGCACCGATCCCTGGAGGGATTGATGCAGATCGGCTTTGACGGCTACGCCATTGGCGGGCTGTCGGTGGGTGAGCCGGAGGCGGAGCGCAACCGGGTGCTGGACGGGCTCACCCCGCTGATGCCGGTGGATCGGCCCCGCTATCTGATGGGGGTGGGCAAGCCGGAAGATATCGTCGAGGCGGTGCGCCGGGGGGTGGACATGTTCGACTGCGTCATCCCCACCCGCAATGCCCGCAATGGTTTTCTCTATACCCATGACGGGGTGATGCGGATTCGCAATGCCCGGTTCCGGGATGATACCCTGCCCATCGATCCGGAATGCGACTGCTATACCTGTCGCCACTATTCCCGGGCCTATCTGAAGCATCTGGACAAGTGCAACGAGATCCTGGCCAGTCGTCTGGCTACCCTCCACAACCTGCACTACTACCAGACCCTGATGCGGGAGATGCGCCAGGCCATCGCCGCCGGCACCCTGGAGACGTGGGCCCGTGCCTTCCATGAGCGGCGCGCGCAAACCCCACGGTCTGTGACATAATGGCGCCCTTCAAGAATCCTGAACCGTACTGATTATCCATTCAATTCAAGGAGTCCCGGCCATGAACTTCTTCATTTCCGATGCCTACGCCCAGACCGGGCAGCCCGCCGGCGGTGGTTTCATCGAATTCCTGATCATGATCGTGATCTTCTTTGCGATCATGTACTTCCTCATCATCCGCCCCCAGAGCAAGCGCGCCAAGGAACACAAGTCCATGGTGGACGGCCTGAACAAGGGCGACGAGATCGTCACCAACGGCGGCCTGGTGGGCAAGATCACCCAGGTGACCGAAAACTTCATCAAGGTGGAAGTCTCCGAAGGCGTCGTGGTCAACGTCCAGCGCCAGGCCGTGGCCACCGTAATGCCCAAGGGTTCGATCAAGGACATCTGATCCGGCCTTTCACTTTTAGTCCACATCTGGTCCCGTCATGAACCAATACCCCTACTGGAAGTATCTCCTGATCGTGGTCGTCATGCTGGTGGGCGTGATCTACTCGCTCCCCAACCTGTATCCGGAGGATCCGGTGGTGCAGGTGGCCAACTCCGCCACGGACGTGGTGGATGCAGACACCCGCCTGCAGATCCAGGCCGTACTGGAAGGACGGGGCGTGGAGGTGAAGTCCGCGGAGTTCGACGGGGCCCAGTTCATGCTGCGCTTCAACAGCGCCGATGACCAGTTGCTGGCGGCGGACATCCTGCGCACGGCCCTGCCGGGGAACCATGTGGTGGGGCTGAACCTTGCCCCCGCCACCCCCGGCTGGCTGCGTGCCATCAATGCCCGTCCCATGTCCCTGGGCCTGGACCTGCGGGGTGGAGTCCATTTCCTGATGGAAGTGGACATGGATGCCGTGGCCGACAACATCTATGAGCGCTATACCAGTGAATTCCGTACCCAGTTGCGGGATGCAAGCATTCGTTATCTGAGCGTGGAGCGTGACGCCGACGGCGTGCATGCGCGTTTTGCCGATGCCGGCAGCCGTGACGAGGCCCTGCGGGTGCTGCGTCGGGAATACCGGGGGGACCTGGATTTCCGTACCACCCAGTCCGGCGAAGTGTTCCGTCTCAGCGGCACGGTGACCTCCGACTATCTGTCGGCCCAGCGTCGTCTGGCGCTGCAACAGAACATCACCACCCTGCGCAACCGGGTGGATGAACTGGGCGTGGCGGAACCGGTGATCCAGCAGCAGGGCGAGGACCGCATCGTGGTCCAGTTGCCCGGCGTTCAGGACACCGCCCGGGCCAAGGAAATCCTGGGGGCCACCGCCACCCTGGAATTCCGTCTGGTGGACGAAAGCAACGACCCCTTCACCGCGGCTGAAACCGGACGCTCCCCGGCCAATTCCCGACTCTACTTCGAACGTGACGGCACCCCGGTGCTGTTGCAGCGCCAGGTGATGCTCACCGGCGACTTTATCAATGACGCCTCCTCCGGTATCGCCCAGGACAGCGGCAGCCCGGCGGTGTTCATCAACCTGGACGCCCAGGGGGCCCGCATCTTCAGCCGCGTCACCGGCGAGAACGTGGGCCGTCTGATGGGCGTGGTCTTCATTGAGACCAGCACCGAGACGGTGGAAGAGGACGGTGAACTGATCCGGCGCACCACCCGCACGGAAGAGGTCATCAACGTGGCCCGCATCCAGGAACAGCTGGGCCGCCGTTTCCAGATCACCGGGCTTGAAAGCACCCGCGAGGCCCGCAACCTGGCCCTGTTGCTACGTGCCGGTGCCCTGGCCGCGCCCATGAGCATCGTCGAGGAACGCACCGTCGGCCCGAGCCTGGGACGCGACAACATCGAGCGGGGTTTTGCCTCGGTGGCCATCGGCTTTGTCCTGGTGCTGATCTTCATGGCCCTGTACTACCGGGTGTTCGGCCTGGTGGCCAATGCGGCCCTGACCCTGAATCTGGTCCTGATCGTGGCCATCCTGTCCATGCTCCAGGCCACCCTCACCTTGCCGGGGATTGCCGGCATCGTGCTCACGGTGGGCATGGCGGTGGACGCCAACGTGCTCATCTTCGAACGCATCCGGGAGGAGTTGCGCAACGGCAATTCACCCCAGGCGGCGATCAAGTCCGGTTATGACCGGGCCTTCTCCACCATTGCCGATGCCAACATCACCACCCTGATCGCGGCCCTGGTGCTGTTCATGTTCGGTACCGGTCCCATCAAGGGCTTCGCGGTCACCCTCTCCATCGGCATCCTGGTGTCCATGTTCACGGCCATCGTGGTGACACGGGCCATCATCAACCTGACCTACGGACGTCAGCGTCGCCTCAAGACGCTGGCCATCTGACCCGGGGACGACCATGAAGCTCAACTTTGCCAAGGCCAATATCGATTTTCTGGGGCAGCGCCGTATCGCCCTGGGGGTCTCGCTGGTGCTCATCGTCGCTTCCCTGCTGCTGCTGGGATTCCGCGGCCTGAACTTCGGCATCGACTTCACCGGCGGTACCCTCATCGAGGTGGGCTATCCGGAAGGGGTGGAACTGGAGGAAGTCCGCAATCAACTGGAGGCGGGCGGTTTCGGCCGGGCCACGGTGCAGTACTTCGGCACCTCCCGTGACGTTCTGATCCGGCTCGCGCCCCGCGAGGGCGAGAACACCGCGGAACTGTCCGAGGAAGTGCTTGACGTGCTGCGCAGCGGCGGTCCCGCGGGCGTGGAACTGCGCCGGGTGGAGTTCGTCGGACCCCAGGTGGGAGAGGAACTGCGGGAGCAGGGCGGTCTGGCGATGATCTACGCCCTCATCGGGATTCTCATCTATGTGGCCCTGCGCTTTGAATGGCGTTTCTCGGTGGGGGCGGTAGCCGCCCTGGTCCACGACGTCATCATCACCCTGGGGATTTTCTCCCTGTTCTGGCTGGAATTCGATCTCTCGGTGCTGGCGGCGGTGCTGGCGGTGATCGGTTATTCCCTCAACGACACCATCGTGGTTTATGACCGCATCCGCGAGAACTTCCGCAAGCTGCGCAAGCAGGGGGCGGAGCAGGTGATGAACCTCTCCGTGAACGAGACCCTGGCCCGTACCATCATCACCGGCGTGACCACCCTGCTGGTGTTGCTGGCGCTGTACCTGCTGGGCGGCGCCGTGATCCAGAACTTTGCCCTGGCCCTGATCATCGGCATCGTGGTGGGCACCTACTCATCCATTTATGTGGCGGCGGCCGTTGCCCTGGTGATGGGCGTGGATCGCAGCGTCATGCTGCCGGTGAAGAAGGAAGGGGCGGAACTGGACGAACGGCCGTGAGCCGATAGCCGGGGTTTGCCGTGGGGGATGCCTCTGAAAGCCGGCATATCCCCACGGAACCATTGCCGTGAAGCCAAAGGCCCGGGCGTTGTTGGAACTGATGGCAGAAGATCCCTTCCGCAAGCCGCCTCCGTTTGCGAAGCTCATTGGTGACCTTGCTGGTGCCTATTCACGCCTCCTCAATATCCAGCATCGCCTGGCGTACCAAGTGCTCGAAGACGAGAAAGCGGTAAAGGTCCTCCGCCTCTGGAGCCACTACGAATAATGCATAATCAGTCGCTCAAGGCACGACGATGTTGAGTGATTGAAAAATAGCGGGTGACGGACCACGCTGACAACGGCCTCCGGAAAGGCCGGGTCTGAGTGCGGGCAAAGCATTGAAACAGGGCCAACAATCAGGCTATGTTCATTCAGAAGACACTTGCCAAGGCCCCCCCCTGCATGGCTCCACAGTGGCTGAAGGAACCCGCACAGCCAGTTGCCCTTGCAGGCTCAACCCGATTTTCACCCAAGGAATTGAGGAAACTCGAGCAATTGGTTATTGAAAACAGAGATACTATTTTGGAGGTCTGGAATGGGTACTTTGGCAGTTGAGCTTCACCCTCAAGCTCATAATGTTAGATGCACCGATGTGGCACTTGTCGTCGAGCTTGTGGATGGCCGCACAATCACTGTGCCACTGGTTTGGTTTCCTCGCTTATCCAGTGCTTCGGAAGAACAGTTGAAAAACTGGGAGCTTCTAGGAGATGGAGAAGGAATCCATTGGCCAGATATTGATGAAGACCTGAGTGTTGCAGGTTTATTGGCTGGAGCGCATTGACGGCGGCAGCTAACCAAACGCTGCACCGGACAAGCCGGTGAGCACAGCGTTTTTTACTATGGCAATTCTGCCAGGCAATTACCTGTTTCCCGTCAAGGCCCTGTCAAGACGGTTTCGCGGCCGGCTTTTTGGCCAATCGGTGCCGCCGTCAAAAGCTTGATCAGGTCAGGAGGGCATTGTCGATGGCGCGTCCACCGGCAGCCACCGCCGCGCCGCCCAAGGAAGCGTCCGAGTATTCTTGTCCCCGATGCCGGAAAGGTCGTTTGCATGTCATTGCCGAAATATCGCGTCCTGTCCCATGTCTCACGCTCAAGGCACGACGATGTTAAGTGATTGAAAAATAGCGGGTGACGGAGCAGGCTGACAACGGCCTCCGGAAAGGCCGGGCCTGAGTGCGGGCAAAACATTGAAACCGGGCCAACAATCAGGCTATGTTTATTCAAAACACACTTGCCAAGGACCCCCCAGCATGGCTCCACAGTGGCTGAAGGAACCCGCACAGGTAATCCACACCTGCCAAAGGGCCGCTCATGGCCCGCCTGGCCCGCCGCCAAAAATACAACAATTCCCATTATAAAGATGTGCGGTACATGGCTTGGTCAAACAGGCGTTTATCCGCCATGCTGCGCACAGCGGATAAACGCTTATATTTTATTAACCTTGCAATCATTCATATCTGTATCGCCCGTTGTAAGTTGATGATTTTTTGAAGATTAAAAACGAAGTAAAGTAATTAATTTGATTGCCGGGTTAATATGAGAAGGGAAGCCATTGATAAACAGTCTTTTATCGCGATCAGCGGAACTCGAAAGCAAGCTTTTGGAGTTTTTGTCGCTAACTCCGTTCGATGATTCGGAGAGAATCATGGCCAGCAGGGTAATGTGTAGTGTTGCTTTCGAGCATGCCGAGAGTGCAAAGATGCTGATTTCTGGTGGCAATCTAACGTCTGCTACAGGACTTGTCCGTCTTCAGTATGAAGCTCTGGTCAGGGCCATGTGGCTACTTTATGCCGCGTCTGACGCCGCAGTGTCAAAATTAACCAGTGAATTGACACAGGAAGCGGCTGATAGAGCGAATAAGCTTCCAATGCTCAGCGAAATGCTCGAGAAATTGCAGGGTAAAGCCCCACAGGAACCGGTAAACATGCTATTGGAGTTCAGGGAGTATTCTTGGAAGCCACTTAGTTCTTTTGTACACGGTGGCATTCATGCAATTCATCGCCACAGCAAAGGCTACCCACTTCCTTTGGTAGAGCAGATGGTCAGAATATCCAACGGTGTATCCGTAATGGTAGGCATGTTGTTGGTTATTCTGCATGGGGGTGGTGAGCAGCGTGGCAAAATCCCAAAAATTCAAAGAGAATTCGCGGACTGTCTACCCGAGACAAAATCGCCAATCTCATAACAAATGCAGGCACGCGACGCCCATTATTAACCCGGCAATCAAATAGATCCACATTGTGCTATGATTTGATGCATGAAAAAAGATGATGCCAGAACCCTACACCCTGCGGCGCAGGAAGAGAAGCGCAAGACGGCGGTTCGTCTTTCCGAGAGCGGCTTGAGTCAGCGCGAGATTGCAGAACAGCTGGGCGTTCATTATCAGACGGTAGGCCGCTGGTTGGCAAAGTATCGCGCAGGAGGTGTGGAGTCGTTGCTTCGCCAACAACGAGGTCGCCGTCTGGGTTCTGGTAGACAGCTGGCACCGGATGAAGAAGCCGATCTGCAAGAACTGCTAAGGCAGCACACGCCTGATCAACTGGAAATGCCCT